>NZ_JBXWSR010000020.1:0-792155 GCF_059613525.1 Ruegeria sp. SATB045 | reverse complement strand
GTTCCGGCGTAGCTCAGCGGTAGAGCAGTTGACTGTTAATCAATTGGTCGTAGGTTCGATCCCTACCGCCGGAGCCATTCTCTCTAGTTCTACGGACCTAAGCTGTCAGTGCGTTTTCGAAATCTGCGCGCAGATTGCGTTTAAGCACCTTTCCCGTCGCGTTCAGCGGCAGTGCATCCACAAAGACCACCTTGTCCGGCACCTGCCATTTGGCAATCTTACCGTCAAAAAACGCCAACAGCTCATCTTCACTCGGGTCTTGGCCTTCAGCCTTGACCGCAACAAGTAAAGGGCGTTCATCCCATTTCGGGTGGGGAACGCCAATGACGGCAGCCGTAGCCAGTTTGGGATGAGCCACGGCGATGTTTTCCAGCTCAACCGAACTGATCCACTCGCCACCCGACTTGATGATGTCTTTGGATCGGTCCCGAATGGTCATGTAACCGTCTGGGTCCAGCGTGGCGACATCGCCAGTAGCAAACCAACCATCCTGCAGCAGATCATCATCCTGCATCTGGAAATAGTTATCCAAAACCCAATGGCCGCGCACCATCAGGTCACCTTGCGTTTCTCCATCATTTGGAAGTTCGTTCCCGTCATCGTCCACGATCTTCAGTTCGACCCCATAACACGGGCGTCCTTGGCTTTCGCGCAGCTTGTGTTGTTCTTCGATTGGCAGGTCACCATGCTTTGCCAAGGGGTAATTCGCGGTTCCAAGCGGGCTCATTTCACTCATGCCCCAAGCATGAACCGTGTCCACGCCATAGGTTTCGCGGAATGTCTCAATCATCGACGGTGGGCACGCGGCGCCGCCGATCACAGTACGTTCAAGGCTGTCTAACTTGCTGCCCGATTTCTGTGCATAGGCCAACAAGCCCTGCCAGATCGTCGGAACCCCCATTGCAAGCGTGACACCATAAGCGTCGATCAGCTTGACCAATGCTTCACCATGCAGATCCGGCCCAGGCAGAACCATGCGAGACCCCGACATGGCGCAAGCATAGGGTGAGCCCCACGCGTTCACATGGAACATCGGCACTACAGGCATGACCACATCCATCGCCGAATACCCGATCACGTCGCGCGTGTTTGAACCAAAGCTATGCAGCACAGTCGAGCGATGGGAATACAGCACCCCTTTGGGGTTTCCGGTCGTGCCAGAGGTGTAACACAGGCTGGATGCGGTGTTTTCGTCAAAACTCGGCCATTCGAAGCCCGCATCGCCTGTCTCGATCAGCTCGTCATAAAACTGAACACCGGGGACTTGGGCAATCACATCGTCGTTTCGCGGTCCCATCAGAACAAAGTGTTCGACCTCGGTCAGATGATCCTTCAACGCCGCGACCAGAGGAATAAAGGTCGCGTCGAAGAACAGCGCACGGTCCTGCGCGTGGTTGATGATGTAAGTCAGCTGTTCAGGGAAAAGGCGGGGGTTGATTGTATGACAGACAAACCCGGCACCAGAGGTTCCATAATAGATTTCAAGATGCCGACGATTGTTCCATGCCAGTGTACCGATCCGCGCTTGAGGCTCTAGCCCCAGTGCCGTCAGCGCCGACGCCAGCTTGCGCGCGTTCTTGGACACTTGTGACCAGTTGCTTTCGGTCACCGACCCGTCTGTCTCGACCGAGATGATCTCGGTTTGGCCGTGGTACCGATCCGCGTGCACAATGAGCGACGAGATCAGCAGCGGCTGCGTCATCATTTGTCCTAGCATGGACATCCTCCCTTTATTGATACCGCTTCTTGTCGGCGGCACCACATATTAGCTCGGCCAGTTGAAAGACCAAGTGATTGGGAAAACCCTGCCAAGCAATCCGTTGCCTTACAACAAGTTTATGCGCCCGCACGGCGGCAAGCAGAGGGTTACTCAGCCCGGTGTCGAAACGCGTATTCGACCAAGGCGGCAGTCGAACCGTCTTTTCCAGCGGTGTCTTCCTCTCCGTCCACGATCGGACCCAGCGAAGTCGCAAGCTCTTTACCCAGTTCGACACCCCATTGATCGAACGAGTTGATACCCAGCAGAACACCTTCGACAAAGACGCGGTGTTCATAAAGCGCAATGATCTGACCCAGTACAAAGGGTGTAAGCTGCGGATAGATCAACGTGGTCGACGGACGATTACCGGGAAAGACACGGTGGCGCGCCTGACGTTCTAGCTCGGCCCCGTCCAGCCCCTTGGCGGCCATCCGGTTTCGCGCCTCCTCCAAGGATCGACCTCGCATTAACGCCTCGGATTGCGCCAGACAGTTGGACAGCAACAAGCGATGATGATGGGCCAATTCAGGCTCGTGCCCTTGGGCTGCGACCATGAACTCGCACGGGATCACGTCGGTGCCTTGGTGGATCAGTTGGTAAAAGGCATGCTGACCGTTGGTTCCGGGTTCCCCCCAAACCACAGGCCCCGAGGGTACATCCAAGGTTGAACCATCCATCGCGACGGATTTGCCGTTCGACTCCATCTCAAGCTGTTGGAAATAGGCGGGCAGACGCAGAAGACGTTGATCATAGGGCAAAACCGCTCGGCTGGCGTGCCCCAGAATTTGCCGATGCCAGATGCCCACAAGGGCCAGCATAACAGGCATATTCTCGATCCAATCGGCGGCCCGGAAATGAACGTCCATCGACTGAGCGCCGCGCAAGAATGCATAAAACGCGTTCGATCCCACGGCGATCATCACCGGCAAGCCCACCGGCCCCCAAACCGAGTATCGCCCGCCGACCCAATCGGCAAACCCGAACACGCGCTCTTCGGGTATGCCAAAGGCCCGGGTTTTGTCCATGGCGCTTGAGACGGCAGCGAATTGGCGTGCCGGATCGCCGCCCCCCTCGGACATCCAAGCCCGTGCCGTACGGGCATTGGTCATGGTTTCGATCGTTGTGAAGGTTTTCGAGGCAACAATCACCAGAGTACGCGTCGGGTCCAGTTGGCGCAGAATATCTGCGATATGCGCCCCATCCACATTGGATACATAGTGTAGCCGAGGGCCGTCGTGATACGGCGACAGCGCATGCGTCGCCATCACCGGCCCCAAATCGGACCCGCCAATGCCGATATTCACCACATCGGTAAAACTGCCCCCTGCCCCAGCATAGGTTCCCCCACGCACTTCTTCCGCAAAGACCCGCATCCGTTGCAGAGTGTCCAGAACGTCGGGCATCACATCCAGCCCGTCGACCTGGACCGGGCCACCGTCGAGGTTACGCAGCGCTGTATGCAAAACTGCGCGGCCTTCGGTTTCGTTGATCTTAGCGCCCGAGAACATGGCGTCACGACGATCAGCCAGATTCGATTGGTCGCAAAGACCGATCAGAGCTGAGCGAATGTCGGCGTCAATTTGGGTCTTGGAATAGTCGAACAACAAATCACCGGTCGAGGCTGAAAACGCCTGCGCCCGGTCGGGGTCCTGATCGAACAGCTGCAGAATGGTCTTTGTGTCGCCCGACCGACTCTTGAGATCATCCAGTTTCATCGTCTCACTCCGCCCAATGAACTGTCATACCACTGAGTACAGCACCAATCGGTGCCTCTTCCGGTGGCAAGGCCATCGCCTTGTTCAAAGCGTCGCGCTTGGCCGCGCCGAAAATAACCAGATGCTTGGACAGCGCTCCGTCCAGTACGGGTGCCGTCAGCGAAATGCGTGCTTCGGGCTGGGTCTGTGTACGCGCAACAGCCAGCGGCGGTGCGTGACTGTCCAAGGCAGCGGCAAGCCCCTCCATCCCCGGAAACAGCGAGGCAGTGTGCATGTCCTCGCCCATGCCCAGAACCAGGACAGACAAGGGCAGAACCGGGGAGATAAGGCTTTCGATCTCGGGCAGAACTGCGTCCGGGTCTTTACCGTCGACATACAGGGGAACATATTGCGCGACCGAAGCGCGATTTGTCAGCAAGCGTTGACGGATCAGTCGTTCATTCGAACGCTCGCTGTCACCGGGGACGCAGCGTTCATCGGTGGGCAGGATGCGAACGCGGTCCCACTCCAGATCAGCGGCGCACAATCCGTCAAAGATCGGCCCCGGCGTGGTGCCGCCGGGCACCGCGAACGAGACCATGTCATGGTGCAGCAAGGCGGCCTCAAGCTCTCCGGCCAACGCGTTGGCAACGTCGATAGCCAGCATGTCCCGGTCGGGGTATTCCTGAATTTTCATGGGTTTATTCCTTGCCAGCGGCGACCGTCTCGTTTCATCAGCAGCTCGGCGTCGCCCGGACCTGTGCTGCCACTATCATATGGTTTCGGCACATCGCCGCGCGCCTGCCAACCTGCAATAACCGGATCGGTCCACGCCCATGCGGCCTCGACCTCATCGCCGCGCATGAACAGGGTCTGGTTGCCGCGTATGACGTCCATCACCAACCGCTCATACGCGTCGGGTGGGTCCTGATTTTCCGGCCCCAATGCCTCGGCAAAACTCATGTCCAGCGGCACGTCGACCAAACGCATACCGCCCGGCCCCGGCTCTTTGATCGTCACCTTCAAGGTGATGCCTTCGTTTGGTTGCAGCCGGATCGACAAGACATTCGCGTGCCGGCCGGCGTCAGCGCCAAAGATCGAGTGCGGCGCGTCTTTGAACATTACGTTGATCACCGAAGACCGCGCGACCAACCGCTTGCCGGTGCGCAAATAGAATGGAGTGCCCGCCCATCGCCAATTGCTGACATGCGCCTTCAGCGCCACGTAGCTTTCCGTGGTCGAGCGCGGATTGCCTACGATTTGGCGATACCCGGTATCCTCATCCTCGAACTGGCCGCGAACGATATGGTGCGGCTCGACCGGGTCCAGAGCGCGGATCACCTTGAGCTTTTCGTCCCGCACGGCGTCGGGGTCAAACTTCGCCGGAGGCTCCATCGCGATCAGGCACAACAGCTGCATCAGGTGGTTCTGCATCATGTCACGCATCGCACCCGCGCGCTCGTAATACTCTTCGCGCCCGTCAATCCCGACGGACTCGGCCACCGTTATCTGGATGTGATCGACATATTGACTGTTCCAGAGCGGTTCGAACAGCATGTTTCCAAAGCGCACGGCCATCAGGTTCTGGACCGTCTCTTTTCCAAGGTAGTGATCGATCCGGTAAATCTGTTTTTCCGAGAAATAAGCGGCCAAAGTCGCGTTCAGCGCCTGAGCACTGGCCAGATCATGGCCAAAAGGCTTTTCCACCACGATCCGCGTCAATGGTGAAATCAGGTCATGAGCCTCGATCCTCT
Source organism: Ruegeria sp. SATB045 (assembly GCF_059613525.1). NCBI lineage: Bacteria > Pseudomonadati > Pseudomonadota > Alphaproteobacteria > Rhodobacterales > Roseobacteraceae > Ruegeria > Ruegeria sp. SATB045. The sequence continues at coordinate 786,948 of NZ_JBXWSR010000020.1, read as the reverse complement.
CGGCCAAGGGTCCGAACAAGTTTGGCCCTACTGAAAAGTAGAACGCCCGGACCCGATCGGGTTGGAGCTTGTCCGCCAATTGCGCCCACCCATCCTTTGACGAACCGTCAAGCGCGACATAATCGATACGCTGTAAAAATGCCTCCAACGCAGGACCGTTTTTGCACTGCTTTGCAGCGAATTTCAAAAGCGATTCGCGGACGACTTTACGAAACGAAACGCTGTCATAATTGGTCCGCGCAGCCCCGATGAGTTGCGCGCCCTCGGCCCATTGCCCGGCGCAAAAACGGCGAAACAGCGCCGGCAGGATCTTGCGCTGCGCAAGATCACCGGTTCCGCCAAATATGACCAGGTCGAACGGATCAACAGGGATAACACGAGAAACCATGTGTTTTCCTTACCTTGCCCTCTGGATTATGTCCAATGTTAGCGCAACCATCGAGGCCATTATCCTCATCTTCAAAACTTTGTCAGGTCGTTGATGTCGCACTTAACGAACCCATATTAAACAGCTAATTCAGTGACATGACTTCAAAGAACCGGATACCGGAATGAAAGACAACGTCCCAAGCAGCGCCAATATCGGCAAATTTCAGGACAAGTTGGTAACAGCGGACGGGCAAAACCGTGCGACGGTGGCGTTGAAGAACCCCGAAACGTTGTGGTTCAACACTGGTACCTTGTGCAACATCGAATGCCAGAACTGCTATATCCTCAGCAGCCCGACCAATGACGCGCTGGTCTATATCACTGCTGACGACGTGCGCGACTATCTGGACCAGATCGAGCAACGAAACTGGCCCATACGCGAGATCGGCTTTACCGGCGGCGAGCCGTTCATGAACCCCGAGATGATCGACATGACCCGCGCCGCTCTTGAACGCGGTTATGAGGTTTTGATTCTGACCAATGCGATGGTGCCAATGATGCGCCGGAAGATGCGCGACGGACTGCTGGCGTTGCAGCAGGATTATGGGGATAAGCTGACCCTTCGGATTTCCGTCGACCACTACAACCCTGCCCTGCATGATGAGGAGCGCGGCAAAGGCAGCTTTGCCAAGGCTGTAACCGGAATGGAGTGGTTGCGCGACAACGGGTTTCAGATGGCAGTTGCCGGTCGTACCGTGTGGGGCGACAGTGATGCTGACAGCCGGACCGGATATGCGTCATTCTTCCAGCAACACGGTTTTGACATTGACGCGCAGAACCCGGCTCAAACCGTTCTGTTCCCCGAAATGGATGAAACCGTCGAAGTACCCGAGATCACAACAGCTTGTTGGGGCATTCTGGACAAATCCCCCGAAGCCGTCATGTGTTCGAATGCGCGGATGGTCGTGAAACGCAAAGGCGCGGAAAAGCCCTCGGTTCTGGCCTGCACCTTGTTGGCGTATGAGCCCGAGTTCGAAATGGGGTCCACTCTGGCCGAAGCCGAAGCGGACGTGCATCTGAACCATCCTCATTGCGCCAAGTTTTGCGTGTTGGGTGGTGCGAGCTGTTCAGGCTAGTTCAGTTCAGGAGACTTCCAGTATTTTGTTCCCGAAGCCCCTGCGGACACGCGCCAGCCTTTTTTACTGAGCACAAAGAATGACCGCCCATCGGTAAAACGCAGGGTGTCGCCCTCTTTTTCGTAGCCGTGCATGGCTTCGGCTTCTGCAGTTGCATCGTATCCTTGGTCGATAAACTTGTCCAAATCTGCCTGAGTTTCGAACAGGATCACATATTTCGTTTCAAATCCGCCAATGCCAAGCGCAGCTCCTACACCGCCCGTGCCCATGTTCATGTAGGTGTGCTCGCCCGTTTCTTTCGAAACGGCCACCCCACGCCCGTAACCTGCGGCAACCGGGAATACAGTGATTTTACGGGAATCAAACACAGCATACCCTGCGCTAACGTCATATAGCGCCTGAGCCTGTGGGTTTTCGACCATGAGCTGGTTCAAGATCTGGCTGGCCATAGCGTCTAACTTGGCACGCGTTTCTTCCGGTGTGGCCTCGTTTGACAAAAGTTCAGTGGTCGAATCTACGGTATCACCGACAGCATCGACACCTTTGCCGACAGTTTGCCCGACCTTTTCCGCGCCTTTTTTTAGGTTTCCCATTATGCCGTCCGCCAAAACCGGACTGCCCAACATGGTCGCGACTGCGATCACGAAACTTAACCTGTTCATCTGCTCCTCCTCGAACGGTCACTCTTTAGAACAGATCATAAGCAAACACGCTTCAAAATCTACGATCCATGCCCGACAAGGCAATGTAATCGAAGTCACTGACCTTTTCACTGCTACACGCTATGTTTTCCGCAGGTCGACTTATGAAAGGTAGCCCGGATGAAATGGTTTTGGATCGTTTGGTTTGCGGTCATTGGCATGCCCTTGTTCGCGCAAGAGCGTCTGGCCCTCGTCATCGGAAATGACAGCTACGATACGGTGGTCGATTTGCAAAAGGCCGTGGCCGATGCCGAGGCAGTGTCGGAAAAACTGCAAGGTTTGGGCTTCCAGACAATCACCGGCCTCAACCTTGATCGTCGCGGCATGAATCAGCGCATTTCAGAATTCACATCTCGACTGGATGCGGGCGATACCGCATTTGTTTTCTTCGCAGGACATGGCGTTGAAATCGACGGAGAGAATTATCTGCTGCCGACCGACATTGTAACCCCCACGTCCGGCGAGACCGGCTTTGTAAAAGCCGAGTCCATAGCCCTGTCGAGCCTGTTGGATCGTGTGCGTGCCACTGGTGCGCGGACCTCTATCGCGATCATCGATGCATGCCGCGACAACCCTTTTGAAACGACGAATGGGCGCAGCATCGGCGGAACACGTGGTCTTGGTCGGATCAACACTCCGCAAGGGATGTTTGTGATTTTCTCGGCTGGCGCTGGCCAGATGGCCCTGGACCGGCTGAGCGATGAGGACGCGGCGCAAAACTCGGTGTTCACCCGCGCCCTGCTGCCGCGTCTGTCAGAACCCGGGCTGGAATTGCGAAGTATGGTTGCCGACCTGCGTACCGAAGTGCGTGATCTGTCGCGGACTGTTCAGCACAATCAGGTGCCTGCTTATTATGACGAATTGCTGGGTGACTTCTATTTCACGCCCGCCGCTCTGGAAACCACGGAAGTCGCAGCGGCGCCCGCAACGGATATTCGCGCCGATCTGAGCATTGCGCGGTCCGTGGGCACGATTGCCGCTTTCGACACGTTTCTTGAAAACTACTCGGATCAATCTGATGATTATTCCTATCAAGTTGCACTGCAACTCCGAGAGGTTTTGGTCAGCTCAGATACCTTAACGCAGACCGATGACACTGCTCCCTTCGACACTGAGCTGCCAGTTGTTTCCGATGACATTAAGGTCATGCGCGAAACACAAGCTGCATTGAACAGGCTTGGATGTAGCGCCGGTGGAGCGGACGGAATCGCAGGCCCTAGAACCCGACGCGCTTTTGCCAACTATCTGTCCGCCAGTGGCTCGGAGCTGGGCGCTGATGATCTGGGCACGAAACACGCGCTCGAGGAGCTTGACGCAAAAAGCGGAACGGTCTGCAAAGCCGTGGCCTTTGCCCGAACACCGACAGCACCGGCTGTGACCCTGACCGGAAGCTGGAAATACAAAGCGACCTGCGCCTTGGTCATCAAGGTTACGGGATCAATCAATTATGCCAACGCGGGCGGGAATAAGTTTACCGGAAGCCTCACTGATTCTTTGGGACAGAACGCCAACACTGTGGTCTTTCTGAACGATCAGCAACTCAGCGGGACAGATTACTTCCCGGGCATAACGGTGACTTGGCGTGGACGCCTGTCCGAAGATGGCAACAGCTTTACAGGCAGCGGTTCAACCGGCTGCTCAGTCTATGCATGGCGGGTCGGCTGATCCGCTAGTTTACTCGAAACTCACCCACTATGTTGCGCCATTCGCCCGGCGCGATCATCTTGCGATGCGTATAGCGCACGGAATGCAGCGGGCCGTCGATCTCACGCTGCCAGAATTCGATGAAATCGAACAGTTTCGGATGGTCCGGGGCAAGATCGTAATCCTGCCAGATGAACGTGTTCAGGACGTGGATATAGTCGGGCATGTGATAGAAGAATTCCGCCGTTGTCAGCCCGTACCCTTTCAGCATCAATTCGGTTTCGCTTTGCGTCATTCAGACCTCCAAGTTTATTGCAAGGTCTCTTTAGGGTAGCACGGAAACCACCTAATACTTGGATAACAATATGTTACCCAACTGTTACCCTGGCTTTTTCGGCGGAAATGATCAGCTTGCTTGCACCTTATGTGCCGGGTCTGATAGAGTGCATCCACAAGATATAGACCCAAGCTAAAGATCGGGCAGTTTACGTGAGCGATACGCCAGAAACCCCAGAAAACATGGATGAAACCCCGCCCGAGCGCCCCGTTTATGACGGTCCGACGGTGTCTATCGAATCCGAGATGCGCACGTCCTATCTGGATTATGCCATGTCGGTCATCGTCAGCCGCGCGATCCCTGATCTGCGCGACGGGCTGAAACCGGTGCACCGGCGGATTCTGTATGCGATGCACGAAACCGGCAACACGCATGACAAGGCCTATCGCAAATCGGCCCGTCCGGTCGGCGATGTGATGGGTAAATACCACCCGCACGGTGACAGCGCGATTTATGACGCGCTGGTGCGGATGGCGCAGGATTTCTCGATGTCGCTGCCACTGCTTGACGGTCAGGGCAACTTTGGCTCGATGGACGGCGATAACCCGGCGGCCATGCGATATACCGAAGTGCGGATGGACAAGCCCGCCGCCTCTCTGCTGGCCGATATCGAAAAAGAGACGGTCGATTTTCAGGACAACTACGACGGTAAGGATAAAGAGCCGACCGTCCTGCCCGCCCGGTTCCCGAACATGCTGGTCAATGGTGCCGGCGGTATCGCCGTGGGTATGGCGACGAATATCCCTCCGCACAATCTAGGTGAGGTGGTCGACGCCACGCTGGCGCTGATCGACGATCCGGACCTGACGTCGGAGCAACTGATCGAATACGTCCCCGGCCCTGATTTCCCGACCGGCGGCGTCATGCTGGGTCGGTCCGGTGCGCGCAAAGCTTATCTGGAAGGACGCGGCAGCGTCATCATCCGCGCCAAGACCCGCGTGGAAGAGTTGCGCAAGGACCGCTACGCCATCGTCGTGGACGAGATTCCCTATCAGGTGAACAAGGCCTCGATGATTGAAAAGATCGCCGAGGCGGTGCGTGAAAAACGCATCGAAGGCGTCGCTCATGTGCAGGACGAATCCGACCGCAACGGCGTACGTGTCGTGGTCGAGTTGAAACGCGATGCGACGCCTGAGGTGGTGCTGAACCAGCTTTATCGTTTCTCGCCGATGCAGACGTCCTTTGGCTGCAACATGTTGGCGCTGAACGGTGGTCGGCCCGAGCAGCTGACTCTGCGCCGGTTCCTGACCTCGTTCATCGACTTCCGTGAGGATGTCGTCGCCCGCCGCACCGCCTATGACCTGCGCAAAGCGCGGGAACGCAGCCATATCCTGTGTGGCCTGGCTGTGGCCGTTTCGAACGTAGACGAAGTGGTTGCCACCATCCGTTCGTCGGCTGACGCGGCTGAGGCGCGCGAGAAACTGATGACGCGCCGCTGGCCTGCGGCCGAGATCGAGGGCTACCTGCGTCTGATCGACGATCCTCTGTCCAAGATGAACGACGACGGCACCTATAACCTGACCGAGGTTCAGGCCCGCGCCATTCTGGAACTGCGCCTGCAGCGACTGACCCAACTGGGCGTCAAAGAAGTCACGGACGAGCTGGAGCAACTGGCGGCCAAGATCAAGGAATACCTCGATATCCTGTCCTCACGCGAACGGATCATGTCGATCATCGGCGATGAGCTGCGCGAAGTCCGTGAGCAGTTTGCCGTCCCCCGTCGCACCGAGATTGTCGATTGGTCGGGCGACATGGAAGACGAGGACCTGATCGAGCGGGAAGACATGGTCGTAACCGTCACCTCGGGCGGTTATATCAAGCGCACGCCGCTTGCCGATTTCCGGGCGCAAAAGCGTGGCGGCAAGGGCTTGTCGGGAATGCAGACCAAGGAAGAGGACGTAGTCACCACCCTCTTCGTGGCCAACACCCATACGCAGCTGCTGTTCTTCACCACGGACGGCATGGTCTACAAGCTCAAAACCTGGCGCCTGCCGCAATCCGGGCGCACCGGCAAAGGCAAGGCGATCGTCAATATCCTGCCGATCCCGACCGGTGTCTCCATCGCAGCCATCATGCCAGTGGATGTGCCGGATGAGGAATGGGAAAACCTGCAGATCATGTTCGCCACCAGCGCGGGCACCGTGCGGCGCAACCGCCTGTCGGATTTCACCAACGTCAAGCGCAATGGCAAAATCGCCATGAAGTTCGAGGACGAGCACGCCGACACCAAGCTGATCAACGCGCGCATCTGTTCCGAAGATGACGACGTGATGCTGGTTACCAAATCCGGCCGCGCGATCCGCTTCCCGTCCACGGATGTGCGGGTGTTCAACAGCCGATCCTCGGTTGGTGTGCGGGGCGTGCGCCTGAACGGCGAGGATGAGGTTGTTTCGATGTCGATCATCCGTCACTTCGACGCGAGCTCGGACGAGCGCGCGGCTTACCTCAAGATGCGCCGCCTGATGGCCGGTGTCACCGATGAGGCCGAGGGCGATGACGAAGAAGGCAACGCAGATAGTGTTCTGCCGCAGGAACGCTACGCCGAGATGTCGGCAGCCGAAAACTTGATCCTGACGATCACCAAGGGCGGTGCAGGCAAGCTGAGTTCCAGCCACGATTACCCCGTGCGCGGGCGTGGCGGCATGGGCGTTGCGGCGATGGACAAAGCCATGCGCGGCGGAGAGCTTGTGGCCTCGTTCCCGGTCGAGATCGACGATCAGATCATGCTGGCCACCTCCAAGGGGCAGTCGATCAGGGTTCCGGTCGACGGCATTTCTTTCCGGTCGCGCAGCGCGGGCGGCGTGCGGGTGTTCAACACCGGGAAAGGCGAAGAGGTCGTTAGCGTCGCATGGATCGCCGATCAGGGTGACGAAGAAGCCGAGGAATAGGCAAAACTGCTAACAACAAATCCGGCCCCGCACCTTTTGCTGCGGGGCTTTTTTTCTGAATGAGAAACTTGGTGTTGTGGCTGAATGTGCTGAGGAATTACCTCAACTTGGAAACGCTTGGGGGCGGCCTGCGCGATCATGTTCTGGGCAATTTATAGCGTCTTTCCAATCCGTTCGGCCGTGAAACTAAGCCTTGCCACGCAACAGGTCTGCCAGAACCCAAAGCCGATCCTGGCCCCATACGCTTTGACCCGCGAGGTGAAAACTAGGAACCCCCCAAAGACCTATTTGCTGCAGTCTGGCCTGGTTGGCTTCAACCCTGTCGCGCCAGTGTGAGGATTCAATCTCCCCCCTCGCCGCGTTCCAATTCAGGCCGGCAGCCGTGACAATATAGGCCAGCCCAGCATCGGTGCTGGCATCCATCCCCTTGGACCAGACCGCCGTCATGAAGGCCGAGCAATATTCGGCCAGCCGCCCTTGGGCCTCGGCATGGTCCAACAAAGCGTATCCACGTTCGACCCCCGCACCCAACGGGTCGCTGATGCGGCCAAACGGGATGCCCAGCCGCCGCGCCTCGCGGGCGCAATCCTTGAGAATGTATGAGGATTTGGCACTCGGAACCGGAAGCCCCCGCATCAGCATCGGCAACACGGGTCGAAGGATCAGTTTCGCATTCGATCGGGCCGTCAAATCCCGGACGCGATCAAATGCGAGGTAGGAATAAGGGCTGCGGAAAGAAAAGAAGAACTCCAGTTCCTGTCCCGCAGCATCGAGCGTGGGTTCGCTGATCTCGGGCACGATAAACGGGTTTGCTTGCCCCAGCCCAAGCGTCTCAAGCCGAGTTTCCAAATAGGAGAGCCGGTCTGGCCCCCAATAGCATTCACCACCATAGGAAACCGTACCACCCAGGTAATGCCCCGCGGCCTGCAACGCCCGATCGCCATCTGCACGCGCGTGTATCGGATCGGCCTGCGGCCCATCGGGTATGTCCTTGGCTGACCAAAGCATTTGGCTAATCTGCGAAGCCGCTTTGACAAAATCCGCCCCGTTCAGCTCGGCTGCAAGCCGCCGCTCGGCCAGATCAAATACGGGACCTTCCGGCGAAATATTTCCCGGCGCATTCAAACCCAATCGTTTTGCCCATCTAACAGAATCCAGCAGAACGTTGTGCCGATATTGTTCTGGCGCAGGCAGGATATCTGATGTCGGGCGAGACATGAGATGCGGTTCGATCCGCACGTCATATTTGTCGCGAAGTTGGCCAAGAAGTTGCACACTCAGGTGACAATAAGGATCGCTCACGTCGTGGAAGTATTGAACAACATGAGGTGTGCGGCTTAGCCGTCGACGTGTTTCCCGCACCGTTCGGCGTGCGCTTTGCAATCCCTCGCTTGTCAGGACGACGGCAGCGTGCGATTTGACCTTATTTCTGAACGACATGCGCTCCTCCCAGAACATATCCGGGATAGTTTATCGGTTGAGGCGGTAATTCCCATGCCTCAACACAAGAACGTGAGGATTACAGCGCGTAAAGCTGGCCGAATTTGGCTTCGAGATAGTCCAGCAAAGGACCGGCCTCGGGCTCGATCCCGCTGGCGCGTTGGATGGTTTCGCGTGGGGCATACAGCCCACCGTGGCGTTGCAGGTTCTCGCGCAGCCAACCGGTCGCGGCGGACGTGTCGCCCTGCGCCAATTGCGCGTCCAGATCGGGCAGCGACGCGCGCAGAGCCTCATACAGACACCCGGCATAGACATTGCCCAGCGAATAGGTCGGGAAATAGCCAAACAGCCCCACCGACCAATGCACATCCTGCAAACACCCGTTCGAAGGCTTGTCGACCGCATAGCCAAAATCGGCCTTGAAACGGTCATTCCACGCGGCTTCCAGATCGCTGACCTGCAGGTCTCCGGCCATCAAGGCGCGTTCCAGATCAAAGCGCAGCATGATATGCAGGTTATATTGCACCTCATCGGCTTCGGTCCGGATATAGCCGTTATGGACACCATTGACGGTTGCATAGAATGCGTCGGCGTCGCTGATCCCGAAATCGCCAAACGCCGCTGTCATCTGATCGAATAGCCAGCCGGTAAAGGCGCGGGAGCGGCCCAACTGGTTTTCATAAATCCGGCTTTGGCTTTCATGCACACCCATCGACACCCCACTGCCCAGCGGGGTCAGCGCATAAGCTTGGTCGATGCCTTGCTCATAAGCGGCATGGCCGACCTCATGAATAGTCGAGTAGAAGCAGTTGAACGGGTCGGTTTCGCTGGTGCGGGTTGTGATGCGCACATCCAACCCACTGCCCGAGCTGAACGGATGCACCGCCTTGTCTACGCGGCCCGTGTTCAGATCATAGCCAAAAGTGGTCGCCAGTTTCTGCGACAGGCGCATCTGGGTCAGTTCGTCAAAAGTGCCGGTCAGGGCTTGCGGCGCGGGGCGATCCAGAACAGCGGCGCGCAGGGCCACCAGGCGCGGGCGCATCTGGTCGAATATCTCGGCAATTTGAGTGCCCGTGGTGTAGGGTTCATAATCTTCGACCATGGCGTCATAAACATCACCGCCTCGCGCTAGCGCCGCGCCCTCTTCACGTTTCAGGGCAACGACCTCATGCAGCACGGGCAGGAACGTGGCCACGTCTTCGTCCGCACGGGCCTGCGCCCACGTGCCCTGCGCAGCGGATGTGACACGCGCAATCGCCTTGGCCAAGTCAGCGGGAACTTTGACCGTGCGCTCATAGGATCGGCGGATTTCGCGCAGCTGCGCCTTGCCGACCTCATCCTGCGGGTCGGCCTGATCCAGCCATTCAGCCACGCGCGGGTCGGATCGGCGCGCGTGCAGAACAGCTTCGATGGCGGCCATTTCTTCTGCCCGTTGCGGCGCGGCCCCGCGCGGCATCACGGTTTCCTGATCCCAGCCCAGCCGCCCGGCAATCTGCTCCAGCGCCGAGGTTTCCCGTTGAAAGGCCATCAGGTCGTCAAAGGTGGTCATGTCACGCTCCGCGGATCGAGGTTGCGATTGGGTAAGCGGTCAGGAAACGCGCGCGCAGGATCAGGGTCCAGACGACCACGGCCATGAACTGATGGACAATCGCGATCTGCCACGGCGCGGCATAGACCACGGTCACAATCCCGATCACCACTTGCAGCGCCAGCGCTGCAAAAGCCGCGTTGAAGGCAAACCGTGTTTGCGGATGCGCGCTGGTGCCTCCGCGCCGCCAGACGATGACGCCGAAGATCAGCAGCAGATAGCCCGCGCAACGGTGAATGAACTGCACCAGACCGGGACTTTCGAAGAAGTTGCGCCACATCGGCTCTAGCATCGTGGCGTCGGGCGGCAAAAGCTGCCCGCCGATCAGAGGCCAGTCGGTATAAGAGCGCCCCGCGTCGATCCCGGCGACCAGTGCGCCAATCAGAATTTGCAGGAATGCGAAATGCATTAAACCGGTCGAGAGCGAAAACAGCTTTGCCTCTTTCGCGCGGCGCGCTTGCATCAGGTCACGCTCCTCGCGACCCAGCTCAAAGATGTACCACGCCAGGAATCCAAGGATCACAAAGGCCAGCCCCAAATGGGTGGCCAGGCGATAGCTGGCAACGGCGGTCATACCCTCGCCCTGCGTCACGCCCGAAGCGACCATCCACCAGCCAACGGCCCCCTGCACACCGCCCAGAACACCGGGGATCAACAGCTTGCCGGTCCAACCCGTTGGGATTTTTCGCGCGACGAGGAAACCAAAGAACCCGATGGCCCAGACCAGACCAATCACGCGCCCCAATTGGCGGTGACCCCATTCCCACCAGTAGATGAATTTGAAATCGTCCAGCTCCATCCACTGGTTCTGGATGCGCCACTGGTCGATTTCCTTGTACTTGTCGAACTCGGATTGCCAGTCGGCCTCGGACATCGGCGGGATGGCCCCGGTGATCGGACGCCATTCGGTGATCGATAAGCCGCTGTCGGTCAGGCGCGTCAGGCCACCCACAGCGATCATCACCACGACCAGCGCAAACAGCACCATCAGCCACGCCCGGATCGCCTTACGCGCGCCACCTCGGCCACGGTCAATCATACCGGGCTGAACCGCCTCTTGTTTCTGGTCGCCCGAGACCTCTTCGAAGATGCTGCGCTTGCCGCTCATGCTGTCCTCATGTCCTTGTTTCGTCGCACGCTAGGGTGAAGCGGAAGATAGGTCCAGCCTTAGCCCTTGTCCTTCCAGCGGACCATCTGCCGCATGATCCCGTGCAGCATCTGCACATCGGCCCGCGTCATCCGCATACGCGACCACAGGTTGCGCAGGTTGGTCTTCATCCCTTCGGCCTTTTCGGGCGGGTAGAAGAACCCCGCCTCCTCCAGCCGGTCTTCGTAATGTTCGACCAGCTTTTCGACCTCGATCCCGGTGGCCCAGTCGCCCTTGCCCAGATCGGTGGCCTCATGCACCACATCCGCGCTTTGGCGCATCCACTCATAGGCGGTCAGCAACACGCATTGCCCGAGGTTGAGCGAGGCATATTCGGGGTTCACCGGGACCGAGATGATGGCGTTGGCCTTGGCGATATCCTCATTCTCAAGCCCCGCGCGTTCGGGGCCAAACAGCACGGCAACCTTTTCGCCCGCCGCAACCTTTTCGGCGGCGATTTGCATGGCGCGTTCGGGGCTGTAGACCGGCTTGGTCAACCCGCGCTGACGTGCCGTAGTGGCGAAGACAAAGGTGCTGTCAGCCAACGACCCGGCCAGATCATCAAACAGCTGCGCCTCATCCAGCAACCGCCCCGCCCCGCTGGACATGGCTACGGCCTTGGGGTTCGGCCAACCGTCACGTGGCGCAACAATCCGCATCCGGTCCAGCCCGAAATTCCACATCGCCCGCGCGGCAGCACCGATGTTTTCGCCCATCTGAGGGCGCACGAGCACAAAGGAAGGCTGGGATTTGTTGCTGGGCATGGCTGTCTCCGAAAGTTCCGCCTGCTGTAATCGGCACATTGGCGCAGGGCAAGCCGTCCGGGCGGCCAATTGCACCAATATCCGGCTAAAAAGTTTGCTTCCCCGGCCCAATCCGCTAAACCGCGCCAAAGACTGAAAGCGAAGGACGCGCCAATGGACACCCCCGAGCAGCCGCAGATTTACCTGATCACCCCGCCCACGATCACCCTAAGTACCTTCCCCGAGCAGCTGGGCCGCGTGCTGGACAGCAACGAGATCGCCTGCATCCGCCTCGCCTTGGCGGGCAGCGACGAAGACACAATCGCCCGCGCTACCGATGCCTGCCGCGAGGTTGCTCATGCGCGGGATGTGGCGATCGTGATCTCGAACCATGTCCTGCTGGCGCAGCGGCTGGGGCTGGACGGGGTGCATCTGGATGACGGTGCGCGCTCGGTCCGGGCAGCACGCAAAGAACTGGGCGCGGATGCCATCGTCGGCAGCTTTTGCGCAGCCTCCAGCCATGATGGTATGACCGCGGGCGAGAACGGCGCGGACTATGTGGCCTTTGGCCCGGTTGGCGCGTCTGCCTTGGGCGATGGCACAATCGCAGAAAAAGACCTGTTCCAGTGGTGGTCCGAGATGATCGAAGTGCCGGTTGTGGCCGAAGGCGGCCTGACCCCCGACCTGATCCGCGCGCTGTCGCTGCACACCGATTTCTTCGGCATTGGCGACGAGATCTGGTCGCAGGACGATCCGGTTGCCGCGCTGAAAGCCCTAACCGACGCGATGTGAGCGTTAACCCTTGCACCTGCCGTGACGCTGCGGCATGACACGGGCATGACTCAGACTAGCGAAATACTGTGTATCGGCTCGGTCCTTTGGGACGTGATCGGGCGGTCTGCCAGCGCCATGCGGCAGGGGTCAGACGTGCCGGGACGGATCACCCGCCTGCCCGGCGGCGTGGCCATGAATATCGCCATGACGCTGGTGCGGTTCGGTATGACGCCCACATTGCTGACCGCAATTGGCCGCGACCCTGAAGGCGACGAACTGGTCAATGCTTGCGCACGGCTGGGCATGGTCACGGATCACGTCTACCGCTCGCAGGATTTGCCGACCGACCGCTATATGGCTGTCGAAGGTGCCAACGGGCTGATCGCCGCCATTGCGGATGCCCATTCGCTTGAGGCTGCAGGCGCGAAAATCCTTCGTCCCCTGATGCACGGGCCACTAGGTTTCGAGAACACACCGTTCGAAGGCCCCATCGCATTGGATGGCAACCTGACGCTAACTTTGCTGGAAGAAATCGCCCAAAGCCCGGCCTTCGCAAAAGCCGATCTGCGCGTGGCCCCTGCCTCACCCGGTAAGGCCGAGCGCCTGTTGCCCTTCCTCAAACACGCCCGCGCGACGCTCTACGTGAACCTCGAAGAGGCAGGGCTTCTGTGTCAGCGCGAGTTCACCGATTCCGAATCCGCCGCCAAAGGTCTGCTGGATCGCGGCGCCTTGCGAGTGCTGGTCACAGATGGCGGCAACTCGGCCACCGTGGGCACCGCAGATGAGATTCTGACCCAAACACCCCCGTCCGTTCTGGTCACGCGCGTGACCGGCGCGGGCGACACTTTCATGGCGGCGCATATCGCGTCCGAGGCCGCCGGGGCCGCCCCCGACGCAGCCCTGACCCGCGCCCTGAACGCCGCCGCCACTTACGTTTCCGGAGAAACCCCACTGTGATCGACATCCACTACTCGGCCGAGGTCCGCGCCGCCAAAGACGCAGGCCACCCCATCGTTGCGCTGGAAAGCACCATCATCACTCATGGCATGCCCTACCCTCAAAATATCGAGGTTGCGGCGCAGGTCGAGCAGGATATCCGCGATGCAGGGGCCGTTCCGGCGACGATTGCAGTGATCGACGGCGTGCTGAACGTGGGGCTGGAAGCGGATCAGCTCAAAGCGCTTGGTCAGGCGCAAGGTGTCGCCAAAATCTCGCGCGCGGACATGGCGGCCTGTATCTCGACCGGCGGGACCGGGGCCACCACCGTCGCCGCAACAATGATCGCAGCGCATTACGCTGGAATTCAGGTCTTTGCCACCGGCGGGATCGGCGGCGTGCATCAAGGGGCCGAAACTTCGTTCGATATTTCAGCGGACTTGCATGAGTTGGCTCAAACCCCTGTGACTGTTGTGGCCGCCGGTGCAAAAGCCATCCTCGATCTGGCCAAAACGCTCGAGGTACTGGAAACGCTGGGCGTTCCGGTCATCTCGCATGGTCAGGACGAATTCCCCGCCTTCTGGTCCGCCAAATCCCCGTATGCGGCACCATTGCGCATGGACACAGCCGAAGCTATCGCCAAGGCCCACGCCACCCGCCGCGCCCTCGGGCTTCCCGGTGGGCAACTTGTGGCCAACCCGATTCCCGACGCAGATCAAATCCCGGCCGAGGAATTGGCCCCAATCATCGCCTCGGCCCAAGCAGACGCCGACACGCATCGGATCACAGGCAAAGGCGTCACCCCTTACTTGTTGCAACGCATCTATGAACAAACCGAGGGGCGTTCGCTGACCGCAAACATCGCATTGGTTAGAAATAACGCAAAATTGGCCGCCGGAATCGCACGCGCCCTGTCCGAGTGAGCAAAGCTATTGTACCAAGGCCCCGGACTGCTTAACTAAATCGGCAAATCACTCAGGACCGCAATGAACACGCCCTTTGACGAAGAACCTCACCGCCGACCGGGCCTGTTTTCCCGGCTGCGCGCGTCATTCTTGACGGGCATCGTTGTCATTGCGCCGGTTTGGCTGACCATCTGGCTGATCTGGTCCGTCGTGGGCTGGATCGACAGCGCGGTCCTGCCGCTGATCCCACAGAAATTCCAGCCATCCGAATATGTGGGGGTCAACCTGCGCGGCGTGGGCGTGGTGATCTTCCTGATCTTCACGGTGCTGGTCGGCTGGATCGCCAAAGGCATTCTGGGCCGCTCGCTGATCCATTTCGCCGAAAGTCTTGTGAACCGGATGCCTGTGGTGCGCTCGGTCTATTCAGGGATCAAGCAGATTTCAGAGACGGTCTTTGCCCAGACTGAACGCTCTTTCGAGAAAGCCTGCCTGATCCAATATCCCCGCCGGGGCATCTGGGCGATTGGCTTCGTCTCGACCACGGCCCGGGGCGAGGTCAACGACCGCGCCGAGACCGGCGGCAACTTGCTGAGCATTTTTGTCCCAACCACGCCTAACCCGACCTCGGGCTTTTTGCTGTTCTTCCCCGAAGAGGATGTGATCCTGTTGGACATGTCAATCGAGGACGCCGCCAAACTGGTGATCTCGGCCGGGCTGGTTTATCCGAATGATAAAGACCCGACCCAGCCGCCAGAGTGATCAGCTAAACATTTCGGGCAGGTTTACAGTACTTTTCTGACCCAGATCACCCTTGTGATCGACCAGAAAACGATCAGCTGCCCTGCGCCCGGCCTCTTTCAATTTGTGCAGGATCACCGGGTTCGGCACCGTCTTGGTCGCCACCGACAGATCGTTCATCAAATCGTCATCGGCAATCATATGCACCAACACGCGGCTCATCTCACCCGCCTGCAGCTTGCCCTCGGCCAGCAGGCGCTGCACGAAACTGATCGCGCGCAGCTCTCGGAACAGGGATGAGTTGAAGCTGATCTCATTGACCCGGTTCTGGATTTGCTGTGGGGTCTTCGGTACCTCGTCGCGCTCCAGCGGGTTGATATTCACGATCACTACGTCATCTGGCAGGTCTTTGTTGAACAAAGGATACAGCGCCGGATTGCCGGTGTATCCCCCATCCCAATAGGCTTCGGTCCGGTCCGATTTGGGATCAAAGATTTCAACCGCCTGAAACAGCGTCGGCAAACAGGCCGAGGCCAAAATCGCGTCGGTTGAAATCTCATCCCCCGTAAAAACACGAATCTTGCCGCTGCGCACGCAGGTCGCGCAAACGTGCAGGCGCGGGCCTTCATCCGCACAGACCTGATCGAAATTGAATCGGTCGACCACAGGCTCCAGCGGATTGCGGTAGAACGGGCCGTAGGCATAGGGCGAAACCAGCCGCGACCACGCATCGCCCACGGAAAAGGGCAGCGAATATTCCATCGCCTGCGCGACCTGAGCGGGTTCAATCGCTTGCATCCAGTTGGCCAACCGCATGTCGCCCACAGCGCCCATCCGCTCCCATAGTCCGTTCAGGTTGGCACGCGCCCCGTCGCGCCCATCACGCACCATGCCAGACTTGAACGCCGCCCCGTTCAGCGCCCCGGCCGAGGTTCCGGTGATCGCCGCAACCTCGATATCCTCTTCATCCAGAATCCGATCCAACACGCCCCAGGTAAACGCCCCGTGCGCGCCACCGCCTTGCAAAGCCAGATTGATGCGTTTCACCGAAAAACTCCTGACTCAGAGCGCGGTCCAGCCGCCATCCACAGAAATCGTCGTCCCCGTGATCTGCGCCGCCGCGTCCGAGCATAGGAATTGCACCGTTCCGCCAAGCTGTTCGACCGTCGCAAACTCTTTGGATGGCTGGCGCTGCAACATGACGTTTTTGATGACGTCCTCTCGACTCATGTTGTATTCCTTCATCGTATCAGGGATTTGCGCCTCGACCAGAGGCGTCAGCACATAGCCCGGACAGACAGCGTTGCAGGTGATCGGCTCCTGCGCCGTCTCCAGGGCAACCGTCTTGGTCATACCCACAACCCCATGCTTGGCCGCCACATAGGCCGCTTTGAAAGGCGAGGCCGTCAGGCCATGAGCCGAGGCGATATTGACCACACGCCCCCACCCTGCCTGCCGCATCATCGGCAGCGCCGCAGCAGTTGTATGAAAGGCCGAGTTCATATTGATCGCGATGATTGCGTCCCACTTGTCGACCGGGAACTGATCAATCGGTGCGACGTGCTGAATGCCGGCATTGTTGACCAGAATATCGCAGGCCCCGGACTGCTCGATCAGGGCGCGGCACTCATCACCTTTGGACATATCAGCTTGAATGTAGCGCGCCTTTGTACCGGTCTCTTTTGAAATCTCTTCGGCTAGGGCATGGTCTTCATCCCTGTCGGTGAACGAGTTCAAAACCACATTCGCCCCGGCCTTGGCCAGCTCGCGCGCGACGCCAAGTCCGATACCAGAATTCGACCCCGTGATAATCGCCGTTTTTCCCGTCAGGCTCATGCCGCCTCTCCCTTGCAAACCACTTTGGGCGCACAGTGCCATGCTGCACCTGCAAAGGGAACGGGAAACATCGAAGCTTAGTTTCAGACATGCATACCGCCCAAAAAAAACGCCCGCACGAAGCGGGCGTTAAGTTATTGAGGCAGGTTTCATACAGGCAAGAAACCTATCGAGCAGTGCACCCTTTATAAGCAATTCCACGCCTTCGTCCAAGCTAAAAGTTTGATAATAAGAAAAATCATCGGTACGATGAATCCCAACAAAATAAGGCCAGAGCAGGATTGTTTCCAAAATGAGCCCCGATTTTCTTCGTCCCGTTCGCCTTGTGATCACGGGAATCACTATTGTTTTTGCCGCTGCGTCAGGCAATGCAGAATCGGCCCATGGCATAGCTATGTACGGCGACCCGGCACTACCACCGGATTTTGTGTCTTTGCCCTATGCAAATCCAGACGCGCCCAAAGGCGGCAAAGTCGTTTTCGGGAACACCGGCGGCTATAACAGTTTGAACCCGTTTGTGCAAAAAGGGACCTCCCCTTGGCAATTGCGATTTTGGACCCACGAAAGCCTGATGGGACGTTCTTGGGACGAACCTTTCACTCTTTACGGGTTGTTAGCCGAATCAGTCGACACTGCGCCGGACCGCTCTTGGGTCGAATTTACGCTGCGCGAAGACGCTCGCTTCTCGGATGGAACATCGGTCACGATAGACGATGTTATCTGGTCGTATGAGATATTGGGAACTGCAGGTCACCTGCGCTATCGCGGCTTGTGGGGCAAAATAGACAGTATCGAACAGATCGGCCCCCGCTCTGTCAGGATCACCTTCAATGAACCCGATCGCGAATTGGCCCTGATCGCCGGTCTGAGACCTATCCTTCAAAAAGCGCAGTGGGAGGGAAAGGATTTCGCGAATGCCCCGTTGCAAGACATTCCCCTAGGTACCGGACCGTATTTGGTCGACAGCTATGAGGCTGGCCGCTACGTGAACCTGCGTCGCAATCCAGATTACTGGGGGGCAGATATTCCCTTCCGCCGCGGCACGATGAACTTGGATGAAATACGGATTGAGTTCTATGGCGACGGGACCGTCCTGTTCGAAGCCTTCAAGGCCGGAGAACTGACGGCCGTTCGCGAGTTCAACGCGGACAATTGGGACACGCAATATACATTCCCAGCAATTCAGCGTGGAGATGTCATCAAGACCGAGATACCCCACGGCAAGCCCTCAGGAATGACAGGGTTTGTGATAAATACACGCAAGGCGCCGTTTGACGATTGGCGTGTACGCGAGGCATTGATGCTGGCGTTCAACTTCGAGTTCATCAACGACACAATCACTGGCGGCGCCCAACCAAGGATCACTTCATATTTCTCAGGCTCGGAATTGGCCATGCAACCCGGCGCGGCGACGGGGCGGGTTGAGGAGCTTTTGCTGCAATTCGAGGAGGATTTGCTGCCAGGCACCCTTGAAGGGTATTCTCTTCCCGAAGGCGACGGATCCGCGCGCAACAGGGCCAATATCCGCAAAGCATCCCAATTGCTTGCCGAAGCTGGGTGGACCATTCAAAATGGAATGCTGCGCAACGCGGAAGGTAAGCCATTCACACTTAACGTCCTCTTGCAACAAGGCGACAGCGAGGGTGAGACCGCAATCGAAATCTATTCCCGCGCACTGGAACGCCTTGGGATTCAGGTCAACATCGAACAAGTCGACAGCGCTCAGTTCACTGGACGGACTGGCGATCTGGATTTCGACATGACCTTCTTCCGCCGAGCGCTGTCGTTGTCGCCCGGCAATGAACAACGCTTGTACTGGGGTAGCGACAATGCCGACTCGCAAGGAACACGCAACCTGATGGGGGTGGCGTCACCTGCTGTCGACGGGTTGATCGACGCTATGCTGGCATCAGAAAGTCGCGAGGACTTCGTGGCCGCCACACGGGCGTTGGATCGGGTTCTGACCGCTGGCCGTTATGTCATTCCAATTTGGAACTTCGATGTCGGGCGTATTGCGCATGCCAAAGAGTTGAAGCAGCCAGAGGTCCTGCCAATCTACGGCGACGGGCCGGAGTACATGCCCCAGGTTTGGTGGTACGAGCCCTAGCGGCTTTCAACTCTGGCACCTGAAGGTCAGAAAAGGCCCTCGGCGGAAATCAGCACAAACTGCAACATTCCCTACATGGTGTGTGTTGCAGACTGCCAGCCACCAAAAGCTGCGTATGCCTTTGGTTTTCATCATATTTACGACAATCGCAGAAATACCTTTACGAAATACATCTTTGCGTTGTAGCCTTTTGACAGAGATACGCTTCGCGCGGCCATAATATTCATTTGTTTTTAATACCATAACGTTCCACCTGCCGCGCGGCGCACAACAATCACGGACCAGCCTCCACTCACTCCAAACACCGGTCCGTCGGCCCGTTGCGGTTTGCCTGCAACGGGCTTTTTTGTATTGCGCCCAAAGCACCCTCAGGGTGCGACATTTTGTCATGCGACCCGCGCAGCCCCCCCTTCGTAACCTATTGGAAGGCCGGGCAGCGATGGAACCTGAAAAACGGGATGCGAACAGATGTTGAACTGGACTGACCTGACGCAAGACTGGGATGCGATGTACGCGCGGGCAAAACGGCGTTTTCCGAACCTGCGCGAACAGGACAAGACGCAACTCAGCAAAGATCGCAAGGGATTTGAAGCCTATCTGGCCAAGCGCCACCACCTGACCGTAAATGAAGCTCGGGAAGAGCTGGAAGACTTCCTGTTCACCGAAGGACTGAACCGCGAGTTCAGCCGCGGGCTAGGCAAGTGACGTCACCCAAAGGATCATCGCGTCCTCATCACTGACAGATACGACGTTGTGCCCCATGCTGCCGTCGTAATAAGCGCTGTCGCCACGGCGCATTTCGACCGGTTCATAGAATTCCGTATACAGCCGCACTACCCCAGTCAGCACATACAGAAATTCTTCACCGTCATGACGCACCCAGCCGTCGAATTCATCCATTGACCGGGCACGAACGCGGGCGCGGTAAGGGAGCATCTGCTTCTTTGTCAGCGTTTCGGCCAGCAACTCATGCTCATAGGTCGTGGTCGGGTGTGCCGCGCCCTCGCCCATCCGCGTGACTGACATCCGCCCGATCACCTGTTCGCGCTGCGGAGGCGTGAACAGCTGAGGCACCGAAATCTCCAACCCTACAGCCAGTTTTTTCAGAGCGTCATAGGTAGGGGACATTTGCCCGTTCTCGATCTTGCTAAGCGTCGATCGCGCCAGCCCCGCCTGCGTGGCCGCCTGTTCCAGCGTCCAGCTGCGCGCCTTGCGTAATTCGCGCACACGGGCACCCAGGTCCAGCGGCTCTAGTTCCGTGTGTTCTCCGGTTTCGCGCGCGATGCGGATCAGCGATGTCTGGTCTTCTTTGCTCATGCGTCATTCTATAGGGGCAGGCTGTCCCGCTTGCAACGCGGCAGTCGTCACGTTAGCCAAGGCCCATGCTGTCTGTGTTTGATCAAGGCCCTCCCCCGCCCTGTCCCGCGCCCTTCAATCTGGCGGCCCATGTGTTGCGTCATGCAGATCGTCTGGCGGAAAAGACGGCCTTGTCCGTCATCGGCGGAGATGATCCTCAGGACTGGACCTATGCCGCGCTCAAACAGGCTATTCTGGGAACAGGGGCCGGGTTGCTTCAAACCGGTTTGCATCCCGGCGATATCGCGTTGATGCGCCTTGGGAATACTGTTGATTTCCCAATCGCCTATCTTGGAGCGATCGCAGTTGGGATTGTACCCGTTCCAACTTCGTCGCAGCTGACTGCGCCCGAGACGGCGAAGATCATTCAAGATCTGAACCCCACCGCTGTGCTCCGAGACCCCTCGGTCGCATGCACGGATCACCCGATGCAGATCACCCTGCCAGACCTTGCCGTGATGCGGAACCTATCGCCCGCCGCGTTCCAGATGGGTGACCCCGATCGTATGGCCTATGTGGTCTATACGTCTGGTACTTCCGGCAAACCGCGTGCCGTGGCGCATGCACATCGTGCGATCTGGGCGCGACAAATGATGGTCGACGGCTGGTATGGGCTGCGCGAGGATGACCGACTTTGTCATGCGGGTGCATTTAACTGGACCTACACCTTGGGCACGGGGCTAATGGACCCCTGGACCATCGGAGCGACCGCGTTGATCCCCGACCCCGGCACCGAGCTTACCTCGCTGCCAAATGTGATACGCGACCACAGGGTCTCGATCTTTGCAGCCGCGCCGGGCGTATTCCGCAAGATTGTCGCATCGACTGGTACTTTGCATTTGCCCGAATTGCGCCACGGCTTATGCGCAGGCGAAAAGCTGTCGCCAACTTTGCACCAGCATTGGCTGCGCGCCACAGGGACTGAGCTGTTCGAAGCCTACGGAATGTCTGAATGCTCGACCTTCATCTCGTCCAGCCCCGACCATCCGGCACGGGGTGAGGCGCTGGGACAACCGCAACCCGGTCGCCGCGTGGCGATCCTGGGCCCGGATGGTCCAGTCCCGCAGGGTCAGGAAGGCACCATCGCCATTCACCGCGATGATCCGGGTTTGATGCTGACCTATCTGAATGCCCCGGAAGAGGCACAGGCCCGGATGCAGGGTGACTGGTTTCTGACCGGCGATCAGGGTGCCATGGCCATAGACGGTCAGATCACCTATCTCGGGCGCGATGACGACATGATGAACGCGGGCGGCTATCGCGTGTCACCTGTCGAGGTTGAGGCCGTGTTGTCCCAGTATCCCGGCATCACACAGGTCGGCGCTGCCGCAGTCGAGGTCAAACAGGACACGTTCCTGATAGCAGCCTTCTACACCGGGCCGGAAAAGCTGGACGAGACGGTCCTGCGCACCTATGTGGAGGCCAACCTGGCGCGGTACAAACAACCTCGCGCCTTCATCCACCTGCCCGAGCTTCCGACTGGCGGCAACGGAAAACTCCTGCGCCGGGCGCTTCCGGCCTATTTCAAGGCGAGCCAACCATGACCCAGACCGTCAAGCTTGATATCATGTCCGATCCGATCTGCCCGTGGTGTTACATCGGCAAGACCCACCTGGACAAGGCATTGGCTGCGATCCCTGATCATCCGTTCGTTATCGAATGGCACCCGTTCCAACTGAACCCCGACATGCCCGATGCCGGTATGGACCGCCGCGAATACCTCGAACGCAAGTTCGGTGGCAAAGAGGGCGCGGTGCGCGCTTATGCGCCGGTGGTGGAACACGCCGAAAACGCGGGTCTGAAAATCGACTTTGAAGGGATGAAGCGAACCCCCAACACGCTGGACGCACATCGCCTAATTCACTGGGCCGGAATCGAAGGCAAACAAACCCAGGCCGTGGACGCCCTGTTTGATGCCTATTTCGTGCAGACCCGTGACATTGGCGACCACGAAGTTCTGGCCGATATCGCAGATACAATCGGCATGGACGCCGCTGTCGTTCTGAAACTGCTGAAGTCAGACGCGGACCGGGAAGATATCAGCAACCGCGACAGCCACTCACGTCAGATGGGAGTGAACTCGGTCCCCACCTTTATCGTGGCCAACCAGCATGCGGTTCCCGGTGCGCAACCGCCCGAGATGTGGGAACGTGTAATCGCTGACATCATGTCTCAACTTGAGGCTTCCTCTGCAAATTAGCACAGCCCCCTGTGCATCGACATGGCTGGCGCCCCCTGACCGTGCGTGATAGCGCGAATAGGTCAGGAGGGCCCAATGGCGCATCGTATGTCACGCGGAGAGTTTGTCGCGCTTGTCGCAATGATGTTTGCGACGATCGCCTTTTCCATCGACTCGATCCTGCCTGCGCTGCCTGATATCGGCGCGCAGTTCAGCCCTGATGACATCAACAAGGCGCAACTGATCCTGACCTCGTTTGTGTTGGGGATGGGGATCGGCACGTTCTTCACTGGCCCGTTGTCAGACGCGTTTGGCCGCAAACCCGTAATCTATGTGGGATCGGCGCTTTACATTGTGTCTGCGGCAGTTGCTTGGGCCAGCTCATCGCTTGAGATGTTACTCATCGCCCGCATTTTTCAGGGAATGGGCTGTTCCGCCCCGCGCGTGGTTGCGATGGCCATCATCCGCGACCTCTATTCCGGGCGTGAAATGGCGCGCATCGTCTCTATCGCTATGATGATCTTTACTCTGGTCCCTGCGATTGCTCCGATGATGGGCGCTGGTGTCATCGCTTTGACGGGATGGCGCGGCATTTTCGTATGTTTCATGCTGTTTTCGCTGATCACCATCGTCTGGATGGGCCTACGCCTTCCCGAGTCTCTGACACCCGAGAACCGCCGCCACCTGCGCTTTCCGCTGATGCTGGATGCGGCGCATCAGATGTTTGCCCATCCCTCGGTCCGTGTGTCGATTTTGGTTCAGACCCTGTGCCTTGGAATGCTGTTCACGATGCTGACAATGGTTCAGCAGGTCTATGGCGAGATCCACGACAGCGCCCATAGCTTCCCGTTTTGGTTTGGCTTCGTCGCGCTGATGTCCGGCTCGGCCAGCCTGTTGAATGCGGCGCTGGTGGTACGGTTGGGAATGCGGCGCATCGTGACCTGGGTATTGGGCGGTCAGATCCTGTTTACTTCATCTGTGCTGCTGCTGAATTCATTCGACCTGTCGGCCAACCTCTCCTTCGCGCTGTTCGTCAGTTGGCAAACGGCGGTGTTCTTCATGGCCGGAATGACCATGGGTAACCTCAACGCCATCGCGATGGAGCCGATGGGCCACATCGCTGGCATGGCGGCCTCGGTCATCGGCGCGGTCTCAACTGTTCTGGCTGCCGTCATTGCCGGTTCGATCGGGTTGCTGTTCGATGGGTCAATTCTGCCGCTGGGCGCTGGCATTCTGACCATGAGCACACTGGGTTTCGTCCTGATGTTGCATATGGGGCGGATCGAAAACCGACTGCCTGCCTGATCTGTGCAAGACTTTGAAATCGCGCTAGGCTTCTCCCAACCCGAGGGGAGACTCCGATGAGCGATTATTACGATTTGGGCACATATTCCTGCCCGGTCACCACCACCTCACCCGAGGCACAGCTGTGGTTCGACCGCGGATTAAACTGGACCTATGGCTATAACCATGACGAAGCGGTCGTTTGCTTTCAAAAGGCTGCCGATGCCGACCCCGACTGTGCGATGGCTTATTGGGGGATCGCTTATGCGGCAGGGCCAAATTACAACCTGCCCTGGGATTTGCGCGATAATCGAGGGCAGAAAAAGGCGCTGGCGCTGGCCTATGACGCGACACAGCAGGCGGTTGCTTTGGCAGACAGTGGGTCACCAGTCGAGCAAGCCCTGATCCACGCCCTGCCCGCGCGGTATCCTCAGCGCGATCCGATCCCCGACATGCATATCTGGGACCACAACTTCGCCGACGCTATGCGCCACGCTTTTGCCGCACAGCCCGATCACCTGGACCTGCGAACGATCTATGTCGAGGCGCTGCTGAACCTGACCCCCTGGCAAATGTGGGACTTGAAAACCGGCCAGCCCGCCAAAGGTGCCGCCACGATCGAAGCGCAAAAGGCGTTAGAAGACGCCATGGCCAATGATCCCGCCGCCATGTCCCATCCCGGGCTTCTGCATCTCTATGTGCATCTGATGGAGATGTCTCCGACCCCAGAAAAAGCCCTGAAAGCTGGCGATGTCCTGCGCACTTTGGTCCCCGATGCGGGCCATCTGGTGCACATGCCCACCCATATCGACGTGCTGTGCGGCAACTATCACAATGTGGTTCATTGGAACGAAAAGGCCATCGAGGCCGACTTAAAGTATTATGAACGCGAAGGCGCGTTCAATATCTACACAGGCTACCGTCAGCACGACTACCACTTCGTCATCTACGGCGCGCTGTTTCTGGGGCAGATGGAACCTGCCCTGCGCGCCAATCAGGGCCTTTGGGACACCACACCCGAAGACATGCTGCGCATCGAAAGCCCGCCCATGGCCGATTACTTCGAAAGCTATATGTCCATGGGCCCCCATATCCTGATCCGCTTTGGTCGATGGGATGAGGCCAAAGCGCTGGAGCTGCCCTCGGACCCCGACTTATATCGAACACTGACTGCGACCACGTTTTACGCCCGCGCGATTGCCTATGCCGCGACCGGAGACGTGGCCGAGGCCGAAACCGAAGAACAACTTTTTCTATCAGCCAAAGCCCGCGTCCCCGAAACTCGTCTGATGCACAACAACCGTGTTGTAGACCTGCTGGAGATCGCCCACGAAATGCTGCGGGGTGAGATCGAATACCGAAAGGAAAACTTCGACGCGGCCTATGCCCACCTGCGCCGCTCGGTCGAATTGGACGACAACCTGCCCTATGACGAGCCGTGGGGCTGGATGCAGCCCACCCGTCATGCGCTAGGTGCTCTTTTGTTCGAACAAGGCCACGTGACCGAAGCCGAGGCCATCTATCGCGAAGACCTTGGCCTTGGTGGCACACTCAGCCGCGCGTCGATCCACCCGGACAACGTCTGGAGCCTCAAGGGCCTACACGATTGCCTCAAGGCGCGGAACGAAACGGTCGAAATCCAACAGATCAGACAACGGTTGGACCTTGCCTTGGCTCGGGCAGATCGGGCAGTCGCAGCCTCGTGTTTCTGCGCCCAAGCCGCGATGCGCAGTTAATTCGCGCTGACGCGCGATGCCTCCGGCGGAGGTATTTTTAGCCAGATGAAGCTGGGATCCCTTGTTCATCTTGTCCGAAATACCTCGGGGGAGTCGCGCGGCACGCGCGGCGGGGGCAGCGCCCCCTGCACTGGCATCAGCCTGCTTTAGCCTTCTTTTTCTGGGCGATGACTTTCTCGGCCAGATCACGAGCGATGGCAAAAGCCCCTTTGATCTTGTCGCCATCATTCTTCCAGTCGCGCCGCACAACGATCTTGTTGTCCTTTACCTTGGCCATGCCGCGCTGGTTTTGAATGAACTCAACCAGCCCCTGCGGAGACGCAAACTTGTCGTTGTGGAACTGAATGGTCGCGCCCTTCGGCCCCCCGTCCAGCTTGGCGATACCTGCTCGTTTGCACATGGCTTTGATGCGGACAACCAGCATCAGGGTGTTCACTTCTTTCGGCAGTTTGCCGAACCGGTCGATCAACTCGGCCGCAAAGCCCTCTAGCTCAACTTTGGTCGACAGCGAGGACAAGCGACGGTAAAGACCCAAACGCACATCCAGATCGGGTACGTAGTCTTCCGGGATCAGGACGGGAACGCCCAGATTGATCTGCGGCGCCCATTGGTCATCGCTGTCGGACAGCCCCTCCATCTCTCCGGATTTGATCTTGGCAATCGCCTCTTCCAGCATGGACTGGTAGAGTTCATAGCCCACGTCGCGCATCTGACCCGATTGCTCCTCGCCCAGCAGGTTGCCAGCGCCACGAAGGTCCAGATCCTGTGAGGCCAGCGTGAACCCGGCCCCCAGTGTATCCAGCGAGCCCAGAACGCGCAGGCGTTTCTCGGCCGTGGCTGTCAGTTTCTTACGCGGTTTGGTCGTCAGGTAGGCATAGGCGCGGGTTTTTGAACGCCCCACCCGGCCGCGAATTTGATAGAGTTGTGACAGGCCGAACATATCCGCCCGATGCACGACCATCGTGTTTGCGGTCGGAATATCCAGCCCGCTTTCCACAATCGTAGTCGCCAGCAGCACATCGTATTTGCCGTCGTAGAAAGCGTTCATACGGTCATCAAGTTCCCCCGCCGCCATCTGACCGTGGGCGACAACATAGGTCAGTTCAGGCAGTTGCTCTTTCAGGAACTCTTCGATCTCGGGCAGGTCCGAGATACGCGGGACAACGTAGAAACTCTGCCCGCCACGGTAATGTTCGCGCAGCAGCGCCTCGCGGATGGTGACCGCATCGAATTCGCTGACATAGGTGCGGATGGCGAGACGGTCGATAGGTGGCGTGCCGATGATTGACAGGTCGCGTACGCCGGTCAGAGACAGCTGCAGGGTGCGCGGGATCGGCGTTGCCGTCAGGGTCAGGACGTGGATGTCGCTGCGCAGCTGTTTCAGGCGTTCTTTGTGGCCGACGCCGAAATGCTGCTCTTCGTCGATGATCAGCAGGCCCAGATTGTTGAAACGGATGCCCTTGGCCAGCAGTGCGTGGGTGCCGATCACGATATCGACTGTGCCGCGTGCCAGCCCGTCGCGGGTTTGCTGCGCTTCTTTCGCGGACACGAACCGCGACAGTTGGCGCACTTCCAGCGGGAACCCCCGGAAGCGGTCTTTGAACGAGGCCGCGTGTTGGCGGGCCAGCAGCGTTGTCGGCGAAATCACCGCCACCTGCACGCCGGACATGGCGGCGACAAAGGCGGCGCGCATGGCGACCTCAGTCTTGCCAAAGCCCACATCGCCGCAGATCAGTCGATCCATCGGCGCGCCGGAATGCATGTCCTCCATCACTTCGGAAATCGCGCGCAGCTGGTCGTCGGTTTCCTGATAAGGAAAGCGCGCGCTGAACTCCTCCCACGCGTGGGGCGGTGGGTCCATCACCGGTGCTTTGCGCAGCGCGCGTTCGGCGGCGATGCGGATCAGCTTATCCGCCATCTCGCGGATACGCTCTTTCAGCTTGGCTTTTTTAGCCTGCCATGCGCCACCGCCGAGACGGTCCAGCAGACCTTCGTCATGGCCGTATTTCGATAGCAACTCGATGTTTTCGACCGGTAGATACAATTTCGACTGTTCGGCGTATTCCAGCAGCAGGCATTCATGGGCGGCGCCGGCGGCGGTGACGACCTCCATCCCCTGATAGCGGCCGATGCCGTGATCCACATGGACGACCAGATCGCCGGGGGTTAGGGATTGGGTCTCGGTCAGGAAGTTCTCGGCCTTGCGACGCTTCTTGGGTTGGCGGATCAGGCGGTCGCCCAGCACGTCCTGTTCGGCAATGACCGTCAGGTCGGGCGTCTCAAACCCATGCTCCAGCGCCCAGACGGCCAGATGCAGGCCCCGTTTACCGACGCGGGTGCCATCGGTGACAGGGATCGCCTCGGCCAGACCTTCGTCTTCGATCAAACCGGTCAGGCGTTCGCGGGCGCCTTCGGAATAAGACGCAATCAGCACCGGGCCTTTGGCCATCTTGTCGGTGATATGCGCGGCCAAAGCCCCAAACAGGCTGATGCTTTCCTGCTGCCGTTCGGGTGCAAAGTTGCGTCCGATCCGCCCGCCCGCGTCGATCACGCCCGGCCCGCTGGCCTTAGGTAAAGGGCTGAATTGCATCACCCGACGATCGCCGACCGCAGCCTCCCAAGCCGTATCGTCCAGATAGAGCAATCCGGGCGGGGTCGGCTTGTAGACCGTGTCCATGCGGGATCGGTTGGCCAGTGCCAGTTTTCGGGTTTCATACTGATCGGCAATCGTATCCCACCGCGCCAGACGCGCGGGTGTGACCTGATCATCGACGGTGATCGATGCTTCGGGAAGGTAGTCGAACAGCGTCTCCAGCTTGTCGTGGAAGAAGGGCAGCCAGTGTTCAATGCCCTGATGTTTGCGCCCTGCGCTGACTGCCTCGTACAGGGGATCATCGGTGCCCGCCGCGCCGAACTCGATACGATAGTTCTGGCGGAAACGCGTGATGGCGGCCTCGTCCAGAATAACCTCGGAGACCGGGGCCAGTTCCACCACCTCCAGTTTTTCGGTGGTGCGCTGCGAGACGGGATCGAACCGGCGCGCGCCGTCCAGAACGTCTCCGAACAGGTCCAGACGCACGGGGCCGGACTCGCCCGGAGGGAAGATGTCGATGATGCCGCCGCGAATGGCATAGTCGCCGGGCTCCATCACCGTGGGGCTTTGGGTGAAACCCATGCGGACAAGGAAGTTGCGCAACGCGGCCTCGTCCACGCGGTGATTGACGCGGGCGGTAAACGCGGCCTCGCGCAGAACCTCGCGCGCGGGCACGCGTTGGGTGGCGGCATTCAGCGTGGTCAGCAGCACGAACCGGTCGGGCATCTGATGCACCAGCGCGGCCAGCGTCGCCACACGGGCGGCGGCGATGTCGGCGTTGGGCGAGACGCGGTCATAGGGCAGACAATCCCAGCCCGGAAATACAAAGACGGGCATATCGGGCGCAAAGAACGCCAGCGCGGCGCGCATCGCTTCAAGCCGTTTGTCATCACGCGCCACATGGCATACCGGTCCGCCCGAGCGGGTGATCTCATTCAGGACAAGCTGCGCGTCAAACCCTTCGGGCGCGCCGCCAACCGTGACATGGTTCGGAGCCTTCATCGCCCTGCCTTTCCGAATTCTCTATCCCAGAACGCCAATCGAAAAGTTCTGATACATACCCCAGAGCGAGGTGATCAAGATCGAAATCATTCCGACAATCTGCGTATAAATCCTGCACCGGGTCAGTATTTTAGCAACCGGTTCAAGGCCAACCTCGGTTCGCTGCAACTTACGAGCCGCCGAGATGTTGATCAGCATGACCAAACCGACCGGAAACAACAACAAGAATACCGCCTGTGCAAGTTCAATCCCGTAATAAAAGCCAAGCGTAGCCAGACCTGTGAAAAAGAAACAGCCAAACGCCAGAATAACCAGTCCCGAAACCTCGACGATGTAAATCAGCCGATTAACGTTTATCCGAACGATATCCAACAGATCCTGCTCGGCCTGACCTCCGTTGCGACGGGCGCGCGAAACGAGATCAAACGGAACCCCCATCGCCCAGTGGCTAGCTGAAGACCAAAGCACCGCCAGCACGATCCAATACCAAAGATTGGAAAAGCTGCGCATGTCAATGACTTCAAAGATCGAAGAGTATAAGTTCACGCATCGGCCCCTTGTTCACTGTCACCAGGGACCCTCTTCGCACCGGCGCGTCCATCGTTACCCTTGAGACTACGCGGAATTCATGCCACCCAATGCGGGAATATTCAAGGAGAGTGCGACATGAAACCCACCATCGCCCCCTATCCCCAGACCCGCTTTCGCAGGGCCCGTCAATCGCCAGCTATACGCGGGTTAGTGCGCGAGAACACTCTGACCACGGATGATCTGATCTGGCCGGTCTTTGTCCGCGATGGAGAGGGTGTGGAAGAGCACGTTCCATCGATGCCCGGCGTCGTCCGCCGCTCGGTCGACTTGATCGCAAAGGCCGCTGTCGAGGCACAGGCGCTTGGAATCCCGGCAATCTGCATCTTTCCTTACACCGATCCCGGCCTGAAAACCGAGGACTGTGCCGAAGCCTGGAACCCTGACAATCTGTCCAACCGGGCAATACGGGCCATCAAGGCAGCGGCGCCTGATATCGCAGTGATGACCGACGTGGCGCTGGACCCCTACAACATCAATGGCCATGACGGCTATGTCGTAGATGGCGAGATTGTGAATGACCAGACCGTCGAGGCATTGGTCAAAATGACGCTCGCGCAGGCCGACTCCGGAGCAGACATCATCGGCCCTTCGGACATGATGGACGGTCGGATCGGGGCTATGCGTCAGGCCTTGGAAGCGGCAGGGCACCATAATGTGATGATCCTGAGCTATGCTGCCAAATACGCCAGCGCCTTTTATGGTCCGTTCCGCGATGCGGTGGGTGCCTCAGGCGCGCTGACCGGTGACAAAAAGACCTATCAGATGGACCCGGCGAACTCGGACGAGGCCCTGCGGTTGATTGAACGCGACCTAACCGAAGGCGCGGATATGGTGATGATCAAACCCGGGATGCCCTATCTGGACATCTGCCGCCGAGTAAAAGACACCTTCGGGGCACCGACCTATGCCTATCAGGTCTCGGGTGAATACGCGATGGTTCAGGCCGCGGCGCAGAACGGTTGGATCGACGGGGAAAAAGTGATGCTGGAAAGCCTGCTTGCATTCAAACGCGCGGGCTGCGACGGCATACTGACTTATTTCGCACCGGCGGTCGCTAAGCTGTTGCAAGGTTAAAAGACATATTGTCGCGAATTTTCGCCGATTGTGATCGGTACGGGGCCAGCTTTCCCGTGACACGCAGAATCAATCGGCGTATCCTTGCAGATAAGATCGGGAACACCCGACAATTCAGGCAGTTATACAGAGAAAAAACATGAGCAGTTCCAACTCCCCCCGACTAAGCCGTCGCGGCTTTGCCATTGGCATGGCTGGCCTGACCCTGACTGCCGCTTGCGGCAACGGTGTCGGCAATTCGAACGCAGCCACGATTGATGCGCGTGTCGATGCGACCTTGACCGAAATGTACGCTCGCTACCCCAACACGGTTGAGATCGCAGAAAAAGCCAACGGCATGCTGGTCATGCCGCTGATAACAGAGGCCGGATTTGTATTTGGTGGCGGATATGGCCGCGGCGCACTGCGTATCAACGGCGCCACTGTCGATTACTACTCGGCAGTCAAAGGCACCGCCGGGTTGCAGATCGGGGCGCAGCAATATGCACATGTCCTGTTCTTCATGACGCAAGACGCGCTAAACGATTTCCGCCGTTCCAGCGGTTGGACCGCTGGGGCCGATATCGGCTATGTGGTCAGCGATCAGGGCGATAGCCTTTCGACCGACACAACAACACTGCGTTCACCCGTGTTGGCTGCTGTATTTGGCCAAGCCGGCCTGCAGATTGGCGCCACCGTAGAAGGCACGAAATACACACGGATCATTCCGTAAGACCCGAACCGGAGACCCCCGGTTTCGCCCCGCCCTGACCTCGGTCAGCGGCGGGGTTTGCGTTTCGTAACGGCGCAGTGGAACAAACTGCCCGCGCTGCTCTTTCGGTTCGCGATGGGTTCCTTTACTCTTGCGCCATTCGACGGATGAACAGGAAATTGGACCGCAGATGGCTATAGTATTTCGCTGGCTGGTGCGTATCGCATCGGGCCTCGTTCTGTTAACTTTGGCCGCTGTCCTGCTGGTGTATTTTCTGGCCAGTCAATCCTTGCCGGAATATGATCATACGGTCGAAGTTCAGGGCCTGACAGCCCCGGTCGAGATCGTCCGCGACACTGCAAATGTTCCTCATATATTGGGTGCGACTGACCCGGATGTGTTCTTTGGGCTGGGCTATGCGCATGCTCAGGACCGGCTTTGGCAGATGACCGTTCTGCGCAGAACCGCACAGGGGCGTTTATCCGAGGTTTTTGGCGCACGCACCGTTCACATCGACAAACTGTTACGCAGACTGGAC
Source organism: Ruegeria sp. SATB045 (assembly GCF_059613525.1). NCBI lineage: Bacteria > Pseudomonadati > Pseudomonadota > Alphaproteobacteria > Rhodobacterales > Roseobacteraceae > Ruegeria > Ruegeria sp. SATB045. The sequence goes on along the minus strand of NZ_JBXWSR010000020.1, from coordinate 754,615 downwards.
CTGTACGGGCTGGCCCATCGCTCGGTCACGGTTCAGGACGACTATACCAAAGCAGCCCTGCGGGCGTATGCCTCGGGGGTAAACGCACGTCTGGCCGAGATCAACGAAAGCGCGTTGGGTCGCGGCGCACCCGAGATGTTCCTGTTCAACGCGCCGGTCTCTCCTTGGCAACCCGGCGACAGCCTAGCGGTCATCAAGCTGATGGCATTGCAGCTTTCCGGACATCTTGAGGATGAGGTGCTGCGGGCGCGCACATCGCTAATGCTGAACGATGCCGAAAGACTGGCTGATATTTTACCCGATGTTCCGGGGTCGGGGATCGCAGCCCTACCCGAATACGCAACTTTGTTTCCCGGCGTTCCCCGCTACGCGGCGGGAACCCCAAGGCCCGATACCCCGTTATCACCATTTCCCAAGCGCGGACTGGCCGGAGCCTCCAACGCCTGGAGCGCCGCACCTTCACGTTCGGCCATCGGGGGCACCTTGCTGGCCAATGACCCGCATCTGGGCTTTACAGCGCCAGGTATTTGGTATCTGGCCCGTCTGCAACTGGCCAAGGGTGGCGTGATCGGTGCAAGTATCCCCGGCGTTCCGGCAATCATGACCGGGCGCAGCGATCGTCTGGGATGGGGGCTGACATCGTCCTATCTGGACGACCAGGACATACATATCGAACAGCTCAACCCCGACAACCCTGAAGAATACCTGACGCCTGACGGTTTCAAACAGTTCCGCAGCCGTCCATCGATCATAGAAATAAAGGACGAAGCGCCCATTACACTGACCTTGCGCTGGACAGAGAACGGACCTGTCCTGCCCGGCAGTGACTTTGACTTGGGAACCATCACGCCTCCGGGGCATGTAACGTCGTTGTCGTGGACTGCGCTCAGCGCGCAGGATACCTCGATGTCTGCTTCAATGGCGCTGATGAATGCGGACACAGTGCGACAGGCGATTGACACGGCCGAGCTTTTCATTGCTCCGTCCCAGAACCTTTCGCTGGTCGATACGGATACCATTGGTATGAAACTGATCGGTGCGATGCCCCGCCGCGACCTGCGAAACCAAAGCCGGGGACGCATTCCGACACCGGGTTGGCTGAACGAGAACCGCTGGCAGGGACGTCTGCCCTATGGCGACAACCCCGAATTCGTGGCCCCTGCAGGCGGTATCCTAGGTAATACCAACAACAAGGTCATCAACCGCCCATTTCCGAGACATGTGTCGTATGAATGGGGCGATACCCAACGCATTCACAGATGGGAAAGGCTGATGCAATCGCGCGAGGTCCATACGCGCGACAGCTTTATCGAGGCACAGCTGGACACCGTAAGCTTCACTGCCCGGTCCCTGTTGCCGCTGATCGGGGCAGATTTGTGGTTCACTGGAGCTTCGGCCCCCGAAGGTACACCAGAACGGCAACGTCAGATTGCACTTAATTTGCTGGCCGAGTGGAATGGCGAGATGAACGAACATCTGCCTGAACCTTTGATCTATGCGGCGTGGCTGCGGGCGCTTCAGATCCGTTTGATCTCGGACGAATTGGGGCCGATTGCGGCAGAGTTTAAACATGTCGAGCCGCTGTTCATCGAACGCGTCTATCGGAACATTGATGGCGCGGCGGTCTGGTGCGACGTTCGGCAAAGCGCACCAACGGAAACATGTAGTGATATGGCCCGCCTTGCACTGGATGATGCGCTGATCTGGATCACCGAGAAATACGGCGGCGCGCTACAGTCCTTACGCTGGGGCGATGCGCATCAGGCGACGCATGATCACCCGGTTCTGGGCTCGGTCCCGGTTCTGCGGTTCTTCGTCAATATCCGCCAATCCACCAGCGGCGGCGACAATACTTTGCTACGCGGGCGCACCTCGGGCGAAGGGCCGGACCCGTTCCAGAACGTTCATGGTGCAGGATATCGGGGCGTCTATGATTTTGCCGACCCCGACAGTTCGGTCTTTATAACGGCAACCGGTCAGTCGGGTCATTTTCTATCCCGCTATTATGATGACCAAGCCCAACTGTGGCGCCGCGGAGAGTATTTTCCGATGTCGCTGGACCTGGATCTCGCCCGCGCGGCTGCGGTCGGCGTTACCAACCTGATCCCGCGCTAATTTCCCCTGTTCGGCAAGACCTTGCCCCTTTTTTCAGCTTACGTGGACGAAAGCGGTGGTTTTGCCGTACCCTCCCCTAAGGCAAAGACATTTGGTTTGGGGGTATTTATGGCCAGCATTCGGGATAGGTTGAACAATCTCGCGCGCGATTATGCGATTGCCTGGAGTTCAGGCAACCCTGACGAAGTGGCGCGGTTTTACGCTCCTGACGGGAAAATCACGATAAACCGAGGAGAGCCGATTGTCGGACGGGCCGCAGTTGCTGAAATGGCGCGCGGGTTCTACGCAGACTTTCCTGACCTCGAGGTGCGCTGCGACATGATGCGATGGGCAGGTAGTCACGCCATCTTTGTTTGGACATTGGAAGGTCATCACGCGCAAACCGGCAACCATGTCATCGCCCGCGGCTGGGAAGAGTGGGAATTGACCGAGGACCACAAGGTGAAAACTTCGCTGCGATGGTTCGACGCCGACGATTATCAACGCCAGATCGACGGGAAATAACGCCTAAAGCGCTGCGAATTGCGCGGCTTGCTTGTCCGTCCATAGAACGGTCAGTTCGAAGCCATCCTCGGTCTGTTTTTCGGCCCGAACCACGTCCTGACGGAACAACCATGCCCGCTTGTCACCCTCGGCATAGCCCAGCAACAGCGTCGTTTCGTGTCGAACCCCTTGAAGCTTGGTCGCGATGTCGGCCAAAAGCGGGCCAACGCCTTCTCCTGTGACCGCCGAAATCGCGTAAACCTCAGGGTCACGATCCGCACGGGCAACAACCGCTTCGCGTTCTTCGGGGTTCAACAGATCGATCTTGTTCCAAACTTCCAGACGCGGGCGGTTATCCTCGACCCCAAGAGAGGTCAGGATGGTTTCGACATCCTGCGCCTGTGCTTCAGTCTCTTCGTGGCTGATGTCGCGAACATGGACGACGATATCGGCACCCAGAACTTCCTCTAACGTGGCGCGAAAGGCAGCCACCAACTCGGTCGGCAGGTTCGAGATAAACCCCACCGTATCCGACAGGATCACCTCGGGACCATCAGGCAGTTCGACCCGGCGCATAGTTGGATCAAGCGTGGCAAACAGCATGTCCTTGGCCATCACTTCGGCACCGGTCAGACGGTTGAACAAAGTGGACTTGCCCGCGTTTGTATAACCCACCAGCGCCACAATCGGATACGGCACCTTGGCACGGGCCGCACGATGCAGGGTGCGTGTCTTGACAACTTTCTGCAATTGCCGCCGCAAGCGAACAAGTTGTTCGTCAATTGCGCGCCGGTCGGCTTCGATCTGTGTCTCGCCGGGGCCGCCGACAAAACCCAATCCGCCGCGCTGTCGTTCCAGGTGGGTCCAGGCGCGTACCAATCGTGTCCGTTGATAGCTGAGTGCGGCCATCTCGACCTGTAGAACACCTTCACGTGTCCGGGCGCGGTCGCTGAAAATCTCGAGGATCAACCCCGTCCGGTCGAGGATTTTGACTTTCCACGCCTTTTCAAGGTTGCGCTGCTGGACAGGCGTCACCGGACCGTCGATCAGCACCAGTTCGATTTTGTTGTCGTGCAGCCGCTCGGCCAGTTCTTCGATCTTGCCACTGCCGAACAACAAACCGGCCTGCGCCCGCGGCAAGCGCACAATTTCTGACCCGACCACGTCAAGGTCGGGCAAAGCAGCGGCCAAAGCAACCGCCTCTGCCAGCGCCGGTTCAGGGACACGGCGCTGTTCATCTGACTTGATTTCCGGATGCAGCACCCAAGCGCGGGTGCGCGTCCTGTCATGTTCCATCAAGAGGCGTCTTCGCCCTCATACAGGTTGATCGGCTGCGATGGCATGATGGTCGAGATCGCATGCTTATAAACCAGCTGCGACTGTCCGTCGCGGCGCAACAACACGCAAAAGTTATCAAACCACGTGATCACACCTTGTAATTTCACACCATTGATCAGGAAAATTGTGACCGGGACCTTTGCCTTACGTACATTGTTCAGGAACGCGTCCTGCAGATTCTGTCTGTCCGAAGCCATATTTTTATAAACTCGCCATTGTTCTTGCTACGCGCTGCGGACCAACGCGCTCCCTCTGGCAGAGTATGGAGTGTCGTTAACCGAGTTTCCAGATGAAAAATCAATCATTAACACGAGTGTTGATTCTCAGTCCCGCCACAAGGACGGTGTGATCAAGGCGATAATTGCCAACGTCTCAAGCCGTCCAATCACCATGGCGGCGCACATTGTCAGCTTTGCGCCCCCCGATAGATCAACCAGTCTGATGGGCACGTCAGTCGCCAATTCGATCAGAGGGCCCGTGGTGCTGAGGGCGGCAACTGTCAAAACCATCGCCTGTTCGAACCCCGCGCCCATTGCTGCCAACAACATGTTGAACAATGCAGCCGTCAACGCGAACATCATCAGAAAGATCCACGCTATAAAGGCGCCGTCGCTTTGGATGCGCTTATTTCCGCCCCCGACCCCGCTAACAGAAGACGGGTAGATCAGCCTGTCGATCTCGCGCGCACCGTTCAGGTAAAGAGCAAACACACGCAGCAGTTTGACCCCTCCGGCCGTGGTCGCGACACCACCGCCAATCAGCGCGATTCCCAACAGAACAAGGCCCGGAGTCCCCAACCCCGACAACTGTTGCGCATCGTTCCAGTTTGCACTTTCGAACCCAGCGGTGGTCAAAAAGGACAATACTGTGAAAACCATCCCCCAGATCACACTGAGCGCTTGAACCGGCGTCAGTTGGTTGCCGATTTCATTCACTCCGGCCCAAACGCGGGTGAACAACAGTGCGGCGACAGCGACAACGATCATAAGGCCGATCCGGAACTCGGGGTCTTTGTCCAACCGCGAATACCCGGTTGTTGCCGTATCGGTGGAAAACGTTAGACGCGACAACGCGAAGAAAAGGAACAGAAAGATGATCGCCTCACCAGTGATCCCAGCCTGCGCTCCTTCCAATCCCCCGACCGGAGAGATACCCGACGTCGCCATCGTGGACATCGCATGACAGATCGCGGTCAGACCGGTTTCCCCGGTTATCAGCAGCAACAAACAGATCACCAGCGTTAACCCAGCATAAACCGGGGTCAGCGTCCGGGTTACGCGGATGAGACGGCCACGCGGATCAACACGTTCACTTTGCGCCACTCCTGTCACAGGACGTCCCGGCTGACCACGCGCCGTTACCTCGAACCCGCCCAGCGACAACGGCGCAAGAATGGCCGCCGCCGAAATCCACATCAGCAGCCCGCCCATCCAACCTACTTGGGCCCGCCACAGATGCAGTGGGGCGCTCAACCGTTCAGGATCGGGGAACAGATCCGCGCCCGTGGTAGTCAAGGCGCTGACCATGTCGAAATAGGCGTTCAGAAAAGTGGTGTTTCCAAGCGCATCATGCAAAGGAATCGCCAAAAACAACGGTAGAACGGTAAAACAGCCAAGAAGCACGGCCAATTGCCCAAGAGTTCCCCGGCGAGGAATACGATTGGATGAGGCCAACGCAATCGTGGCCACCACGAACAAACCCAGTAATCCAGAGTAGAAGAACGACCGCGAGGTATCGTGATCATTCAAAGCCAGCGCATAAGCCGCAGGTATCCACATCGACACCGCAGCAATGCCCCAGATCAGCAAGAACAACGGCAAGCGCCGCACCAGTCCGATCTGATGTGCAACAACCCGCGCCATCAGAAGAAATCAATCGAAACCTGCATCAAGCGCTCGACCTCTGGCACATCCTTGGCCATCGCAAAGATCGCGACCACGTCTTTTTCCTCGATCCGCAGACTGCCCGAGGGACGCACCAACTCATCGCCCTTGCGGACCGCACCCACCAGAACACCTTCGGGGAAGTCAATGTCGCGTAGCCTTTGCCCGGCCATTGGAGAGGTCGAGAGGACTTCGGCCTCGATCACCTCGGCCTCGGCGTCCCCGATCGAATAGACTTGCCGCACCCGCCCGTGCCGGATATGGCGCAGGATCGAACTGACCGTTGTCGCGCGCGGGTTGATATATGCATCAATGCCAAGCGGCCCCATCAGCGCGACCATGCTGGGGTCGTTGATCAAAGCAATCGCCAATGCGCATCCTTCAGCTTTGGCTCGCACGGCAGCCAACATGTTGGCGCGGTCGTCATCCGTCACGGCCAGCATGGCATCCGCCCGTTCGATCCCGGCCTCACGCAGCAGTGCAGCGTCCAGACCATCGCCGTTCAGAACAATTGTCCGTTCCAATGCTTCGGCGGCTTGTTCTGCACAACTGCGGTCCCGCTCGATAATCTTGGCGCGGACACGACTTTCGCGTTCTTCCAATGTGCGCGCGACTTCCAGCCCGACATTGCCGCCTCCAACGATCACCACGCGATCCTGTTTCCTCTGCGCTTTGCCGAAAACCTCCATCGTGCGGTCCACGTCTTTGACATTGGCAAAGACATAGCATTCGTCACCAACGAACAGCTGATCTTCGGATTCCGGCGCAAACAACGTACCCTCGCGCCGCACCCCGACAACGATGGAACTGAGGGTCGAAAACAGATCCGTCAGCTGCCTCAGGGGCGTGTTCACGATCGGGCAATCCTCATCGATACGGATGCCCAAAAGCTGTGCCTTCTCATCCATGAACATCTCGGTATCGAATGCCGAAGGCGCCGAAAGGCGGCGCATGGCGGCAGCGGCCACCTCGCGCTCGGGACTGATTACGACGTCTATAGGCAGGTGATCCCGACGGTAGAGATCTGAGTGAATAGCTTGCAGGTAGGATTTTGACCGCAAACGCGCGATCTTGCGCTGAATTGAAAAAACGGAATGCGCCATCTGACAGGTGACCATGTTCACCTCGTCCGAATGGGTCGCGGCGATGATCATCTCGGCGTCACGCGCACCAGCGCGTTCCAAGACATCCGGGTAGCTGGCAAAGCCGGCAATGCCCTGAACGTCCAGCGTTTCAGTAGCCCTGCGGACAAGATCAGGGTTATTGTCCACTACCGTCACGTCGTTCAATTCGCCCGACAGATGCCGTGCAATCTGCCAGCCTACTTGGCCAGCGCCGCAAATGATGACCTTCATATCGTGGGCCCTTCTGCCTGAACGTTTTGAATGACAGATGGTCCCGAAGTGGTCAATTGAATTGTAAAATCCCTGAGGTCAGGGCATTCTAAGTCCATGAAAACAGTAATTCGTTTACTCATTCCTTTGACAGTCCTGACCGCATGCGGGCCATTGTCGATGTACTATCGCGAGGGCGAAAGTGTATCGCGCGTGCAGACCGAGACGACGCAATGTCAGGTGCAGGCCCTGAATGATGCGCCAGTCGCCAATCAGGTTCGTCAGGGACCGCCGACTTATTGGCCCGGACGAACATATTGCGACAGCCGCGGTCGATGCCACCGCACAGGCGGTTGGTGGCAACCTGGTCAGATCTACACAGTCGATGTCAACCAAGGCCTGCGCAACACGGTCGAAGCACAGTGCATGGCCGCCAAAGGCTATCGCCCGATTAGCCTGCCGCCTTGTAAGCAAAGCGTTAAAAGCCGCGTGCCCGCCGTTCGTACAACCGAACTACCACCCCTGAGCACCGAGTCCTGTTTCGTCAAATTTGACGATGGCTCTTTCCAGATCATCACACCTGGCCAGGCAGGTTAAAGACCCGGCGGATTATTCCGCCGGCTCAGGTTCGTCAATCTGCGCAACCCGCGCACCCGACTTGTTCGATGTCACAACGCCCAACGACTTCAACTTGCGATGCAGCGCGCTGCGTTCCATCCCGACAAAGCTGGCGGTGCGACTAATATTCCCGCCAAACCGGTTGATCTGCGTCAGCAGATATTCACGCTCGAACGCCTCGCGTGCCTCGCGCAGCGGCAGAGTCGCCAGTGCACCCGACAAAACCACACGACCGGAGTCGTCGGATTTTTCATCCTCGGTCGGCAGTTCTCTGGCCTCAATCGGGCCGGTCCCATCCCCAAGGATCAACACACGCTCGATCAAGTTCTTCAGCTGACGCACGTTGCCCGGCCAGGTCATGGTTTGCAACAAGGCCACGGCTTCATCCGATATCTCGCGCACCGGCAGACCCTGAGACTCATTGCACATTTCTATGAAATGTTGCGCCAGAACCGGAATGTCCTCGCGCCGATCCTCCAACGAGGGCACGTCAATCGGAACAACATTCAGGCGGTGATACAGCTCTTCGCGGAACCGTTCTGCCGCGATTTCTTCGTCGAGGTTCTTGTTGGTCGATGAAATGACACGCAGATCCACGCGCACCTTGTCTGAGCCGCCAACACGCTGGAATTGCTGATCGACCAGCACCCGCAGGATCTTGGACTGAGTCCCCAACGGCATATCGGCAACCTCGTCAAAGTAGACAACGCCCCCATGAGCCTCTTCCAGCAATCCGGATTCGACGCCGCGCTCTGATGATTCTCGACCAAACAGAACCTCTTCCACACGCTCTGGTTCGATACCGGCGCAATTGACCGTCACAAATGGCGCGTTTGCCCGGTTCGAATGGGCGTGAATGTACCGCGCGGCGATCTCTTTGCCGGATCCGGCAGGACCGCTGAGCATGACGCGACCGTTCGACTTGGTCACCTTGTCCAACTGTCCCTGCATCGCGCGGAACGAGGCGGACTTGCCGATCATGTCGGAATTCGTGACCTCCTTGCGCTTGAGCGAGGCGTTCTCGCGGCGCAAGCGCGAGGTTTCCATCGCGCGACGGATAACAACCATCAACTGATCAATGTTAAAGGGCTTTTCGATAAAGTCATAAGCCCCCTGCTTGATCGCCGCGACGGCGATCTCGATGTTCCCGTGACCCGAAATGATTACCACGGGCACATCCGGATTGTCGCGCTTGACCGCCTTAAGAATGTCGATCCCGTCCATACGGCTGTCCTTCAGCCAAATATCCAGAATCAGCAGACCCGGCGGCTCGGAATTGATCGAGGCCATGCACTCGTCCGAGTTGCCAGCCAGCCGGGTTGAATAGCCTTCGTCCTCCAGAATGTCGGACACCAGCTCGCGAATATCGCGTTCGTCATCTACGATTAGAATGTCACTCATCTTTGGCCTGCTTTCAGTTTGTTTGTTTTAATTGCCTGCTTTTGTGGCGCCGAGGATTGGGGGAAATTGCCCCCGGGCAACCGGATCACGGCCATCGCGCCAAAATGGTCCTGTCCGTCAAATACCGGTGCATCTTCCAAAGTCAGTGCACCGCCATGTTCTTCGATTATTTTCTTAACGATGGGCAGGCCAAGGCCCGTCCCCTCGTCTCGTGTGGTCACATAGGGCTCGAACAATCGCGCCCTGTCTTCCGGTAAACCTATTCCGTTATCTGCTATCGTTATCACCGTACCTGCGTCATCGGGCGTCACGTCCACTTTTATCTGTGGCTTCAGATTGTCGGGGGCGCCCTTTCTTTTCAGCGTTTCGATAGCTTCACCCGCGTTTTTGATCAGGTTCGTCAAAGCCTGATTCAACATCGTCGCGTCCACATCCAGTTGGATGGGCTGGTCTGGCAAAGAGGCCAGAATCTCGACATCCGGTTGTCCCGATTGCTGCAACAAGACCGCTTCTTGCACCAGCTCAACAATGTTTTCCTCGCGCCGCTCGGGTTCGGGCATCCGGGCGAATTTCGAAAATTCGTCGACGATCCGGCGCAAATCATTAGTCTGACGCACGATGACATCCGTCATCGACACCAACTTGTCGCAATCCTCTTCATCCAGCTTGGTCGAGAATTTGCGTTTGATCCGTTCCGCGCTCAGCTGGATCGGGGTCAAAGGGTTCTTGATCTCATGCGCGATACGACGCGCCACGTCACCCCAGGCTGCCAACCTCTGCGCGCTGACCAGATCGGTTACGTCGTCAAATGCAACCACGTATCCTTCAAGTCCACCGTCCTCGCCGCGGCGGGTGGCCATACGTACCAACAGGTTTTCCAAGCGCCCTTTACGGGTCACCTTGACCTCACCCTGAACCGCTTCCTGACCGCTGTCCTTCAGCGTTTCGAACAGGGGAAGGAATTCAGGAACGGCAATGCCGATGGCCAAGTGTTCTTCGCCACGCGACCAGTCCAGCAACCGTTCAGCCGAGCGGTTCACGAATGTTACGCAACCGTCCGGATCTACGCCGACAACCCCGGAGGTAACCGAGCTGAGAACCGAGTCAAACAATCGCCGGCGGCGTTCGATTTGCCGCGTATTCTCAAGAAGGGTATCGCGCTGCCCTTTCAACTGCCGTGTCATCTGGTTGAAGTAACGGCCCAGCATCGCGATCTCATCATCGCTGGCCTCTTCAATCACCTGAACGCTCAGATCACCCGCACCAACCCTTTGGGCCGCCGTTGTCAACCGCCCCACCGGGCGCGAGAGGCGCTCGGCAAACCACATTCCCAAAGACATCGCAGCAAGGATCAAAATGACCGCAAAGCCAAGATATAAAAGACCGAACTCGAACAGAACCCGGCCCCGGTCGCTTTCAAGCTGTTGATAGAACTGTGCCGTTTCCTTGGTGTCGTCCAGCAAGGTCAGCAACTGCCCGTCGACTTCGCGACTTACATAAAGGTATCGATCCAGAAAGGCGCGCAGAGGAACCAACGCCCGGAATTCGCTGTTCTGCCAATCTGCAATGATCAAAAGGCCCGTATCAGCGGCTTCGACCAGTTGCTCTGGCGTCGGAGCTTCGTAGTTGAACAGGTACGACCTGTCGCCGCGCGATTTGATCTCGCCACTGCCGTCGATGACATAAGCCTCGCGCAGACCACGCTGAATCTGAGATTGTCCCTGTGCCAACACAGACCGCAATTCGGCGTCCGAGATGTAGAAGTCTACTGCGCGTGAATTGTCCAAGAACCGCGCAAGAACTGTGGCGTCCTGCGTCAAGCCCTCGCGGTGCTCTTGCTCGTAAGCTTCAGCGGCCGTGAGAGATGAGCCCACAACCTGCCGAACACGGTCTGAAAACCAACCCTCAAGCCCGATGTTCACCGTCAATCCGGCGAAGATGGCAACTGTCACGGTTGGAACCAACGCCAAAAGCGTAAATGCGCCGATCAGTCTAAGGTGCAGGCGCGAGCCCGCGGATTTCGCGCGCCGTGCCGCAATCAACGTACCGACCTGACTGAGCACAAGCGCCGCAACGACCAGTACATAGACCAAGTCCGCAAGCAGGATGAGCCGCAGAGTTGGTGCAGAAGCCCCAAGGTCAAAGGGGCCGATCACAAGATACGTCGCCAACGCCAAAGCAGGGCCCAGAAGAACCAGACCCAAGGTGCTAAAATTGCGCAGCTTTCGGGATTTTCGCCACCGATTAATCGATAGGATCAGCCCGCTCTGTGCTCGGGATGCCACCGTCTGCCCTCATCCTGATGCGCCGCTTTCGCGGCTAACCGCCATATTTCGTGGTCCTTGCCGGGTCAGAACCCGGATGCCACGCTTTGTGTGGCCATATTACATCAGTTTGCGTCTGCGTGTCACCTGAATATCGAGGTCTGTAATCTTTTTCCGCAGCGTATTCCGGTTAATCCCCAGAAGATCAGCACATTTTGCCTGATTCCCACCAGTTGCATCCAGCGCCAGTTCGATCAGCGGGGCTTCGACCTCGCGAAGAATGCGTTGGTAGAGACCCGGAGGTGGCAGCAAATTACCGTGCAGATCAAAGTACCGCCTCAGATGACGCGCAACCGACGCCGATAGTTTTTCGCGTTCGCCGTCACCCAGAACAGGTTCAGCCTCGGGCTGACTGCCCAGCACCATCTCAACCTCGGCTTTCGAGATTTCATCGGCGCGGCTGGTCAGGCTCAGGCGGCGGATTGCGTTTTCAAGCTGCCGCACGTTACCCGGCCAGGAATAGCGTCGAACCAGTTCCACCGCGTCAGCGCTAAGCCAGCGCTTGGTGCCGTGCTCACGTTCTTCCCGTGCCAGAAAGTGATCGGCCAGCAAGGTGATGTCATCAACCCGTTCCCGCAATGCTGGCACATGAATAGTCGCACCGCACAAACGGTAGTAGAGATCTTGACGCACGCGCCCACTCTCCATCGCCTCGGTCAGGTCGGACTGGCTGGTTGCCATAAAGCGCGGGACGTGATCGCCGGGCGTGTCCATCATGCGCACGATACGGGCCTGCAGTTCATCCTCGATATCGGCAATTTCATCAATCAGCAACGTACCGCCACGCACACGGGCCATCACCCGCGCGGGGCCTTCCAGATCCCGCAGATCGGCCGCAGTTGCAGTTACAAATGGCAGCGTCCGACGATCCGAGAAGTCATGAATTGCCCTTGCAATCAGCGATTTACCCGTTCCACTTTCACCAGATATCATGACCGAAAGATCAGTGTTCATAACCCGTGCAACCAGCCGATAAAGCGCTTGCATTACCGGTGTCCGTCCGACCAAAGGCAATTCTTCCGGACGCTCGTCGACAGGTTCCGCCACTTCGGTCTGAACGCGCTGTTTCTGCTCCAGCGCGCGCGCAGTGCGCTTCATCAAATCCGGCAGGTCAAAGGGCTTGGGCAGATAATCATAAGCATCCGCCTCGGCCGCCTGAATTGCCGTCATGATCGTGTTCTGAGCCGAGATTACAATGACTGGCAAACCTGGACGGTCCTGAGCGATTTTTGGCAGCATTTCCAGACCGTTGCCGTCCGGCATTACGACATCCGAGATCACCACATCCCCCTTGCCCTCACCAACCCAGCGCATCAGCGTGGTCAGCGAAGAGGTCGCATGCACCTTGCATCCAGCCCGCGTCAGGGCCTGTGTCAAAACGGTGCGGATCGTGCGGTCGTCATCTGCGACCAGAACTGTTCCATCCATTTGGTGCTCTCCTTAAGCTCTTTCCGGCTTTGTCTTACGTTGCATCCTTCGGTGCCCGCCTCAGCGAGATACGAAACACCGTACGGCCCGGCACCGAGTCGGCGGAAATCCAGCCGTCATGGTCCGAGATGATCTTGCTCACCAGCGCCAGCCCGAGGCCGGTGCCGTTTTCCTTGCCCGACACGAACGGGTCGAAGATATCGCTACGGATTTTCTCGGGCAGGCCCGGCCCGTCGTCGATAATCTCGATCTGCAATGGCAGGGAATGGCCCGAACCATCACTGCGCCGAAGTCGGAAGGAATGTTCGAAATACGTCCTGATGCGAATTATTCCGCCTTTGGGATCAGCAGCTTCAGACGCGTTTTTCAACAAGTTCAAAATGACTTGCAGGAATTGATCCGGATCACCATAGGCCAGCGGCAACGAAGGGTCGTATTCCTCGATGATTTTCATATGCGCGCCGAATCCTAGCAAGGCCGACCGGCGTGCGCGGTCCAGGACATCATGAATATTCACTGGCTTGAAATCAGGCTCCGACAGGTTTCCGAATTGCTCGACCTGTTCCAACAGCTTTACGATACGACGACTCTCAGCGACGATAAGGTCTGTAAGTTCAAGGTCTTGCTGTGAGATATTCATACTCAGCAGTTGCGCCGCGCCAGTGATGCCGGCCAGTGGATTCTTGATCTCGTGTGCCAGCATCTCGGCCATGCCAATCGCCGACTGCGCCGCCGATTTGACAGTATTGCCCCGCGTCATCCGCCCTGCCAGTTCTCGCGGCGAGATGATCATGATCATTGAACCCGGATGGCCAACCAATGGTGCAATCTGCAGCGCGCATTGCAGCGGCGCACGATTGCCCGAGCCCGCATCTACATCATTCACGAACAAGGGTGTTCCCTGCGCCCGCGCGCGCTCGAACGCCTCTTCCAGTGGCGCGTCGACCGCAATCTGATCCCAAACCGGGTGCCCGATCACCGATTTACGCGAGGCATTCAGGAATCCTTCGCCGGCTGAATTAACGTCGGATATCCGATCATCGCCATCAATTATGAAGGCCGGTACCGGAAGCGAAGTCCAAATACTCTGGTCTGAATTCATGCGACAGCCTCCGCCTCAGTGCTTAAGGCGTCACCCAGCAGGCGGATCACCTCATCCGTATCGCGAGAGGTCAGAACGGCGCGGCGCAAGGCTGCTGGCGTACCAGCCTGATCCATATACCAACCCAGGTGTTTGCGCGCGACGCGCAGACCCAGATCGCTACCGTAAAAGCCCAGCATCGCCTGATAATGCGCGCGGACCATCTCGATCAGGCCCTCGCCCTGAGGCACCACCGGCGCAGGCGCGCCATAAAGATCGTGGCAGACCTGAGCCAGAACCCAAGGCTGACCTTGAGCACCCCGCCCGATCATGACGCCATCCGCGCCTGACTGATCCAACGCGGTTCCCGCTGTTTCCGTATCCACGATATCCCCATTTGCGATTACAGGGATATCGACCGCCTCTTTCACCGCGCGGATCGCCTGCCAGTCCGCCTGCCCCTTGTAGAACTGACAGCGCGTGCGCCCATGGATCGTCACCATCTGCACCCCTGCCTCCTGCGCGCGCCGCGCGACGTCCGGCGCATTCAGTAATTTGTCGTCCCACCCCAACCGCGTTTTCAGCGTGACCGGCACATCAACCGCCGCGACCACCGCCTCGATCAATGTCAGCGCATGATCCGGCGTTTTCAGCAGCGCCGAGCCGGAATAGCCATTCGTGACCTTCTTGGCCGGACACCCCATGTTGATGTCGATCACCCGCGCGCCCCGATCAGCGACCTGCCGGGCGGCCTCGGCCATCCAATGCGCCTCACGCCCGGCTAGTTGAACGGCGGTGTTTTCCACGTCGGCCGACAGCTCGGCCCGTTCGCGCACGCCGGGTTTGGCCTGCACCATTTCCTGGCTTGCAACCATTTCACTGACCACCATACCCGCGCCAAAGCGCATCACCAGATCGCGAAACGGGCGGTCGGTGATTCCGGCCATCGGGGCCAGCAGCACCGGCGGAGTCAGGTCTTTGTCTGCGAGTTGAAGAGTCAACGTGCTTAATCCTTGGGCAGTTGCGACTTAGATATCGAGTTGAGCGTATATGAACAACAAAACGGCAGCTGAAAAGCCCGCAAAATCATCACTTGCTTAATTTTTAGGCGAGATAACGCGGGTGATTGCCTCTGCATTCACCGCACCCTAAACATTGCCCCGAATTTACCGGAGACACCGCCCATGACCACCGCAGCCATAATCGTTGCCGCAGGACGTGGCCTGCGCGCCGGAGGGGGTATCCCGAAACAATGGCGACCGCTAGGCGGACGCCGCGTCGCGGACTGGACGATTGAGCAGTTTCACGGGCAAGTCGATCACATCGTGCTGGTCCTGTCCCCCGAGGACAGCACCGCATGGGAAGAATTTGCCGCTTCAGATCTGATCCTGACCGCAGGTGGCGCAGATCGTCCGGGTTCGGTGCGCAATGGGCTGGCCGCCCTGAGCGATCTGGATGTGACCCGCGTTCTGATCCACGATGTCGCCCGTCCCTGTGTCAGTGCTCAGACTATTCACGACGTGTTGCAAGCGCTCGAAGCCAGCCCCGCTGCCGCCCCCGGCTTGGCAGTCACGGATGCGCTTTGGACCGGAGACGGACAAACGGTGACCGGCACGCAAGATCGCACCGGCCTTTTCGCCGCACAGACACCACAGGGCTTTCACTATAACACCATCGTCGCGGCCCATGCCGCTCATGCGGGCGGCGCGGCGGACGATGCCGAGGTTGCCCGCGCCGCAGGACTGGACGTGGCCATCGTGCCGGGCGATGCGGATAACATCAAAATCACAAGGCCCGAGGATTTTGCCCGGGCGGAACGCATATTGGGAACGAATATGGATGTAAGGCTGGGCAACGGGTATGACGTGCATCGGTTTGGCGACGGGGATCATGTAGTCCTGTGCGGCGTTCAGGTGCCGCATGATCGCGGCCTTCAGGGGCATTCGGACGCTGACGTGGGAATGCATGCCGTGACTGATGCGATCTATGGCGCTCTGGCGCAGGGAGATATCGGCCAACACTTCCCTCCCTCGGACCCGCAATGGAAAGGGGCCGCCAGCGAGATTTTCCTGCGCCACGCGATCGAGCTGGCAGCGACGATGGGATACGCGATCTCGAATATCGATTGCACGCTGGTCTGCGAATACCCCAAGATCGGCCCGCATGCCGAGGCGATGCGGATCGAGATGGCCCGGATTATGGGGCTGCGGACCGATCAGGTCTCGGTCAAGGCGACAACGTCCGAACGGCTGGGCTTCACGGGCCGCAGCGAAGGCATTGCCTCGCTGGCCACAGCCTGCCTGGTGAAATCATGACCGCCGCGCGCCTGATCGGCACCGTCTGTGGTATGGGCTATCTGCGCCCTGCGCCCGGCACATGGGGATCGCTCGCCGCCCTGCCCTTGGCGTGGGTCTTGCATACACTGGGTGGTTTCCCCCTGCTGGTGATCGCCACGTTTGCCGTGTTCTTTGGCGGGCTCTGGGCAACCCGCGTGATGACCGCAGGGCAAGAGGACCACGACCCGTCCGAGATCGTCATAGATGAGGTCGCAGGCCAGTTCATCGCGCTTTGGGCGATCTCTTACCCCTCCTGGGCGCATGGGATCGAGATCACGGCGCTGTGGCCCGGCTGGATTGCAGGGTTCCTGTTGTTCCGTCTGTTCGACATTACCAAACCCGGCCCGGTTGGCTGGGCCGACCGCAAGGGGGATGCGATGGGCGTGATGCTGGATGATGTGATCGCCGGGGTCTTTGCCGCCATCGGCGTCTTGATCCTGGCCGGGATCGCGCATGGGGTTCTGGGGCTATGACCGTCGCCGCGCTACTGGACCGCGCCAAGGCGCAAGGAGTGATGATCGCCACCGCAGAAAGTTGTACCGGGGGTATGGTCGCCGCGGCGCTGACCGACATCCCCGGCAGTTCGGCCGTGGTGGACCGAGGTTTCGTGACCTACACCAACGCCGCAAAACAGCAGATGTTGGGCGTACAGGCGGCGTCTCTGGACGCGCACGGCGCGGTCTCGGAACAGGTTGCCCGCGAGATGGCCGAGGGCGCCCTGCACCATTCCAACGCGCAACTGGCCGTATCGATCACCGGCATCGCGGGCCCCGGTGGGTCCGAGTTCAAACCCGAGGGGCGCGTCTGCTTCGGAATCGCCGCTACAGGGCGGTTGACCCAAACACAAACCATCGAATTTGGCGCACTTGGCCGTGACGCCGTCCGAGTGGCCGCGCGCGATCACGCGCTAAATTTGTTGTCAGATGCGCTTTCTAATATCGCCTAATTTTTTTGCAACCTTGCAAAAATGACGCACATCTAATCATCAATAAGGAAAAAGCCCCATAAATAGGCGTCTTTTTTAACGATTGCCTCTTTTTTCCCCACCCGTGCTCCGCTTCAAGCCCCGCCACGCAAGCTGAAGAGGAGAGCGGCTGATGAATGGAGCCGATACCGCCTGGATCATAGTGGCAACCGCCCTGGTCCTGTTTATGACACTTCCGGGCCTGGCCCTGTTCTATGGTGGCCTCGTGCGCGCCCGCAACGTGCTGAGCGTTTTCATGCACTGTTTCAGCATCGCCTGCCTGATGAGCATCCTGTGGCTGGTCGCAGGCTATTCCATCGCGTTCGGCGACGGTGGATCTGGGCTGTGGGGCGGTCTGGGCAAGGCGTTTCTGAATGGGGTCGATGCAGACAGCCTGTCAGGCAACCTGCCTGAGGTTCTCTTTTTCGCGTTCCAGATGACCTTTGCCATCATCACGCCCGCGCTGATCGTAGGCGCATATGTGGAACGCGTGGGCTTTGGCTTTGTGCTGACCTTCTCGGGCCTGTGGATGTTGCTGTGCTATGCGCCGGTGGTGCATTGGATCTGGGGCGGCGGCATGCTGACCGATGGCGGCATTCTGGGAGAGGTCGGCGTGCGCGATTTCGCAGGCGGTATCGTGGTACATGAAACCGCCGGTCTGGCCGCGCTGATCATTGCCGTGGTGCTGGGCCCGCGCCGCAACCGCACGACGCCGCCGCACAATCCAGGTTTTGTCATGATCGGCGCCGCGATGCTGTGGGTCGGCTGGTTCGGCTTTAACGGCGGGTCGCAACTGGCCGCTGACGGGGGCGCTGCGATGGCGATGACCGTGACGCATATCTCGGCTGCGACCGCCTCGCTGACATGGGCACTTTACGAACGGATTAAATACGGCAAGGCGTCGATGGTCGGTCTGGTGACCGGTACGATCGCTGGTTTGGCCTCCATCACACCTGCCTCGGGCTATGTGGATCCGGTTCAGGCGCTGATCATCGGTGCCGTGGCTGGTGTGCTGTGCCAGGAAGCGGTGAATGTCATCCGCAACGTTCTGAAAATCGACGATACGCTGGATGTGTTCGCCGTGCATGGCGTTGGGGGCATCTTTGGCACCATCATGATCGCCGTCTTTGGCCTAGGGGCCTGGACTGCACAGTTGGGTGGCCTGGTCATCGTTGGTGTCTTCACCGCCGTCGTGACCTTTGTGCTGATCAAACTGGTCGCTCTGATCACGCCGCTGCGTGTGGATGCCGAGACAGAAACCAATGGCCTCGACCTGTCGGTGCATGGTGAACGCGCCTATGACATGACAAGCTGATCGCGCGCCATACTAAACGTGCTAAGCGGGCCCCTTGCGGGTCCGCTTTTCTTTTGCCCGCCCTCTCGACTCTGGGGGGCACCGCGCGTTATCAGCCCGCAACCTGTTTTCAGCCCAGAGGTTTGCACCATGATCCCTAGCTCGTACCCCGACAGCACCGAAATCGCCCGCCTGACCGCGCGGATGCTGCTGGAGATCAAGGCCGTCCACTTCAATTCGCGCGAGCCGTTCACGCTGGCCTCGGGCCTGCCCAGCCCGACCTATATCGACTGCCGCAAGCTGATCTCATACCCGCGTATCCGCTCGACTCTGATGGATTTCCTGACGGTCACCGTGATGCGCGATGCCGGGTTCGAGGCGTTCGACAACATCGCCGGTGGCGAAACCGCAGGCATCCCCTTTGCTGCCATGGTCGCCGAGCGTATGGCCCTGCCGATGACCTATGTGCGCAAAAAGCCCAAAGGATACGGCCGCAACGCCCGTATCGAGGGCGCAATGTCCGAAGGTGAGCGCGTGCTGCTTGTCGAGGACCTGACCACCGATGGCGGGTCCAAGCTGTCTTTTGTGGATGCGATCCGTGAAACGGGCGCGACCTGCGGACATACGGCGGTGATATTCTACTATGGGATCTTCCCCGAGACCGAAAAGACGCTGGGCGACCACGGCGTGAAGCTGCATTCGCTGTGTACGTGGTGGGACGTTCTGGCCGAGGCCAAGGCGCAGAAAGCCTTTGACACTGAGACACTTGACGAGGTCGAGGCCTTCCTGAACGATCCGCGTGGATGGCAGGAAGCTAATAAATCCACATAAACCTCTTGTGGGTAATTTGGGGATAAGCCAGGAAGAATCGGTGCACCAAGCACGATATCTGGTGACTTTCCCCGCCTTTCCTACATAATAAGCGATAAACATTCAGATATCCTATCTGTCTGGAAACTTATCCCTAGGTCTTACCCCAAGTTAACCACAGGGATTTCCAGATGGATTGGGACGGCCATTCGCGTGTAGAACCTCATCAGGGCAGTGGGGACAAAATGAACGAGATAAGCAGTATCGAGCAGGCAGCGGCGCAGATTCAGAACGCCGAAACCATGCCGCATTCCATTGAGGCTGAACAACAGCTTCTCGGTGCCATCCTGACGAACAACGATCTGTATGACCGGGTGGCCTCGATCATTGGGGCCGAGCATTTCTATGATCCGGTCCATGCCCGCATCTATGAGGTCGCGGCCAATCGCATCGCCAAGAATGCGCTGGCCTCGCCCGTGACGCTGAAATCCTTCATGGCCGAGGATGAGGGCCTGAAAGAGTTGGGTGGCCCCGCCTATCTGGTCAAACTGGCGGGTGCTTCGATCAGTGCGTTTGCGGTGCATGATTATGCCCAGATGATCTATGACCTCGCCATCCGGCGCGAATTGATCCGGCTGGGCCGCGACATCTCGGACAAGGCGGCACGGGTTGATGTGTCCAGCGAGCCCAAGGAACAGATCGTCGAGGCCGAGCAACAGCTTTACCAGTTATCCGAGCAGGGCCAGACCGAACAGGGATTTCAATCCTTCCTCAAGGCGGTCACAGAAGCCGTCAACGTCACCAACGAAGCGTATCAGCGCGGTGGCGGCATGGCGGGGATTTCCACCGGTCTGGCCGATTTGGACAAACAGCTTGGGGGCCTGCACCCGTCGGACCTGATCATTCTGGCCGGGCGTCCGTCGATGGGGAAAACCTCATTGGCGACCAACGTCGCGTTCAACGTGGCCAAGGCGTATAAGCGCGGCACCAAATCGGACGGGTCCGAAGGGGCTGTGGATGGCGGCGTGGTCGGATTCTTTTCTCTGGAGATGAGCGCGGAACAACTGGCCGGCCGGGTTCTGGCCGAAGCCTCTGAAATCTCAAGCCACAAGATCCGCCAAGGCGATATGACCGAGGCCGAGTTCCGCAGGTTCGTGGACGCCGCCAAGGAGTTGGAAGCCTGCCCGCTGTTCATCGACGACACCCCTGCCCTGCCGATCTCGCAGCTTGCCGCCCGCGCGCGGCGGCTCAAGCGAACGCATGGGCTGGATCTGTTGGTGATCGACTATCTGCAGCTGTGCCGGGGCATGTCCGACAACCGCGTCAACGAAATTGCCGAAATTTCGATGGGCATGAAGGCCATCGCCAAGGAGTTGAATATCCCGGTGATCGCCCTGTCTCAGCTCTCGCGTCAGGTGGAAAGTCGCGACGACAAGCGCCCGCAACTGTCTGACCTGCGGGAATCGGGCTCGATCGAACAGGACGCCGACGTTGTGATGTTCGTGTTCCGCGAGGAATACTACAAAGAGCGTGAAAAGCCTGGCGATCATGAGCTGGAAAAGATGGAAGAGTGGAAGCAGGCCATGGACCGCCTGCATGGCAAGGCCGAAGTCATTGTCGGCAAGCAGCGTCACGGCCCCATAGGCACGGTCGAACTGTCGTTTGAGGCGCAGTTCACTCGCTTTGGCAACCTGGTCAAACCCTGGCAGCAGGACGGCCAGATCGAAGGCTACTGACAGTCACCACAACCCGGGCTGATCGAAGGCTGGCACACAGCGCGATGGCCCGGCTATTGGCCTAAATTCCTTGGTGTTCAGCGATTGGCCAAGCCACCCATGCGGCTGGCTCAGATCGTGGGGCGGTCGCGCGAACTCTGGTGTCATCGACTGAAACCCCGACTTACCGTAATAGGCCGGGTCACCATAAGTCACCGCGACCTCGGCCCCTGCTTGGCGAACCTGTTCCAACCCGTACGCGATCAACTTCTGTCCGATCCCTTGCTTCTGACGATCTGTAGCAACCGCAACCGGGGACATCAGCACCACCTTGCGCGGGTCTTCGTCATAAGTCAGGCGAGAAAAGAAAATGCACCCGCACAGGCGCTCGGATGTATGCACTGTCACGCACAGCAAATCATCGGCCTCAGTGGTCTTGATCAGTGCAACAGTCAGCGCCTTCAACGCTTCACCTTCATCCGACCCTTCGGATGCGCTGAAAACGGCCCGGAAGAACTCGGGGATTTCGGCTTCTATGCCAGTAACACCTGATGAAAACTGCACAAATTCTACTCCTGCCGACGCCCAGGATGAGCGTAAATGATTCTCGCACCAATCTTGTGTTGATGACGCAGTGAAAACAATAAGCCCTGATTTTTTCGGCGCATAGGTTCCTTGTTTGCCATACTGACAAGCCATTCCTCGCCCACGTTCCCGTCAAACCGGCAATAAACGGTGCGTACCCCCTTGACCTGCAGCGATCCAATGTCATGAACAGTTCCATGAGTACCGCACGTCTGACGATCAACCTGCATGCGCTCGCCAGCAACTGGCGCGCACTAGATACGAAAACGAATGTCGAGACCGGCGCCGTGGTCAAGGCAGACGCCTATGGCTTGGGTGCGGGTCCTGTCTCGGACACCCTCGCCGAAGAAGGTGTTCGCAAGTTCTTTGTTGCCGTCGCCGAAGAAGGCGCAGCCGTCCGCGAAGCTGTTGGCCCAGGTCCGATGATCGGCGTCTTCTCAGGGCATATGGAAGGCGATACCGAACTGCTGCGCGGGAACGACCTGACACCTTTGCTGAACTCGCCCGAACAGTTTCTGCGCCACGAACAAAGCCTGCCCTCGCATTCATTTGGCATCCAGCTCGACAGCGGCATGAACCGACTTGGCTTTGAACCATCCGATTGGGCCGAGCTGCGAACGCGGGTTGAGGATCTGAACCCGGTTGTTGTCATGTCGCATCTGGCTTGCTCGGACGAGCCGGATCACCCGATGAACCGGCAACAACTCAATACTTTCCGCGATATGACTGATGGAGTCTCGGCCCAACGGTCCTTGGCTGCGACCGGAGGGTTACTTTTGGGGCCGGAATTCCATTTCGACTTCTGTCGGCCCGGTGTCGGTCTGTACGGTGGTCTGCCTTTTGCCGACGCGAAACCTGTGGTGACTGTGGACCTGCCCGTCATTCAGGTCCGCGAGTTGGCCGAGGGCGAGACTGTTGGCTACGGCAACAGTTGGACCGCGCGCCGTCCGTCACGTATCGCGACCGTTGCAGCGGGCTATGCTGACGGTCTGCACCGCGCGATCGGGGGCGGCATTGATGCGTTCGCAGGTGGTCAACCCTGCCCCGTCGTTGGGCGTATCTCCATGGATCTGATCACCGTGGATGTCACTGATTTGCCTGAGGACCCAGAACGAATGCGCATTCTCAACGGCCACCAGACCGTAGACGACCTCGCCGAGGCCGCAGGCACTATCGGCTACGAGATCCTCACGTCGCTCGGTGCGCGCTATTCCCGAGGTTACGTGGAATGAACCCTTTGAGACTGCTGGGCGGTATAGGCCATGCCGTCCTGACTGTGTTTGCCACCTTTGGAAAGGTGGCACTGTTTACAGTGGATGCGATATCGCACGTCTTCCGCCCTCCGTTTTATCCACGCGAATTTGTCGTTGCGCTGATGAATATCGGTTGGCTTTCTCTGCCCGTGGTCGGCCTAACCGCCATTTTTACCGGTGGCGCGTTGGCGCTGCAAATCTATGCTGGCGGCGCCCGTTTCAACGCCGAGGCCGTGGTACCTCAGATCGTGGCCATCGGCATGGTACGCGAGCTGGGACCAGTTCTTGGTGGTCTGATGATCGCGGCACGCGTGACCTCTTCGATCGCGGCCGAGATCGCAACGATGAAAGTAACTGAACAAATCGACGCGCTGGTCACCCTGTCCACGCATCCGATGAAATACTTAACCGCACCGCGTGTTCTGGCAGCCATATTGACCGTGCCTGTGCTTGTTGCCGTGGGCGATGTGATTGGCATCGCAGGTGGTTATGTGGTTGCCACTCAGAACCTAGGTTTCAACTCTGCCGCTTACCTTCAGAACACGGTCAATTTTCTGGAATTGCACGATGTGATTTCATCGCTGGTCAAGGGTGCAACGTTTGGCCTCATCACGGCCGTGATGGGCTGCTACTATGGCATGAACTCGGGCCGCGGCGCGCAGGGCGTGGGCCGTGCGACCAAATCCTCGGTCGAAGCGGCGGCGATCATGATCCTGGCCGCCAACTTCATTCTCACAGGGGTGTTCTTTTCGGTATGATACGGCTGGAGAATGTACACAAAGCCTTCGGTGATAACCGAGTCCTGCAAGGCATGAACCTCGATATCCCCAAGGGCACGTCGATGGTGATCATAGGCGGTTCGGGAACCGGAAAGTCTGTGGCGCTGAAATGCGTTCTCGGGTTGATCAAACCCGACAGCGGCATGATCTATGTGGATGGCAAGGATGCCGCAACAGGCGACCGCGATGCATTTTTGGCCCGGTTCGGGATGCTGTTTCAGGGGGCGGCTCTGTTTGACTCTCTGCCCGTCTGGCAGAACGTCTCGTTCCGTCTGCTGCGCGGCCCGCTCAAGCGCCCCGCGGAATATGCCCGCGAGATCGCGATTGATAAACTGAGGCGTGTGGGCCTGAAATCGGACGTTGCCGACCGGTTCCCTTCGGAACTGTCGGGCGGGATGCAAAAACGCGTGGGCCTTGCCCGTGCCATCGCTGCCGAGCCCGAGATCATTTTCTTTGACGAGCCCACCACCGGGCTGGACCCGATCATGTCCGGCGTTATCAACGACCTGATCCGCGAGATCGTGACCGAGATGGGCGCAACGGCCATGACCATCACCCACGATATGAGTTCCGTCCGCGCCATTGCCGATAATGTGGCGATGCTGCACGGAGGCGTCATACAGTGGACTGGCCCTGTTGAGCAGATGGATGCGTCGGGTGATCCCTATGTCGAGCAGTTCATCAGTGGCAGTGCTGAGGGGCCGATTGAGGCGGTGCGTTAATCGCCTTCCCGCTGCCGTTCGCTTTTCAATTGGTAATAAGCCCGTTTAGCGTAGTCATATCTCAGCAAGTAGTGCCCACTAGCAACTACAAAGTCCGAAGCCTGAATTCGGATTGCATCCAGTGTTTGCGTCAAATGCGTTCCCGAAACTGGTATATATATAGGATCTTCGCCAGAAAACTTGTTGTAAATCCGTCCTCCAAACCAATTGGCCCTTTGTCTAGCACCGTTGGTTTCGTACAACCGGAAATGCAGCACTCTAAAAAGCTGCTCCCGGTCGAAGGGCAATCTGTCAGCAGCCGAACTACCGGCGGACAGAAGAGCGCCTGGTCCCCCTGTCGACGCATTAGAGACACCTTTGCTCAGTGCAGACGGACCGTATACGATTTTTATCACAGGATCAGGCACTGCAACTCCAAGAAGAATGACTAAACCCCAAAGCACTTAAACATGGGCAATTGCGACCTCAATGAAAAACTTGCGACTGGATTTGTCGGCCCATAGATGTTGGCAACAAGAACCGGATTTACCAATGCAATGACCCTCCGCCTCGCCACCCTCTCGCTCCTGATCCTCTACCCCATCGCATGGTTCGCCCCGCTGATGCGCGCGGGCCTCCTGCCGATCTTCGGCCTAAGCGAAATCAGTGTCATCACCGGCCTGCAATCGCTCTGGAAATCCGATATCTTCCTCGCACTGGTCGTCACAGTCTTCGCGCTCTTCGCGCCTTACGTCAAAACCATCGGCACCGCACTGATCCAATGGAACCTGCTGGACCCGCGCGTCCAGCCCGCGCTCAACATCCTCGGCAAGCTGGCCATGGCCGATATTTTCCTGATCGCGCTCTACATCACGCTGGCCAAGGGCATCTCTTACGCGACCATCGAAACCGCATGGGGTCTTTACCTGTTCACGGGCTGCATTCTGGCCTCGCTGGCATTGGGACATATTACAGAGATGACATCCGCCTCACGAAAAGCTTAAAGCTAATTGATTGAAAACATTTACCCAAGTATCATCTTAATATTTCGAGCAGCAACAAATAGTAGTTTTCGGGTCCGTGGCGGATCTCTGTCTGTACGTTAAGTCTACTCCGCTACGGCTCCGGTGTGTTCCGGTTCTAGAAGGAGATCGACAACCATGGCCGCCCTCCAAAACATAACATTGCAATTTCAGAATGCCTTTTTAAGACTGACCTTTATCGTAATCTGCGCGGCTGCGCTTGCGGCCGTGACGACCACCGCCTTATCGGCATTTGGGGTCCTGCCCTGGCTGTCCATGCAAGCCGGATTCGGCACCACACCGGCTATAGATGCGGGCATGTTTATCCAGATCGGATTGACCGCACTGATTCTCATGCTGGCCTTCTATCTGCCCGCAAACGGTCGAATGATGGCGCTTGAGAATGCGCATCGCAAGTTCGCGATGAACATGCATGACATCACCTACGCCTACCAAATGGCCCATGCTGCGGACCGAGGTGACACATTCATGATGTCGTCTGAATTCGACGCGGTCAAAGAGCGTATTGCCTTTCTGCGCCAACATCCCGACCTCCAATCGCTGGAGCCGGAAATCCTCGAACTGGCCGCGCAAATGAGCCAGATCAGCCACGAACTCGCCGTCACCTACAGCGACGAACGCGTGGCGCGGGCACGTACGTTCCTCCAGCAGCGCCAAGAAGAGATCGAGCAATTCCAGCAGCGCATCGGTGACGCGCAAACCATTCAGCAAGAACTGCGGCAATGGACCCGCGATGTCGAGATCGAGGAATCGATCGCCAAATCGCAACTCGCCCGCCTGCGTGACGAATTGTTCGACCTGTTGCCTGAGTTGTCCACGCAACTGCAATCGCAGTCGGACGAGCACAAGTCCACCGAATCCAGTGTCATCGCGATGTCGCCCCCTCGCGCCGCTGAATAGGCGCCACAGGCGCCCGCCGCGGACGATGGCCCGCAGGGCTTGAGGACGTGGCGCGCCACCGGCGGAAATGAAAGCCCGCAAGGGCTTGAAGAACCGCCCCACCTCGGGCACCAAGGGCCGCATGGCAAAGACGACTTTTTCATGCTCGGCCTGTGGTGCCACGCATTCCCGCTGGTCCGGCCGCTGTGACGGCTGCGGCGAGTGGAACACGATCATACAAGAAGCCCCCCTTTCGGCTGGCCCGGCCAAGAAATCCCTCGGCGGCAAGCGGGGCCAGACCATCGCACTCACGGACCTGTCGACCGAGGAAACCCCTCCGCCTCGCACATTGTGTGGGGTCGAGGAACTGGATCGCGTGCTGGGCGGTGGCCTTGTCCCCGCCTCGGCCCTGCTGGTGGGCGGAGATCCGGGCATCGGCAAATCCACCCTTCTGTTGCAAGCCGCCGCACGGTTTGCTCGTGCTGGCGTCAAGACCATCTATGTCTCGGGCGAGGAAGCCAGCGCCCAGGTGCGGATGCGCGCCCGCCGTCTGGGACTGGAGGACGCGCCGGTGCAACTCGCGGCAGAAACAAACCTGCGCAACATCCTTACCACGCTTGAAGCGGAAAAACCCGGCCTTGCCATTATCGACTCGATTCAGACCATGTGGGCGGACAATGTCGACAGCGCCCCCGGATCGGTGTCACAAGTAAGGGCAGCAGCGCATGAATTGACCACGTTTGCGAAACGACATGGCATTTCGATCATCATGGTTGGCCATGTAACCAAAGAGGGTCAGATCGCAGGCCCCCGTGTCGTCGAACACATGGTTGACACTGTGCTCTATTTTGAAGGGGAACGTGGCCATCAGTTCCGTATCCTGCGTGCGGTGAAGAACCGTTTTGGTCCTGCGGACGAGATCGGCGTTTTCGAAATGACGGGTAAAGGACTGGCCCAGGTCACGAACCCCTCTGCCCTGTTTTTGTCCGAGCGCGGAACACCCAGCCCTGGCTCGGCGGTATTTGCCGGAATCGAAGGAACGCGCCCGGTTTTGGTTGAATTACAAGCACTTGTCGCGCCATCACCACATTCGCAACCGCGTCGCACGGTCGTCGGGTGGGACAGCGGTAGACTTGCTATGATACTTGCGGTGCTTGAAGCCCGCTGTGGCGTCCCCTTCACTGGGTTGGACGTATATCTAAACGTTGCAGGCGGATTAAAAATTAGCGAACCGGCAGCAGACCTTGCCGTTGCCGCAGCTTTGCTGAGCGCGCGCGAGGATGCAGCTCTGCCTTCAGACACCGTTGTATTCGGGGAAATCTCTCTGTCAGGTGCCCTAAGACCGGCTGCACAAACCGAAAATAGGTTGAAAGAAGCCCAGAAACTTGGTTTCACATCAGCCATAGCTCCGGCAGGTGGCAAAACTGGCACTGTGGCAGGTCTGACACTCACCCGCCCCTCTGATTTGGTAGGGTTTGTTGGCGAAACCTTCGGAGCAGGTTAAGGTAACGCCTTAAGAGGCTGAAAAAATTACAGGCGAGGGCCATGGAAGGTTTTACAATTATTGACGGGGTGGTTGCCCTGATCATCGTGGTGTCGGGCCTTCTGGCCTATTCCCGCGGTTTGTTGCGTGAGATTCTGGCGATTGCGGGATGGGTCGCCGCCGCGGTTCTGGCCTTTATTTTTGCACCTCAAGCGGTGCCATTGGTGAAAGAGATTCCGGTCGTCGGAGATTTCCTGCAAGACAGTTGTGAATTGTCTGTTATCACCGGTTTTGCGGCGGTCTTTGCGGTGGCGCTGATCGTGGTCAGCATCTTCACCCCTCTATTTTCGTCGCTTGTGCAACGCTCAGCCCTGGGTGGTTTGGATCAAGCACTTGGCTTCTTCTTCGGGATCGCGCGCGGCATCCTGCTGGTCGCAATCGCATTCTTTGTCTACGATACCGTCATGACAGGTCAGTCATATACGATCGTCGATGAAAGCCGCTCGGCCAAGGTGTTTGAACAGTTCAGCGGTCAGATCGAAGAACAGAACCCCGAAGAAGCGCTCGGTTGGGTGACACGCCAATACGAGGAGTTGGTGGCAAGCTGCACAGAAGGCGGCGAGGTCACACCCGAAGCCGCCCCGGCAACCACAGAATAAGCGAAAAGCCCGGCATGGACCGGGCTTTTTTTTGGGCAAGACTGTATTGCTCAGGTGAACCCTTCACCCGCACAGACCGTGCATTTGATGTTTTTGAGCCCAAAACACCCGGTACACCGTGTAAAGATTGGTTTTCCGTGAATGTCTCGGCTTTTGACAACTTCGCCCGCGCCGTTGCAAATCGGACAGGGAGACCGACCCATGCCACGGCATCGGTGACATCTGCGTTTTGGCTGTGTTTCTTTTTTTTGTCCTTGTTTGTGTTGCCACATGGGTAGGTCCGTCCGAATGGTATCAAAACAGAAAATTGGTAATCACAGAAATGACAGCACATGCGGCCTGACCTGTCACTGTTTGAAGCGCAATTCCCGCAAAAACCACCTGCGTCAAATCGCAATTGTGATCCTTTGATGACACAGGCACCGTAAGGCATTATGTGAGAGCCGAACTGACATGGAATCGGAGCTGCCGATCTTGCTGTATCTGTTTTCTCACGTGCCCGCCCCTGCAAAGGACAAAGCGCGCGCATTCAACGCCTGTCAGGCGATCGAGTCCTCAGATACTGCCATCCAGCACCACCAGTCACCGAAACCTCTCAAATCGTCATAGAAAATTGGAGCCCGTACATGTGTGGGATTTTGGGGATCGCAAGCAGGACACATGATGTCTTTGCGGAAATCTATGACGGGCTGCTGATGCTGCAGCACCGGGGGCAAGACGCCTCGGGGATCGTCACATATACCGGAGAGTTCTTCCGAGAGAAAAAGGCCAACGGTCTGGTCAAAGACGTGTTCAACGCCAAGGACGCAGAAACCTTGCTGGGCAAAGTTGGCATGGGCCATGTACGCTATCCGACCGCAGGCTCGCTCAGCGCGGCCGAGGCACAGCCTTTTTTCGTCAATGCGCCCTACGGCATCTATCTGGTCCATAACGGCAACATCACCAACACCGCCGAACAGCGCGAAAAGGTGACCGCTAAATACAGCCGCCACCTGCGCACCACTTCGGATTCCGAGATCCTGCTGAACGTGCTGGCCGACAAGGTCGCCGATGCGATCAAGGTTAACGGCAATGCAGAACCGATCCGCAACCTGTTTGCCGGCGTCAAGATGACAATGGAGCGGGTACAGGGCGCCTATTCGGTGATCTGTCTTGTCGCAGGCGTCGGAATGCTGGCCTTCCGTGATCCCTGTGGCATCCGACCGCTTTCGGTCGCCAAGCGTGATGTGGATGGAAAGGGTGACGACTATGCCTTTGCCTCTGAGGATGTGGCCTTTGGCATCAACGGCTTTGACAAACTACGCGATGTGAAACCCGGCGAGGCGATCTTGATCGATCTGGACGGCAACATGCACACATTCCAGGCGGTTGATGGGCAACTGACGCCCTGCATTTTCGAGTATGTTTATCTGGCGCGTCCGGATTCGCTGCTGGATGGGGTTTCGGTTTACAAAACCCAGATGCGCATGGGTCAAACGCTGGCCCGGCAGATCGAGGCCGCCGGTCTGGATATCGACCGCATTATTCCTGTGCCGGACAGCGCCCGTCCCGTCGCGCTGGAGGTCGCCAAGGCAACTGGCATCCCATACCGCGAGGGTTTGGTTAAGAACCGCTATGTGGGCCGGACCTTCATCATGCCCGGTCAGGAAGAGCGTCAAAAATCTGTGCGCCGCAAGCTGAACGCGGTTCCGTTGGAGTTCAAAGGTCACAACGTGCTGCTGATCGACGATTCCATTGTGCGCGGCAACACGATCAAGAAAATCGTGCAGATGTGCCGCGAGGCCGGAGCGAAGAAAGTCTATATCGCCAGCGCCTCGCCGCCTGTGAAATATCCCAATGTCTATGGCATCGACATGCCCACCAAGCATGAGCTGGTCGCTAACGGCAAGGAAATTGAAGAAATCCGGCAGGAACTGGGAGCGGATGCACTGTTTTATCAAAACCTCGACGATCTGATCTGGGCGGCCAAGGAAGGAAACCCCGAGATCGAGGCTTTTGACTGTTCGTGTTTCGACGGTAATTACATCACTGGCAGCGTCAGTGGGGATTACCTGGACACGCTGGAAAACAGCAGCCGCGTTAGCAAAAAACGCGAGGATATGCAGGTACCCGGCGGCTCGTGGAACGCCGCAAAACTGGCCTCGGGTTAG
The DNA here is from genome assembly GCF_059613525.1 of Ruegeria sp. SATB045. Lineage (NCBI taxonomy): Bacteria > Pseudomonadati > Pseudomonadota > Alphaproteobacteria > Rhodobacterales > Roseobacteraceae > Ruegeria > Ruegeria sp. SATB045. The sequence continues at coordinate 723,959 of NZ_JBXWSR010000020.1, read as the reverse complement.
TTTATCTACCGAATCGGTGATGACGAAGGCCCGCGTCACTGAAGCGATGCGGGCTTTCTTTTTGCCCGTGCATACTGGATCGGTGGGTTTTCGCCCACAACTCTGCGGCGAAGAAAACGTAAGCTCAAGGGCTTCTCCACGGGCACATTCGCTGTCGTTTTCGTGATCCCCCAGGGGGGTTTTTCTTACTGGTTGGCTTTGTTAAGGCCCCGCCTACCAAGCACTCACAACAAGGGATCGGGCCGCTGCGGCCCGGCCGGAATTTATGTCGAACGCCACCGTCAAAAGCGCGGCCACGCAAAAAAGCGCGCTTAAAAAGAACTCTGTATCCCTCCTTGGGGTCTTTGGCCCGAAATCGGATTTGCGCGCGCTCATGCGAATGTCGTCGGGACGTGTGAAAGAGGTCAAGCCCGGCAGCCGCGTATCCTCGGGCACTGTGGTGGCAATTGATTCGGATGGCGTGATGCTGCGACAAAGCGGCCAGACCCGGCGCATCGCCATTCCCGGCAGCTAAACCGTCTTGACGCCCTGCCTGCGGGGGTTCAAACCGCTGTCATGACCGATCAGACCAAAATTGCCCTAGTCACTGGGGCGTCACGGGGCTTGGGCGCTGCTCTGGCCGAGGCGCTGGCCCCCGAGTACCACATTGTCGCTGTCGCCCGTACCACCGGTGGGCTGGAAGAGCTGGATGACCGTATTCAGGCCAAAGGCGGCGCGGCCACGCTGGCCCCCATGGACATCGCAGACCCGAACGCCATGGCGACGCTGTGCCGGGGTATTCATGATCGTTGGGGCAAGGTGGATCTGTGGCTGCACACGGCTGTTCACAGCTCGGCTCTGACGCCTGCGCATTTTATCGACCCGAAGGAATGGGCAAAGGCCGTCAATGTGAATGCCACGGCGACTTCGGTTTTGATTCCCTATATCGCTCCGTTGCTGGGCGAGAGCGGTCATGCCGTGTTCTTTGACGACCCCAAAGCGGGCGACAAGTTCTATGGCATCTATGGCGCGACCAAGGGCGCTCAGATGGCTTTGGCCCGCAGTTGGGCGGCCGAGACCGAGCGCACAGGGCCACGTGTGTCGATTGTGGAACCTGCGCCCATGCCAACGGCCGTGCGCGCGCGGTTTCATCCCGGCGAGGACCGTGATGCTTTGACGAGCCCTGCGGATGAGGCGGCCCGGATCTTGGCGTCTCTATAAGGGAATGGCCCTTGCGGGCCATGCCTCCGACGGAGGTATTTTTGGCCAGATGAAGCGGGCGGATCAGCCTATATGCGCGCCGGTGCGCCCGGCCAGATCGACGAAGAATTGCCACGCTACGCGGCCAGAACGTGCGCCGCGTGTGGCCTGCCATTCGATGGCTTCGGCGCGCAGGGTGTCGGGGGCGACGTTGACGCCATAGGCGGCGCAGTAGCGGTTGATCATGGCGAGGTATTCGTCCTGATCGCAGGGGTGGAAGCCCAGCCAAAGGCCGAAGCGGTCGGAGAGTGAGACTTTTTCCTCGACCGCCTCGGACGGGTTGATGGCGCTGGAGCGTTCGTTTTCGATCATGTCCCGCGGCATCAGGTGTCGGCGGTTCGAGGTGGCGTAGAACACCACATTTTCCGGGCGGCCTTCGATACCGCCGTCCAGCACCGCCTTGAGCGATTTGTAGTGTTGGTCATCATGGCTGAACGAAAGATCATCGCAGAACAGGATGAACCGATGCGGTGCGGCCCGCAGATGGTTTAGCAGACGCGCGACCGAGCCCATGTCCTCGCGCTGAAGTTCGACCAGTTTCAGATCGGGGTATTCATTTTGCAGGCTCCCGTGGACCGCTTTGACAAGGCTGGACTTACCCATACCCCGCGCACCCCAGAGCAACGCATTGTTTGCCTTGTACCCAGCCGCAAAGCGCCGTGTGTTGTCCAGAAGCGTGTCGCGCGAGCGGTTGATGCCCACCAGCAGGTCCAAATCGACTCGGTTAACCTTGGTCACTGGTTCCAGCCGGTCAGGGTCCACATGCCAGACAAAAGCCGGAGCCGCGCCGAAATCAGGGGCTGCCAAAGGGGCTGGAGCCATTCGCTCCAAGGCATCAGCAATGCGGTTCAGGGCTTGGTCATCCATCAGGGCCTCCGGCTGTTTTGGGGTTCAAACCATGATCAGATGCAAGCGGCAAGACCCGCGCATAAAAAAGGCGCGCCACGAATGGGCGCGCCTGATCCGGGTTAAGCCGGTTTACTTGCTTTCTTCGTCGACGATTTCGGCATCCGCCTCTTCTTCGTCGTCATAGTAGCCGTCAGCGCGCAGCTGTTCTTCGCGCTTTTTCTCGACACGGGCCACGAGGAAGATCGAGATTTCGTACAGTCCGTAGACCACCACGAACAGGATCACCTGAGTAATCACGTCGGGCGGTGTTACCAGCGCGGCAAGCACCAGAATGGCGACCACGGCGTATTTGCGAACCGAGCCCAAACCTTCGGCCGTCACAAGCCCCGCCTTGCCCATCAGCGTCAGCAGAACCGGCAGTTGGAAGCACAGACCAAAGGCTACGATGAACTTGATCGTCAGGTTCAGATATTCCTGTGCTGAGCCCTGAAAGACCACGCTCAGCGGTGCGGCGGTTACGCCATCCGTCACGGCCTCCCCTTCAGTGCCGAATTGTTGGAAGCCAAGGAAGAAGTCATACGCCAGCGGTGTGACCACGTAGAAGGCAAAGCTGGCCCCCAACAGGAACATAAAGGGAGAGGCCAGCATGAACGGCAGGAACGCGTTCTTTTCAGACTTATACAATCCTGGAGCCACAAACCGCCACATCTGCATCCCGATATAGGGAAAGGCCAGAATGAACCCACCCAGCAGCGAGACCTTGATGGCTACAAAGAACCCTTCCTGCGGCGAGATGAAGATCAGCCCGCAATCCTGCCCGCGTTCGGCCAGAACGTCACACAACGGTTGCGTCAGAAAGTTGAACAGCGGGGTGGCCACTGTAAAGCAGATGATCATCCCGATCAGAAACGCCACGACGCAGTGGATAAGCCGCGTACGCAGTTCTGCCAGATGCTCGATCAATGGGGCCGAGCTGTCCTCGATCTCGTCGGTCTTGGTCATGATTTGCTTTCGTTTTTCAACGCGGCCTCGGCTTCTTCGGCTTTGGCCAGGGCGTCAGCGGCCTCTTTCGCCTTGCGCTCGGCGGCAGCGCGCGCGGTCGAGGCTTGAATCTTCTTGGCCTGTTCGGCGCGCTCGGCTGCCAGTTTGCCGGTCTCGCTGTCGGGGTCGAACTTGGTCGGGTCCATGCTCTTGGCCAAATCCTGCGCGGCCTCTTTCACGCCGTCCATGGCGCTGCCAACAGGGTTGGTGGCCGCGTTCAGACCCTTCTTGATGTCATTGACGCCCGCCTGATCGGCGGCCTCGTTCATCGCGCTGGAGAACTCGCGCGCCATGCCGCGGGCCTTGCCGACAAACCGTCCGACATTGCGGAACAGCACCGGCAGGTCCTTTGGCCCCACGACGATCAGGGCAACAACGCCGATGACCAAAAGCTCGGTCCAGCCCAGATCAAACATCTGAGCTTAGACCTTGTCTTTGTCGGTCTCGGGTGTAACGTCCTTGGCCATCTCGGAGGCGTCCTGTTCCAGCTCATCCGCGCCCTCGCGAACGCCCTTCTTGAACGAGGTGATGCCTTTGCCCACTTCGCCCATCAGCGAGCTGATTTTACCACGGCCAAACAGCACCAGAACCACAACGGCGATCAGCAGCAGGCCGGGAAGGCCGATATTGTTAAGTGGCATGATTTTTCTCCTTTAGTCGGAAACTTGTTCTGTTGAACTCAAGCGCCGCGTTTCCTCTGCGATTCGAAACAGAAGAAACCCAATAATCGCGCTGGTAAAGATGCTAATCACGGTCCACAGCAGAAAGCTTCTACCTTTTTTATTGGCAGCCCAGCCAACCAGAACAGGCAAAAGAAGAAAGAATGCAATCAGTATCAAGCCCGGTAGGCCGATATTGTTAAGCATGTCTTATCTCCTTCTCGTCAGCGCCACGCACCGGGAATGTGATCTGGAACCGTGTCTACGCCTGACGAGCCGTGGACAACAGTGCGCCAGATCAAATCCACGTTCGAATTCGCCCTGTTCACGCGTTTTTTGGGCGCTGGATTTTCCCAACTGACAGGTTTATGTCAGTTGCATGTGACTAGGAAGAGATCATCGAAACCTGGTCAACGGAGATTGAAATGACCCATGTTGCCGAAATCGTCACCTTTTCGCTCGCAGACAGCACCACGCCCGAGGCGTTCGTGAAGCTCAGCCAATCCACCGAAGCCTTTGTGCGCGCGGCCCCCGGCTTTGCGCATCGACAGCTGAGCCAAGGCGAGGATGGCCGCTGGACCGACTACGTCGTCTGGACCGACATGAAAGCCGCACAGAATGCCGCCGCGCAGTTCCCACAACAAGACTTCGCCGCTGCCTTGATGACGGCGATCAAACCCGACAGCATCCAGATGCGTCACGAGAAAGTGCTATGGAACATGATTGCTTAAACACGGTTCGGACAGCGTGACATGCGCCGCACGGATCGTCTGTTCGATATCATCCAGATCCTGCGCGATGGCAAACTGCACCGCGCGCAGGACATCGCGGACCGGCTCGAGGTGTCGGTCCGCACGATCTATCGCGACATGGACACGCTGGTCGCCTCAGGCGTCCCGGTCGAGGGCGAGCGCGGCGTCGGCTACATGGTGCGCGAACAGATCACCCTGCCGCCGGTAAACCTGACCCCAGCCGAGCTTGAGGCGCTGAACCTCGGCATGGCCATCGTGGCCCAAGCCGCCGACCCCGAGCTAAAAGCCGCCGCCGAGACGCTGGCCGACAAGATCGACGCCGTGCTGCCGACGCAAGTCGTCGCCGAAGCAGATACCTGGAAATTCGCCGTCTACCCCTTTGCCGATGCTGCGCGTGGGTTGGCGCATATGGCCCCGATCCGCGCCGCCATCAAATCACGCCAGAAACTGCACCTCAACTACCGCCGCATCGACGGCGTGCTGACCGAGCGCACGATCCGCCCGCTTCATATGGAATACTGGGGCCGCGTCTGGACACTCACCGCATGGTGTGAGCTGCGAGACAGCTTCCGCGTCTTCCGCATTGACCTGATCGAAGCCATCCGCCCCCTGCCCGAACTGTTCACAGATGAGCCCGGAAAACGCCTCAGCGACTTCGATCCGCAAACCTGATCCGTCCTTCATCTGGCAGAGAATATCCCTGCCAGAAGCATGGCCCGGACCGGGCCATTTTCTATTTCAAAAACGGCTCTGGATCGACCGCTTCGAACCCTTTGCGAACCTCGAAATGGACATAGGCATTGTCACCATCCCTTAGGGCTGCAATTCTCTCGCCTCGCCGCACCCGATCGCCCTTTTTGACTGTTATGCCTTCGACATTTGCATACACGGTGAGAAGGTCATTGTTGTGCTTGACCACGATGATCGGCACCTGATCGGCATCCGCGGTGATTGCAGCCACGGTTCCGGCCTCGGCGGCCTTAACGGCGGCGCCCGGTGCAGCAGCGATATCGATGCCTTCGTTCTGACCTTTCTTATAGGTACGAATGATTGTCCCGGTCACCGGCAAACCCAGCGCCGAGTTGCGCTGATTGGTCGGTGCCTCAGCCGTTACATCCGGCGCAGGAACCGGTGCAGCGACCTGTTCGTCTGGCAAAGGCTGAGTCGCACTTGGCGGCGTTGGAGTGGGTGATCCTTGCCCCGGCTGCGTGACATTGGTTGCTGGCACAGCGGCCTGTTGCGGCGCGGACTGCGTCTTGATCGGGATCAACAGGAACTGACCTTCCCGAACCGTAAAGTCCGAATCCAGACCATTCCAATCCGCCAGCGCGTCCACTGGCACGTCATAAAGGCGCGAGATCGTGAACGCAGTCTCGCCGCGTTTCACCTTGTGCCTGATGGGTTCGGGTCCTGACGGCGCAGCAGGAGGTGCTGGTGTCGCGGTAGGCTGCGCAGGCGCCAAGGTCGACGTGCGGACCGAGCCATCCGCTGGTGCCTCATCGATAGCGGTCCCTGCGATTGTCGCAATATCGACCGAGCTTGCCGAACTGACCGTTCGCGGCAGAGCGATTACTTCACCGTCCCGCAACGTATCAGTGGGTTTGAGGCCGTTGAACGTGGCCAGCTCTGCTTCGGGCAAACCCACCCGCGCTGCGATGTCACTGACCTTGTCACCCCGGCGCGCAACGGCAACTTGATAAGTCGGATAGGTAATCACGCCGCGCGCATCCGGCGGCGGGCGGTTCGTGGTGGCCGTCTGGGCCGCATCCGTGGTGGAAAACCCTCCGATCTGACCGCGAAGATCATAGTCAAGCGGGCCTTCGCACCCGGCTAATACGGCCAGCGCAATCATTCCGGTCGCGCAGCGCATCATCGCTGATTTGGAAACTGCTCTCATCTTTTTTCTGTCCTCATCACCTGCCCCTGTTGACCGGGGTTCCGGTGGGTTTTCAAAAAAGCCTCTACGCCTCGTCTTTGCCCAATCCCTCAAGCAGGGGAACAAACCGAACGGGCAATAATTCATCATAGTCCAGGCCGGTTTCCGTTCGCCGAACCCGGATCAATGTTTGAACCGTATCCGACTGCCCCACCGGCAAAACCATGATACCGCCGATTTTGAGCTGCGCCAAGAGCGGCCCTGGCGGGTCCTCGGCCGCCGCAGTCACAATGATACGATCAAACGGAGCCTGTTCAGGCAAACCGAATGATCCATCGGTCAGCATCGCGGTCACATTGGTCAGGCCCAACTCGCGGAACAGGTCGCCGGTTTCGCGCACCAGCCGCTTGTGTCGCTCGACCGTGTAGACCCGGCGTGCCAGTTTGGACAGGACAGCCGCCTGATACCCGGACCCGGTCCCAATTTCGAGCACCGTATCCCGAGGTCGCACATCCAGCGCCTGAGTCATAAGACCCACGACCGAAGGCTGACTGATCGTCTGGCCGCAAGCAATCGGCAGCGGCGTGTCCTCATAAGCTCGGTCCGCGAACAAACCCTTGACGAACTTGCCGCGATCAATCTGCTCCATCGCTGCCAATACGCGCGCATCCGTCACCCCGCGAGAGCGCAGGGCAAAAAGGAACCGCATCTTTGTTTCTGCGCTCAACCCGGTCATTCGATTGTCTTTAGTGCCTCAAGCGTGTCATGCGCTGTCAAATCCGCCCGCATCGGTGTGACCGAAATATAACCCGCCAGATTGACTGCCGCATCCGTCCCCGGCGCGGTCGGATTGTGCTGATACCCGCCCTTGATCCATAGGAACCGACGCCCCGAGGGCGAGCTGTGCGGCTCGACCGAGAAATGTGTGTAACGGCGATACCCCTGGGCCGCAACGCGAGTACCCAGAACCTCGTCCGCGGGAACAGGCGGGAAATTTACGTTGTAGAACAGACGATAATCGCCCTGCTCGGTCGGCGTCGCATCCAAGATTTTGCGCACCAGATCGGCCCCAAACCGGGCGGCGGCCTCGAATGGGTCATCCAGCCCCAAATTGCGCGGGCCAAAGTATTGCGACAAGGCAATCGCAGGGACACCCTGCAAAGCGGCCTCCATCGCGCCACCGATCGTCCCGGAATACAGCGTGTTTTCAGCCGAGTTGTTGCCCCGGTTTACCCCTGACAACACTAGATCAGGCGGCGCATCCTTCATCACGTCATGCAAACCAGCCAGCACGCAATCAGCGGGCGAGCCCTCGGCGGCGTATCGGCGTTCACCCAGTTTAGCGACCATCATCGGGTGCGTGTAACTGATGCAATGTCCGACGCCGGATTGCTCGAACGCGGGCGCAACGACCCAAATCTCTCCGTCCGGCCCGGCAAGCTCGGCGGCAATCGCCTCAAGCGTGATCAGGCCCGGTGCATTGATGCCATCATCATTGGTTAGAAGAATACGCATATGCCCCATCCATCCCTGCGTTTTTCCCTTGATAGACCCGGCCCCGCGCCTCGGCAAGCGACGCGCACACGCAAACTGCGGCTTTCACGCATCAGCTGGGTCTAAATTGCCACGTCAGGAATTATTCGGGGAAAACAAAGCAACGGTCGCGGCGAATGGTCAGCCACATGACACGCCCCGGCTGCGGAACAAAGACGTTCGGCACAGTGGCTTTCAGGATTGAACCGTCATAGTCCATGCGAAATTCGACCAGGCTTTCATTACCCAGAAAGCGCGCCCGCTGGACAACGCCACGCGCGGCCACGCCATCGGTCGGCGTGGGCAGCGGCCCTTTGCCGTTACGGTCGAAATCCAGTTTGACATGCTGCGGTCGGAAGACGATCTCAACGTCCGTGCCGTCAGGTACGCCCGGCGCAAGAAACTGCCCGAATGGGGTTTCCGCCAGGGCCCCATTAACTTGCGCCCTCAAAACATTGACATCACTAAAGAATGCCACCGCCGCTTTGTCCGCAGGCCGGGTATATACATTATAGGGCGCGCCCTGCTGCACGATCTTACCACGCCGCATCAGGGCAATCTCATCGGCCATGCGCATCGCCTCTTCGGGCTCATGCGTGACCAGAACCACGGCGGCGTCTTCTTCTTTGAGGATCGCCAGCGTCTCATCCCGGATACCGTCGCGCAAACGGTTATCCAACCCCGAGAACGGTTCGTCCATCAACATGATCCGGGGACGCGGCGCCAAAGCCCGCGCCAGTGCGACCCGCTGTTGTTCGCCGCCCGACAGATGATGCGGATAGCTGTCGACGAAGCGCATCAGATCAACCTTCGTCAGCAACTCCTCGACCCGCGCGCGTTTTTCGTCCTTGTGGCCCTTCAGACCAAAAGCCACGTTGTCGGCCACGCTTAGATGGGGAAACAGGGCAAAGTCCTGAAACATTAGCCCAATCTCGCGCCGCTCGGGCGGGACACGAAACACCGTGTCGCAGATCAGCTTGCCATCCACATAAATCTGGCCGGACTCCTGCATCTCGACCCCGGCGATCATACGCAGCGTGGTCGACTTGCCGCAGCCAGACGGCCCTAGCAGACACGTCACCTGCCCCGCCTGAACACTTAGCGAGACGTCATCCACCACAACACGCCCTTCGTACCGGGCGACCAGATTGCGGATTTCCAGACGTGGAGGAGTAGAATTCACTGTCACCGAAGGACCCCGTAGCCTTTCCCGATCATTTCCATCGGGCTTAGGCGGGGATAGCAACCCCGCCCGTCAGGCGCAAGCGATCAGCAGCAACCGCCCGAGGCGGCCTCACCAGTGTTTGTACCCGTGGCTTCGAACGGACTTTCTCCACCGCAGCCTTCGAAAATGCCGTAATGGGTTGAGAAATCGCCAATAAACTCGAAATGGCGCGCAAATCGCGTGTCTTTCAGCATCATCCAGGTGTTGCCACAAACCGGAAAGACCTTGCCCGCCTCAATCGCGTGATGGTCGTCCAGCTCGAACAGATGCGGCGCATGGGGGATCGTGCCTTTGTAGATCACCGCTTGGCCGTAATCCTCACAAGCTGGTTCCAGCTCGGGCAGTTTGAACAGACGATACGTGGCCGAAAGGAAGCTCAAGGGCGCAACCCGCTCTTCCAGCACCGGGTTTTCGATGGTCAGCGGGCGATGTGTCACTCGGCGCGGATCGGCAAACCCGGCCTTGCGCGAGATCGACAGGAAATCATTCCAATAGAGCGCGCCCGACAGGCACTCCCCATACAAAATCTCATCCTCGGCCATGGCGGCGGGGATGCGGCGGTCAGCATAGACGTCCGAGAAATACATCTCGCCGCCATCTTTCAGCAGACGGTGTGCGCCGCGCAGAACGGCCTCTTTATCGGTGGCCAGATTGATCACGCAGTTCGAAACGATGATGTCGAAGGAACCGGGCTCAAGGTCCAGCTCGTCCAGCTTTTCGATATAGCCGTGGTGGAATTCCACATTTGACGCACCATGGCCGAACGCCTGCGCGTGGTATTCTTGATGAGCGCGGGCCACATCCAACTGTTCGGGCGTCATGTCCACGCCGACCACGCGGCCATTTTCGCCGACCATCGCCGACAGCGCATATACGTCGCGCCCGGCACCACAGCCCAGATCAAGGATGCTCATCCCTTCCAGATCCAGCGGTGCAATTAGACCGCAGCCATAGTAACGCGTCAGCACATCATCATGAATTTTTGAGAGAATTTTCTTTACATGATCCGGCATGTCATCGGGCGTGCAGCAGGCATTGGTCTGCAAATCCGCGCTACTTTGAAGGACGTCACCGTAATAGTTCTGCACCGATTCATGCTTCATCGAAGGTATCCCCTGTGTCTGGTAGGGGATCAGCTAATGCAGCAAGGGCCGTGGCGCAATCCGCACATGTGCGATTTTACAAAAGCGTTACCCGAGCAGATCGAAATCCACGGCAGCGCGCACCTGCCCGTTCACCTGAACCTCCAGCCGGTGTGGGCCGGGCACCAGTTTGAACGTGGTCGCATTTCCCTTGAGCTTGTGGGTCTTGCTTAGCGTCAGCGCACCATCCCGCAGCGCGGTCTGTTTCAACTTGTGCACTTTGGCCGAGGTTTTGCCGCCAGGGCGTTGAAAGTGAATGATATAATCCACTAGAACGGGCTGGTCTCCGGTACCACAGAGCGCCACATCGAAATTCAGCGCACCCCCGATCCGGGCATCTCCCTGCACCTGAATGTCAGCCGAGATTGCGGCGTCAGGATCATAGCCCAGCATCTTCATCGCGCCGGGATGTCCCGATTTCACCAATCCACGCAGGGTGTGGCTGGTCATCCAGCGCAACTCATCTGCGTCCTGCCCGCCCTCGCGCCATTGCTGCAGACGGTCCAGCACCAGATCGGGGTCTTTCTTGGTGATGTCGTTTAGATGGTTCGCGACCGAGCGCGTCACGTATCGCGTCGGATCACTGTGTAACCGATCTAGCAAAGGCAGCGGGTCGGTCAGTTCCAACCCCACCGCCTGCCCCCATGGCAAACGTGGGCGGGTGCCTTCGCTGACCAGACGCCGTACGTGATAGCTGTCATGCGCGCACCATGCCTGCATCCGTTCCAACACCGTTTCCTGATGAGCGTTCAGGAACGCGCGAATGGCCCATTCCATCGAAAACCTCTGCGTCAGCTCCTCAAGCACATCTAAGGCCAGATCGGGATGATCGAGGCCAGCGGCCACTACCCAATCGCCCAAGGGTGCAAAGATGAAATCACCGAAATCATCATCTTTCTTTGACGGGTCCAGTGGCGGCGGCAGCGCGCGCAGCAGCGTGGGCGCAATGTCCGGCAGCGCGCCGGGGAAAGCCTGTTGCAGGCAGTCGGCGATCCACGCCATGCGCTCTTTCAATTCCAGATCCAGCAGGCGGGACATGACCTGAACCTCGAACGCCTCTGCCTCGAAAGCGGGGTCGGCTGCCGAAAAAAGCCCCGCCAGATAGCGGGTCTTTTCTGCATTAAACAACTGGTCTTTCAGTGAAAAGTTTTGCGCCATCGCCTACATCGTCAAGTTAGTTCCGCCGCCGTCCAAGAGGATGTTCTGGCCCACGATAAAGCCCGCATGTTGCGAACACAGAAAGGCGCAGGCGGCCCCGAATTCCTGCCGTGTGCCATAGCGGCGCGCCGGGATTGTGGCGGCACGTTCGGCACGGGCGTCTTCCATCGAGATGTTTTTCTGCAGCGAAACTGCACTATCTAGAGACTCCGCGCGGTCGGTGGCGTGGATACCCGGCAGCAGATTGTTGATTGTCACCCCTTGCGGGGCTACCTGCCGCGCGGTTCCCGCGACGTAGCCGGTCAACCCAGTCCGCGCCGCGTTCGACAGCCCCAGCACGGCGATCGGTGCGCGCACGGATTGTGAGGTGATATTCACCACACGCCCCCAACCCTTGTCCATCATTCCCGGCAGCAGCGCTTTCATGAAGGCAATCGGCGTCAGCATGTTGGCGTCGAGGGCCTTGATGAAATCCTCACGCTCCCAATCCGACCACATGCCCGGAGGCGGCCCACCGGAGTTTGTCACAAGGATATCAACATCTTGCGCGGCTTCGATCACCTGCGCCTGCCCCTCGGCCAAGGTCACATCGCAGGCCACCGTCTGAACATCAACGCCATAGGTGTCCCGCAAGCGCGCGGCTTCGGCCTCAAGCGCCTCGGCTCCGCGGGCGTTCATCACCAGATTGACACCGGCCTCGGCCAAAGCTTCGGCACAGCCCAAACCCAAACCCTTGCTGCTGGCACAGACCAGCGCGCGTTTTCCTTTGATACCCAGATCCATGTGATCCTCCCCATCTGTTGTTGCCCACATGTCTAGCACTGGCCAGATGGGGAAAACCAGTCGTTAGAGATCAGTAAAAGAACTCTTCCCGCACTATCTTGCCATTTGCGACGTGATAGACACCAACTTCTTTCATATCAAAGGCTTCGCCAGTTTCCTTCACCTTGCCCTGCACTTCAAAGATCACGGCAAAGCGGTCCTCACCATGTGGCATCGGATCACTCACCGATGCGCCCGAGACCTCATGCGCGCCTTCCCACCATTCATGCTTGCCGCGGATGGCATCACGGCCATGGGTCTCGCGGCCCATATCCATGAAATCCTGCGCCTCGACCGAGACGGCATCTTCAGCATAGAGCTTTTCAAGATTTTCCTTGGCGCGGTCCTCGCGGCAGCCTGCGACCAGTTCGGCGGCGATTTCGTTCAAATTCATTGATACTCTCCATTATTTGTTCACTATATGTTCTTATTGCCATAGGTGCTCGATTCGAACCACCCCCTTTGTCTTGCCTCGGCGGGTTTCCCCGCCTATACGCGCGGTCATGCTTGATACCTCGAACCAACCCACCCTGCCGCCCGAAATCGCCCGTCGCCGGACCTTTGCGATCATCTCGCACCCCGATGCGGGTAAGACGACGCTGACGGAAAAGTTCCTGTTGTACGGGGGCGCCATCCAGATGGCCGGTCAGGTACGCGCCAAGGGCGAAGCGCGGCGCACGCGCTCGGACTTCATGCAGATGGAGAAGGATCGCGGTATCTCGGTTTCCGCCTCGGCCATGTCGTTTGATTATGGCACCTTCCGGTTCAATCTGGTGGACACGCCCGGTCACAGCGATTTCTCTGAAGACACCTATCGCACGCTGACGGCTGTGGACGCCGCCGTGATGGTGATCGACGGTGCAAAAGGTGTGGAAAGCCAGACGCAGAAGCTGTTCGAGGTTTGCCGCCTGCGCGATCTGCCGATCCTGACCTTCTGTAACAAGATGGACCGCGAAAGCCGCGATACGTTCGAGATCATCGACGAAATTCAGGAAATGCTGGCAATCGACGTCACGCCCGCCGCGTGGCCGATTGGCGTGGGCCGCGATTTCATCGGCTGCTATGACATGCTGCGCGACCGGCTGGAGCTGATGGACCGCGCCGACCGCAACAAGGTGGCCGAGAGTATTCAGATCGACGGTCTGGATGACCCGAAACTAGCCGAACACGTGCCCGAGCACTTGCTGGAGAAGCTGCTGGAAGAGGTCGAGATGGCGCGTGAATTGCTGCCCGGGCTGGACCCTCAGGCGGTACTAGAGGGGCATATGACCCCGATCTGGTTCGGCTCGGCGATCAATTCGTTTGGAGTTAAAGAACTGATGGAGGGCATCGGCGCCTATGGCCCACAGCCGCAGGTGCAATCGGCGGAACCCCGTCAGATCGCGCCGGATGAAAAGAAGGTTGCGGGCTTTGTCTTCAAGGTGCAAGCCAATATGGACCCCAAGCACCGCGACCGGGTGGCTTTTGTGCGGATGGCGAGCGGTCACTTCAAGCGCGGCATGAAGCTGACCCATGTGCGATCCAAGAAACCCATGGCAATTTCAAACCCAGTGCTGTTTCTGGCATCCGACCGGGAACTGGCCGAGGAAGCCTGGGCCGGTGACATCATCGGTATCCCTAACCACGGCCAACTGCGCATCGGCGACACGCTGACCGAGGGCGAAGCAATCCGCGTCACCGGCATCCCGTCCTTCGCGCCAGAACTGCTGCAAACCGTCCGTCCTGGCGACCCGATGAAGGCCAAACATCTCGAGAAAGCCCTCATGCAATTCGCCGAAGAAGGCGCGGCCAAGGTGTTCAAACCCTCGATCGGGTCGGGCTTTATCGTCGGCGTCGTCGGCGCACTGCAATTCGAAGTGCTCGCCAGCCGGATCGAGATGGAATACGGCCTGCCTGTACGGTTTGAGGCGTCTCAGTTCACCTCGGCCCGCTGGGTCAGCGGTGAAAAGCTGGCGGTGGGCAAGTTCGTCAACGCCAACAAACAGCACATCGCACATGATCATGACGGCGACATCGTCTACCTGACACGTCTGCAATGGGATATCGACCGGGTGGTGCGGGACTATCCTGACCTGACTCTAACGGCCACCAAGGAAATGATGACGTGACCGGCCAAAGGGCCGCGCATGGGCGCTAAACCGACCTGGGGTATCGTCTCGACGGTCCGGGGGGCGGCCCCGGACATTCTTCGCTTTGTAGCCTATCACCTCGACCTTGGGGTTGATCGGATGCATATCTATCTGGACGAGCCCTGCCCCAAGGCGTTCAATGCCTTGAATCGCCACCCAAAGGTCGAGGTACGCAATTGCGACGCCGGGTTCTGGGTCAATCGTCAGCGGGTGCGCCCCGACAAGCATCAGGTGCGCCAGACAGCCAATGCCTCTTTCACTTATCGAAAGGCCAGCGAAGACTGGTTGCTGCATATCGATCTGGACGAGTTTCTGTGGCCCGACCGCCCGGTGGCCGATTTGCTGGCCGGGGTAGCACCGGACACCCCCTTTGTCCGTGTCCGCCCGGAAGAGGCGGTGGCCGAAGCCAAGGACCTGTACAAAGTGTATATTCGCTCGGGGCCCGATCGCGCCGCGTCGGTGCAAGCGCTTTATCCCAACTATGGCTCTTTCGTTAAGGGCGGGTTTCTCAGTCATCTGCAAGGCAAGGTTTTTGCCCGCACCGGTTTGCCGAGCATCAACTTTCGCATTCACGGGCTGTTCCAGCATGGAGAACGCCTGATCTGCAAAGCGGAACTTGCCGAGGCTGCGCTCTGCCACCGGCACGCCCCGGATTGGGATCACTGGCTGGCGCATTACCGGTTCCGACTTGAGCGTGGGTCATACAAACCCGGAATGACGCCAAATGTCCCGCGGGATGAGGGTGGGATGAACATGAACGAACTGCTCAGCTGGATCGAAAGCGAGGACGGTATCGACGGCTTGCGAGCGTTTTTCGATGAGATCAGCGGCGCGCACCCTGAGGTGCGGGCACGGCTTGAACAACACGGGTTGATCCGGCATCGGCCACTGGATCTGGACCGGAAGCTTGCGAAACACTTCCCTGGAAGCATCTGAATTGTTGTATTAAATCTGCACAGTATCGGAGCACAGGGGTCTGAAACCCTCTTCATTTGACCCTGCCCAACGTTTTTGTTATGTCCCGCCTCAGCCGAAATGCGCGGGATGCGCATGGCCATCCGGGCCCGGCACACATTCATACGCGCGGGCCAGGTCTAGTGTCCGCAAAAACCGGACATACATGACAAAGTTTAACGAACTGAACCTGAACCCGAAGGTCCTCAAAGCCATTGAGGAAGCCGGATACGAAACCCCCACCCCGATTCAGGCCGGAGCGATTCCACCTGCGCTTGAGGGCAAGGATGTGCTGGGCATCGCCCAGACCGGCACCGGCAAAACTGCCAGCTTCACGCTGCCGATGATCACCCTGCTGGCCCGTGGCCGCGCACGCGCGCGGATGCCGCGCTCGCTGGTGCTGTGCCCGACGCGGGAACTGGCCGCGCAGGTGGCTGAGAATTTCGACACCTACACCAAGCACCTGAAACTGACCAAGGCGCTGCTGATCGGCGGCGTCAGCTTCAAGGAACAGGAAGCGCTGATCGACCGGGGCGTGGACGTTCTGATCGCCACTCCGGGCCGCCTGTTGGACCATTTCGAACGTGGCAAACTGCTGCTGACCGGTGTTCAGATCATGGTGGTGGACGAGGCCGACCGAATGCTGGATATGGGGTTCATCCCCGATATCGAGCGCATCTTCTCGCTAACACCTTTCACCCGTCAGACGCTGTTCTTCTCGGCCACCATGGCGTCCGAGATTGAGCGCATCACCGACACTTTCCTGTCCGCCCCTGCCCGGATCGAGGTTGCTCGTCAGGCCACCGCTTCCGAGACGATCGAACAGGGCGTGGTCATGTTCAAAGGTGGCCGCCGCGACCGCGAGGCCAGCGCCAAGCGCAAGGTTCTGCGCGCGCTGATCGACGCCGAGGGTGAAGGCTGCACCAACGCGATCATTTTCTGCAACCGCAAGACGGATGTGGATATCTGCGCGAAATCGCTGAAGAAATACGGCTATAACGCCGCCGCTATTCACGGCGATCTGGATCAGTCGCAGCGCATGAAAACGCTGGACGGATTCCGCGACGGGTCTCTGCGCCTGCTGGTAGCCTCGGACGTGGCGGCACGGGGGTTGGATATCCCCTCGGTCAGCCATGTGTTCAACTTTGACGTCCCCGGCCATGCCGAGGATTACGTGCACCGCATCGGTCGCACCGGTCGAGCGGGGCGCGAGGGCAAGGCGATCACAATCTGCTCGGGCCGCGATGAAAAGGCTCTGGACGCAATTGAGAAGCTGATCCAGAAGGACATCCCTCGGCTGGACAATCCGGTCAAGGAAGAGCCCAAGGACGAAAAGCCCAAACGCGAGAAGAAGGCCAAGCCGACCGACGAGGCAAAGGCCGACAAAAAGCCCGAGCGCAAGAAGGACTCGGACCGCAAAAAGGACAAAGAACCGCGTGGCCGTGGCCGCCGCAATGAATCAGGTCCGGCGGTTGTTGGCATGGGTGATCACCTGCCCAGCTTCATCGCGCTGAGCTTTGACGAACGCCGCGCAGCCGTAACGGCGCTGGCCGAGGCGGACGCCTCTTAAATCGTCAACACAAGTGCCAGGATTGAAGCCCCCAGCAATGCCATACCGGCGATCTCGCGCCGGGTGATGGTTTCGCGGAAGAACAGGATCGAGGCAAACAGGCTGAGGATCAGTTCGACTTGCCCCAGCGCCTTAACATAAGCCGCATTCTGCAATGTGAAGGCGAAGAACCAGCAAAACGACCCGCTCAGGCTGGTGAGGCCCACGAAGACGCCGGTGCGCCGCGTCTCCCACACTGCGCGCAGTTCAGCGCGGTCGCGCCAAAGCAGCCACAGCCCCATGCTGACGAATTGGAATGTCACAACAACGGCCAGTGTCACCAATGCGCGGAACCATGCGTCGATCTCGCCAAGCTGTAGTGATGCGCCCCGGTAGCTGACCGAGGAAAAGGCGAACAGAATCCCCGACCCCAGCCCCAGCCGTGACGCGCGATTGGTCAGGTGTTTCCACCACGCGCCGTCGCCTCCGGGGTTTTTCGACAGTAGCAGAACTGCAGTCAGGCCCATCAGAATGGCGACTAGCGCTCCGGCTGAAATCTGATCACCCAGAACGAGGAAACCGACGATAGCGGTCTGGATCACCTCGGTTTTCTTGAAGGTGATCCCGACCGCGAAGTTGCGCTGCTTGAACAAGGCGACCACACAGATGGTTGCCAAGATCTGCGTTGTGCCGCCAATGGTCGCGAACAGCCAGAACATCGGTGGCATCGAAGGCAAAGACAGCTCGCTGAGCCGCAGCGCGACCCAAAGCGCCAGAACGGCCAACGGCATCGAATAGGCAAATCTGGCGAAGGTCGCACCTGCGGCGGACAATTTCACGCTGCTCAGTGATTTTTGCAGCATAAACCGCACGGTCTGAAACGAGGCGGCGGCGATGGTGACGGGTATCCAGAGGCTCATACCGCCCCTTGTGGCCGCAATTTACCCCTTTGGCCAGAGCGGATGGGGCACTGGGTCTTTGGCCCTTAGGAAATGGGCTCTAAACACCTGCGCGTAAGAGCGATAGACATAAGCCTCGTTCCGCGCCAAGTATGTGTCTTGCCCTGCGCGATACAAGGCGGGCAAACGGTACCACGGCGCCGCTGGATTCATGTGATGAACCACGTGCAGGTTGTTGTGAAGAAAGAGAAATGCCAAGGGCCCCCGATCTTCGATGATCACCGTACGAGCCGAAGCCCGATCATGAGCGCGGTGCTCAAGAAAGGTTCGGATCTTCACCAAGCCTAGCCCCAGATAGGCGGCCAGAACATAGGCCCAGATTGGCATGGGCGACAGCGACACAATCCACAGAACCACCAGAACACCACATAGATGCAATCCCCAGGCACGCAGGATTTCAGACTTTAAAACGCACCGTAACTCACTTCGTATGAACACAAATTGGCCAATGGCCGGACCCAGCACGATGCGCCCTAGTAACGTATTGTTCACTGCAAGCAAGCGTTTCTGCCAACCGCGCAGGCCTGCCCAGACCTGTGGGTCCAGATAGTTCGATTCCGGGTCATCATAGGGGTCGGTCAACGTCGCGTCACGATGATGCGCCAGATGCTGGTCGCGGAACCGGCGGTACGGAATGAACAGCGTCAACGGCAACGCCATCAACGCCTCATTCAAAGCCTTTTGCCGAAAGGGATGGCCGTGGATCGCTTCATGCGTCAGCGAGGAATGCAGTGCTGCGACAACGCCAACCAATGGCACGGCGGCCCAAACCGGCAAATAAAACAGCATCGCCAACCACGCCCCATAGCACCCAAGGATCAGGGCAAGGGTGCCCCATTCAAGCCCTGCACGCTCAGACATTGCGGCCCCATGAGATACCTGCCCATATACGTTCGTAAATCACGCAGAGCGTAAGGCCGATGGCCGTGTTGACCAAAGCCAAGCCGCCCCCGATCGCCGCTGATCCGGTTGCGATCAACCCCACAAAACTCATAACGACAAGGCCCACCGCATTCCACAATACAGCCTTCACGACTGATCTGCGTCGTGTCTCCATTCCGTCACCCATATTTTTGTTATGGCTTAAGAATTACGGATCACGCATGTGGTGACCATTCTGAATGTGATTAACAAAATTCATCATTTGTGATAAAATCCAACACATGGCAGAAAATATCGACAAACGAGACCGTGCCGCACAGTTCCGCCTCCGCCTTGCCCGCGCGATGGAGGAGCGGCACGTTAGCCAAAGTGCTCTGGCACGGAACATCGGCGTTGACCGCTCGACCGTGTCTCAACTGTTGACCGGCGATGGAGCCCGGTTGCCAAACGCCCATGTGGTGGGTGGCTGCGCGTCAGCGCTGGGGGTTTCGGCGGATTGGCTCCTGTCGCTATCGGACAGACCCGAAAGCGCGGCCGAACTTTTGGCGGGTGCGCTAACTGTGACCGAGGCCGCCCGCGCGTTGGTGGATGAGCGGATCTTCGAATGGCACCAAGAGGCCGCCGGATATAAAATCCGTTACGTTCCAGCGACTTTGCCGGATATGTTAAAGACTCGCGCCGTTCTGGAATGGGAGTATGCACCACATCTGGGGCGGACGGCAGATCAGGCCATTGGCGCATCTGAAGACCGGTTGACCTGGATGCGCCGGGCGCAATCGGACTACGAAATTGCCATGCCCTTGTTTGAAATCGAAAGCTTCGCAAGCGCATCCGGGTACTACCGAGGGCTGGATCTGCAAACACGTCAGGATCAGATCGACCATCTACTTGCTCTGTGCGACCAACTCTATCCCCGCCTGCGCATCTATCTGTTTGATGCAAAAAGGCTTTATTCGGCACCAGTCACGATCTTTGGCCCCTTGCTCTGCGTTTTCTATGCGGGCAGCCACTATATGGCGTTCCGCGACCGCGACCGGATCGAAACGTTCACCCGGCATTTTGACACTCTGGTCCGCGAGGCCGACGTCACCGCGCGGGATTTTCCCGGCCATCTGCGCGCATTACGTGACAGTATGCGTTAAACTCAATCCTGTGCTAACGTCGCTGGGCGCGAACCCTTTCGCATTCCGATTATGAACGGAGGAGCACAGGAATGGACGCAATGCAAACCGCCCAATACGCACGGGCCTTATATTCCGCCCACGGAGACAGAGCCGAGGCTGAAGCCGCGCAGAAGATGCGCGAATGCGAGGCCGCCGGGAATATGCAACAGGCGCAGGATTGGCAGGCGGTCCGCCAGACCATCCGCCAGATTCGTGGTCCCAATCAGGGCTAAATCTTGGGGTCGGGGTTGACGGTATGCCCGTCCACCGCGACCACTTGCCCAGATACCAGCCGCGCCGCGTCTGACGCCAGAAACACGGCCATATCGGCAATGTCGCGCCCCTCGACAAACCGCCCCATCGAGGTACCCGCGGCATAGCCGTTATATACCTGGTCGCGGGTCATGCCTTTGGCGTTGGCCTCGCGGGCCAGAACGCCCTCCATCCGGGGGCCTTCGACCGCGCCGGGGCAGATCGTGTTGCAACGCACGCCGTGGGGGCCTAGCTCCATCGCCAGCGTTTTGGCCAGCCCGATGACACCCCATTTCGCCGCCGCATAGGGCGCGCGATTGGGATATCCGTATTGCCCGGCCGTAGACGAGGTGATGATGATCGCCCCACTGCCCTGACGCTTGAGGATCGGTGCCGCGTATTTCGCGCATAAAAACGCCCCCTCAAGGTTGACCGCCAGACAGGCACGCCATTCGTCAAGCGCCACATCCTCGACCAACGCCGTCGGCCCGGCGATCCCGGCATTGGCGCAGAGCGTATCCAGCCCGCCCCAGTGCGCCGCAATCTCGGCGAACAGGGCAGCAACCGAGGGCTCATCCGCCACATCCACCTGCGACCGTTTCCAATGGCTCGGGCAAGCACCTAACGCCTCTGCATCCAGATCGACCACCCAGACCTGCGCGCCAACGGCGTCGAAAGCCTCGGCCATGGCCCGACCAACGCCCGAGGCCCCGGCCGTGATCAGAACCCGCGCGCTCATGCAGGTTTACGGATCGCCGCCCCCGCGCCCTCGGGATAAGGCAACCCGGCCTGCGCCTCGGCAATACGGGCCATGGCCGCCTCGATCTCCGCTGACGGAGCACTTGGACGGCGGGTGTCTAGACTGACATGCAGCAGAAAGCTTTCACCCGTGGCCAGCAGCTTGTCGCCCTCGTACATGCTGTGGAAAACGTGCAGCTTCTTACCCTGCCCCAACAGCATCTGCGTGCGCACCTGTATCTTTGCGCCTGCATGGGCCTCATCCACATAGCGGATGTGGTTTTCAGCCGTGAAATAGCTGCCACCCGACGCGATATAGTCCGCATCACAACCGATGATCTCCATGAACCGGTCGGTGGCAGCGGCGAAGGCCTCCAGATAGCGCGCCTCATTCATGTGGCCGTTATAGTCCGTCCAATCCAGCGGCACCGCGCGCGACAAGGTCAGGATCGGTTGGCTCAGATCGGCCTCCTCCATCGTCGGCAGCGCACCGGGTTTCAGCATCGCGTCATGCTGGTTCAGCACAGCCCCTGCCCCGTAATCTTGCGCCTTGAGCGCGCGCATCATCCCCACGAGGTTGTTGTCGCGAATCCGCTCCAGTTCGCGGATCGAATGCATCCCCGATTGCGCATCCGACTGATCGGCGATCATATCGACCAGTTCATCAGTGAACTCGGGCACGTCCATCAGCTTGGTCCAGGGCCATTTCAACGCTGGTCCGAACTGCGCCATAAAGTGCCGCATCCCGGCCTCGCCCCCCGCCACGCGGTAGGTCTCGAACAGGCCCATCTGCGCCCAGCGGATGCCGAACCCCATACGGATCGCCTCATCCACCTCTTCGGTGGTGGCGATGCCGTCCCTGACCAGCCACAGCGCCTCGCGCCAGACGGCCTCAAGGAACCGGTCGGCGATATGGGCGTCGATCTCTTTCTTGATGTGCAGCGGGAAGAACCCCACGGATTTCAACAGCCCCTGCGCGCGCTCGACCATGTCGGACGGGTTCTTGTCCGTCGGCACCAGTTCGATCAGCGGTAGCAGGTACACCGGGTTGAACGGATGCGTCACCACAATCTGTTCAGGCCGCAGCGCGCCCTCCTGCAGTTCCGAAGGCTTGAACCCGCTGGTCGACGAGCCGATGATCGCGCCCGGATCACACGCCTCCTGCAACCCCTTGTAAACCTTCAACTTAAGGTCCAACCGCTCGGGCACACTTTCCTGAATCCACTCCGCGCCCTGCACGGCCTCAACCATATCTTCATGAAAACTCAGAGAACCCTCGGGTGGCAACGGAACATCACTCAGCCCTGGCAAAGAACGCCGCGCATTGTCCAGAACCTCCCCAATCTTGCGCTCAGCCTCAGGATCAGGGTCAAAAACCCGAACATCCCACCCGTTCAGTAAAAACCGCGCGGCCCATCCGCCGCCGATCACACCACCACCAATGATTGCCGCTGTTTTCAAGTCGATCCGCCTCTTCATCTGGCTAAAAATACCTCGGGGGTTTGGGGGCTGGCCCCCAATCACGCTTACTTCGCCACCGGCGCGCGCTTGGTCAAACCGAGCTTCTTGCGTACCTCAGCAGGCCCAATGACCTTAGCGCCCATATTATCAATGATGGTCCCCGCACGCTCGACCAACTGCCAGTTCTCAGCCAGAACACCCTTGTCCAGCCACAGATTGTCTTCCAACCCCACACGCACGTTGCCGCCCGCAAGCACAGTAGCCGCCACATAAGCCATCTGGTTCCGCCCCAAGGAAAACGCACTGAACGTCCAGTCATCAGGCACATTGTTCACCATCGCCATAAAAGTGTTCAGATCATCCGGTGCGCCCCACGGCACCCCCATACACAGCTGAACCAGAGCGTTCGGCTCCAGAATTCCCTCTTTCACCAACTGTTTGGCGAACCACAGATGACCGGTGTCAAAAGCTTCAATCTCGGGCTTCACACCCATATCCGTCATCATCTGCCCCATCGCCCGCAGCGCGCCGGGGGTGTTGGTCATGACATAGTCCGCCTCGGCAAAGTTCATGGTGCCGCAGTCCAGCGTGCATATCTCGGGCAGGCACTCCGCGATATGCGCCACGCGCTCTGACGCACCGATCATGTCGGTGCCCTCAGCCACCGGAAACGGGCTCTCGACACCGCCGAACACGATATCCCCGCCCATCCCGGCGGTCAGGTTCAGCACGACATCCACATCCGCGTCGCGAATCCGGTCTGTCACCTCGCAATACAGGTCCAGCCGACGGCTGGGCGCGCCGGTTTCGGGGTCGCGCACGTGGCAATGTACCACCGCCGCCCCGGCCTTAGCCGCCGCAATCGCGCTGTCGGCAATCTGCTGCGGCGAGCGCGGCACATGCGGGCTGCGATCCTGCGTCCCGCCCGAGCCGGTCACGGCACAGGTGATAAAGACCTCGCGGTTCATTTCCAAAGGCATGGCGTTCTCCCCAGCTTATACCCGGTTTTGCCCTGAGTTTTCCCCAGACTTCTCCCCGGCAATCGATTTGCGTTGCCCGCGACTCTGACGCAGCCTTGTGAAAACACTTGCCAGAATGCGAATCGAACTTGATGAAATCCGCAAAAAACATACTGCAACCCGAACATCGCGCCCTGAAAACGGCGGTGCTGGTGCTGGACGACTGCAATACGCTCAGCTTTGCATCCGCTGTAGACCCCATGCGCGCAGCCAATCGTCTGGCCGATCGCCCCGCCTTCGACTGGGACTATGTCACCGCCACGGCCCAACCCGCGATGCTGACCAGCGCCCTGACCGTGCCGGGCATCCCTCTGGCCCGCCTGCAAGGCTGCGACCTGATGATTGTGGTTGCCGGGTTCCAACTGGCACGCCACGCCACCCCCAGCCTGCTGGCTGGTCTCCGCCGGATCGCAAACACTGGCGCCACAATGGCCGGCATCGACGGAGGACCCTGGCTACTGGCCGAAGCTGGCCTTCTGGACGGCCACGCCGCTACAACCCATTGGGAAGACTTGGACAATTTCGCAGCCCGTTTCCCCGAGGTCGACGTGCGCCCGGACCGCTTCACCGTCTCTCAAAACCGCCTAACCTCAGGCGGCGCGATCCCGGCGGTCGAAATGATGCTGCACATCATCGCCGCGCGCCACGGCGCAGGCTTTGCCGCGCGCGTGTCTGGTCTGTTCCTTTATGACGGCGCGCCAGACCCCGCAAAACCGCAAAGCCGTACCGGTGCGCCACACCGCCACACGGCCCTTACGGCCAAGGCAAATAGCCTGATGCAATCTGCGCTGGATGACCCGCTGCCGCTGGCCAATATCGCCGAAACACTAGGCACTAGCCCCCGCACACTGCAGCAACAATTCCGCCTGCGCCTGAACACCACACCGCAGGACCACTACCTGCAACTGCGCCTGGCCGAGGCCCGCCGTCTGGTCACCGACACAGACATGTCGTTGATGGATGTGGCGCTGGCCACTGGCTTTGGATCACAATCCAGCTTTGCCCGCGCCTTTCGCACCGCTCACGGCCTTTCTGCCCGCGATCTAAGGCAAGAGCGCGCGCACCCCACCCATCACTGACCGGATCCCCCTTCATCTGGCCAAAAATATCTCGGGGGAGTCGCCCGGAACGGGCGGCGGGGGCAGAGCCCCCTATCCACCTCCGGAAAGACTTTAGAACGGCATGGGATGCGCCCGATGCGCATCGCCAATCTCGCGCATCACCTCTTTGGAAAGTTTCAACTCTTTCCCGTCAAGAATATGGACAAGTTGCTCGACTGTTGTCGCTCCGAATATGGCCGTCATCACAAATGGGCGCGTGCGGCACCAGGCCAATGCCATATGCACCGGGTCCAATCCATGTCTCTCGGCGATGTCCAGATAAGCGCTCACCGCCGTAAAAACCCGATCACGGTGGCGACCGCCCATATCGGGCACGAAGGACATGCGCGAGCCCTCGGGAACTGCGCCCTCTTGATACTTGCCCGTCAGGAACCCTGCCGCCAGAGGCGAAAACGCCATCAATCCAACGTCTTCATGCGCGCTCAATTCGGCCATGTCAGTGTCGAAATGCCGACACAGCAATGAATACTCGTTCTGAACCGATGCCACCCGCGGTCCACCGCCTGCCTCGGCCAGACGCAGCCACTGCGCGGTGCCCCATGCACTTTCGTTCGACAGACCAAAAGCGCGAATATTGCCCTTATCAACTTGCGCCTGCAGCGCCTCGAGGCATTCCGACATATTGTCCAACACATCGGCCGTGTTCTTGCCGGACGGAGCGTAGTTCCAGTTCTGGCGGAACATATAGCTGCCCCGGTTCGGCCAGTGGAACTGGTAGAGGTCGATGTAATCGGTCTGCAATCGTCGCAGAGAATTCTCGATGGCTTCGGGGATCGTCTGACCGGTGATCGGCGCGCCGTTTCGGACATGGACCATGCCGGCGCCCGAATGCTTGGTCGCCAGAACATAACTCTCACGACGCGCAGCATTGGCTGCGTTCCAGTTGCCAAGGTATTCTTCGGTGCGTCCCATGGTTTCCTTGGCGATGGGGTTGACCGGATACATTTCAGCCGCATCGACAAAATTGATCCCAGCTTCCAGAGCCATATCCATCTGGCGATGAGCGTCCGCCTCGGATGTCTGCGATCCAAAAGTCATTGTTCCGAGGCACAGGTCGGTCACCATAACGCCTGTTCGGCCCAAGGGCTTCATTTCCATGTATCGATCTCCTGAAAACTAGCGCACAAGGCTTAAGCCTCGGCTTTCTTTTCCCAACGGCCCGCTTCCTCGGACCAGTATTGCGCTGAACACCCCGCGCCGGTCAGGGCCTTCCACTGCCCGCGCGCATGCTGAACGGCCTGTTCGTCATTGCCGTCGAACAGGATACAGACCCGTTCCAGAGCGTTCACTTCGTCCGGCCCTACCTGCGCACCGTCCACCGCCATTACGCAGGCCGGGTCATTGGACACATCCGGTCCGGTCGTCAGCAAAATGGGCTGCGCCGCATCGTGCGGCCCACCGGCAAGCCCATGCGGCAGGAACCCGTCATCCGGCCCCAGCCACAGTTTTTCATCCAGCCAGTCCATCCGTGCGGGATCTGTTCCCCGCACGACAATCTTCCACCCGGCCTGCCGGGCTTTGTCCAGCAAAACCGGCAGCGTGTATTCCAGCGGCTGCCGGGTCAGGTGGTAGAAATAGACAGCACCCATCCGATTACTCGAAATTGTCCTGCACAAAACGGCTCAACGCGCGCACGCCCCAGCCAGTCGCACCCTTCGGAGCATAGGACGTCTCGGAAGCCACCGAAGCAACACCGGCAATATCCAGGTGAATCCACGGCGTTTCCTCTTTCACGAAACGCTGCAGGAACTGCGCAGCGGTGATCGAGCCCGCAGGCCGCCCGCCTACGTTCTTCATATCAGCGATGCGAGACTTCAGCTGCTTGTCATATGCCGCGCCCAAGGGCATCCGCCACGCGCCTTCGTCCTCGGCTTTGGCCGATTTCAGGAAGGCCTCGCAGAAGGTGTCATTGTTCGAGAAGACGCCCGCATTCTCATGCCCCAGACCGATAATGATCGCACCGGTCAGGGTCGCCAGATCAACCATGCCCACAGGGCTGAACCGCTCTTGCGCGTACCACATCACGTCGCACAGAACCAAACGACCCTCGGCATCGGTGTTGATGATCTCGACCGTATCGCCCTTCATCGACGTGACCACATCGCCGGGACGCGTGGCATTGCCCGAGGGCATGTTCTCGACCAGCCCAACAAGGCCGACCACATTGGCCTTGGCCTTGCGCCTGGCCAGCGCGCGCATGGTGCCAGCGACAACTCCTGCGCCGCCCATATCCATGGTCATGTCTTCCATGCCACCGGCAGGCTTCAACGAAATCCCGCCGGTATCGAACACAACGCCTTTACCCACCAGCGCCAGCGGATCATCGCCCTTGCCGCCACCGTTCCATTGCATCACCACAACCTTCGACGGGCTGACCGAGCCCTGACCGACGCTCAGCAATGTGCGCATTCCCAGCTCTTCCAGCTTGTCTTCTTCCAGAACCTCAACCTCGAGGCCCAGATCCTTCATCTCGGCCAAGCGGTCAGCGAATTCTGTTGTTGTCAGGATATTGGCGGGCTCATTCGTCAGATCACGCGTCATCCGCACGCCGTCGGCAATAGCATAGAGCGGCGCAAAGGCGGCTTCGACCTCGTCAGATTTCTGATGCGCAATAGTGACCGTCGCGGCTGGATCAGAGTCTTTGGTCTTGTGAGCGTCGAACTCATAACTGCGCAGGGCGATACCCATGGCCAGATCCTCGGAGCGGGTCTGGTTAGCCGCCATCACCAGCAGCGCTTTGCCACCGGCCAGTTTCGCAAGCGCAACACCAGCCTTGCGGGCCTCGGCCACATCCGGGCGGCGCGGCAGGATCAGAATATCCAGCGCCTCGGCCGCCATGCCACCGGGCCATGCCAACGAGATCACCTCGCCCGATTTCACCTTTTCGAACTGTTCGCTTTCGACCAGCCGCGCGACAGCACCACGAGTCAGGCGATTGGCCCGGCGCGCGGCAGGACCCATCTTGCCCTCGTCAGAAATGATGATCGCGACTCGGCCCTCGGCTTGTGCCATCATGTCAACGTCAAAAGCCTGAAACTGGATCGGGATTAGACTGCTCATTGGGAACTCCTGAAAATCTGTGACCCAAGACCTAGCCCGCCCCGATCAACTTGACCAGATAGCAGTTTTCCCCGCACTTCAATTGCAGTACAGTCCAGAAAAAATTCCGGCAGGTTCGGGGGAGAACAAAGTGGCAAGACAGGGCAGGCATATGCCGTCGCGGCAAGGCGCGAACGGTTGTGATTCTGACCTGAGGGCTAGTGGTTTTTTCGCGTTGGCAGGAATGGCGAGGGGTCTGCCGTGATCCTCGACCGATACTTTGCCCGCCGCTTCTTGCAGAACTTTATGGTGATCGGCGGCATTTTCCTGACGTTGCTGATTCTGATCGACCTGATCGAACAGGCCCGCCGGTTCGACGACGAAAACCTTTCATTCGGGCGCTTGCTGCATCTGACCTTGCTGAACACACCAGCTGCGATCAGCGAAATGCTGCCCTTGCTGGTTATCCTTGCAACGATCGCTCTGTTCGTTGGGCTGGCGCGCAGTTCTGAACTGGTCGTTACCCGCGCGATTGGTCGCTCAGGCATACGGTCTTTATTAGCGCCAGTCGCACTGGCCCTATTGATCGGAGCCATGGCCGTAGCTCTGCTGAACCCGATCTCCGCGGCGACATCCGAGGAATACAATCGCCTGTCCGACTCTTACCGCAACAGCGGCACGTCAGCGTTTTCAATCAGCAGCGAGGGCTTGTGGCTACGCCAGGGATCACAGAACGGTCAGTCCGTAATTCACGCCAAAGGTACGTCCAACGGTGAAACACTGAAGCTAAATAACGTGACGATCATCACTTTCTCACAGGAAGGAACCCCGACCCAGCAAGTCTCGGCCGACAATGCCGAGCTGAGGCCGGGCAAATGGGTATTGGACAATGCCAAGGTCTGGTCCCTCGAGGAAGACACAAACCCCGAGAGTAACTCGGTCGTTCACGAACAGCTCGAGGTTCCGACGTCGCTTACACGGCAGCGCATTCTCGACACATTGGGGCAGCAGGGATCCGTTTCGGTTTATGATCTGCCCGAGTTGATCCGGGATCTGCGCGAGGCCGGTTTTTCAACCAAGCAATACGAAGTCTGGTTGCAAGTGCAACTGGCGCGGCCCTTCTTTCTGGTTTCGATGGTTCTTATCGGCGCGGCCTTCACCATGCGCCATGTGAGATTTGGCGGCACTGGAATTGCGGTCCTATCTGCAGTTCTTCTGGGATTCGCGATTTATTTCGTGCGCAACTTTGCCCAAATATTGGGGGAAAACGGTCAATTGCCTATTATCGTCGCGGCCTGGGCTCCGCCTTTCGCTGCTATACTGTTGTCGCTTGGTCTCTTGCTTCACGCGGAGGACGGCTGATGCGGTTGCTTCCCAGCCTTCTGTTGTCGGCAGCCATCGCGATCACCTTGCCCGCGACGATCTACGCACAATCCCCAACAGGTGTGAACGCGCCTACGGACGCCACGCAGGAAGAGCAGCCAGCCCTGCTGGTTGCGGACAGGATTTTCATCACGCCCGAACGTGTTCTGGTCGCCGAAGGTAATGTCGAGGCATTTCAAGGCGATGCAAAAATTACCGCTGAACGGGTCACATATGACCGGGACACCGGGCAACTCACCCTAGATGGCCCCGTGCGCATTGATCAGGGCGGCTCAACCACGATTCTGGCGGATTCGGCTGAACTGGACGACGGTATTCAGAACGGCTTGCTGATCGGTGCGCGGATGGTGTTTGACCAACAGGTCCAAGTCGCATCGGTTCAAGCTACGCGCGCAGGTGGCAGATACACACAGTTCAGCAAGGTATCGGCCACGTCATGTCATGTTTGTTCTGATGGCCGACCGCCTTTATGGCAAATCAGGGCCCGCAAGGTCACCCACGATCAGCTTGAACGACAACTATATTTCGAAGGCGCACAATTCCGAATTCTGGACCTGCCGGTCTTCTATTTCCCTTATTTGCGTCTGCCTGACCCCACTCTGGACCGGGCAACTGGTTTCCTGGTGCCTTCGATTCGCACAACGTCGCAGTTGGGCACGGGGCTTCAGGTTCCATATTTCTTCAAGCTAGGAGACCACAAAGACCTGACATTGACGCCCTATCTGTCCTCAAAAACTCGGACGCTGGGGTATCGGTATCGTCAGGCGTTCAAGCGTGGGCGACTTCGCTTGTTGGGCGCACACACCCGTGACGATCTTCAGCCCGGAGAGGATCGCGGTTACTTCTTCGCAGATGGCTTTTTCAATCTGAATGACGGCTATCGGTTCACGTTCAACATTAAAACCACGTCCGATGACGCCTACCTGGCCGATTATGGCCTGCCCGATTTCGACCGCCTGCGCAGCGAAGTTGCGTTGGAGCGGATAAAACGCGACACCGCCTTCCGCACCAGCTTTATCCACTACAAAACCTTGCGCGACAGCGAAGATCAGGACGAAATTCCATCTCGTGTATTCGATCTGTACTATCAGAAACGCCACTTTCCGACGTCGATCGGCGGCGAAACACGGCTGAGTTTCATTACACACGCCCATGAACGCACAAGTGACGAGGACGTCGTTGGTCGCGATGTGGCCCGAGCAACCTTTGACGCGGAATGGCTACGCAGTTGGATCTTCACCTCGGGTCTGCGTGCGGACGCACGGTTCGGGGCCTCGATTGACACGTTCAACATCCGCCACGACAGCAATTTCCCTGATCAAGAAACCCGCACCACCCCCCGGGCGGCGTTGACCCTGCGCTATCCCATGGCACGGCGCGAGCAATCCGGGGCTACGCAGGTGCTGGAGCCAATTGCTCAGATCGGTTGGACGCAAGTCTCGACCAATGATGTGCCAATCGACGAAAGTACGTTTCAGGAATTCGATCAGGGCAACTTGCTGTCGCTGTCCCGTTTTCCAGCCCCGGATCGACGCGAAGATGGGGCAACCGGCGTCATTGGTGTCAACTGGGTGCGCTACGGAGCGAATGGACGCCGGGCTTTGGCCACAGTCGGGCAAGTGTTTCGCGCAGATCCCGACCCAGAGTTCAATCTGACATCGGGACTGCAGGGAACATCGTCGGATCTGCTGCTTGCAGGTCAATTGCAAACCGCAAACGGGTGGTCACTTGCAGGCCGCGGCTTGCTGAACGGAGATTTCAGTTTTGCCAAAGCCGAAATGCGCGCGGCCTGGCAGCAAAAAACCGTTAGGTTGTCGGGCAGCTATATCTGGCAGGAGCCAGACCCAGACGAGAACGTGGACGATGAAATATCCGAAATTCGATTGGATGGACGCTATAGGGTCGACCAGAACTGGCTAACCCAAGCCGTCGCCCGTTACGATCTGAGCGAGTCTGAACCCATTCGGTATGGCTTGGGTGTTACGTACCAGAATGAGTGCGTGCAGGTTAACATGACCGTCAGCAGACGTTTTACTTCGTCATCTAGTATTGAGCCTTCCACTGAATTCGGCTTTACGGTAGCCCTGACGGGATACTCCGTTGAAGGTGGTGGCCAAGAGTTCAAGAGAAGATGCAGTTGATTTCAGGTTTCTCCAATCTCATCCGATCCGCTGTGATCAGGCCAGTCGCATATGTTGCGGTCGTATCTTTGTGTCTGAGCGTGTCGCCGGGCCTGGCCCAAAGCCTGTTTTCCCCAGCCATCAAGGTCAATCAGGATATCGTCACATGGTACGAACTTGAGCAGCGCCAGCAGTTCTTGACCGTTCTTGGCGCGCCCGGAGCGTCGGACGCCGAGGTTCGCCAAGCCCTGATCGACGATCGTCTGCGTAAACAGGCCATGAGCGCAGCTGGGATATCTGCCAGCCCCGAGGCCGTTCAGCTGGGCATTGACGAATTTGCTGCCCGCGGTCGCTTGTCGACGGATGAGTTCCTTCAGCTTCTGTCCGAGGCAGGTGTTTCGCGCGAGACCGTCCGCGATTTTGTGGCCGACCAACTGTCGTGGCGCGACTTTATCAGCGCGAGATTCCTGTCGCAGGCGCGCCCATCAGAAGACGAGGTCAACCGTGCTCTTGGTCAATCGGGCAGTGGCGGGCTGCAAGTTCTGCTGTCCGAAGTCATCATTCCCGTAAATCAGCAAACGGTTGCACAGGTCGAATTGTTGGCTGAAGAGATCGCACTTCTGGAAGGATTCGATGCGTTCTCGGCAGCTGCGACGCAGTATTCTGCGGCAGGTACCCGGACCAACGGGGGGCGGTTGGACTGGCTGAACCTGACCGACCTGCCACCCGCCCTGCAACCGGTCATCATTGGTCTGAAGAATGGCGAAATAACGCAACCCATTTCTTTGCCAAACGCAGTCGCTCTGTTTCAGCTTCGGGGCCTACGCGAACTTGCGTCGGGTACTCCGACCTATTCAAAAATCGACTACGCGATCTACAACCTTCCCGGTGGCCGCAGCGCGGAAACATTGGCCCGTGCTGCCGATCTGCGCGAAGAGGTTGATAATTGCGATGATCTCTATGGCCTTGCAAAAGACCAACCGGAAAACGTTCTGCAACGGATTGAAGCCAGCCCGTCGGAAATCCCTCGCGATGTCGCACTTGAATTATCGAAACTGGACTTGAACGAGGTCTCGACCGCGCTGACCGGCAACAATGGCCAGACGCTGAAATTCCTGATGCTGTGCACACGTACTCTGGACCGGGGCGAGGAAACTTCGCGCGCGGATGTCGCCAATGCTCTGACCCAGCAACGTCTGACTGCCTTTGCCGAAAGCCTACTCGAGCAATTGCGTGCGGACGCAACGATCATCGAGCAATGATAGCCCCAATCGCGCTGAGTTGTGGTGATCCCGCAGGCATAGGCCCAGAGATCGCCGCAAAAGCCTGGGCAGAGCTACGCGGAACATGCCCCTTTGTCTACATTGGAGATGCCAACCATCTTCCTGCCGGTACGCCCATTCAGAGGATCACAGATTTTTTTGAGGCGACCGCGATCTGCGCGACGGCCCTGCCTGTGCTGCACCTTGATTTTCCGTCTGCCAACACACCAGGCCAACCCGTTGCGGCCAACGCGCCCAGCGTCATCGACGCGATCGAACTCGGCGTATCTATGATTCAGTCCGGTCGAGCCGCAGCGCTTTGTACGGCACCGATCCATAAAAAGGCCCTGATGGAAGGCGCGGACTTTGCTTACCCCGGACATACCGAGTTTCTTGCAGCCCTCGCAGGACAGCAACGCGTCGTGATGATGCTGGCCAGCGACCAACTTAGGGTGGTGCCTGCCACGATCCACATTCCTCTGTCCCGCGTTCCTGCCGCTCTGACACCAGATCTCTTGCGCGAAACAATCGAGATCACAGCCCAAGGTCTGCGTGCACAATTCGGCATCAGAAAACCTCGCATCAGTGTGGCTGGCCTAAATCCACATGCAGGCGAAGGCGGCAAAATGGGACATGAGGAGCTTGACTGGATCGCGCCGCTGATCCAAGCCTTGCCGCAAGATGACTACACGGTCACCGGCCCGCATCCTGCCGACACGATGTTTCACGCAGCGGCCCGCGCCAGGTACGACGCAGCAGTTGCGATGTATCACGATCAGGCGCTTATCCCGATCAAGACCCTCGATTTCGACATGGGGGTGAATGTCACGCTGGGATTGCCGTTCATACGCACCTCGCCGGATCACGGCACGGCGCTGGATATTGCCGGAAAAGGCATTGCCAACCCATCCAGTATGATCGAAGCCCTTAAACTGGCCCAACGCATGGCAAAAAGCGCTTGATCCTTCACCTGGCTAAAAATATCCCCGCCAGAGGCAAAAAAACTGGCGCTCTACCTCAGCCCGCGCCACGGTAATCGGATCATGAGCGCAATCGACACACTCCCCCCCCTGCGCGAGGTCATCGCGGCGTACCAACTTTCGGCCCGCAAGTCGTTGGGGCAGAACTTCCTGCTGGATCTCAACCTGACGGCAAAAATCGCGCGGCAGGCCGGTGATCTCAGCGCCTGTGACGTTCTCGAAATCGGCCCCGGCCCCGGCGGTTTGACCCGTGGGCTTTTATCAGAGGGCGCGCGCAAGGTTGTGGCGGTCGAAAAAGACACGCGCTGTATCGCAGCTTTGAACGAGATTGCTGCCGCCTACCCCGGTCGACTGGAAATCATCAATGGTGATGCGCTGGAAATCGACCCCATGGCGCATCTCACCCCGCCGATTCGAGTTGCAGCCAACTTGCCGTACAACGTCGGTACCGAACTGCTGGTCCGCTGGCTGACCCCTCCTGAGTGGCCGCCATTCTGGCAAAGCCTGACTCTGATGTTTCAGCGCGAAGTGGCCGAGCGTATTGTTGCCCGACCCGGCAGCAAGGCGTATGGCCGATTGGCCATCCTGGCGCAATGGCGGGCGGATGCGCGTATCGCCATGTCTTTACCGCCTGGGGCTTTCACCCCGCCGCCGAAAGTATCAAGCGCCGTTGTCCATCTGACCGCCTTGCCCGAACCTCGGCATCCCGCGGATGCTGCAACCCTGTCGCGTGTCGTCGCAGCCGCATTCAACCAACGCCGCAAGATGCTGCGCGCTTCCTTGAAAGGGGTCGCTTCCGATATCGAAGACCGCCTATTGGCCGCCGGTATTCAACCAACCGAGCGGGCAGAACAGGTCCCGCTAGAAGCCTTCTGCGCACTGGCGCGCCAAATCCGCGCGGGCTGAAAACAAAAAGCCCCGGTCACTTGACCAGGGCCTTCCATTCCATGTCCAACGCGGCCTACTCGGCCGCCTCAGGTGCATCACCCTTGTCGGCAGTAGCCTCTTCAGCGGCAGGTGCTGGTTTGGGCTTGCGTGCACGCGGTTTGCGGGCAGGCTTTTCTTTCTTTTCGGGAACATCAGACCCCTTGGCCTCGGGCGTTTCCACCAAACCGGATTCCGGGGCCGCTTCGGCGTTGAAATCCATGACGTCTGGTTGCGGTGCTTCGGCCGGATCGGCCTGGCGGGCCGCTTCACGTTCCTGACGCTCCGCGCGTTCTCGGTCGCGTTCGGCCTGCCGTTCGCGGTTCTGGCGTTCCTGTTCTTCCCGACGTGCCTCCATTTCACGCTGCGCTTCGCTCAGCAAACGCAGGTAATGTTCGGCGTGTTGCTGAAAGTTCTCAGCAGCCACACGGTCGTTGGACAGCTGCGCGTCGCGGGCAAGCTGGTTGTACTTGTCAATGATCTGCTGGGGCGTGCCGCGCACTTTGCCTTCCGGCCCCGAGCTGTCAAAAACCCGGTTTACAACGTTGCCGCCAGAAGGACGATTGCGGTTATTCTTGGCCCGCGAGCGGGATTTGGAAGATCTCATCTACTTTCGTCAGCCTTGTCATTCACTGTCGATCACGTCGCATCTTGCATTGCTCAAAGGCTTTAGCCGGAACGCGATGTCGACTTTTTTGGGCTTGGCGTCAGGGGTGCGCTGCAATAGCGTCAACCTCTCCGACTAATCCTGAGTAAACATGTCCTGCGCGTTCAGACAAGGGCTTTATCCCAAAATTCGCAGCTTTTTTACATCAATCGGCGCTTTTCAGCCTCAGTATGTGCCGTCACCCAGGCATTCTGGCCAAGACAACACGGTCACGGCCATCCAAATCGGGAATAATCCGCGTCTCTGCCAGCCCAGCCGCCTGAAACAGCGCGGCAACCGCGTGACCTTGCGTCGGGCCGATTTCCACCAGCACCCGACCGCTGGGGACCAGATAATCCGGGACATCGGCAGCAATGCGACGATAGGCTCCTAACCCGTCCCCTTCATCCGTCAGCGCCATACGAGGCTCGTGCTCGCGGACTTCCGGTGACAAGTCATTCATTTCTGACAGCGAAACGTAGGGCGGATTTGAGACGATAAGGTCAAATTGCCCCTCTATGCTCTCAAACCAATCTGATTGCTGTATCTCGGCTCGGGCTTGGACCTGATGTTGAACCGCATTGGCGCTCGCCTGCAGGCAGGCGGCCTCGCTTAGATCAACACCAACACCCGAAGCACTTGCGCGTTCGGCCAACAGCGTGATCAGAATACAGCCCGAACCCGTTCCAAGATCCAACAGATGATCAAACGGTGCGCTCAACGCGGCCTCGATCAGAATCTCGGTTTCAGGGCGCGGATCCAGAACATCGCGACTTACGCGAAACCTGCGGCCATAAAACTCACGTTCGCCTAAAAGGTGCGACACCGGAACGCGAATGGCGCGCAACGAAATAAGCTGATCATAGCGTTCAGCGATCTCGTGCGACAGTTCTTCCGGCGCAATCAGGGTGACCCGGCTGGCTTCGATTCGGGCAGCGTGGGCCAGCAGGACGCGCGCATCACGTGCCGGATCATCGACCCCTGCAGCCCGCAGGCGAGACGTGGCTGCCACCATCGCCTGAGCCGCTGTTTGCAGACCGTTCATAGGGCCATCTCGGCCAGCAGGCGCGCCTGATCATCGGCGGTCAGCGCGTCGATCACCTCATCCAGATCGCCCTGCATCACCTGATCCAACTTATACAGGGTCAGGTTGATGCGGTGATCGGTCATACGGCCCTGCGGGAAATTATACGTCCTGATTCGCTCGGAACGATCACCCGAACCGACCTGACTGGCGCGATCCGCCGAACGTTCGCTGTCGATCCTCTGCCTTTCCAGGTCATAGAGACGCGTTTTCAGAACCTGCATCGCAATCTCTCGGTTGCGGTGCTGCGATTTCTCGGAACTGGTCACAACCAGCCCTGTCGGCAAGTGAGTGATCCGCACCGCCGAGTCGGTGGTGTTCACGTGCTGTCCCCCCGCGCCCGAGCTGCGCATCGTGTCGATCCGAATGTCATTCGCGTCGATCTGAATATCGACATCTTCGGCCTCGGGCAAAACTGCGACGGTCGCAGCCGAGGTATGAATCCGCCCACCGCTTTCGGTTTCGGGCACGCGCTGCACCCGGTGGACGCCGGATTCGTATTTCATGCGCGCAAAGACATTGTCGCCCTTGATATGGGCCACGACTTCCTTGACCCCACCGAGGTCCGAAGCCTGCTCCTCGATAATCTCGAACCGCCAGCCACGCGCCTCAGCGTAGCGCTGATACATGCGCAGTAGATCACCGGCGAACAAGGCGGCTTCATCCCCGCCAGTGCCGGGGCGGATTTCCAACATCGCGGGGCGCGCGTCTGCAGCATCCTTAGGCAAAAGCGCCAGTTGCAGCGCATGTTCGGCCCGTGGGATACGGGCTTGTAGATCGGGGATTTCCTCTTCGGCCAGCTCCTTCATGTCGGGATCAGCCAGCATCGCCTGAGCCTCAGTCAGATCGGCGCGCAGTTGCCGCCACGCCATGATCTGGTCGACCACAGGCTTGAGGTCGGAATATTCTTTGGCCAGAGCAGCAATATCCCCGCCCGAGGCACCATCTGACATGGCCGCTTCGAGATACTGGAATCGCTGGGTTATCTGCTCAAGGCGTTCTTCGGGGATCATCCCGGCGGTGTCCCCTAATCTGCGGCTTTGGTCAAGGGCCGAGCTTGTGCTAAGCTACCCGTCATGAAGGGGTTGATTTTGATTTTGTCGCTGTTTGCGGTGCCTGCCATGGCGGACTACGTCGGGCCGGACGGAAAGGTGCGCGACTGCTATTGCACGGACAAGTCAGGCGCGCGCGTGGATCTGGGCCAGATGATCTGCCTTCAAGTCGATGGCCGCATGTTCATGGCGCAGTGCCAGATGTCACTAAACGTCCCGATGTGGCGCGAGGTCTCGGAAGGGTGTTTGTCCTCAGAGCTGGAGCGCAGCAAGCCACCCATCAACACGGTCTCGGTTTACCCCAAAATCTGAACGCCCAAAGCGCAGGCGGGCATGGATACGCAGAACCTCGCCGTCTTGCTGAACCGTGGTGTAGTCGGGAAAGCCGATTACTTGGGTACGGGTGACATAAGTGATCATTCCATCTTCGACAGATCCGGCAAGAACGGTGGTGCGCGGTGTGGCTTGTACTAGCACGTCCAGTTTTGCGAGGCCGTCTGGCCCAGTTTCGACCACGCGGATGACCCCACCCTGCATGTCCTCATCCGTAGTACCAGCAACCGCCACATGCCAGCGCGCAGGGTCCGAGGGTGCAAGTCGGATGTAAAATCCAAGTGCGATCACCGCCCCCACGATCAGCCAAAGAACCATCTTCATAATTTATCCCTTTGCTTTGAGGGCAAACTACCGGCACGTGCCCCCTCTGCAAGGTTTGACACCCCGTACCGTCACGTCACTCCGGATAAAATGCACAACATTTCAAACAGCAGATTGGCAGCGGTCAGCGCCGTGTTCCCCGTTGGGTCATAGGGCGGAGACACCTCGACCAGATCGCACCCTGCCACATTCATCCCTCGCAAAGCCTGAATCAGCTGCAACGCTTGTGGGGTAGTCAGACCGGCAATCTCGGGTGTGCCGGTGCCGGGGGCAAAGGATGGGTCGAGACTGTCGATATCGAAGGAAACGTAAACCGGATGCTCTCCTATTTCCTTTCGGATTTGTGCGCCGATCACGGTCAGATTCTGTTGCCACAGCTCCCAAGCAGGGAACTGCTTGAACCCCCAGCCCTTGGCCTCGGTGAAGTCCGACGCGGAATAGCCCGAGCCTCGGATACCGATCTGAAAGGTTTTGTCGGGGACGATCAGTCCTTCTTCATAGGCGCGGCGGAAGACGGTGCCGTGAGTTTCCTTTTCACCAAACATCTCATCGTTCACGTCAGCATGGGCGTCCACATGGACCAGCGCCACCGGCCCGTGTTTGGCGGCAATCGCGCGCAGGATCGGCAATGTGATCGAGTGATCGCCTCCCATCGCAACTGGTGTCACGTTTTGCGCCAGAATCGCGTCATAGCTTTCGCGTATTATTTTCAAACTGTCGGACAACGAAAACGTGTTGATTGCCAGATCGCCGATATCCGCAATCTGAAGGCTGTCGAAGGGCGCGGCAAAACTGGCCATGTTGTTGGGCCGTATCATCGCGCTTTCGGCGCGGATCTGTTTCGGACCAAACCGCGTGCCCGACCGCCATGAGGTGCCGATATCCATCGGGATGCCCAGCACGGCCACATCCAGCCCGGCCAACGAGTCTGCCTGCGGCAGGCGCATGAACGTGTTCGGACCCGAAAACCGCGCCAAATCATTGCCGCTGATGGGTTGGTTAAACTGTGTCATGCCCGTATCTCTCCCGTCCGACCTTTTGGTTAAGGTGATACCGGAAAGATGGCTAACCAATGGTTAAGGCATGAGCTTGTTCCACCCCAAAAGGCAAATAATCTGCGTCGCCACGTGGGCCCCGGCAATCGCCGTCGCGCCCGATGTGTCATAGGGCGGAGAGACCTCGACCACATCACCGCCCTTGATGTTGATCCCGGCAATGTCACGCAGGATGATCTGCGCTTGGATCGAACTCAGCCCACCCCAGACGGGCGTCCCGGTGCCCGGCGCAAAGGCCGGGTCCAACCCGTCGATGTCAAAACTCAGATAAACGGGGCTGTCGCCCAGAATGCCTTTGATCTTTTGCGCAACAGCGGCAGGGCCGGACTCGTATACCTCGCGCGCGTCGATGATGTTGACGCCCAGAGTGTCCTCGTTCGTGGTGCGGATACCCACCTGAACCGAGCGTTTCGGGTCCACGATCCCCGATTTCACCGCCTTGTAGAACATCGTGCCGTGGTCCACGCGGGTCATGTCGTCATCGGCCCAGGTATCGGTATGCGCATCGAATTGCAGCAGCGACATCGGCCCGTATTTCTCGGCATAGGCTTTCAGGATCGGAAAGCTGATATAGTGATCCCCGCCCAAAGTGACCGAGGCCACATCGGCATTCAGAATGGTGCGGATATGATCCTTCAGCGTGTCGGGAAAGGCCGGGATATTGGCATAGTCATAGGCCATATCTCCATAATCCACGATGGCCAGCTCGCTGAGCGCATCAAAGGGCCAACCATAGGGCGCGTCTGGCGACTGCAGCGCGCTCGCCTCACGCATGGCGCGCGGACCCAGCCTTGTGCCGGGGCGGTTGGTAACGGCCTGATCGAACGGCACGCCCGTCACGGCGATATCCACGCCCTTCAGATCTTTCGTATAGAGCCGCCGCAGGAATGAGGTTGCCCCGCCAAACGTATTCTCGAACGACAGCCCCTTGAGATCGGGGTTGGTGAATGCTTCATCCACCTGAGTTTTTGCGTCTTCCAGTCCCATGTCTTTTCCTTGTCAGCCCAGTGGCTGTGCCTTTTCGACGATCCGCGCAAAGAACGAAGCCCCTACAGGCGCGATTTCGTCGTTGAAGTTGTATTTAGGATGGTGCAGCCCGGCGCCCTCGCCCTGCCCCAGGTTCAGATACGCGCCGGGGCGCGCGTTCAGCATGTACGAGAAATCCTCGGCCCCCATGTTGCGGGTCATGTTTTCGACCACCAGCCCTTCGCCCGAGATCTCGCGGGCCACCTCAGCAGCAAATCCGGCCTTGCCGGCATCATTAATGGTGGCGGGATAGTTGACCTCGTAATCCAGCTCGGCCTCAACCCCGTATGAGGCCGCCTGCCCGGCAACGATCTGCGCCATGCGTTCCATCACCATCTTCTGCACCTCCGGGTCAAAGGTGCGCACGGTGCCGTTGATATAGGCAGTATCTGGGATCACGTTGTTGACAGACCCGGTATGAATTTGGGTGACCGAAACCACCAGATCGTCCAGCGCGTAATGGTTGCGGCTGACGATGGTCTGCAGTGCTTGAGCGATGCCACAGGCGGCCATCACCGGATCGCGGGTTTCGTGGGGCATGGCACCATGACCGCCCACGCCCTGAATGTGAACGTGAAACGTATCAACCGCGGCCATGATCGGCCCAGGCGTGGTGTAAAAAGCGCCTTCGGGCAGGTTCGGAGCATTGTGCAGCGCATAGACCTGCGCGATGTCGAACCGGTCCATGATGCCTTCCTGCACCATTATATCCGCGCCGCCGCCCTCTTCTTCGGCAGGTTGAAAGATCAACGCCGCGCGGCCCGCGAAGTTTCGCGTCTCGGCCAGATAACGGGCTGCACCCAGCAGCATCGTAGTATGCCCATCATGACCGCAGGCATGCATCTTACCGGGGTGTTTCGAGGCATAGTCCACGCCCGTTTCTTCCGGGATCGGCAGCGCATCCATGTCGGCGCGCAATCCTATTGTCGCCCCCTCCGCCTGCCCATTGATGATTGCGACGATACCGGTTGTAGCGATGCCCTCATGTATTTCATCTACACCAAACTCACGCAGCCTGTCGGCGACAAAAGCTGCCGTCTGGTGGCACTGAAACTCTAATTCGGGGATCGAATGCAGGTGCTGCCGCCATGCGGTCATGTCGGCGGCAAAATCGGCAATTCGGTTGACGACGGGCATCTGGGGTGGACTCCTGATCAGGACTGCGGAATGGATGCATCTGACACCGGAACGAAAGGGTTCGCAATGGCCGAAAATCCTCTGATCCACGATAGCGACGCTGGCATGGAACGTCTGCTGGAAATCATGCGTCGCCTGCGCGACCCGCAAACCGGCTGCCCGTGGGACATCGAACAGGATTTCGCCACCATCGCCCCCTACACGATCGAAGAAGCCTATGAGGTCGCCGACGCCATCGAACGCGAGGCTTATGACGAGCTGAAGGGAGAGTTAGGCGACCTGCTGTTCCAATCGGTTTTTCACGCGCAAATGGCTGAAGAAGCGGGACATTTCACCTTTCAGGACGTGGTCCGCACCATGTCGGACAAGATGGTCGCGCGTCATCCGCATGTGTTCGGTGACGAATCCCGTGACAAGTCGGCTGAACAACAGACACTGGATTGGGAGACGATCAAAGCCGCTGAACGTGCAGGAAAGGAACTGAAAGGCGCACTGGACGGTGTGGCCGCCAACCTGCCTGCCCTGTTGCGCGCCCATAAGCTACAAAAACGCGCCGCGCGCGTGGGGTTTGACTGGCCCGATGCCAGCCATGTGTTGGCCAAGATCACCGAAGAAGCCGCCGAGTTGGAAGAGGCCCGCGACAGCATGGATGCCGACGCGCTCGAAGATGAATTCGGCGATCTGCTGTTCGTGATCGTCAATCTGGGCCGTCATCTGGGGATCGAGCCTGAGGCCGCTCTGCGCCGCACCAACGCCAAGTTCACCCGCCGCTTTGAACAGGTCGAATCCCGCCTGGCCGAACGCGGTAAAACACCCAGCCAAAGCGATCTGGCCGAGATGGACGCCCTATGGGACGAGGTGAAAACCGAGGAGCATCGCGCCAATGGCAAACTCCCGCCGGTAGATGTGCCCACCGGGGCCTGAAACCACTGGACAAGTGCTGTGACACTTGCGAGTGTCCGCGCTTCTAGCCCCTCGGAGACCCCCATGCCGCGCAAAATCATTATCGACACCGACCCCGGTCAGGACGACGCCGTCGCCATCCTGTTGGCGCTGGCCAGCCCGGATGAGATCGACGTGCTGGGCATCACCGCTGTCGCCGGAAACGTGCCGCTTGAGCTGACCGCCAAGAACGCGCGCATCGTCTGCGAACTGGCCGGCCACACGGACGTGCCGGTTTATGCAGGTTGTGATCGGCCACTGAACCGCCCCTTGGTTACGGCAGAACATGTGCACGGCAAAACCGGCCTGGACGGTCCCGTTCTGCCCGATCCGCAAATGCCGCTGGCCCAAGGGCACGCGGTTGATTTCATCATCGACACCCTGCGCGCGCAGGAACCGGGCACGGTGACACTGTGCCCGCTGGGCCCCCTCACCAATATCGCGACGGCTTTCACCAAGGCCCCTGATATCGTCGACCGCATACAGGAAATCATCCTGATGGGCGGCGCCTATTTCGAGGTCGGCAACATCACTCCGGCGGCGGAATTCAATATCTATGTCGATCCAGAAGCCGCTGATATCGTGTTCAAATCCGGCGCGCCCATCGTCGTTATGCCACTGGACGTGACCCATGACGCGCTGGTCACGCCACACCGCAACGACGCCTTCCGCGCGCTGGACAGCAAGGTCGGACACGCAGTGGCCGAGATGACTGATTTCTTCGAACGGTTCGACAAGGAAAAATACGGATCGGAGGGCGCACCCCTGCACGATCCCTGCGTCACCGCCTATCTGATCCGCCCCGAACTGTTCTCGGGTCGCCTTATCAATGTCGAGATCGAAACCCAATCGGAGCTGACACTGGGGATGACCGTAGCCGATTGGTGGCGCGTCACAGATCGCCCTGCAAACGCCATGTTCATGGGTGACGTCGACGCGCAGGGGTTCTTTGACCTGCTCACCGAAAGGCTGGCAAGACTATGAGCGCAGCATTAAAACTCGCCCGCCCCGAGGATTTGGACAGGTTGATCGGTCTCGTCTCGGCATTCCACGCCGAAGCTGGCATCGACCAAGATACCGATCACAGGCGCGCAGCACTTGCACCGCTGCTTGAGGGCATTCCACATGGCTGCGTCTACCTGATTGGCCCTGCCCGTGCGCCGCTTGGCTACGTCATACTGACCTTCGGCTGGTCAATCGAGTTCGGCGGCATGGATGCTTTCATCGACGAGATTTACATCCGCCCCGCAGTGCGCGGGCGCGGCATCGCCACAGAAGTCCTGTTAGATTTGCCGAAAGCCCTGGCCGGAGCCGGGCTAACCGCTTTGCATCTTGAGGTCGACCGCACCAATGAAACCGCGCAGAAATTGTATATGCGCACTGGCTTCAAACCGCGCGATCGGTATGTTTTGATGAGCAAAAAGCTCTGATAGCAATTGTTTGTTCAGCCCCCCGGAGAACGCGCCTTAGCGCATTTCACCGCTGTACATATAGGTGGGGGAATCCATGTTCTTCACGGGGTCGGAAGTCGAGACCGACTGACCTGAAATTGGGTACACTCCGGGCGCCGAACAGGCCGCCATGAAAACAGTACCGATCAACGAAACCGCGAGAAGGAATTTCGAACCTGACATGGTATTCTCCTTTTCTGTAGTTCCTCCAAGATACTTGGCGGCGGGGTCTCGCTAATAGGTAAAAGTTCACACATAATTGGAGTTATGGCCTCAATCTTATGCCAAGGGATTAGAATCGAAGCACAATTTTTCTAGAAATAATTGAAGATTCTTTACCTAGCGTCACCTGACTGCAATTTTGAGGCGAACAAGAACGGCCCGGCAGCGTACTTCGGGGGTGCGACTAAAGGCACACAGCTCTCTAGTTGCCACAGGATTCGGGTTTCAAAATGAAAAACCCGGCCTTCCTTGAAAGACCGGGTCAGATTTATCTGTTTCACGCTGATCAGCGCTTCAGGATCGACGCCCCGGCGTAATCGGCCACTTCACCCAGTGACTCTTCGATGCGGATCAGCTGGTTATACTTGGCCAAGCGGTCCGAGCGCGCGAGGCTGCCGGTTTTGATCTGACCACAGTTCGTCGCTACGGCCAGATCGGCAATGGTGGCGTCCTCGGTTTCGCCCGAGCGGTGGGACATCACGTTGGTGTAGCGCGCACGGTGCGCCATATCGACGGCGCGCAGCGTTTCGGTCAGCGAGCCGATCTGGTTCACCTTGACCAGCATCGAGTTGGCGCAGCCGCGATCAATGCCTTCGGCCAGACGTTCGGGGTTGGTCACGAACAGGTCGTCACCCACCAGTTGCACCTCGTTGCCGATGGCGTCGGTCAGGGCTTTCCAACCATCCCAGTCATCCTCGGACATGCCGTCTTCGATCGAGATGATTGGGTAGTCCTTGACCAGCGCCGCCAAATAGGCCGCGTTTTCCTCGGACGTCAGTGTGATCCCCTCGCCCGCCAGCACGTATTTGCCGTCTTTGTAGTATTCCGTGGCGGCGCAATCCAACGCCAGATGGATTTCCTCACCCGGCTTGTAGC
Organism: Ruegeria sp. SATB045; assembly: GCF_059613525.1. Taxonomy (NCBI): domain Bacteria; kingdom Pseudomonadati; phylum Pseudomonadota; class Alphaproteobacteria; order Rhodobacterales; family Roseobacteraceae; genus Ruegeria; species Ruegeria sp. SATB045. The sequence goes on along the minus strand of NZ_JBXWSR010000020.1, from coordinate 679,580 downwards.
CCGCCTTTTCGATGGACTTCAGGATGAAATCCAGCGCCTCGCGGGTGCTGGCAATGTTGGGTGCAAAGCCACCTTCATCGCCGACACCGGTGGCCAGTCCGGCTGAGGACAGTTCTTTTTTCAGTGTGTGGAACACTTCGGACCCCATGCGCACCGCCTCGCGGATATTGCTGGCCGAGGTCGGCATGATCATGAATTCCTGAATGTCGATCGGGTTATCCGCATGCTCGCCACCATTGATGATGTTCATCATCGGCACCGGCAGAACGCGGGCAGAGGTGCCGCCAACATAGCGGTACAGAGGCTGGGTGGTAAAATCCGCCGCCGCCTTGGCTGTGGCCAGCGACACGCCCAAAATGGCATTTGCGCCCAGACGGCCCTTGTTCTCGGTCCCGTCCAGTTCGATCATCGCCTGGTCGATGGCAACCTGTTCAGTAGCGTCAAAACCCACCAGTTCCTCGGCGATCTCGCCGTTCACGGCAGCAACCGCTTCCAGCACGCCCTTGCCCATATAGCGCGCCTTGTCACCGTCGCGCTTTTCCACCGCCTCATAGGCCCCTGTGGACGCGCCCGAGGGCACGGCCGCCCGGCCCATGGTTCCGTCTTCCAGGATCACGTCCACCTCGACCGTCGGGTTACCCCGGCTGTCCAGAATTTCGCGTGCGTGGATGTCGATAATCGTGCTCATGAGGCCCGTCCCTGTGGCTGCAATAAGTTGCACGCCTCATAGCATCACGAGGCAAAAAGTAAACCACGCATGTTATCGCTAACATGATTCACGGCAGGTGTTTGCGCAAACCTGCGACGATCCGTCAGGCCACAGCGGCCATATCGCGCGCCAAACGACGTTCCCGCAGGAAAGTGTAAAGGCCCGAGCCAAGGATGAGTGAGGCCCCTGCAATCGTCATCAGGTCCGGCCGCTCTCCAAACATGATCATGCCGGCGGCAATCGAAAAAACCAATCGCGTGTAGCGGAACGGAGTCAGCGCCGACGCATCGCCCACTCGCATAGCGGTGACGATGCCATAGTAGCCGATGACACTGAAGATGACGGCCCCGATCAGTGGCGCCATCTGCGCAAAACCAAGTGGGACAAGCGGTTGCGTCTGAACTACCATAAGCACCAGCCCACCCAAAATCGCCGCGATATAAGCCTGCAGAGCCACAACCGACGACGCAATGTCGGCATCCAATCGACGCGTGATCAGATCCCTCGCGGCAATGCAAACAACGCTAATAACGACTAACAGGGTCTCGGGCTGAAACCCTTCAAGCCCCGGTCGGATGATCATCAATACCCCGACGAAACCAACGCCTACCGCGCTCCACCTGCGCCAGCCGACCTGTTCCCCCAGAAACAGCGCCGCCCCGACAGTCACGGCCAGCGGCATGGCCTGAAATACCGCAGCCACCGTGGACAAATCGACCAGAGCCAGCGCGGTCACGAAAGCAATCGCGCCTATCCCTTCGCTGCCTGCGCGGATCAGCGGCAAAGGGCGCCATGCGACCCTGTCAAAGATCCGTTTGCGTGTGCCGACTGCCATAATGGCAAAGAGCAATCCACAGACCGCGCCCAAAAGAATCATGATCTGACCGGTCGGAACTGACACCGACAGGTGCTTGATGAACATATCCTCAAGCGCAAAGGCCGCCATTGCGCCGACGACCAATAGAATGCCGTTTACGTTATTCATGATCCGTTCCGTCAGAAAAGCGCTGCCCGCCCCTTCACAGAAATCGCAAGCCCATCACTCAGGCAAGAGATATCCACGCGAGAAACATGAATTCGCGTGCGATCACCGTTCGGGATTCGTGATGAATCAGTCTTGTTCCAGCGGAACGCCGTACAGCTCCAGCCGGTGGCCTTTCAGCTTATACCCCAGCTTGGCAGCAATCTTTTCCTGCAGCGCTTCGATCTCGGGGTCTACGAATTCAATGACCTGACCTGTTTGCATGTCGATCAGGTGGTCATGGTGATCCCGTTCAGCATCCTCATACCGCGCGCGACCGTCGCCGAATTCCAGACGCTCCAGAATCCCTGCCTCTTCGAACAGTTTTACAGTGCGATAGACCGTGGCGATGGAGATCCCCGCATCGACCTTTGAGGCGCGGGCATACAGTTCTTCGACATCCGGATGATCTTCGCTTTGTTGCAGCACCTGTGCAATTGTACGACGCTGACCTGTCATGCGCAGGCCCTTGGCTTCGCAACGGGCGATGATCGTATCGGACATGAGTGACCCTCGGGGATATATTCGGTTCTCTGTCTTAGTACGTCTGCGCACTCTGCGCCACCGGGGATTTGTATCTTAGGCCAAGCGCCGCAGATCAGCCCAGATGGGCAAGTGATCCGATGCAATATGCGCAGGCCGCGCATCGTGGACACCATGCACCACCGCCTCAAGCCCTGCACCAAGTGCGATCCGGTCCAGTGCACCCAGCGGCTGTGCGGCGGGAAAGCTGGGGACCGGAGGCAGGAAACGCATATCCGGCGCCAGATGGTCCAGTACCGGCTGGCGCGACCATTCATTAAAGTCACCAGCCCAAACCGTAGGCATATCGTGCAGGTCTTCGTCACATCGGCGGATATGAGTAATTTGCTGTCGGCGCGAAGCCGGCAATAGACCCAGATGCATCCCCATGACTCGCAAAGGGCCGATGGGGGTGTCAAATTCGACTCTGACCGCACCTCGCGGTTCAAGCCCCGGCAGATCGTGATGGCCTGTCTGACGCACCTCAATCGCACCGCCTTTCCAGATCACGGCGTTGCCATGCCAGCCCAGACTACCCGCCCCTCCAAGATCGACAATCTCCCAACCGGCCTCGTCCAACATGAAGTGCGGCAGGGCTGCCGGGCGCGGCGGCAGGCGTTTGTCGGCCTCTTGCAGAACAACGATATCCGCCTTCATGCTATCGATAACCTGCATGATACGCTGCGGCTGTCGGCGGAAATCCAAACCGACACATTTCTGGATATTGTAGCTGGCAATACGCAGTGTGGGTAAAGAGGTCATAGCGTTCGGGGCTGATTATCAGCCCCAACAGTGCCACGCCCTGCGCCCAGCGCAACATGAAATTTCCAAGAGTTAGGCACAGAACAACTTTCACAGGATAATTTCGCCACAAAGTGCGTTAAACAAGCGCAAATCGCGTGTGCAAACTGTTCTGCGCAGCTAGAGTGCCGCAAACTGAACCTAAGGATTTCACGTGGAAACCACCTTCGCCACTCTGGTAATTGCCGACATCTCGGGAAGCACGCCGCTCTACAAGGCTGTCGGGGACACAGAAGCCCAAAGGTTGATCCAACTTGAACTGGATCGGTTGAGACATGTGTTGCGCCAACATGGCGGCACGCAGGTTGGGCAGAAGGGGGACGATGTCCTTAGCTACTTTCTGGATGCCAATGCCGCAATAAACGCAGTGCTGGAGCTGATCGAGGGATCGCCTGAAACTTCTCTGTCCGTTCACGTGGGCGTCCACTCCGGACAGATCGTTTTGGCCGAAAAAGGGGTGTATGGCGAGGCCGTAAATATCACCGCCCGCCTTGCAACGGCGGCAAATCCCGGTGAGGCATGCGTCAGTGAAGATGCCGCCAGGTTGTTGCCGGATTCCCTGCGCCGCATGCTCAAACCACTGGGTCGGCTGAACCTCAAGGGCCTGACTGAGCTATTCGCCGCGCATTCTCTGGTCAGCCCGACCATGAGCACTTTCACCCAGACGCGGCTGCCCTTGTCTTATGGTCGAACCGAGGCGCATTTCAACGCACCCGAGGGGCTGACGCTTGTTGTGTCCCACGAGGAGCGCTCGTGGCGGTGTCAGGACAATGACGAGTTAAAGATAGGCCGTTCACCGGATTGCGACGTGGTATTGAGCCAACCATGGGTGTCCCGCCTGCACATGGTTTTGACCATGAAGGATGGCAAGCTGATCCTTTCGGATCGCAGCACGTCGGGCACCTATGTGAAGTCGGAAACCGGACGGGAAATCCAGCTCAAACGCGAATCCGTCATGCTGGCGGATAGTGGGCTGATATCTCCGACCTTGCCCATCGACGTGTCAGAGGCTTGTCTGCAATTCCAGATTCTGGGCCGCCCTCAGGTGCCGCAGAACGTGGCGTGAACGACCTCAGCCTCTGACGGCGGATGTGTCAGGTCAACTGCCTCGGGCTGGTCTTCATAGGGACGTGAAAGAACGTCATTCAACCGCTGGAACGGTGCATAGTCGCCCTGCACCGCCGCTTGTATCATCTGTTCCACGCGGTGATTACGAGGAATAAAGGCCGGGTTCGCAGAGGACATGGTTGCCGTTGGGTCGTCCTCGCGTTCCAAGCGAGAATGCCACCCCTCGAACCATGCATCGAATGCCTGAGGATCTGCGAATTGATCCCGCGCCGCGTCACTACCCAGCGCGCGAAACGTATTGGTGAAATCCGCCTGCCCCTGCGCCATCCGTGCCAATAGGTCCGAGATCATCTGCTGATCGCCATCCTCTTTGGTCGCAAGGCCGATCTTGGCCCGGAAACGTGCTAACCAGTTCTGCTGCAACAGGTCGGGCATGGCGTGAATGATCTCGGTCGCTTCCTCAACCGCCGCGTCCTTGTCCTCCATCTGCTGGATCAAGGCGGTGGCCAGTTGAGCCAGATTCCAGACAGCGATGTCGGGCTGGTTCGAATAGGCATAGCGCCCCATCCGATCGATCGAGCTGTAGACCGTATTGGGGTGATAGCTGTCCATGAACGCACAAGGGCCGTAGTCGATTGTCTCTCCGGCAATCGAACAGTTATCGGTATTCATCACCCCATGGATGAAACCAACACTCATCCATGCCGCAATCAACTCGGACTGCACCTGTACGACGGCGCGCAACAGGCCCATGGGTCCATCGGCTTGTGGGTAGTGACGTTCAATCGCGTATTCGGTCAGGCGGCGCAGGCTATCCAACTGTCCCCGCGCAGCAAAAACCTGAAACGTCCCCACACGCAAATGACTGCGCGCAACACGGGTCAGGACAGCGCCGGGCATTGGACCCTCGCGCAGCACGATCTCTCCGGTCTCGACAGCCGCCAGAGCTCGTGTGGTGGGAATGCCCAGCGCGTGCATCGCCTCGGATACCACGTATTCACGAAGCACAGGCCCCAGCCATGCGCGCCCGTCCCCTTGACGGCTGAAAGGCGTGGGGCCCGATCCCTTCAGCTGAATATCACGGCGCACGCCGTCTGTTCCGACAGTCTCGCCCAAAAGCACCGCGCGGCCGTCTCCCAGCTGGGGGTTGTAGTTGCCGAATTGATGCCCCGAGTAAAGCTGTGCGATCGGCTCTGCCCCGTCGGGTAGCGTATTCCCGGCAAAGGCTTCGGCCATATCCTGCACCTCACCAGGGCTCACGCGAAGGATCGCCGCAAGATCGCTGTTAAAGGCGATCAGTTGCGGCGATCTCACTGGCACCGGGGCCTGCCGAGCGTAAAAGCTGTTGGGAAGGCGGGCGTAGCTGTTGTCAAACGGGATCGTAAGGGTCATGCGGCAAACATATTCCTCCTCTGCGTGAATACCATAGCGGATCGCGCGATCCCGTGCATAATCGCCCCAAACACCCCGAGGACCCCATGACCGCACAAGAGATTATCGACCACCTGAACCTGCAACAGCACCCCGAAGGCGGCTGGTTCCGCGAGACATGGCGCGCCGACAACGCAGGCCGTGCCACCGGCACCTGTATCTACTTCCTACTGGCCGAGGGGGAATGCAGCCACTGGCACCGTGTCGACGCGACCGAGATCTGGCTGTATCACGCTGGCGATCCGCTGATATTGTCGCTCAGCGCCTCGGATGACGGCCCGGCGACCGAACATTTCCTATCCTCAGATCTAACCCAAGGCGCGCCCCAACTGATCGTTCCCAAAAACCACTGGCAGGCTGCGCGCAGTACTGGCGCCTATACGCTGGTCAGCTGCACGGTTTCTCCGGGGTTCGAGTTCGACGGGTTCGAGCTGGCTGCGCCGGGTTTCGATATACCCAAGAGCTAAGCCATGGATCACCGCGCCCTCATCGCGTCGATCCCGCCCGAGGCGAAAGACAAACTGCAAGAGCGGTCCAACACGGCCGGGCTGCGGCATCTGGCGCTGTATGTGCTGGCATTGACCGCCACCAGTATTGGCATCATCGCGCAGGTGCCTTTCTGGCCTTTGCTGATCCTGCCTCAGGGTATCCTGTTGGTCTTCCTGTTCACCCTCAGCCATGAATGCACGCACAAGACGCCGTTTAAATCCCCTTGGCTGAACGAGGCCATTGGCCATCTGGTGGCGATACCGATTGCCCTGCCCTTTGTCTGGTTCCGCTATTTTCACCTCGCCCATCACAAATGGACCAACCACCCCGAGAATGATCCCGAACTGGGCGGCAAACCCAAGCCCGACAACTGGCCCAGCCTACTGATTTACCTCAGCGGTTGGCCCTATTGGCGCGGCATGGCGCAGGTTCTGGTGCAAAATGCCCGCGGCCGGATCAACGCGCCCTATCTGCCGACACGTCAGCACAAAGCCATGCAGCTGGAGGCGCGGCTGCTGCTGGGTCTCTACGCCCTAACGCTTGTCATCCTGTTTATATCACCCCTGCTGTGGTGGCTGTGGCTGCTGCCCGTTCTGGTCGGCCAGCCCTTTCTGAGGCTGTACCTTCTGGCCGAACACGGGCTCTGTCCGCCGGTCGCGAATATGCTCGAGAATTCCCGAACCACTTTCACCAACCGCCTGATCCGCTTTCTGGCCTGGAACATGCCCTACCACGCCGAGCACCACGCCTTTCCGAATGTCCCCTTCCATCAGCTACCCGCGCTGCACAGATGGACCCGAGCGCATTTGAGATCGACATCAGACGGGTATTCTGACTTTACAAGCGCGTACATCCGCAAAGTAAGGAACTAACAACACCGGCGTTGCTCTGGATGGCTAGCAACCAGACGTCATCAAGCAGCTTATGACCAGAATATTATGCCAGTGCGATTTCGTTTTCGATGCCAGCCGCACCTTCCGCAAGGACATAACCAAGATCCTCTAGGGACGCGACTGACCAATCTGACAAATAGTTGGTGGCATCATACGAGCCATCATCTGCCACATACCCGATATACCCGGTCATCAGCTCATCCTGATAGTCTTCTTCGTCCCAGTGTCCTCCGGCTGTGCCCGACCCACCGTCAGTCTCTACAAACAAGAAATCGTCTTCAGTGAAGTAGCCGACATATGCTGAGTTCGCTGCATCACCGGCATAAACGCTGGTCACTATGTCATCAGTCGGCCGTCTGGTGCCATTGTCATCCACCACAGTCGATACCAGACCGTAGTAATCCCAAAGCGTACCAAGACCCATGACATGCATCATTTCATGCAGAACAATATCATCGAATTGCCCAGCATCATGATACGCCAGAGCGTCCGCTTCATCGAACGTCATTTCTCCCAAAGCTGGCAAACCAGTATCAGAGCGTATTGCGGTCGGACCCGCCTGCCCCAGCACGCCGCCTTCTCCGTCTATGGCATCCAAATCCGCCATGATGACGAGGTCGTCGTAGAGGTTCCCTTCTCCATCGACAGCGTCTTCGATATCGCCATCAACAAGCGAAGCCAAATAGTCTGCGGACGCAATGAACACTGACTTCAGATCTTCAGGCCAGTCACCTACAAACCGGACTTCAATATTGTATTGAAGGCTGTCGTCGATCCCGTCGCCTTGACCGGTGATGTACGTGTCCGTGACAACCTCTGTTTCGGTTTCACCCCCGCCGCCTATGCCTGCTGGCGGCCCTTTGCTGCCCCTGGCGGCCGCTGACTCATCGATCATCAGCAGATCACCGCTCAAAGTTCCGATGGATTGTTTGTTATTTTCGGATTCATGCAGACGCGAAGCTCCCGCGCCTGATGACTTCACGTAGTCAAGGAAATTTCCACTGTTTTCAGATGGCATACCCTTCTCCCTCGAGCCTAGTCGAATACCGCCACCCAGTTTATTTTCGAGGATCTAATCCAAACAAAAGAAAATGACTAAAATGTGACTTGACGCGAATTTAGCGCACTCATTTCACAACAATAGACCAATAAATCTAGGCTTTGTTTGCATAAAGCACACTAGATGATAGTTATTGGTGTGACACATAGAGTGACCTAAAAACGCTTAATCGAGTCCTCAATACGCTCGACACTACTCACTACGCCTCCTCCCACAAGCGCGCTGACGCCTGTGGTTCCGGGGCATGAGGTCGGCAAGCCCCGCGCCACACGGACGGCGAGATAGGCGAAGGCTTGGGCCTCCAGCATGTCTCCGTCCAGACCCATGGTCTCGACCGGTTCGACCGCGCAATCGAGGCCCGCGCGCAGCATGTCCATCAGAACCGGGTTGCGGCGGCCTCCGCCCGTAACCAGCACGCGCGCGGGGGGTTTGGGGCAATGTTCCATCCCCTGCATCACGCCTGCGGCGCACATGCCGGTCAGGGTCGCTACGGCGTCGGCGTCCGAGAGTTCCTGCACCAGACGGATCATCTCGGCAAAGTCGTTCCGGTCCAGCGATTTGGGGGGCATCTTGCGAAAGAACGGCTCGGACAGGAACAACTCCAGCGCACCCGCCTCGACCGACCCTTGGCGAGCCAGCGCGCCGTCCCGGTCCATCGGCAGGCCCAGCCGCGCCTGCATCAGGTCATCCACGGGCGCATTGGCTGGGCCGGTGTCAAACGCCAGCAGCGCGCCGGGGGCTTCCGGTCCGTCAAAGCTGGGGTCAACATAGGTCAGGTTCCCCACCCCGCCCAGATTCAGGAAACACAGCGGTTCGGTCGCGCCGATCCATTTGGCGCAGGCAAAATGGAAGAACGGCGCCAGCGGAGCACCCTCGCCCCCCATCGCCACATCGTCGCTGCGGAAATCCCACACGACCGGAACACCCAGCGCCTGAGTCAGACCGTCGCCGTCGCCCACTTGCAACGTCCCACGCCCGCGCGGTTCATGCGCCAGGGTCTGGCCGTGAAAGCCGATCAGGTCGATCTCGTCAAACTCGGACAGCGCCTCGGCATGGGCAACCGTCACCAGCTCGGCGGCGGCATCGACGTTGGGCCCGTGCCACTGGCCCAGCGCGGCCCGCAGAACCGCACGCTCGGCATCTGAATAGGCCCGGTATCCGCTGGGACCAAAGCCAAGAATGCGCACACCATCGGTTTCAACCACAGCCGTATCAACACCGTCCAGAGACGTGCCCGACATGGCGCCCAATGCCCTGACTGCGCCTGTTTTGCTGATCGCCCGACCCATGTTTGCCCTCGTGTTCGTCACGCCCGTTGATCCGGCGCGTTGGCCTCAACCTGCACGGTAACGCGAAGACAGTGCAAGCCACATCGGGCCCGGCCCGCGCTTTTCGTGCAAAAGGTGCCTTTTCCTTGCCACCCCCACCGCCTATACACTGCCCCGCAACATAAACCCAAAGGGCACGGATATGACCTACCACCCCAAATCGGATTTCATCGCCACGATGATCGAGCGCGGCTTTCTCGCCGACTGCACCGATTATCAGGGCCTTGACGAGGCGCTGATCAGCGGGGTGCAAACAGCTTATATCGGCTATGACGCAACGGCGCAGTCGCTGCATGTGGGCCACCTGATGAACATCATGGTGCTACGCTGGCTGCAAAAGACCGGCCACAAGCCGATCACGCTGATGGGTGGCGGTACGACCAAGGTGGGTGACCCCTCGTTCCGGTCGGATGAACGCCCCCTGCTAGGCCCCGAACAGATCGACGCAAATATCGCAGGAATGCAGAAGGTGTTCGCCAAGTACCTGTCCTATGATGACAGCGAGACCGGCGCGCTGATGCTGAACAATGCGGAATGGCTGGACAGCCTGAATTACCTCGATTTCCTGCGCGATATCGGGCGGCATTTCTCGGTCAACCGGATGCTGTCTTTCGAGTCCGTGAAATCGCGGCTGGATCGCGAACAATCGCTGAGCTTCCTCGAATTCAACTACATGATCCTGCAGGCCTATGACTTCCTTGAGCTGAACCGCCGCTATAGCTGCGTGCTGCAGATGGGTGGCAGCGATCAGTGGGGCAATATCGTCAACGGTATCGACCTGACCCGCCGCGTATTGGATCACGAGATCTACGGCCTGACCACACCGCTGCTAACCACCAGCGATGGACGTAAGATGGGCAAATCGCAGGGCGGTGCGGTTTGGCTAAACGGAGACATGCTCAGCGCGTATGAGTTCTGGCAATTCTGGCGCAACACCACCGACGCAGACGTAGGGCGTTTCCTGAAGATATTCACCGAACTGCCCGTCGATGAATGCGACCGCCTGGCCGCGCTGCAAGGGTCCGAGATAAACGAAGCCAAAATCCGCCTCGCCAACGAAGTCACGACCCTACTGCACGGGGCCGAGGCCGCAGCTACAGCCGAAGCAACCGCGCGTGAGGTCTTCGAAAAAGGCGGTGTGGGCGATGATCTTCCGACCCTGACTGTCGGAGCAGCTGAGTTGCCTGCCTCGATTGTTCAGCTGATCGTGAAGTCTGGATTGGCCAAGTCCGGAAAAGAAGCAAAGCGCCTGATCGCCGAGAATGGAGCCAAGCTGGACGACGCCCCCTTGACTGACGCAGGGTTGATGATCGACGCAGACGCACTGTCTTCGCCGATCAAGTTGAGCGCCGGGAAGAAACGTCACGCTTTGGTCCAACTGGGCTAAAACCCATACGCCTATTCCTGAAAAAAACGGCCACACTGCAGGGTGGCCGTTGTCATTTCATATGCCGGTTAAGTTAACGGTTCCCACGGTTGCCATTGTTCCCACCGTTGCCATTGCCACCACCTCCATTGCCCGAGCCGCCGCCCTGACCATTGTTGCTGCCGCCATTACCGGTGCCGGGGCCGGAACCGCCAGTGTTGCCGCCGCCATTGCCGGGGTTACCGTTGTTTCCATTACCGTTACCGGGGCCACCATTGTTGCCTCCGTTCCCCTGACCGCCAGCGCCGTTACCGCCTCCGTTGTTTCCGCCATTTCCGTTGCCGCCGCCGCCGTTTCCAAAGCCGCCGCCCTGCCCATTGTTACCGCCGCCGTTGCCGGTGCCCGGACCAGAACCCCCGTTGTTGCCACCACCGTTTCCGGGGTTGCCACCATTGCCGTTGCCGTTACCAGGGCCTCCGTTGTTGCCGCCGTTGCCGCCGTTGCCACCGCCGCCATTACCGGGACCATCGCCGCCGCCGCCGTTACCGGGGCCGTCGCCACCGCCGCCATTACCGGGACCATCGCCTCCACCGCCATTACCGGGGCCATCACCGCCGCCGCCACCATTGCCGGGGCCATCGCCGCCGCCATCACCGGGGCCGCCGCCCCCTGCTCCGGGACCAGCATCCGCGAACTGTTCGCTGCTGCGGCTTTCTCCGTTCAAACCCGTTGCACCTATCGAAGCAGTCGGAAGATCGGTCAGCAAACCGGTCAGGCCCGGGCATTGTTCGCTGGTGACCCGCAGCGTGGTATCGAAATCCGCCTGTCGCTGCAGACGTTCCAGAAAGCTGGGTGTTACTTGCGCGCATTCGCACAGAGACGCGTAGTCTCCTCGTTTGGTCGCGTCGCGCGCCGTTTTCCAGTTACAGGTCTCTGTCGCAGCAGCGACCTCGCCTACATAAATTACTCCAGCCAACGGGACGACAAGCAGCCCGCAAGCACTACCTTTCAAAAATTTTCGCATCACAGCACCTCCAATCGCAAAACACTCAAATTCCCGAATTTCTTCAGTCACGAAGTGGCGACCGGGCGTGAAAGGCGGATTAACCGAATATGAGAATACCTTTAGGTTTTGCGCCCCAGACACAACAAACCCATGCTCGATCACTGGACACCGAGGGGGTTGCCAAGTTAATGAACACTTGTTCATATCACTCGGAGGAACCTGCAATGCAGCTATCGAACACCGCCGCCGTGATCACCGGAGGCGCCTCGGGACTGGGCGAAGCTACAGCACGCCATTTCGCGGATAAGGGCGCGCAGGTAACGATTCTGGACCGCGATGCCGACCGTGGCCCGCAGGTCGCAGCCGAGATCGGTGGCCATTTCACACCAACGGACGTCACCGACGAAGCATCTGTTTCCAAAGCAATGGCCTTCGCAGTTGAGCGGATGGGACGCATTACCGCAGCCGTGAACTGCGCCGGGATCGCTGTGGGCGTCAAGACAGTTGGACGAGAGGGCCCACATCCTCTGGACGCGTTTCAACGCACCATAGACATCAACTTAGTCGGCACATTCAACGTATCCCGCCTGGCGGCGGTCGAGATGGCCAAGAATGACCCCGAACCCGATGGCGCGCGTGGCGTGATCATCAATACCGCCTCAATCGCTGCGTTTGATGGACAAAAAGGCCAGGCCGCTTACGCGGCTTCGAAAGGCGGGGTCGTAGGCATGACCCTGCCCATGGCGCGCGATCTGGCGTCCTCGGGTATTCGTGTGATGGCAATTGCGCCGGGCATCTTCATGACCCCCATGCTGGCTGGGCTGCCTGAAGAGGTACAGCAACAGCTGGCCGCCGATGTGCCCAACCCTGCTCGTCTGGGCGATCCGCGCGAATACGGGCGACTCGCCGGGTTCATCGTGGAAATGGGCTATCTTAACGGAGAGGTCATCCGCATCGACGGTGCGCTCAGGATGCGGTAAGCCTGCCTCATGACCGAACGCGAGAAAATGGAGGCCGGGCAGTGGTATTGTTGTCTGGACCCGGAACTGAACGCCTTGCGCGATCAAGCCAGACGCGCCGTTCATGCGCACAACACCAGCTCACCGGACCGGCGCACCGACATGGGGCCGGAACTCCGCACCCTCTTGGGTCATGTGGGCGCGGACTGTTTGCTAGAAGCACCGTTTCACTGTGCCTATGGGATGAACATTTATCTGGGTGACAGAGTTTATTTCAACGCCGGTTGCGTCGTTCTGGATACGGCCCCGGTCCGGATCGGCGACGATACGATGTTCGGGCCCCATGTACAGATTTATTGCGCCCAACATGCTAAAGATCCGGCAGACCGCGCGCAGGGGCTGGAGGTTGGTTTGCCTGTCACAATCGGCAAACACGTCTGGATCGGAGGCGGAGCAATCCTGTTGCCTAGTATCACCATCGGCGACAATGCCACCATCGGCGCGGGCAGCGTGGTCACAAAGGATGTCGCCGCCGGGCAGACCGTGGTTGGAAACCCAGCCCGCGCTCTGCCAGCCTAAGCGCCCTCGGCCTTTTCTTCCAGCATCAGCCATTCCTCTTCAGCAGCGGCGAGTTTTTCCTGCCGCTCGACCAAAGCTTCGGTTGCTTTCTGGAATTTCACCGGTTCGCGGGTGAACAGCTCGGGGTCGGACATGAGTTCCTCAAGCTTGCCGATCTCGGCCTCAAGCCGTTCCATCTCGGCAGGCAGTTTTTCAAGACGATGTTTTTCCGAGAAGGACAGACCCGCCTTAGGCTGTGCCTCTTGCTTGACTTTTGGCTTGGAAGGTTTTGATTTGTCTTCCTTCTTAGGCAGGAGATCGCCGCGCTGTGCGATGTAGTCCGACCAACCGCCCGCATAAACGGTGGCGCGGCCGTTACCTTCCATCGCGATGGTCGTCGTGGCGACACGGTCCAGAAAATCGCGGTCGTGGCTGACCAACAAAACGGTGCCGTCATAGTCGTCCAGCAGCTCTTGCAGCAAGTCCAGCGTTTCCACGTCCAGATCGTTGGTCGGTTCGTCCAGCACCAGCAGATTGGAGGTTTTGGCCATCAGCTTGGCCAGCAAAAGCCGCGCTTTCTCGCCCCCCGAAAGGGACTTAACCGCCGCCCGTGCCTGCCGTTCGTCAAACAGGAATTCCTTGAGGTAACCCACCACATGTTTGGGCTGTCCGCCCACCATGACCTGATCAGCCTTGCCCGAAACGCGCATCTCGGGGTCGCCGGTCAGGCTGTCCCATAGGGTCATCTCGGGGTCCAGCTGGGCGCGGGTCTGGTCGAAGACGGCGACTTCAAGATTGGTGCCCAGCGTCACCGTGCCCTCATCGGGCATTTCCTGCCCCAGCAACATTTTCAGCAGCGTGGTCTTGCCCACACCATTGGGCCCGACAAAAGCCACGCGATCGCCGCGCTGCACTAAAAGGTCAAAGTTCCGCACGATGGGTTTTGCATCAAATGCCTTGGCCAAGCCTTTGGCTTCGATTACTTTTCGCCCAGATTTCGGCCCCGCCTCAAGCGTCATCGCGGCCGAGCCCTGACGTTTGATCTGCGCCGATTTTTCGGCCCGCAACGCTTGCAAGGCACGCACCCGGCCCTGATTGCGTTTGCGGCGGGCGCTGATGCCTTCGACGGCCCATTTCGCCTCGGACTTGATCAGGCGGTTCAGCTTGTGGCGCTGTTGATCCTCTTCTTCCCAGATCTTGTCGCGCCATGCCTCGAACGCGTCGAACCCCTGCTCCTGCCGCCGCACCGCGCCTCGGTCGATCCACAGAGTCGCACGGGTCAAAGCACGCAAAAAGGCGCGGTCGTGCGAGATCAGCACATAAGCCGCACGGGTCGCGCCCAATTCGCGTTCAAGCCAGGCAATCGCCTCGATATCCAGATGGTTGGTCGGTTCGTCCAGCAGCATCAGGTCGGGCGCTTCGGCCATCAACTTGGCCAACGCCGCGCGGCGGCGCTCCCCGCCCGAGGCGGTTTCAACCGGGCGCGCTGGATCAAACTTCAACCCCTCGCCTGCGCGCTCGACTTTATACAGTTCGCCCGGCTCTAGCCCGCTGGAGGCATAGTCGCCCAGCGTGGCAAAGCCCTCCATGCCCGGGTCTTGCTCCATATAACCGACCGACTTGCCCGGAGGCAAAACGATGTCGCCCTGATCCGGTTCGACCAGACCGGCCATCACTTTCATAAGGGTCGATTTGCCGGACCCGTTGCGCCCCACCAACGCCACACGGTCGCCGGGTTGAACCACCAGATCAAGCTCGGAAAACACCGGATCGCCCCCGAAGGTCAGGGAAATGCCGGACATCTGCAACAAAGGAATTCTCGCCATGCCCGCCAGCTAAACCGGCACGGCACAGGCGTCAACGATGATTACCCGGCCACTGCGCGCAGCAACCGTTTGCGCTCCGGCGGAATCGCCCCGATTTCAAGCCCGGTGAACACGTGCAGCGTGTTCATGTGCCGGTCCACCACCGCATGATCACTGACCCAGCCGCCCATCATCAGATAGGTGCGCAGCAAGGGCGGCATCCGCAGCATCGCCTTTTTCGAATCAGGCCGCCTCCGCAGACGCGCGGCAAAGCGGAACACGTCGGGCGCCTTGACCCGTGGCAGCCAGCGTTTCGGCGCCAGATGGCGGTGCTTGAGCATTGCGAACGCGTCCAGATACTTATCTGTCTCGGTGCCGGCAAAAGATGAACAGCCAAATAGCATTTCGATGTTGTTCTGATCCACATAGGCCGTCATCGCCCCCCAGGCCACGCGCAGGATATCGGGATCAGTCCAATCGGGATGGATGCAGAACCGCCCCATTTCAATCATCCGCCCCTGAAAATCCTCAAGTGCGGACAAATCGTAAAACTGAGCGGAATAGCTGCGACCGACCTCGGCCCCATTTTCCATCGTGAACATGCGAAAGCAGCACACCAGGCGCCTGTCTGATCCGGTATCCTCGACCAGGATATGGGTACAGATCGGATCAAACGCGTCACAGTCGGTTTGATCCGTCGCAAAGGCCAGGGTGCGTAACCGCTGAGCCGTCCTCAGATCCTGTTCGTCTTGCGCCAGACGCGCGCGATATCGGCCTTTGCCAAGCAATAGAGCCATGGTCGCATCCTCCGCGGTTGCCGACCCGTTTCAACTTGTCGCGTGGGTATCACACTATGTGTGACCGTCCCATGACGACGGCAAGACAGAACCACGAATTAGTTGGTCGCGCCTGGAATGTTTGCCGGATTGAAGTTGCCGATATTACCCAAAAGCTGACGCAAAAAGCCCGTGCCTTCGATGCTCGACTCGGTGACACGCCGGTCAAGCTGCACGATAATACCGTCTTCCAGACCAAAGCGCTCGATATTTCGGACCACGCCCCGCTGGTCAAAGCTGATCGCAACCAACTGACGCTCGACCACCTCGGGTCGCTTGGGGCCGTAGTGGCGCACCTTCGAGCGCACATAGTAGAAACCCGAATCCCGCACTACACCAGAGGAGCTGGGAGCGCCAACCGCCTCGATCACGCTGTCGCGGGTATCGACGCCGACCTTTATCTCGGCCAGTTCCTCTGCCGGAGGGATATAGCCGTGATTCTCGAAAATCGGTGTACAAGCGCTAGCCACCGCCAGACAGGCCGTAAAGACAAGCGTTCTGGACGCCGGTTTCAACCTGTTCACAACCTTTAACATGCGCACCCTCTTGCCTTGGCCCCTTGCGGACCCTATCCGCTTACATCAAACCGCAGCCCCGGTTCAACACAGGAAAGGGTCACGAATGAGCAACCAGACATCTCTGCGGGTGGCCGACCTGCCCCAAAACACATCAACCCCGTTTGACCTGCGCCCTGACGCCAAAGAGCTTGCGGTTATCCGAGAAGATCTGGGCCTGCTGGGCCTGCGCAAGCTGAGCTTTGTTGGCGATGTCCGGGCTCAGGGTAAACGCGACTGGGTGCTGGCGGGCAAGCTGGGAGCGACAGTGATTCAACCCTGTGTGGTCACGCTCGAACCCGTTACGACCCGGATCGATGTACCCGTCACGCGGGTCTATCTGGCCGACTGGACCGACCCCGACGAGGAAGAGTTCGAAATCCCCGAAGGCGACGAGTCGGAACCATTGGGCCCCGAGATCGACCCGGGCCTGGTAATGACCGAGGCCCTGTCGCTTGCCCTGCCCCAATATCCCCGCAAGGACGGTGCGGAACTGGAACAGGCCGACTATACGGAGCCGGGCAAACAGGCGATGACAGATGAAGATGCCAAACCCTTTGCCGGGCTTGCCGGTCTGCGCGATGCACTGAAAAAAGACGAGTGACACGGGACAGATTTCCTGTCATAGCACGCCCTCAGAAAAATCGCTTGAACATGTCGAGAATCGCAGTATTTTCGCGCGCTCATCGGAATTTGGGTTGGACATTGCGGGGCTCGTCCCCTAAACGCGCGTCAAACCACGTAAAAAACGAAGAATGAAACCCGGTCGGCAGCGAATCTGCGGACCCTCAGTAGACAAAGGTTGAGACCATGGCCGTCCAACAGAACAAAGTTTCCAAGTCGCGTCGCAACAACCGTCGCGCACACGACGCTCTGGTTGCTGCAAACCCGAACGAATGCGCAAACTGCGGCGAACTGAAGCGCCCGCACCACGTATGTGCGTCCTGCGGCCACTATGATGACCGCGAAGTCGTCGCGCAGGCCGACGAAATCGACCTGGACGAAGACGCGGCCTAAGCCTTTTAACGCGCAGGCCAAGGCATGACGGATCAGCCCTCGCAAACCGGACGGATCACCATCTCGGTTGACGCTATGGGCGGAGATTCGGGACCCGCCGCTGTTGTGGCGGGCATTGCCAAATCGGCGGATAAGAACCCCGATATTGCGTTCATCCTGCACGGGCCTGAAGCCCCGCTTCGCAAGCTTGTTGCCAAACGGCGTGTCCTGAACGGGCGCGTCGTTTTTCGTGATTGCACCGACGTGGTCACCATGGAGGACAAGCCCAGTCAAGTTGTGCGCAACGGCAAGCAAACCTCGATGTGGTCGACGCTGGAATCAGTGCGTCAGGGCGAAGCGCATGGTGCAGTGTCCTGCGGCAACACCGGCGCGCTGATGGCGCTGTCGATGATACGGCTGCGCAAACTGCCGGGTGTGAACCGCCCGGCTATCGCGATTCTGTGGCCTTCGCGCAACCCGCAGGGGTTCAACGTGATGCTGGATGTGGGCGCCGATGTGCGCGCCGACGCGAAGGATCTGTTGCAATACGCGTTGATGGGCGCCTCATACGCGCGCAACGGCATGGCGCTAGAGCGTCCCCGGATCGGCCTGCTGAATGTGGGCACCGAAGAACACAAGGGCCGCGCTGAATTGAAAGAAGCGCACGCCATGATCTCGGAATTTGCGGAACAGGCCAGCTTTGATTTCGTGGGCTTTGTTGAAGGGAGCGACATCCCCGGTGACAAGGCGGATGTCATTGTAACCGACGGGTTTACCGGCAATGTCGCAATCAAGACCGGCGAAGGCACGGCCAGCTTGATCGGGGACCTTCTGCGTCAGGCATTCAAGTACTCGCCCTTGTCCCGGCTGGCGTCGGTTCTGGCCATCACCTCGCTGAACCGGTTGAAGAAACGTATCGACCCGCGCCGTGTGAATGGCGGGGTTTTCCTGGGTCTCAACGGCACGGTCGTGAAATCTCATGGCGGTGCAGATGCCACCGGAGTTTCAGCCGCCGTGAAACTGGCCTTTACCCTGGCGCAATCCGGGTTCTCTGAAAAATTGGCGGCACGGGTTGCATCGACGGTCGAGCTTGCACAAGATGCCGCCCACGCACCGTCCAAGGCGGGCGAATAACAAAAAAGGCAGTACCCCAACATGGCAGGCCGTTCAGTTGTTGTAGGTGTCGGACATTATTTGCCAGAGCGCATCGTTCCGAATTCCGAGTTTGAAAAGTCGCTTGATACATCTGATGAGTGGATCAAAACCCGCTCGGGTATCGAACGCCGCCATTTCGCAGCCGAAGGTGAAACCACCTCGGACATGGCGACCAAGGCAGCCGAAGCCGCACTGGCGGATGCCGGGCTGACGGCGGATGACATCGACGCCATCGTGCTGGCAACTTCGACGGCGGACCTGACCTTTCCCTCAGCAGCCACCATGGTGCAATCACGGTTGGGTATGACCAAAGGTTTCGCCTTTGACGTCCAGGCCGTGTGTGCGGGATTCGTCTACGCTCTGACCAATGCCAACGCTCTGATCTTGTCGGATCAGGCCAAACGGGTTCTGGTGATCGGGGCCGAGACGTTCTCCCGAATCATGGATTGGACAGACCGTTCCACCTGTGTGTTGTTCGGCGATGGCGCTGGTGCCTTGATTCTTGAACGCCAGGAAGGGGTTGGTACAGCCGAGGATCGCGGTATCCTGGCTACTGACCTGAATTCCGACGGCCGCTACAAAGACCTGCTTTACGTAGACGGAGGCGTCTCGACCCAGACCACTGGTTTTCTTCGCATGAAGGGCAACCAACTCTTCCGCCAAGCGGTGGAACGCCTGACCGCCACTGCCGAGACTTGCTTGGAAAAAGTTGGTCTTGGACATGAGGATGTGGACTGGATCGTTCCCCATCAGGCGAATATTCGTATCATTCAGGGCACCGCCAAGAAGCTGGGCGTGCCCATGGATCACGTTGTCGTGACGCTTCAGGACCACGGCAATACGTCTGCTGCATCGATTCCCTTGGCTATGTCCGTCGCCAAGCAACGCGGGCAGTTCAAACCCGGCGATTTGCTAGTGACAGAGGCAATCGGGGGTGGATTGGCGTGGGGTTCTGTCCTCCTGCGGTGGTAACAGGCGCAAAACGGCTTACACACAGCCGTGCAATTCATTGATATTGACAGTGAATTTGCCCTGACCCTATGCTTTACCATCAACAGGGGAATTGGCATGGGCGACAAAACACTGACCCGAATGGATCTGAGCGAGGCCGTCTTTCGTGAGGTGGGCCTCTCACGCAATGAAAGCGCGCAACTGGTCGAAAGCGTTCTGAACCATATGTCCGACGCGCTTGTGCGCGGCGAACAGGTCAAGATTTCATCCTTCGGGACTTTCAGCGTTCGGGACAAAACTGCCCGCATCGGCCGCAACCCCAAAACCGGGGAAGAGGTTCCTATTCAGCCGCGTCGCGTGCTGACCTTTCGCCCGTCGCACCTGATGAAGGATCGCGTCGCCGCTGGGAACCGCAAGTAACATCAGGACAGCGACACCATGAGCAAGTCACCCGACGCCTTTCGCACGATTAGTGAAGTTGCGGACTGGCTGGGTGTTCAGGCACATGTTCTGCGATTTTGGGAAAGCCGTTTCACACAGGTGAAACCGGTCAAACGCGCGGGTGGCAGGCGGTATTATCGACCCAATGACATGCGCCTGCTTGGAGGTATCAAAAAGCTGCTGCACGAAGATGGGATCACCATCAAAGGCGTGCAGCGCATTCTGCGTGAGCAAGGCGTGGCTTATGTGGCTTCGCTGTCGCAGGGGCTTGATGAAACCGCCGAACCCGAAGCCAAGGCAAACGACGCGGTGGTGGTTCCATTTACTGCAAAACCTGAGCCCAGCCAGCAGATCACACTGGACTTGGGAGATAGCAGCACGACCCCCGGTGCGCCTAAGGAAAGCCCTGCTGCAAAACCCGCTCCGGCCACGCCACAAGACACATCTATGCCGCGCGAAGCGGTTTCACCTGTCCATGTCGAACGGTCTCCGACAATTTCTGGAATTGCAGCCCGTGCCTGGGCACGAACCGATTTCGACGACGATCTTTTGCGCCGGATTGCACCCGTCGCAAAGGAATTGCGTGCCGTTCTGAACAGAATTGAAAACCGATCCGCGGGATAAGAAAAAAGGCGATGATTTCCTCTTGCCCCCGCCGGGAAAGTCTTTATGAACACCTCAACGTCGGGCTATGGCGCAGCCTGGTAGCGCGTCCGTCTGGGGGACGGAAGGTCGCAGGTTCGAGTCCTGCTAGCCCGACCAAATCACACCGACGTTTATGGCAGACAGGCCAGATCCCGCTCTGGCATCAGGGGGGATCAAGATGACAGGTGTATGCCCAAACCAGCAAATCGAAGGCATGATCGCACGCGGTGAGATCACTGCAAACCCGGCGGTTATCGACGCGCAGGTACAACCGGCCAGTCTGGATTTGCGTCTTGGAACAGTCGCTTACCGCGTGCGTGCCTCGTTCCTGGCCGGCGAAGGGCGATCCGTCGCCGACCGCCTGACCGAGTTTGAGATGCACCGCATCGACATCACCGACGGCGCTGTTCTGGAAAAGGGATGCGTCTATCTGGTGCCGCTGATGGAATCGCTGGCCCTGCCTGACAGCGTGACCGCTGTGGCCAACGCCAAGAGCTCGACCGGGCGCCTGGATCTGCTGACACGTACAATCACAGATGGAGGGGCCGAATTTGACCGTGTGCCCGCTGGCTACCGCGGCCCGCTCTATGCCGAAATTTGCCCCCGCTCCTTCTCGGTTCTAGTGCGACCGGGCATGCGTTTGAACCAAATAAGATTCCGTCAGGGACAAGCCGTGTTGAGCGACGCAGAACTGAGCGCGCTGCACAATAAGTCCCCACTGGTCGATGGACCTGCGGTCATTCAGGATGGGCTGGGCTTTTCAGTTGACCTGCGCCTGCCTGACACTGATCTGGTGGGCTACCGCGCCAAGCCCCATACGGGCGTGATCGATCTGGACCGGATTGGTGAATACGACCCGCAGGAATATTGGGAAGAAGTGCGCACCACCGAGGGGCGAATCATCCTTGATCCCGGCGCTTTCTATATCCTGGTCAGCCGCGAGGCTGTTCATATCCCACCAATGTATGCCGCCGAAATGGCCCCTTATCTCGCTATGGTTGGTGAATTCCGGGTGCACTATGCCGGCTTCTTCGACCCTGGTTTTGGTCATGCTGCGGCTGGGGGTGCAGGGTCGCGCGGCGTATTGGAGGTGCGCTGCCATGAGGCCCCATTCGTGCTAGAGCATGGGCAGGTCGTAGGACGGCTCGTCTACGAAAAAATGGCTGAAATGCCCACGCAGCTCTATGGGGCAGGCATCGCGTCAAACTATCAGGGACAGGGCTTGAAACTATCCAAGCACTTTAAAGCTGTCTCTTAAAACTTCATGAACCGTCGCATCTGACGAGTCATCCGCTGCATCTGTTTCACGTTTTGCGCCTGACGGTCGCCATTCTGTTTCATATGCTGGGCAGCTTGAGGATCATTGGCAGAGGGCTGTCCTTGCTGCGGCTTTCCGACTCGGCCCGCCAAGTCGAGCCCTTTATCGACGCCTTTTGTCACAAGCCGACGCATGACTTGACGCACAATCATATCGATCATTCGATTGGCATTCATTGCTTAACTCCGTTTCCTGCGCCTCAACATAGGTGATTCTTGCGTCAACAAAAGGGCTGCGCGATCACTCTTCCTCGAACAGTTCGGTCTGCTCGTCGTCATCTTCATCCTCGCGCCCTTCGCCCATTGGGATCGTTCCCGGAGGCGGCCGGTTTTCCAGCAACCCGGCGGCGCGCAATTCTTGCAGCCCCGGAAGGTCGCGCGCGTTTTCCAGCCCGAAATGATCCAGAAACTGCGGCGTTACCACGAAGGTCACCGGGCGGCCTGGAGTCATCCGTCGGCGGCCCAGCCTGATCCACTCCATTTCCAGCAACTGGTCGATGGTCCCGCGCGAGACGGACACGCCACGGATTTCCTCGATCTCGGCCCGCGTGCAGGGCTGGTGATAGGCCACGATGGCCAGCGTTTCGATCGCGGCACGGCTGAGTTTGCGGGTCTCAACCGTTTCCTTCTGCATCAGAAATCCCAGATCGGGGGCGGTTCGGATGGCCCAGGCTTCGCCCACGCGCACCACGCGCACGCCGCGGCCTTCGTATCGTTTGCGCAACAGATCAACCGCTTGCGCCGCATCGCTGCCATGGGGCATCCGGGCCTCAAGATCGCCGATCGTCACCGGTTCGGCGCTGGCGAACAGCACGGCTTCGACCATACGTTCCTGTTCGGCCAAGGGGGGGGCTTCGAACAGTGTGCCGGTTTCCTCAGAGGTTTCAGTCACGTGTTTCGGTCCTCTTGCGCAGATGGATCGGAGCAAACGTCTCGCTCTGTTTGATTTCCATGTGTCCCTCTTTCACCAGCTCCAGCGAGGCCGCGAATGTCGCCGCCGTGGCCGAGCGCCGCCGCACCGGATCGGCGTCCCAGCCATCGGGCAGATAGGATTCCATATCCGTCCACGCGCCCGCAAACCCGATCAGAGGGCGCATCCGTTCCAGCGCCTGTTCCATGGTAAAGACGGCATCGCGGTCCATGACAAAGGGTCGGAATTCGTCGCGGGTACGAATACGGGCATAGCCCTGCATCAAGTCAAGCAGCGTGGCCGAATAGGTCACTGTACGAATGCGGGTGATATCCTCGCCCTGCCCGCGTTTGAAGAAATCGCGCCCCAGCTGGTCGCGCGCCATCAGACGGGCAGCAGCATCGCGCATGGCCTGCAGACGTTCCAGTTGGAAGGCCAGGTGCGCGGCCAATTCCTCGCCCGACGGTCCTTCGTCATCGGGATCGGGCGGCAGCAGCAGGCGGGATTTCAGAAAGGCGAGCCACGCGGCCATCACCAGATAATCAGCCGCCAGTTCGATCCGCAGCGCACGGGCCTTTTCCACGAAGGTCAGATATTGCTGCGCCAGCGCCAGAACCGAGATTTTCCGAAGGTCAACCTTTTGCGTCCGCGACAGGGTCAACAGCACGTCCAGCGGGCCTTCGAACCCGTCAACGTCAACAATCAACGCCTCGGCAGCAAGCCGATCCGCGACCGAGACCGGGTCTTCGCTGAAAAGGTTATCGTTCATATACCTGCCCGCCCATTAGGGCAGATAGTTCCGCCTCGGCGGCTTGGATGTCAAGTTCCACGGGCTTTTGCCGCATCGACAGTGCCTTTTCGGCGCGTTTTTGCGCTTGCGGGGTCATCTCGCCAGCGGCCTCCAGCACTTTAGCGCGGGCCTCATACGAGCCGTTGCAATGCAAGACCACGTCGCAGCCCGCAGCCAACGCGTGCTGGGCGATCTCTTCGGGCGCACCGCTCAGGGCTTTCATCGAGATATCGTCGGTCATAATCAGCCCATCGAACCCGATCTTATCTCGGATCAGGCCGATCATCGTAGGTGAAATCGTCGCCGGTTGCGGGTCGATCCGGTCATAGACCAGATGCGCGGTCATCCCCATGGGAAGATCGTTCAAAGCGCGAAACGGTGCGAAATCAGCCCCTTCCAGCGCTTCTTGTGTCAGGTCCACATGCGGCAGGTCATGGTGGCTGTCCAGCGTTGACAACCCGTGGCCGGGCATATGCTTGATAACGGGAAGAACACCGCCCTCAAGATGCCCCTTCGCGACGGCGCGCCCGATCTTGGAAACCTGTTTAGGGTCAGACCCATAGCAGCGATTCTTTAGAAAAGCGTGCGTATCTGCGCGCGCCAAGTCCACCATGGGGGCACAGTTACTGTCGATGCCCAGCTCGAACAATTCCCGCGCGATCAGGCGATAGCGCAGATACATTGCGCGTTCGGCGTGATCCCCGGCGCGTTCAGCGTGATCCAGCGGCGGCAGCCACTCGCGCGCGATGGGCGCGCGCAGGCGCTGCACGCGCCCGCCTTCCTGATCAATAGTAATTGGGCAATTGCGACCTACCGCCTCGCGGAACTCATCACACAGAGCGCGGACTTGATCCTCGGTCTCGATATTGCGGGCAAACAGAATGAACCCAAACGGGTTCATTTCTCGAAACAGTTTCTTTTCCTGAGGCGTCAGGCGCAGCCCCTCGGCATCGGTAATTGCGGCGCAGAATGTCACCGAGCGGCCACCGGGATACAGTCAGCGCCTTGCCCTTGCAGCGCGGCACAGAACTGGCGTGAATCGCTCAGGTCATCAAAGCCCAGAACCCGCAGGCGATAGAACGTACGGCCACCGCTTGAGGTTTTCTGGATAACACGCTGTTTTCCATCCATATACTCACTGAAACGCCCATTCAGACGATTCCATTCGGCCCGCGCGACATCAGGGCTTTCATACGCGCCCAATTGGGCCATACGTGTACCTTTGGACAGCACGTTCGGATCGACATCCAGCCCCACGGCCGCTTTGACAGCCGCGTTGATAGCATCTTCGGTCTTGCTGGATGCGGTAATGCCACTGGCAGTCGTTCGTGCGGGCCGCGTGGTCGGACGCAATGAGCGCCGGACGCCTGGCAGGGCTGCAATCGCAGGGTCAGGCAGTTGCGCGGCCAGATCGGCAGGATCAATCGCGGGCTCATCATCCAACGGAGCCAACGAGGCCAGCTGAACACCTTCGTCTGTTTCGGTGTCAGGCGTTTCGGCCTCACCCGCCAATTCGGCAACCAACGCATCAACCGCGCCTTGACGCAGTTGAGCCGCCTCCTGGTTCGAGATTTCCTCTTCAACCACATGCACCGCAGGGGTTGCACGCAGCGGTTCAACCGGCGTGTCCTCATCCGTCAGCGAAACCGGGCGCGGAGCAAGGATCAGACGATCCGCCGGAGGCGCAGCCGTCCCAACCGCAGCGACAGTATTTACTGCAAGGCCCTGATGATCAGCGGGGGTTCCACCGGGGTTCTCTGGCTGAATACGCATCGGGCCTTCGACAGCACGTACCACCGGAACGCCACTGACATCACGCATCACAAGCTTGTAGCCCCAGACACCGATCCCCGCGACCAAGGCCAGGGATGCAACCGCGCCCAGCGCATTCACGATACGACCTAAACCGGCGGCACGGGGCGCATCTTCGTATCCGTGCATCTCATCGGAATAGTCGTACCCACCCTGAGGATGCGGTTGATTCGTGTAATGCATCTGCTCGGGACGCATTTGCCCCGAGTAATCGTAGTTCGCCATGTCCGCCTCACCGCCCGTTTCGCGCCGGGAAATAAGGCGCGCGGGTCATTTCTTGCCTACCTCGTACCGGCGCGTCGGGCGGTGTTTGTTACCGCATCTCCTGCGCCGGAGTAACGCCAAGAATACCCAAGCCCGCTGAAATCACAACAGAAACGGCACGAGCCAATGCGATTTTTGACTGGCTTGTGGCAACATCGCCATCCTGGATGAA
Source organism: Ruegeria sp. SATB045 (assembly GCF_059613525.1). Classification (NCBI taxonomy): domain Bacteria; kingdom Pseudomonadati; phylum Pseudomonadota; class Alphaproteobacteria; order Rhodobacterales; family Roseobacteraceae; genus Ruegeria; species Ruegeria sp. SATB045. The sequence continues at coordinate 653,721 of NZ_JBXWSR010000020.1, read as the reverse complement.
CCGCAGCTGGGTTTCGTCGTTGCCCTTGTTCCACAGCGCATGGAAGTCGCCGGCTAGTTCATAGAGGTAGAACGCAACGCGGTGCGGCTCGTTCGTGCGGGCGGCGATTTCCACCAGTCGCGGCCATTCAGCCAGCTTTTTGGCGACTGTCAGCTCGGATGCGTGATCGTTCTTACTCAGATCGGCCCCTTTGAGGGTCGCATCATCTGCGGCAATCCCGGCCTCAGCCGCGCGGCGCAGCACGCTCATGACGCGGGCATGGGCGTATTGCACGTAGAACACGGGGTTCTCGCGGCTCTGCTCCAGCACCTTGTCAAAATCGAAATCCAGCGGCGCGTCATTCTTGCGGGTCAGCATTACGAAACGGGTCACATCCGGGCCCACCTGATCCACCACATCGCGCAGAGTGACAAAGTTCCCTGCCCGTTTGGACATCTTAAACGGCTCGCCATTCTTCCACAGCTTTACCAACTGGGTCAGCTTGATATCCAGCGGCACCTTACCGTCAGACAGAGCCGACACAGCCGCCTTCATCCGTTTGACATAGCCGCCGTGGTCGGCACCAAACACGTCGATCAGCGCGTCAAAACCACGGCTTACCTTGTCATAGTGATAGGCGATATCGGGCGCGAAATAGGTCCACGCGCCGTCTGATTTCTTGACCGGACGGTCCACGTCATCGCCATGTTCGGTCGATTTGAACAGGGTCTGCTCGCGCGGCTCCCAATCCTCGGGCTTTTTACCCTTGGGCGGCTCCAGCACACCTTCATAGATCAGACCCTTCTCGGTCAGCGACTGCAGCGCAGCCTCGATCCGGCCTGTACCGTAGAGGGACTTCTCAGAAAAGAACACATCCATCTCAACGCCCAGCGCCTTAAGATCGGCGCGGATCAGGTCCATCATCGCGTCGGTAGCAAAGTTGCGCAGGTCTTCCAGCCATTCGCTTTCAGGCTTGTCGATCAGGCTGTCGCCGTATTTCTCTTTCAGAGCCTCACCGATCGGGATCAGATAGTCACCGGGATAAAGGCCTTCGGCAATCTCGGGGCTGAGGCCATTGGCCTCGCGATACCGCTCATAGGCCGAACGCGCCAGTACATCCACCTGCGCGCCGCCGTCGTTGATGTAATACTCACGCGTCACATCATGGCCGGAATACGCCAGCAGGCTTGCCAATGCGTCCCCGAAGACCGCGCCCCGAGTATGCCCAACATGCAGCGGGCCTGTGGGGTTGGCCGAGACATATTCGACGTTCACCTTCTGCCCGTGCCCCATGGTCGAGCGGCCATAATCGGTGCCCTGTTCTAGCACGGCAGCCAACACACCCTGCCAGACCGATGGCGCCAGACGCAGGTTCAAAAACCCCGGCCCTGCCACCTCGGCGCTGATGATCCGGTCATCTTCGGCCAGCTTACCGGCCAGCACATCGGCAATGTCGCGCGGCTTCATCTTGGCGGGTTTCGCCAGCACCATCGCCGCGTTGGTCGCCATATCGCCATGTGCCGCGTCGCGCGGCGGTTCCACGGCCACGTTGTCAAAGCTCAGCCCCTCGGGCAGCGCGCCTTCGGACTGCATCTGTGCCAGCGCGTCCAGTACCAGGGCGCGGATCTCGGAAAACAGGTTCATTTCGGATGTCCTTTTGCTTGCCCGGCGGTTTACCACGCAAACCAGCAAGGTCAATGGATGCCTAAAGTTTGCTCTTGGTTTAAGCGCATTCCCCATTAAAGTCGCGCGGAATTGCCTGATCGGAGACCATTCATGCGCCTTGCCCTGCCCCTAAGCCTGCTTCTGTCCTATGCCCTGCCCGTTCTGGCCGAAATGCCCGCACCGCAAGGACATGTGCTGGTGACACTCGGCGGCGCGGTCACTGAGACCAACCTGCCCGCGCGGGGCGAGAATGACGGCGGGCTGCTTGGGTTTCTCGAAGTGACTCATGACGGGGCAGCAGGGTTTGACGCGGCCCTTCTGGACAGCCTGCCCCAGGTTCAGATCACCATTCCCTATGGCCCGCCCGATCATCAACGCGACTACACGTTTAGTGGCCCGCTGCTGTCGGATGTCATGATCCTTGCGGGGGCCGAAGGAAAAACCGCACGTCCCATGGCAATGGACGGGTATCAGGCGGAAATCCCATGGGACAGCATCTCGACGTACAAACCAATTTTAGCCACCCATGTCGACGGTGCACCGATGGGCGTCGGAGGATATGGCCCCACCATGATCGTGTTCCCGCCAACCGACGATGCAGACGCAGCCGACGCTCAAGCCAGCCAACAGGTCTGGGCGCTGGCCTATATCGGGATCGAGTGACTTTGAGGCGCGGGTCGTCCTGTCAACCGTACATGATCCTGTATCGCAAACCGGTCCGTCATCCCGGCGATATAGTCTGACACGATCCGGGCAAGTGCGGCTTCATTCCCTGCCGCCTCAATATCAGCGTGCCAGCGGGCCGGCATTTGACGGGGGGCCCCGAGATAAATCGGGAACAACTCTTCGACTATCTTGCTAACTTCGGCCCGCACCTCCATCACCGAAGGCGCGCGATACATCCGGGTGAACAGAAAGGCGCGGATGTCCTGCAACTGCGCCCACAATTGCCCCGAGAACTGGATCACCGGGCGGCCCAAATGGCGGATATCTTCCACCGATTGCGCTCCGGATTCGGCAATCAACGCGGCAGATGTATCGATCACATCCGAGACCATGACCCCAAAGACGCGCCGCAGAGCTTCATGCCTGCGCCGATACGGATCAAGATTTGGATAGGCGCGATCAACCTCGGCATAGCATGCACCCACAATCGGCAGGGCTTGAATTTCATCATCACTGAACAAATCCGCCCGCAGCCCGTCCAGCAAATCGTGATTGTTATAGGCAATGTCGTCGGATAGGGCCGCAACCTGCGCCTCAGCGCTGGCATGAGTGTGCAGCTCCAGATCAAACGCGCCGTTGCACTCGGCCAGCGCCCAGGGCAATTCACCAACCACCGGACCGTTGTGCTTGGCAATGCCTTCCAGACACTCCCAAGTCAGGTTGCAACCGTCGAATTCGGCATAGTGGCGTTCCAGCTTAGTGACAATCCGAATGGCCTGAGCGTTGTGATCAAACCCGCCATATGGCCGCATCAGCGCGTGCAATGCGTCTTCGCCCGTATGACCAAAAGGCGTGTGACCCAAATCATGCGCCAGAGCCACGGCCTCGGTCAGTTCGGGGTTCAGGCCCAAGGCCCCGGCTATAGTCCGCGCAACTTGCGCCACTTCGATTGAATGGGTCAGACGGGTGCGGTAACTGTCCCCTTCATGTTCGACAAACACTTGTGTCTTGTGTTTGAGCCGCCTAAACGCGCTGGCATGAATGATCCTGTCACGGTCGCGCTGAAAGCATGACCGGAAACTGCTTTCGTCCTCCGGCACCAACCGCCCTCTTGCGCGGCCGGGATCCGAGGCAAAACCCGCTCTGTCCAAAGGTCTTGTCCTTGTCGCCTGTCCTTTGGTTACATATATTGTAGCGGAACAAGGAAATAAACCTTTGGAGTCCGGCATGAATCTGCCTCCCACAGTCACCGAACGCGCTTTTGACCGTCTTGCCGAAATCGGCGCTGCGGATCAAGGGCAGGCTTTACGCGTCGCGGTCGAAGGCGGTGGATGTTCAGGGTTTCAATATGAAATTGCACTGGATCAGCCAAAAGACGATGATCTTGTGTTGGAAGGCAAAGGCCAAAAGGTCATCGTGGACTCGGTTTCCCTACCCTTTCTGGAAAACGCGATCATCGACTTTACTCAGGAACTGATCGGTGCGCGGTTTGTCATCGATAATCCCAACGCCACATCGTCCTGTGGCTGCGGCACGTCGTTTTCGATGTAACGTAGGTGGGGGCTTTGCCCCCACACCCCCAAGGTATTTTCAGCCAGATGAAGAGGGATCCGCTCTCCGACCCTACCGCCGGAGAGCTTCACCTGGCGCGGTCATCGGCGCCTCCGCCTGTACCGCCTCCCATAGATCGCAAAAGTTGGTTAACAATCCGTTTCTTCATCTGGCCAAAAATACCTCGGAGCGCGAGGCAGAGCCTCGCATCCTTCACCGCCACTTGCCGCTGGGTTCATTCTGCGCGATAGGTTGCCAACAGCTTTGGAGGGCCGCGCATGAAAATCGCCACGTTCAACATCAATGGGATCAAGGCGCGGGCCGAGGCCCTGCCCCGGTGGCTGGACGAGGCACAACCGGACATCGCTCTGCTGCAAGAAATTAAATCCGTCGACGAGAACTTCCCTCGCGAAATCTTCGAAGAACGCGGATACAATGTCGAAACGCATGGTCAGAAGAGCTTTAACGGTGTCGCAATCCTCTCGAAGCTACCCTTGGAGGATGTAACGCGCGGCTTGCCCGGTGACGACGAGGATGAACAAGCCCGTTGGATCGAAGCGACTGTTGTCGGCAAGCAGGCGATCCGGATTTGTGGCCTTTATCTACCGAACGGAAATCCCGCGCCCGGGCCAAAATACAACTACAAACTGGCGTGGATGGAGCGTCTGTATGATCGCGCCCGTGACCTGCTGGCAACCGAAGAGCCTGCGTTGATGGCGGGCGACTACAACATCATTCCGCAAGCGGAAGATGCAAAACGCCCCGATGCATGGCGCGAGGACGCCTTGTTCCGACCCGAAAGCCGGGCCGCCTTCCGCAAAATCCTGAACCTAGGGTTCACCGAGGCGTTCCGTGCCCGAGTACAAGGTGCTGGCCACTATTCCTTCTGGGACTATCAGGCCGGAGCGTGGAACAAGGATGACGGCATTCGCATCGACCATTTTCTACTAACCCCTCAGGCCGCAGATCTGATGCGAGACTGTCAAATCGACAAGGAGGTGCGTGGGCACGAAAAACCCTCGGATCACGTGCCAGTCTGGGTTGATTTGGACATCTGAGATCAAACGGTTGGGTCGTAGTTGTAGATCCAGTCGTATTTCTGCGTCAGGCGCGGACCTATCGCCGCCAGAACTGCTTGCGCGGCCAAACGCATCGGACCGCGCAAGTGAAAATTGCGTGCATTTGCGGATGCGGCAGCTACCACGTGCTGCGCGCGGCGTTGGCGCACGGATTCGTAGGCTACAAGGGCCTGCCTTACGCCCGATTGGTTGTCGAAAGAGCGTGCGAGAACCCAGGCATCCTCAAGCGCCAGACACGCTCCTTGCGCCATGAAGGGTAACGTCGGATGGGCCGCATCGCCCAACAGGGCCAAGCGTCCGTTCTGCCATCTCTCGGCCACCGGACGCAGGAACAGTGCCCACAGATGCGTTTCTTCGACCTTTGTCAGAATGTCTGTCACCGGCCCTCCAAAATCGGCAAACCTAGCGCGCAAGTCATTGGGATCGCCCTTTACACGCCAGCCTTCCTGCTGCCAGTCCGAGCGTTCTTCAATTGCTACGACGTTCATCAGGCGTTGGTCGCGCAGCGGATAGGTGACGATGTGCCGCCCCGGCCCCATTGTCAGTGAGGCTTGCGACTTCTCGACCTTATCCTCCCAAGGCACCGTCGCGCGCCAGGCGATCTGGTGGGTGAAGGCTGGGGCCTCGGGGCCGTTCAGGATCGGGCGAAGGGTGCTGCGTCCACCATCTGCGGCAATGGCACATTCGACGCGGAGGCGCTCTTCATCATCCAGCACGATCTCGACCTCGGACGGGTGTTTGCGAACCGTCTGCACTCGCGCGCCAAGGCGTATGTCGACACCTGCATCCTCGGACGCCCGTCGCAACAGCTCCAGCAAATCGGCGCGGTGATAGTAGAATGTCGGACCCGCCGCAGGGGCTGGGATGCGACTGATAACCCGACCCTTGCGATAGTCACGCAAAATAGCTCCGTGCGAGAGTTGCGCGGCTTCAGGCGGATCCCCCGCAACCCCCAAGGCGCGCAGAACGGACATCCCGTTGGCGCTGATCTGAAGGCCCGCTCCGACCTCGGTCAGTGCTGGGGCCTGCTCTAGCACCGTCACCTGCGCACCGCGCTGGCGCATAGCCAACGCCGCAGCAAGTCCACCGATGCCGCCGCCTACCACGCAAAACTTCAAACCATTGATCTTCATAGCATTGCCTTAACGCAAAAACGCCGGAGCAACAGGCCCCGGCGTTTGAATTCTTGACATTTCAGGACGATCAATCGTCGCGGTGGACCTTTTCGCGACGCTCATGCCGTTCCTGCGCCTCGAGCGTCATGGTTGCGATCGGGCGCGCATCCAGACGCTTCAGCGAGATCGGGTCGCCTGTTTTTTCGCAGTAACCATACTCGCCCTCATCGATCCGGCGCAGGGCCGAGTCGATTTTAGCCACCAGTTTGCGCTGACGGTCGCGCGTGCGCAGTTCCAACGCTCGATCGGTTTCCTCGCTTGCGCGGTCGGCAACGTCGGGGATGTTACGGGTGTTGTCCTGCAAACCTTCGATCGTGTCGCGGCTGCCTGCCAAAAGTTCTGTCTTCCAGTCCAACAGCTTGCGACGAAAATACTCAAGCTGCCTGTCGTTCATAAATGGCTCGTCTTCGGCTGGACGATAATCTTCGGGCAGAAATACTTCCTGCTTCATTTTTGCTCCCTCGGTGTGGCCTTCAACGCCGAGTGCACTCTCTTCACCAGACATGAGGCATTCCCTTCTGCGGAGCGTTTATCTGACGGCGCGGGGATTGTCACTATGCAAACGTAGCGCCGAACAAGTGTGATCATAAACAGTCTAAATATGAGACATCAAACAACAAAACCTTGTTTTTCTGTGAAAATTGGCGGGCCTTTTCAAGGCATCCCCCAAAATGCCGCAGGGTCTGTTAGCGCTTGAATCAACCAAAGGCATTGGACTCGCTGACCAATTTGGCGCGACGGCACGCAGCGACGCGGGTTGTAAAAATCCTCACTGCTCTGTAACCCAAAGACCACAGGCCGCGCGATACAGGATGAGGACCCCATGACCGCACGTTTTCAAGGCACAGCCGAATATGTTGCCACTGATGATTTGACCATCGCGGTGAATGCCGCGGTCACACTGGAGCGTCCGCTACTGGTCAAGGGCGAACCCGGCACCGGCAAAACCGAGCTGGCCAAACAGGTGGCTGGTGCGCTGGGTCTGAAGATGATCGAGTGGAACGTGAAATCCACCACCCGCGCGCAGCAGGGCCTGTACGAATATGACGCCGTCAGCCGCTTGCGCGACAGCCAGTTGGGCGATGAGCGCGTGCATGACGTGTCAAACTATATCCGCAAAGGCAAGCTGTGGCAGGCGTTCGATGCCGACGAAAAGGTCGTGCTGCTGATTGATGAGATCGACAAGGCCGATATCGAATTTCCAAACGACCTGCTGCAAGAACTCGATAAGATGGAGTTCCACGTCTACGAAACTGGTGAGACGATCAAAGCCAAGAACCGGCCTATCGTGATCATCACCTCGAACAACGAAAAGGAACTGCCCGACGCCTTCCTGCGCCGGTGTTTCTTTCACTATATCCGTTTCCCCGATGAGACCACGATGCGCCGCATCGTCGAGGTTCATCACCCCGGCATCAAGGACGCGCTGCTGACCACCGCACTAACGCAGTTCTATGAAATCCGCGACACGCAGGGGCTGAAGAAAAAGCCCTCGACCTCGGAAGTACTGGACTGGTTGAAACTGCTTCTGGCCGAGGATCTGACCGCCGAGGATCTGAAACGCGACGGAGCGAATGCCCTACCCAAGCTTCACGGCGCGCTGCTTAAGAACGAACAGGATGTGCACTTGTTCGAACGTCTGGCTTTTATGGCGCGTAGCAAACGCTGATCATGGGGTGATCGGCCTTGCCATACGGCAAGCGGGCTGTCAGCATTGGTTAACGACGGCCCGAAGACCGGGCATCCGAGCAGATGGGACAAGCTGAGTGTCTGACACCCTTACGATCCGCGCCTTGCGGCCTGATGATCGCGCCCAATGGGCCGAACTATGGCGCGATTATCTGGCGTTCTATGAAACGACCGTTCCCGACGGCACCTATGACACCACTTTTGCCCGCCTTTTGGGTGATGACCCGAACGATTTTTCCTGCTTTGTCGCCGAAAGCGCCGGACAGTTGGTCGGGCTGACGCACTACCTGTTCCACCGTCATGCGTGGAAGGAAGAGTCTGTCTGTTACCTGCAAGACCTGTTCGCAACCCCGGCATCACGCGGTACCGGCGTCGGCCGTGCGTTGATTCAGGCTGTATATGACGAAGCTGACCGTCAAGGCGCGCCCTCGGTCTATTGGCTGACGCAGGAATTCAACCACACCGCGCGCAAGCTCTATGACCGTATCGGCAAGCAAACGCCCTTCATCCGGTATCAACGCCCATGATCAGGCTTGGTGCGATGGTGTTCGGATTGGCCCTTGCAGGCTGCACCACGGTCACCCCACCCGAACCGCCGACGCGCGTCAAACCAACCGAAGACATCCTGCCGCCGGCCAAGTCATTCGCGACCGCGCGCCCTACCCCGCCCACGCGATCCAACGTGAATATCGCGCAGGATTTCGTGTCGCTTCACTTCGCGTTGGAAAGTGGCACTGCGCTGCCTGTATTCACCCGGTTTGAAGAACCAGTAACCGTGCGCCTTACGGGTCAGGTCACCCCTTCGATGCAACGCGATCTCCGACGCCTTCTGACCCGCTTACAGCGTGAAGCCGGGATCGATATCCGGCAAATCCAGGACGGCCCCGCTAATATCACCATCGAAGCCGTCAGCCAGGAACAAATCCAAAGCATCCTGCCCCAGGCGGCCTGTTTCGTGGTGCCCAATTCTTCGGACTTTGAGGAATACCGCCGGGATCGGCGGAAACAGAAAAGCAGTTGGCTCCGCCTGCGTAACCGGGAAAGACTGGGCATTTTCATCCCATTTGACGCGAGCCCACAGGAAAAACGCGACTGCCTGCACGAAGAGCTTGCGCAGGCTTTGGGCCCTTTGAACGACCTGTATCATCTACCGGATTCGATCTTTAACGACGACAACATACACACCGTTCTGACTGGGTTCGACATGCTGGTCCTGCGCGCGGCCTATGCGCCTGAGTTGCGCAGCGGCATGACCCGCGAAGAGGTCGAGGCCGTCATACCTGACGTGCTCAAACGTCTGAACCCGCGCGGTGAAAACGTGCCGGCGCAACCAACGACCCAGACCACGCGAGACTGGATTCGAGCCATCCAGAGTTCCCTCAACCCCAACCGCAGTGTTGATGCCAGACTGCGCTCGGCCAGTCGCGCCGCCCGGATAGGAGCGGAACAAGGATGGACCGACCACCGTCGTGCCTATCCCTATTTCCTGATGGGTCGGATGGAACAGTTCGACAATCCGCAAAAAGCCTTGCGCGACTATGACACCGCCCTGCAATACCTCCGCGCGACACCAAACACAGAGATTCATCAGGCGTATATCACGACTCAACTTGGAACTTATGCATTGGCACAAGGCAGCGGACCGCAATTCCTGCCCGAATTGGACAAAGCCATCGACGTTATGACGCGCGCTGAAAACGCCTCGCAGCTGGCAACACTATTGCTGCTGAAATCCGAGGCTCTAAATCAGGCGGGACGCCCAACCGAAGCACGTTCCGTCAGGCTGGACAGTCTGGGGTGGGCACGCTACGGGTTTGGCTCGGAAACGGTGGTCCGGTCGCTGATGCAGGACGTTGCAGAGGCACCCGCGAATAACAGAGGCGGTTAACGCATGGTCGTAGTTCTGGGAATGGCATTACTGGGGGCGGTCCTAGGAGCGATGGCCGCGCGCAAGCGAAACGGCAGTGGTGCGGACATGGCACAATACGCCGCTGGCTATGGTATCGCCTTTTCGCTGGTGGGCCTTATCCTGTCACTGATCATCGTCAGACTGATTTCGTAGCCATGTTCCTGCCCTTCTTTGAAAACCTTCGCAAAGCCCGTATTCCAGTATCCCTGCGCGAATACCTGACCTTTCTGGAAGGCATGAAAAAGGGTCTGGCCACCTATGATGTCGAGGCGTTCTATTACCTCGCCCGTGTCTCGATGGTGAAGGACGAACGTAATATCGATAAGTTCGACCAAGCCTTCGCCGCCAGCTTCAAAGGTTTGGAAGAGATCAGCTTTGACCAGGTGATCGAGGCCGTGGACATCCCCGCCGAGTGGCTGGCCAAGATGGCCGAAAAACACCTGTCCGAAGAAGAAAAGGCCGAGATTGAGGCCATGGGCGGGTTCGAGAAATTGATGGAGACGCTGCAAGAACGTCTCAAGGATCAGGAAGGCCGTCATCAGGGCGGTAACAAGTGGATCGGCACCGCCGGAACGTCTCCGTTCGGGGCGTATGGCTATAACCCCGAGGGCGTGTGCATCGGCCAGAAGGAAAGCCGCCACCAGCGTGCGGTCAAGGTCTGGGATAAGCGTGAGTTCAAGAACTTAGATGACACAGTTGAACTGGGCACCCGCAACATCAAGGTCGCCCTGAAACGCCTGCGCCGCTGGGCGCGTGAGGGTGCGGCCGATGAGCTGGATCTGGACGGCACCATCCGCGCCACCGCCGAACACGGCTATCTGGACGTCAAAACCCGGCCAGAACGTCACAACGCGGTCAAGGTGCTGCTGTTTCTGGACGTGGGCGGATCAATGGACCCGCATATCAAGGTGGTCGAAGAGCTGTTCTCGGCCGCGCGGACCGAGTTCAAGCATCTGGAATATTACTATTTCCACAACTGCCTGTACGAAGGCGTCTGGCGCGACAATGCCCGCCGTTGGGATCAGCAGACCCCCACCCATGAGGTGCTGCGCACCTACGGCCCCGATTACAAGTGTATTTTCGTAGGCGATGCCTCCATGAGCCCCTATGAAATCGCCTATCCCGGCGGTGCCAATGAGCATTGGAACCCAGAGGCCGGACAAGTCTGGCTGCAACGCGCGCGGGATCAGTGGGCATCAAACCTGTGGATCAATCCGGTGCCCGAGAAATACTGGGACTACACCCATTCCATCAGCATGATCCGCGAGATTTTCGAGGACCGCATGGTGCCGATGACTCTGGCCGGGCTAGAGCAAGGAATGCGCGAACTGACGCGCTGAACCGGCTCTTAACTGCTTGTTGGCTCCCGGCCCGGCAATGCCAGCACTCGGGTCAGAGGTAAAGTCAGACCCAGATAGGTTGACAGCGCGCCCGAGTATTTCGGGACGTCGTCCAACTGATCCTCGACCCGTGTGCCGTAATAGATGTCACAATCAACCGGTGGTAGTTCCATCTGCTGCGCCGTGCGGGCCGGAACCACCGAGAGCGCACCGAACAGATAAGCCAACATCGGATCGCCACAGGATTTGCACAGACCGCGGGACAGGGGCGAAGGGCTTTTGGTGTGAATCCATTTGATGGTTGACGGATCAGCAGGACGCGCCTGCCCCCGGCGCAGCAGCAAGGCATCCGCGTAGGGCGCCTGATAAACGGACTGGCATTTCGTGCAATGGCAGCGAAAACGAACACGGGGCGCGGCGGTGACGGTCACTTTGGTCTGACCGCAGGAACAGCATGTCTGGATCTGTGTCATGGCGCAGGTTAAACACGCCTCTCGCGACCGGTCAACGCGCCCTCACAGGCTGTTGCGCAGCGTCATTTTCCTGTTGCTTCGGCCTCTGCGCAGCCCCATATCTGATCTATGCTGCGCCTGACCCCAATCCTGTTGGCCATCGCCTATGCCGTCGTTATGTACCGGATTTCCGTGTGGCGTACCCATCGCGAATTAGACGCGAAGTCGACCGAGTTGGCGGACCCTGCGCTGAAACGCATGACCGATCGTTTGGCGGCAGCGCTCGAGATCGAGCGGGTTCCGGTCTACATCTACGAAATCGACCCTGTAAATGGGTTGGCCGCGCCGGACGGGCGGATTTTCATCACGCGGGGGTTTTATCGCAAGTTCCGCGATGGCGACGTCTCGGCCGAGGAAATGGCCAGCGTGATCGCGCATGAGCTTGGTCACGTGGCGCTGGGTCATGCGCGGCGGCGGATGATTGATTTTTCCGGTCAGAACGCGCTGCGGACGGCGCTGATTATGGTGTTGAACCGGTTCATTCCGTTCATTGGGGCGTGGATCGCGAATATGCTGGCGCATCTGCTGGCCTCGCGCCTGTCGCGCGGGGATGAGTATGAGGCGGATGAATATGCCGCCGCGCTGCTGACCAAGGCCGGGATTGGGATTGGGCCGCAGAAATCTCTGTTTCACAAGCTCGAAAAGCTGACCGAGCAGAGGGCGGGAGTTACGCCAGCTTGGTTAATGAGCCATCCCAAAACGGATGAGCGGATTGCGGCGTTGGAGGCGCTTGAACAGCGTTGGAAGGCGGGTGGATAGGTTGCGGCCGTGAGGGGCCAGCCCCTCACACACCCCGAGGTATTTTTAGCCAGATGAAGGGCGGATCGGATTTAAGTGGTGAGGGCTTTGCCCAGGCGTGGCAGACGAGCTTTTTTCATCAGCGCACGCAGAGTCCATTGATCGCCTGAGAGGCGGTTAGCTTCTGCGAGAACACGGTCGGCCATCTCAAATATACCTTCCGGATCGATGCGCCAAAAGCCGTGCAGCAGGTTATCGGGATCTTGGCGGTCCAACCCTTCTTCCGACAGGATGTTTCGGGGGAAGTCTTTCGCGTTCATAGTGACAATTACATCTGACGACGACGCTATGGCGATGGCCAGTACGTGAACATCAGCGGCATCGGGCAGCCAGAGGCGCTGCTCAAGACCTGGTTGTGCTTCACGCTCTGCTTTGGGCCATTGAGATTGAGTCAGGGCAATTTCGGCGCGGGCCTGTGACTCACCCGTGGAGCCCAGCTTTCGTGCAGCACGGGCCCATTCTTCGAGGATGCGCGCGGACCATATGGGTTCGAAATGACCCATCTTTGCCGCGCCCAACAGCATCGCTCGCATCACCGTGGGATAGATGACGCAGGTATCCAGAACCGCCCTCACACCCGGTAGAACACGGCTTTGAGGTATCCGCTTTCGGCCAGTTGCGGCAGTTGCGGGTGATCCGGCCCCGCAAAGCCCGTGTGGATCAGTTGCGCCTGCCGCCCGGTTCGGCCGATCCCTCGCGATGAGGCGTCGCGGAAACGGCCCAGATCGGCGGCGTGAGAACAGGAACACAGGCCAAGATAACCGCCCGTTTTGGCCAGCGGCGCGGCCAGACGCGCGATGCGCTCATAGGCGCGCAGCCCCGCGTCCAGCGCCTGTTTCGAGGGCGCGAAGGCGGGCGGGTCACATATGACCACGTCGTATTGCGCGCCCTCTTCGGCCAGTTGGGTCAAGACATCGAAGGCGTCGCCTTGCCGGGTTTGGAACCGGTCGGCAAAGCCCGAGGCTTGCGCGCCTTGGGCGGCCAATTCCAGTGCGGCGGCTGAGCCATCGACGGACAGCGCCGACCCGGCTCCGCCAGCCAGCATCGCCAGACCGAACCCGCCCACGTGGCTGAACACATCCAGCACCTGTGCGCCGGGTTGGACCAGCCGGGCCGCGAAGGCGTGGTTGGGGCGTTGGTCGTAGAACAGCCCGGTTTTCTGGCCGCCGGTCAGGTCGGCCATATAGGTCGCGCCATTCATAGGCACCGGCAGCGGCGCATCGGGGGCCGTGCCGCGCAGGGTGAGGTTGGCATCGTCTAGCCCCTCAAGCCCGCGTGTCCGGCCCGAGGCGTTTTTCAGCACCGTGGTCACGCCGGTCACCGCGACCAGCGCGTCGGTCAGAGTGTCCAGATGCGCTTCGGCCCACGCCGCGTTGGGTTGGATGACGCAGGCGTCACCAAAGCGGTCGATGATCACACCGGGAAAGCCATCGGCTTCGGCGTGGATCAGACGGTAATAGGGCGCGTCGAACAGGCGCTCGCGCATGTCTAGCGCGCGGCGCAGGCGGGTTTCGAACCACGTGGCGTTTAACTCGGCATCCAGATCGCGGTCCAAAACGCGGCACATGATCTTGGACTCGGGGTTCACCGCCACCAGCGCGATGGGCGCGCGGTTTTCGTCTTCCAACACGGCTAAAGCCCCTGCCGGGATCTTACGGGTGCGGCGGTCTGTAACGACGTCATTGGCATAGACCCAAGGGAAGCCGTGGCGCAGTCCGCGCGCATTGGCTTTGGGTTTCAGGCGGATACGGGGGCGGTCGGCGGATTGGGTCATGCCGCTCCTCTTAGTGGCTCCGGCGCGCGGAGAAAAGCCCTAGCGATCGCGGGACCGCCAGCCGCCGCGGCGTTTAGGTTTTTGTGCTGCCTGCAATCCCTCGGTCAGCACCTGCGTCATCGGGTGATCCGCCTGCGCCGCGTAGATGGCGTGCAGATCGGTCAGCGCCTGCGTCTGATCCCGATCCGCAGGCAGGCTGAGTGCCCAGTCCAGAAAGATGCTACGGCATTCGGGCAATGTGATGCCCTCCATGTTATATGCCTCGCGGATCAGGCCCTTGTGGTCATTGGGGTCGTCACTGCGCGCCATGAGTATCCTCCGAAATAACGCAGCCGATGATCCCGGCGGCGGTGTCGTAACTGTCCTGCAGCGCGGCCTGAAGCTGGTCGACCTGTTCAAACCCGGTGGCCCGGCACAGAAAAGCCGTACCGCCCTCGCCGATCTTGTCGGCCTCGATCACCTTGCCCGACAGCAGCCGGGCCGCGCATTGCACCGACCAGCATAGATCATAGCAGTCCTTCAGCGTTTGCGCCTGCGCGACATCCAGCAGCCCGGCAGCGACTGCGCCATCCAGCCCCGTATGAACATCCCGCTGAGGCAGACCGGACAGCAACGCGCCCGTCTCTGCCATCAGTTCGATATCCATCATGCGGCCTGCGCCGTTCTTGGCATCCCAGATACCGGCCGGAGATTTGGCGGCGGCGAGCCGCGTGCGCATCTCGGCCACCTCGCGCAGCACCTTCGCAGTGTCGCGGGGACGGGTCAGGAATTCGGCGCGGAAGGCTTCGGTATCCTGCGCCAGATCAGCAGCCCCGGCCACAACACGGGCGCGGGTCAGGGCCAAGTGTTCCCAGACCCATGCTTCATTCTGCTGGTAGTTGGTGAAACTGGCCCAACTGGTCGCCACCGGCCCCTGATTGCCCGAAGGGCGCAGACGCATGTCGACCTCATAGAGCCGCCCCTGCGACATGGGCGCGGACAGGGCCGTAATCAAAGCCTGCGTGAACCGCGCGTAATAGGTGCGCGTGGCCAGCGGGCGCGGACCGTCGGACATGTCCTGATCCAGCGGGTCATAGATCACGATCATGTCCAGATCGGATTGCGAGTTGATCCGCCCTGCCCCGATCGACCCCATGCCCAGCACCACCGCCCCTCGTCCCGGTGCGGGCCCGTGTTTTCGGGCGAATTGTTCGGTCACGCAGGGAAAAAGCGCGGCGATCACGGCGCTAGCCAGATCGGCGTAGTGCTGCCCGGCCTGTGCGCCGTCGATCAGCCCGCGCAGGTGGTGAACACCGATGCGGAAATGCCATTCCTTGCACCAGCGGCGGGCGAAATCCAGCTGCGTCTCATAGTCTGCCTCCTGCGCCAGCGCCTGCTCCAGATCGGCGTGCAACACCGCTTGCCCGGGCCAGTCGTCAAAGAAACTGCCCCCGATCACCGCGTCAAAGACCGAAGCATTGCGCGACAGATGCCCCGCCAGCGCATGAGACGTGCCGACGATATCCACCAGCAGGTCGATCAGATGCGGGTTGGCCTCAAACAGCGAAAACAGTTGCACGCCCGCAGGCAGGCCCGACAGGAAACCGTCGAGCGCCAACAACGCCTCATCGGGTTTGGCGGTCTTGGCGAGGCGCGACAGCAATTCCGGTTTCAGCCGTTCGAATATACGCGCGCCCCGTTGCGAGCGCAGCGCCGGATAGGTCGGCCAGCGCGCCATGACGCCTTCGTCAAAGGTGACCTCGGGGGTTGGCGCGGGGGCTGCGGCTCCGGGGGCGAAGAACCCTTCGGTCAGTTCATGCACCTCGGTCAGGCGACGGGTGAGGTCGGAGGTCAGATCTTCGCTGCTGATCCCCATCAGGCAGGCGACGCGCTCGATCCCTTCGTCGGATTGCGGCACCTTATGGGTCTGGGCGTCGTGGATCATCTGGATGCGGTGCTCGACCTCGCGGTGGGCGCGGTAATGGTCGGTCAGCTTGTCGGCGACCTCAGACGGCACCCAGTCTTTTTCTGCCAGCGCAGCCAGCCCTGGCACTGTGCCTCGGACGCGCAGGTCGGGGTCACGCCCTCCGGCGATCAATTGGCGGGTTTGGGTGAAGAACTCGATCTCGCGGATGCCACCCTGCCCCAGCTTCATGTCGTGGCCCGGAATGGTCAGAGCGCCGCCGGTCCCCTTATTCTCGCGGATGCGCAGTCGCATGTCGTGGGCGTCCTGGATGGCGGCAAAATCCAGATGCCGCCGCCAGACAAAGGGGCGCAGCGTGTCCAGAAACCGCTGTCCTGCTGCGATGTCCCCCGCACAGGGGCGCGCTTTGATATAGGCGGCACGCTCCCAAGTGCGGCCAAGGCTTTCGTAATACCGCTCGGCAGCCTCGGCCGCCATACACACAGGCGTCACACCCGGATCGGGGCGCAGACGCAAATCGGTGCGGAACACATAGCCATCGGCGGTTTTGTCGCTGAGCGTGGCGCAGAAGTTCCGCGTGGCACGCACCATGCCATGACGCGCCTCATAGAAATCATCCGGGTCAAACCGGGTCTCATCGAACAGCACGATCAGGTCGATATCCGAGCTGTAATTCAGCTCATGCGCGCCCATCTTGCCCATGGCCAGAATGATCATCCCGGCAGCGGTTTCAACGTCGTCCTCGCTCATGCCCGGCAACTTGCCTCGCCGGATCAGCGCCGCGATCTCGGCCTTGGCCGCCGCATCCGCCGTCAGCGCCCCGAAATCCGTCAGCGCAGCTGTGACTTTTTCTAAGGGCCACGCCCCCGCCACATCGGCCAGCGCGGTCAGCAGCGCCATCCGTCGTTTGCCCTGCCGCAACCCCGGTTTCAGCTGATCCGGCGGCAGCGCGCGGGCGGTGGCCATCACCTCGGCCAGCGCCTGATCGGGCTGCTGCAAGGCCCCGGCCAGCCAGTCTTTTTCCCGCTCGATCAACCCTTTGAGATAGGGGCTAGAACCCGCGACACCCGCGATCAGCTCAGCCTGTTCCGGCGTCAGATCCGCAACCAGACCCCGTGTTTCATCACCCAACGCAGGATCGAACGGGCGTGGCATTCGGTGGATCGACAGAGCGGTCATGATGGGGCCTCCGGCGGTATACTGCTCCCAAGTGGCCTGATTTCAAAGGCTTGCACAAGTCCTAACTGCATCGCTGCGACACCCCTGCAAAGTCAATGTAAAAGATTTTTACATATGCCCCTTGCAACCTGCCGCCCAACTCCCATCTATTCAATGTGAAAACAATTTACATCAACCCGGAGACCAAAATGACCGCACTATCCGACCCCGCCGTCCCTTCAAATCCGGGATGGCTGCACCGTATCGAGGCCTGGCTGGACGACAAGGGCAAAGGCGCCTGGATTGGCGCCATGGTCCTAGGTTTCATCTTTTTCTGGCCTGTGGGCCTGGCCCTTCTGGCCTATATGATCTGGAGCAAACGCATGTTCAGCAAATCCTGCAGCCGCCGCACGTCCTGGAACAGCCACATGAGCGCGATGAAACCGTCGGGCAACAGCGCCTTTGATGCCTATAAGGCCGACACCCTGGCCCGGCTCGAGCGCGAACAACAGGATTTCGAAGCCTTCCTGCGCCGCCTGCGCGATGCCAAGGACAAGGCCGAGTTCGATCAATTCATGGACGAACGCGCCCGTGATAACCACGATGCAGACGAAAGCGACGCACGCGCCTGATCTGATCCTTGCCCTGCCCCGGTTTTCGGGACAGGGTGAACCCATTCAACGACGCGGATATCCCTATATGACTCATCTACCAGATCCAGATCGCCAACCGGAATTCTATCAATCGGTGGCGACCAAGCGCTTTGTCGCCTGGTTGTTCGATATCGCGCTGATATCGCTGCTTTGTATTGTTCCGATCTTCCTCACTCTGGGTGCGGGGTTGTTTTTCCTGCCTCTGATCTATGCCGTCATCAGCTTTGTCTACCGTGTCGTCACTATTGCGAACGGGTCGGCCACTTTGGGCATGCGTTTTATGGGAATCGAACTGCGTGATGCATTCGGCGCACGGATGGACCTGGGCAAGGCTATCGCCCATACGGCGGGATATTTCCTGAGTATGGCGATCTTTGTGGTGCAGGTCATCTCGGTCATCATGATGCTGACCAGTTCCCGCGGACAGGGCCTGACGGATTCCTTCCTTGGAACGGTGATGATCAACCAGCGCGCGTAATAGTAACCCTGTAGCGTGAATCACTTGGCGGCTCCGGGATCGATTGCTATCATCCCGGTCAGAAAAAACGGGACTTTCATGCGACACACGCTGCCTATCGCGCCACAATTCTATGTGACGGCCCCACAGCCTTGCCCTTATCTTGAGGGCAGGATGGAGCGGAAGCTGTTCACAGCCCTACAGGGTGAAGGGGCAGATCAACTGAATAACTCGTTGTCGCAACAAGGGTTTCGCCGCTCGCAAAACGTCCTGTACCGGCCGTCATGTGCCGATTGCGCCGCTTGTCTGTCAGCCCGTATCGACGTATCCGCGTTTGCCCCCAGCAAAAGCCAAAAGCGCGCGGTAAAGCGAAACGCGTACCTGCAGCGCAAGGCCAATTCGCCTTGGGCCACCGATGAACAGTACGAGCTGTTTCGCCGCTATCTGGATACCCGCCATGCCGATGGAGGTATGGCCGATATGGACGTGTTCGAATTCGCCGCAATGATCGAGGAAACTCCGATCCGCAGCCGCGTTGTGGAATATGCGGACCCCGACACCGATAACCTGATCGCCGTCAGTCTGACCGATGTTCTGGATGACGGGCTTAGCATGGTCTACTCGTTCTATGACCCGCATCAACCGCAGAATTCTTTGGGCACCTATATGATCCTTGATCATATCGACATCGCGCGCGAGGCCGGGCTGCCCTATGTTTATCTTGGATATTGGGTCCCTGGCAGCCCCAAGATGGGATATAAGGCCCGGTTTTCGGGGTTGGAGGCATATATTCAAGGTGAATGGGTCAAGGTCGGAAACCCGGCTGATCTTGCAGGATCGGGCCACCACCCTCTGTCGACCGCTCCGATTGCCGAACAAGTGGCGAATATCCAATTGCCTGACCGACACCCGACCAAAGGCTGAAGTCCAATGCGTCAGAGCCTGCATGCGGTGACCCTCGTGGTGCCAGACTACGATGCTGCGATTTCATTTTACACGCAAACCCTAAGCTTTACGCTCGAGCAGGACATTGATTTGGGTGATGGTAAACGTTGGGTGCGCGTGGCTCCTCCCAATGCGCCCGAGGGGTCCTTGCTGCTGGCCAAAGCGGCTGACGTCGATCAAAACAAGGCCATAGGCAACCAAACCGGCGGACGTGTCGGCTTTTTCCTGGCAACGGATGATTTTCAACGCGACCACGCGGCCATGACGGCGGCTGGCGTGACGTTCGAGGAAACCCCGCGTCGTGAACCTTATGGAACCGTCGCGGTCTGGCGCGACCCGTTTGGAAATCGCTGGGATTTGATCGAGTTCAGCTAGCGCTTGTTCCAGCATTTTGACTGTCTCGGGGCAGATCCGTCAGAAAAGATGAACAATTATTAATCATCTAAATGGCGACTTCCCTACGGACAGCGATTGAATCCTTACCCCACGTCACCAAGTAATCCTGACCCTCAGCCGTTCGACCCCGTTTAGATCCGCTCGGCTGGGCTTCAATGACATAGCCCGTGATGCAACAGGTTCCCGACCTGCGGGTTTGGCTTTGGTAAAGGGAGACGGACAATGACTCATGCTATTCGACGGCTGCTTGCGGCCAACCTGACGACGCAAATTCTAACGGCCCTTGCGCTTGGTTCAGCCCTTGGACTGGCCCTGAACTATTGGCACATACCGTTCCTTCAAGAACATCTGGTCAATGGCTTGTTCAGCATGGTCGGCCAGATGTTCCTGAACGCGCTGCAGATGCTGGTCGTACCGCTGGTGGTTTTTTCCCTACTGTGCGGCGTGGTTGGGATTGGTGATCTCAAGGTCTTGGGGCGTGTCGGAGGGCTGACCTTTGTGACCTATCTGGCGACCACGGCGCTGGCGGTGATGACGGCGCTTGTGTTTTCCAACATCTTCAACCCCGGCATGGGATTTGACAGCCTGCATATGGCCAGCGCGGATGTGTCCGTCGCAACGCAGGATACCGCGTGGCAGATACTGGCAAACATCATCCCCAAGAACCCGGTTCAGGCGCTGGCCAACGGCGAAATGCTGCAGATCATCTTTTATGTAGTCGTTGTCGGCATTGCGGTTCTGATGATCGGAAGCCGCGCCAAAACCTTTGTCGAGGGCTGTACCTTCATGAACGAACTGGCGATGAAAATCGTCGAGATCGTGATGGCCTTCGCTCCGATCGGCGTCTTCTGTCTGATTGCCAAGACCTTTGCGCTGGAAGGGTTCAGCCTGTTCGCCCCGGTCATCGGGTATCTGACGACCATCAGCCTGACGCTGGTCTTTCACCTCTGCGTGACGCTGATGGTGCTGCTTTATGTCTGCACCGGCCTCAGCCCGCGCGCGTTTCTGCGCAAGATGCGTTCGGCGCAGGTGTTTGCCTTCTCGACCTCAAGCTCGAACGCGACGATCCCGGCCTCGATGCAATGCGTGACCCAGCGCATCGGTGTAGACCGCTCGGTTGCCTCGTTCGGCATCCCGTTGGGCGCGACGATAAACATGGACGGCACCGCGATCATGCATGGGGTGGCGACGGTGTTCCTGGCCAATGCCTATGGGATTGATCTGGGGCTGGGTGGCTATATGACCATCATCTCGATCTCGGTTCTGGCCTCAATCGGCACTGCCGGAGTGCCTGGCGTGGGTATCGTGATGCTGGCCATGGTGTTGAATCAACTGGGAATGCCGCTGGACGGGATCGCCATCATCCTCGCCGTTGACCGGATCATCGACATGATGCGGACGGTGGTTAACATAACCGGCGACGCGGTTGTCACCACCATTGTCGCCCAGCGTGTCGACAAGCTGGACAGGGCGGTCTTCAATGACCCCGACGCCGGGACCCTGACCCCTGCCACGCTGGATATCGACCACGAGGCCGAAGCTGCTTTTGCGGAACTGACGCATCCCAAAGCCGAAGCCTGAACAAAAAAGACCGGAGGCCACAGGGCCTCCGGTCTGTCATCCTTCTGTCGGCCTTATCAATTCGGGATCAGATCCGGCACGATCGTCACGATGGTCGGGAAGAACCAAAGGATACCAATCCCGACTACCTGAATCAGCACGAATGGAATGATCCCGCGATAGATATGACCTGTTGTGACCTCTTTAGGCGCAACGCCCCTTAGGTAGAACAGCGCGAACCCGAAAGGTGGTGTCAGGAACGAGGTCTGCAGGTTCACCGCCACCATGATCGTGACCCATTTCGGATCGAACGACCCGCCATAGATCACCGGGCCCACGATGGGGATCACGATGTAGATGATCTCGAGGAAGTCCAGCACAAAGCCCAGAATGAACAGCACCAGCATCACGATCAGGAAGACCGTGAACTCGTTGTCGAAACTGCGCAGGAACTGCTGGATATAGTGCTCACCCCCGAACGAGATCACCACAAGGTTCAGCAACTGCGAGCCGATCAGGATGGTGAAGACCATCGAGGTCACCTTGGCTGTCTCGCGCACCACGGGCGTCAGAACCCCGCTGGTAAACAAGACCCAGCAACCAAACAGCAAGCCGAACAGGGCAAACAGATAGGCGCCATAGGCCACGATGAAGGCAATCCAGGTCTCGACGCTGACATCGCTCTGGTTGATGCGCAGGTCAAAGTTCACACCCATCAGCAAGGCCACGATCACGGCCAAAGTCGCCCAGATGATCACCTTGGCCGAGCGGCCTTGATCCTGCAGCTTGCGGTACGCGGCCAGCATGATCGCCCCGCCTGCCCCCAGCGCCGCAGCGGGCGTCGGGTTGGTCACACCGCCCAGGATCGAGCCCAGAACCGCGATGATCAGAACCAGCGGCGGGAAGACCACGCGGATCAGATCATTGGTCGCGCAGCGCGCAGCGGCCTCTTTGCATCCATAAATGGCCAGCGCAAACGGCACCGCCATCAAGACAAAGGTCGTCCCCGAGGACGTGGTTGGCGCAATGAGCAGGACATCGACCAGCAGCATCAACAACAGGCCGATGGCCCCTACGATCAGCGGCTGCGTCGGCTTCGATGGCGCAATGCCGCGACCCATGACCAGCGTCAGACCCAGCAGCACGACCATGACAGCCACACCCGTGCCGATCGGCGCAGCAGCAGCGATCTTAGCTTGTTGCGCAGCAACCAGTTCCTCTTCGGTCAGGCGTGTCGACTCGGCGGTGCCACCTGCGGCATCGATGGCCTCTTGCTCGGCCACGGCCTGATCCCAGGCCAATTGTCCGTGCAAGTCGATCATCGAGGCTTTGCATTCCTCAGACACGTTCGTGCGCAGCGATGCGCCCTCACCGATATCCGAGAAAGCCGAGACGCTGATGTTCTGGCTTCCGACAATACCAGCACTGCTCAGAACCATCATGCCCACGATCAGCGCAACCGGTGCACCCAGCAACCAGGTCAGACCTTCGGCACGGGTGATCGGCTCACCACTACCGCCTGACATTTCAACGGCCGGGGCCTTTTCCGGATTCAGCAACGCATAGCCAAAGGCATAAAGCGCATAAAGCAGCGCCAGCATGATCCCCGGCAGCAAAGCTGCTTGGAACAATGTCCCAACCGAGACCACGGCAGGCTCACCCAGATAGGTCAGCGCGTCTGTACAGCCTGCATCCTGCGCGCGGGTTTCCTGCGCGGTCGAATACAGATCACCGGCCAGTGTCCCCAAAAGAACGATCACGATCGACGGTGGGATTATCTGCCCCAACGTGCCCGAGGCCGCGATCACACCGGTCGCCAGTTCCGGCGAGTAGTTGTTGCGCAGCATGGTTGGCAGCGCCAGCAAGCCCATGGTCACAACGGTCGCGCCCACGATCCCGGTCGAAGCGGCAAGGAACGCCCCCACAACCACAATCGACACGGCCAGACCACCGGGCAGCGGGCCAAAGACACGTGCCATCGTGGTCAGCAGATCGTTTGCGATCTTCGAGCGTTCCAGCGTGATGCCCATCAGGACGAACATCAGAACGGCCAGCAGGGTTTCAATCGACTGACCGGCCAGAACGCGTTCGTTCATGCGGTTCACGATGAAGGACACGTTGCGGTCCAGCGCGGTTTCCCAGCCCTGCACAAAGACCGGCTCGGCGATCCTTGGTAAGTCCGGGAAGCGGAAAACCGACACCGTGTCGGGTTTGACGCCCGAATTCACGAGATCTCGGTAGGCTTGGGAGCCGGTATCAATTGCCTGGTGGATCAGCAGCCCGGCACTGTCCAGCGCTGCGATGATCCCGAAGGAAATGATCCCTGCCCCGCCGATGGCGAACGCCACCGGGAAACCGGATAGGATGCCTCCGAAAAGGCAGAAGAATACGATAATGAGGCCTATCTCGACGCCATCAAGTCCGAATAACATAGTCTGGGTCTCCGTCCCTAATGTGCGCCTTCGTAGGCTTCTTCACCCTCACCAAGGCTATCCTTGTCGAGGTATTTTCCTGTGCTCTCGGACCCTTCCGAGTATTCCAAGAACGAGCGGTAGAGGAATGCAATGGCGTGCAGGAACACCATGGCCGCAAAAGCCACCAGCAGGATCTTGAACAGGAAGTACGCGTTGAACCCGTTGGGGCTGAAACCGATGGTTTCCACGTTCCAGCGCAGCGCGCGGGATTTGGCGACCAGGCGGTCCAACGTATCACTAGCCGAGGGTTTCGGCACGATCAGGTGCCGCCACATGAAGTACCAGCCATACATCCACGTCAGCACGGCCATAGGCATCATAAACAGAACCGCGCCGCACATGTCGACCACGCGTTTGGCCCGATGGCTGATGCCGGCATAGATCAGGTCAACGCGCACATGCCCGCCCTGCACGAACGTATAGGTACAGCACAGGCAGACCACCATGGCGTTATACAGTTTAAGTTCTTCCGCGAACCAACTGATATCCTGAGTGAATGGGATACCAAGGCCAAAGGACATATCAGGGCGGGTAAACACCCGTTGCATGAAAACGATGACAATCTGCTGGATGACCATCAACAAACCGGCCCATGCAAAGAACCGACCTGTGGTGTTCGCAAAGCCCTCGAGAACCCGCACCATCCCCCACATGAAATTGCGGTAGTACAGGCCGACGGCGGTCAGAACCAGAAAGAAGGTGAAGATCACAAAGAAGAACTCGACCGAGCCACCGTAATAGACAAAGCGCATGATCGACGCCTTGTCTGACCAGTCTAGCCAGAGTTGCGGATGCGTGATGGCGTATCCGAAATTATAGAAGGCTTCGGCAATGTTCTGGATGAACCATACAAGTCCATTCCACAGGGCGCCGAAGAACGAGATACCGTTTTCGTCCTGCATGTTGTCCCCAGGTCGCGTCAGTTGCACCTATGATGCGCGGCTGTCCGAACCGCGCTGTTGCAACGGGAAAGGCTTCCCCACGCGTGGTGGGGAAACCGTTTGGTCGAAGAAACGCTGCTTAGCCGCGAACGCGGTCGCGCTGGGTGGTGTAGGCACCCGACGACAGGTTGTTCCATGCCGAAGACGCTGCCATCGACGACATTGCGCTGTCGTGGATTTTCTTGAACAGCTCGTCGCCCATGTTTTCGTCCAGAACTTCCTGGCTGGCCTGACCGAAGGCATCCCAGACGCTGTCGGGGAATTCCAGAACCTTCACGCCACCCGACTGCAGGCGCTGCAGCGCCGCGCCGTTGTTGGCCAGGAATTGCGCCAGGTTCCACTGGTGTGCTTCACCAGCTGCGATCTCGATGATCTTCTGCTGTGCAGGTGTCAGTTCGTCGAACACGTCGCGGTTCGTTGCCAGCGACAGACCTGCGCCCGGCTCGTGGAAGCCCGCGGTGTAGTATGTCTTGGTGATTTCCTGGAAACCGGCTTTTTCGTCCGCCCAGGGGCCAATCCACTCGGTGCCGTCAATCGCACCCGAGGACAGCGCCTGATACACTTCCGAGCCCGGAATGTTCTGAACCGATGCGCCCAGTTTGCCCAGTGCCTGACCACCCAGACCCGGCATGCGGAATTTCAGACCCTGGAAATCCTCGGGGCCGTTGATCTCCTTCGAGTACCAGCCGCCCGCCTGCGCACCGGTGTTCCCGGCCAGGAAGGATTTCAGGCCAAAGATTTCGCCCAGCTCGTCATGCAGCTCCATGCCGCCATCGTGGTAGTACCAGTTCACCAGTTCCTGCGCAGTCATGCCGAACGGAACAGCGGTGAAGAACGCGTAGCCCGGGTGCTGACCCACAAAGTAATAATCGGCAGCGTGGTACATGTCGGCCTGACCGGACGAAACGGCGTCAAAGACCTCGAACGCGCCAACCAGTTCGCCCGCGGCTTTGATTTCGACCGTCAGGTCGCCATCGGACATGGTAGTGATGCTGTCGGCGCAACGCTGTGCGCTGTCAAAAACGCCCGCCAGACCGCGACCCCACGAGGTCACCATGGTCAGGGTGCGCTTGCCCTGTGCATAAGCCGGTGCTGCCAGCGTGGTGGCCGCAGCAGCCGAGCCGCCCAGAGCAGATGTTTTTAGAAATGAACGACGATCCATATGAGTGTTCCTCCCCTACATAGTTCAAACCCCCGAACGATCTCGGGGCAGTCGTTTTCAGTGCGCGCCAGCCTAATGACAGGAATTTGAATGTGAATACCTACTACTACGTAGGTAAGCCGGTTTTTCTGCGGCGAGGCTTAGAAATTAGGGAAACGTCCAGTGCTTTCCGCTCGCGAACGATAGAAAAAACCGGTCTCGAGCAAAGATTTTGCATTTTCCCGCGCGCTTGCGTATCGATTCGTCCATGAAAGGATTTCGCAACCTGATCTCGCTGACCTATGGCCAGAAACTGTCACTTGTGGCAGCTATCCCGCTATTGGTGGCCGTGGCGGCAATTGCGTTCTTTGTTACACAGGAAGCCCGCGCCACGGCCGAGCGCGAAATTCAGGCACTTGAACGTCGCCTGATCGAGGCCAAGAAAGAAGAACTGCGCAACTATGTCACCCAGGCCCGCAACGGGTTTGCCTATATCTATGGCCGCGCCACGCCCGACGATAAGGTCGCGCAGAATCTTGTGACACAGATCCTGTCGGCGATGATCTACGGTAAGGACGGATTCTTCTTCGTCTATGACTATGACGGCAACAACCTTGTCAGCCCACGTCAGACGCAATTCATCAACCGCAACTGGGAGGGGCTGACCGACAGCGATGGCACCCCTGTCGTGGATGAGTTCATTCGCCTCGCCCGTCAGGGCGCGGGATGGCACAGCTTTATGTGGCAAAAGCCCTCGACCGGGGAAGAGGCGCAGATGATCGCCTATGTGGTCGGCCTGCAGGACTGGCGCTGGGCCGTGGGGACCGGCGTTTTCATCGACGATATCGTAGCAACCGTCGCCAATGCCCGTGCCGAGGTCGAGGCCCGTGTGCAGCGCACCTTTGGATACATCGGCGCTATCGTTCTGGCGGCTGTCCTAATCGTTTTCACATCGGGGATGCTGCTGAACGTTCGCGAGCGCAGGTTGGCCGACGCAAAGCTGAAAGAGCTGACACAACGCGTTTTCGATGCGCAAGAGGAAGAGCGGGGCCGCGTGGCGCGCGAATTACATGACGGGATCAGCCAGATCCTTGTGGGCGTGCGCTATGCGTTGGATAACGCCCGCAGGCGGTTGGAACGTGGCGATGATGCGGGCGCGCGTGACCCTTTGGGCAAGGGCATCGACCATCTGGGGTCTGCCATCACCGAAGTTCGTCGCATAAGCCGCGACCTGCGTCCCGGCGTTTTGGACGACCTTGGGCTTGGCCCTGCCCTCAAGGCATTGACCGATGACTTTAGGGACCGAACCGGAATCGACACCGAGTTCTCAACGGTTGTCTTCCGCAACCGTCTGGATCAGGACAGCAAGATTGCGCTCTACCGTATCGCGCAAGAGGCCCTGACCAATATCGAACGCCATTCCGGCGCAACTCGTGTTACGATAGACCTGCGCGGCCACAAAAAGGGCGCAACCATGCGGATCACCGACAACGGCCGCGGACTGCGCAGTGCACCCGGCGACGGCAGTACGGGGATCGGGTTGCGAAACATGCAGGAGCGTATCGAACAGCTTGACGGATCGCTGCGTATTCTGTCATCACGCGGCCCACGCAGCGGAACGGTGATCGAGGTCAGCCTGCCTCTCAGCCATTTGCTGCCGCCACAGGAAGACGCCACGCCCAACCGAAAGGCCGGTACATGAGCGACGCCACAATCCGTGTCCTTATCGTAGACGACCACCCGATGGTCGCCGAAGGGATACAGTCGATCCTCGAAAGCTACGACGAAATCACTGTTGTCGGAACGCTCAGCAGCGGGCAGGACGCCGTAGATCAGGTCGCTACTCTGGCACCTGATGTGATCTTGATGGATTTGAACATGCCCGGCATGGGCGGCCTCAGCGCGACCGAGATCATTCTGGAACGCCTGCCTCAAACCCGCGTTCTGGTCCTGTCCATGCACGACAGCCCTGAATACATTTCGACAGCCCTCAGTCACGGGGCCAAAGGATATGTCCTCAAGGATGTTCCGACGGACGAGATCAAGAAGGCCATCGATGCCGTTATGCAAGGCGAGCAATACCTGTGCACCGGGGCCAGCGGATCGCTGGAACCCAAAAGAGGTGGTGCGCGCGAGGCCCTGACGGGTCGGGAACAGACCATTCTATTGGAACTGGCGCAGGGAAAATCCAACAAAGAAGTAGCCCAAACGTTGGACATCTCGGTCCGCACAGTCGAGACCCACCGCAAGAACATCAAACGCAAACTGGGAATTTCTTCGACCGCCGGTCTGACTCGCTATGCGCTGGAGCATGGAGTCTTGCAGGGCACCAGCCCCGGTTTCTGACCGCAGCGCGGCACGCGCTGCCCGGCCCAACCGGCGGAGATGCGCCGCAGACGCATTGACAACGGGCGGGAGCACTCAGCCCCGTGGCCTGATGTCCTGTCCGAAAAACACCAGCGTTCCATCTTCATCAATGACGTGAAACTCGCGCTGCTGATAGGGTTGGTCAAATGGTGGCCGCACGCGTCCCTCGGGCAAACTCTCCAACCCCGCGCGTAGGGTTTCATACAGCGCGTCAACATCATCCACGTCTAAGTAGAACGATTGCTCGTCGCCTAACTGTCGTCGGTCTTCGCGCGGCGGGCATTCCAGCAAACGAACGGCCACTGGGCCAAGCGACAGAAACGCGTAATTGTCTTGCCGAAACCCGCAGGCAAACCCAAGACGGTCGCAATAGAAGTCTATCTGCTTTTGCAACGAAGAGCACAATACAAATGGAGTGAGCTGCAATATTTCAGGCATACGCGCCTCCGGCGGAAAATCTATCTCACGCGCAGGCTACCACGTTTCAATCCAGCAATGGATCGTTTCTCAGCCCCTCCCGATCATGGTGATGTTGTAGCACCCGACCATAGAGCTGTTTGGTTCGCTCAACGCTGCCACACATCCCTTCGGCTTCGGCGAATGAGAAAATGCCGACGTAACGGCTGCGCGGCCCTTTCACAGGGGCCACCCGGTGCAACGCGTACCGCCCACGGAATATCTGCAGATCGCCAGGAAGCAGTTCCAATTCACGGACCCTTGCCCTGCTTCCGTCAAGAATCGAAGCGACCGATTCAAACTGCTCGTCCTCGGCGGTTCGAAGGTTCGGGACGTATTCGAACGCACCGCCTGCCTCACCATTTTGAATGGCCAGTGTGACCGTGTAGTTGTTGGTGTCGAAATGCCATGGAAAACCCTGCCCCTCCTCCACAACGTTGATAATCACATCCGCCAACGGGTCATCGTAGCGAAAGAACTTGTCTTCCGGTTCGTTCAGCGCCGCCCGGATAAAAGGCAAAAAAGGTTCAGACTCATATATACGCCTCAGCGGCCCGGAATTCGGTAAATTATCCGCAGGCACAAACGCGTTCGAACGTTCATAAAACTGCCGCACCGGGTGGGATCTTTCCAGCGTAGGATCGTCCTGCGTGAAATAGGCGTTCGTCCGGTTGAACGAGCGATGGGCGTGACCTGCGACACGCTCAGCCTCTTGCAACAGCGACGCGACACCTTCGGCATGAACGAACCCCGGCATGACGGCGCAGCCATCCTGATCAAGTTCTTTTCGCAGATCGTTGATTAACTGCTCATATGCCCGCGAGTCCGGACAATCTATCGGATACCGTCCCAGATCAATCAGATCATGCAGCATGGCCTGCCTCCGTTGCCAGCAAAGGTCTGGGTCAGGTTGCCTCAGCTTTGAGCCGCAATCATGCTCGTTTCGGACATCGTCGTGACGCTTTTGAGCACAAGCGAAACAGGCGAATGCAGGGAATCAGCACCCCTATTTCGCAAAAATTCCAGACACGCGGCAATCTGCGCAATAAAATGTCGCAAAATTCACTGCCTGAGATAGAAAATTGGTGCGATTGCCTGTTGACGCCCCGTCGCGCCGCCCATAATGTCCCTGCACGCAAAAAAGGAGCCTCTGGCGATGAAAGCGCTAGTCGTAATCGTAGGAAACACGCGCATGGGCCGGTGACGGTAAACCATAATCCAACCCATGCGCCTCCGAAAATCTCGGGGGCTTTTTTTTGGCAACACGCAAGACACATGTCGCGAACGGAGCAAAGCAGATGACACGTGAGATGACCGGCGCAAAGATGGTGGTTCAGGCCCTCAAGGATCAGGGCGTGGACACGGTATTCGGATACCCCGGCGGCGCCGTGCTACCGATCTATGATGAGATTTTTCTGCAAAACGACATTCGCCACATTCTGGTGCGCCACGAACAGGGCGCGGTCCACGCCGCCGAAGGCTATGCGCGGTCGACCGGCAAGCCCGGCGTTGCGCTTGTGACATCCGGCCCCGGTGCCACCAACGCGGTGACCGGCCTGACCGACGCACTGCTGGATTCGATCCCTATCGTCGTTTTGACCGGTCAGGTGCCGACCTTCATGATCGGTTCGGACGCGTTCCAAGAGGCCGACACCGTTGGCATCACCCGCCCCTGCACCAAGCATAACTGGCTGGTGAAGGACACGGACTCGCTGGCCGAGACCATGCACGAGGCGTTCCACGTCGCCACCTCCGGTCGCCCCGGCCCGGTGCTGATCGACATCCCGAAAGACGTGCAATTCGCCTCAGGTGAGTATTCCGGGCCGAAACCCTCGACCTCGCATTACCAACCGGTTCTGAAAGGCGATCTGGAAGAGATCACCGAGCTGGTCGCGGCGATTGAAACAGCCAAAAAGCCCGTCTTCTATACCGGCGGCGGCGTGATCAACTCGGGCCCTGCTGCCAGCCAATTGCTGCGCGAGTTGGTGGATGCGACCGGCTTTCCCATAACGTCGACCCTGATGGGCCTGGGCTCTTATCCAGCCTCGGGCAAGAATTGGTTGGGTATGCTGGGTATGCACGGCCTGTATGAGGCCAATCTGGCGATGCATGACTGTGACTTGATGATCAATATCGGCGCGCGGTTTGACGACCGGATCACCGGGCGGATTGATGCGTTCTCGCCGAATTCGAAAAAGGCGCATATCGACATTGATCCCTCGTCCATCAACAAGGTGATCCGTGTAGACATCCCGATTGTTGGGGACGTAGCCCATGTGCTGGAGGATATCCTCAAGGTCTGGAAAGCGCGTGGGCGCAAGACTGATGCGGCTGCGGTTGCCAAGTGGCAGGAACAGATCAGCGACTGGCGCAAGGTCAATTGTCTGGCCTACACCAACAGCGAAAAGACGATCAAACCGCAATACGCCCTGCAACGTCTTGAAGAGCTGACTAAAAACCACGACCGCTATATCACGACCGAGGTCGGCCAGCACCAGATGTGGGCCGCGCAGTACCTCGGTTTCGAAGACCCCAACCGCTGGATGACATCGGGCGGTCTGGGCACGATGGGCTATGGCACCCCGGCCTCGATCGGTGTGCAGATGGCGCATCCCGACGCGCTGGTAATCAATGTCGCGGGTGAAGCCTCATGGTTGATGAACATGCAGGAAATGGGCACCGCCGTTCAGTACCGCCTGCCCGTGAAACAGTTCATCCTGAACAACGAGCGTCTGGGCATGGTACGCCAGTGGCAGGAATTGCTGCATGGCGAGCGGTACTCGCATTCGTGGTCTGAGGCCCTGCCTGATTTCGTCAAACTGGCCGAGGCGTTCGGGGCCAAGGGCATTCTGTGTTCCGACCCGGCCGATTTGGATGACGCGATCATGGAGATGATCAACTATGACGGCCCAGTGATCTTTGACTGTCTGGTTGAAAAGCACGAGAACTGCTTCCCCATGATCCCGTCGGGCAAGGCCCATAACGAGATGCTGCTGGGCGAGGCCGAGACGCAGGGCGTGATCGACTCCAAAGGTTCGGTTCTGGTTTAACAAAATTCGTCGAATTTTGTCGGGCGCTCCGGTGCCCGGCTTTCGCAGGATGATGAAAGGGACGTAAATGTCTGCCCTACATATCAAAAAAGGCTCTACTCGCCATTCCGCTTATAACCTACGGCCGACCTTCTCGGACGTACAGGAACGTCATACAATCGCGGTTCTGGTCGAAAACGAACCGGGCGTTCTGGCCCGAGTGATCGGCCTGTTTTCGGGTCGTGGCTACAACATCGAAAGCCTGACAGTGGCCGAGGTGGACCACACTGGTCACCTGAGCCGTATCACCATCGTCACCACCGGAACCCCGCAGGTGATCGAACAGATCAAGGCGCAGCTGGGCCGCATCGTGCCCGTGCATGAGGTGCATGACCTGACGGTCGAGGGCCCATCGGTCGAGCGGGAACTGGCGATCATCAAAGTCGTCGGCGAAGGCGACAAGCGGGTCGAAGCGCTGCGTCTGGCAGATATTTTCCGTGCCAATGTGGTCGACAGCACCTTGAATTCATTCATCTTTGAGATCACCGGTGCGCCGGACAAGATCGACGCCTTTGCCGACCTGATGCGCCCGTTGGGTTTGATCGAGATCGCCCGCACAGGTGTCGCCGCACTGCTGCGCGGCGACTGAATATTCTGTCCCGTCCACTGCGCTTACGTAGCGGACGGGTCAACTCGGGTTTGATAGCGGCCACACGCGTTTTAGCAATGTGTTGCCCAAAACGAGCCAAAACACCAAAAATTCCATACAATATACTTAAAAGACTATTGCTTTTACGCATCAGGACGTTAGCCTCGTCTTGTGACGTGGCGTTGGGATGCGCTGGTCAGGGTCCTCAGTACGATTGAAGCGCGATTGTCCGGTCTATTGCTCGGACAAACAGGGTGAACACGGCAACACATAATAAGACCGGGACAGAAATGACCAACGAAACCCGCAGCCCGGCTGAGCTGCGCAAGATGTTCGGTGATAATCTTCGACTGCTAGCATCGGACTACCCCTCGATTTCTGAACTGTGCCGTCAGCTTGGGATCAACCGCACTCAGTTCAACCGGTACCTTGGCGGAGAGAGCTTTCCCCGGCCCGACGTGCTTAATCGTATTTGCTGTTTTTTCGACGTGGACGCACGTATTCTTCTACGACCCCTTAACGAAATCGATCTACCTACACCTCATCCTGCTGCAACTGCTCTGACAGAATTTCTGGGTTCCGGGCCCGGCACTCTGACCGAGGACCTTCTGCCCGCTGGTTTTTATTATGTCTCGGAAACCGCTCTGGACGGGGCGCAAGCGACACGGTACCGCGTGATCCATGCGCGGCGCCTGCCGCAATGCACCATGATCCGCAGCTACGAACCGCCGACGGCCAGCGAGGCGACCTCGCCTGAGTTGCGCGAAGTTCAGGGCATCGCCGCCTGCGCAGGAAGCCAAGTCTACATATTGATGTCGAACCGTACGGCGCAAAACAGCAAAATTTACCTGATGACTCGCTGTGGAGGAGATCAGCCGGACACCTGGCGAGGTGTTGCGATTTGCTTGTCCAAAACCACGGCCAACGAGACAACCATGCGTCGCTTGAATTTGCGTTACCTTGGTACACAACCATCCGCAGCCATAAGCGCGGCCCGCACCGCCCGACGTGCGCATACCATGGCCTTGAACGCTTAGAATAAACGTGGATTAACTTGGCTCTGCAGCAGCGGATTCGGCTTGTGTGATCTGCCGATACAAGTGCCAGCTCGCATGTCCAAGCAGCGGCAAGATGATCAGCAGTCCAAGAAACCATGGGATCATGGCAAGAAACGTCAGCACGGCGACGAACACGCCCCAACCCAGCATCACCGTCAGGTTCGCACTAACATAGCTGTAGCTGGCGATCATCGCTGTCACGAAATCCAATTCCCGATCCAGCAACATTGGGATGGACAGTACAGTGATCATGTAAAGAAGGGTGGCAAAAACCGCTCCGACCAAAGTTCCGACCGCCAGCATCGTCAGGCCATTTACAGTCAGAAAAACCTCAAGAGAGGTAGAAACGTTGGTCATGGTCGACAGTCCCATGAACAGTGCAAAAATCATGTGGCCAAGGAAGAACCAGAACAGGAACATGACCACGATGATCGCACAAATTGAAGGCAGCTGACGTCGGCCCTGTTGCGCCACAACGCCGAAAATAGAAGCATAATCAAGTGGCTCCCCCAACTCCAACCGGTGAGAGACTTCATAAAGCCCGACTGCTGCAAAGGGCCCCAATAGTGGGAATCCGATCGCGGCCAGTACCAGCCAATACGAGGTCTGAGTTTGTACCGTGACCCACGCCATTGCCCAGCCTGCGAGGACATAGAAGCCTGCGAACACAAGGCCATAGACCGGCGCACGTCGAAAATCCGCCCAAGCCCGGCTCAAGGCTTCACGCAACATGTCTGTCGTAACCGGCCCCATTTTCGGAACTCCGAAAGGCTTCTCCATTCTGTCTCCCTTCTCCCTTTGTCGCTTATTAGCTGGCGGGTCTTTTTTGTGGCCACTCAGTCGCCGCATGATAGGCAGCCCCGATTGACAAAAGCTTTGCGTCCGTGCCGCGCGGACCGAAAATCTGCATCCCCATCGGCACGCCTTCTGGGCCAAACCCCGCCGGCACTGACAGGCACGGCAAGCCAATCAGGCTCACTGGCAGAACAACTTCCATCCAACGGTGGTAAGTATCCATTTTGGTGCCAGCGATCTCAGTCGGATACGACGTTTCGATCTCGAAAGGCCAGACTTGCGCTGATGGCAGGATCAGCGCGTCATAGGTGTTGAACATTCCAAGAGCGTGCCGGAACCATTCTGAACGCATCTCACTGGCGCGGTGAACCTGCATTGCGGTCAAGGCAAGCCCCCGATCCAGTTCCCATTGCGCCGTGTCTTTCAACATTGATCTATGCTCGGTCAGAGGGGCAAGGCCGGCGGCTATGCTCCATGATCTAAGCACCGTCCAGCTTTCCCACAGACGCTCGGCTTCGAAATCAGGCACGACTTCATCGACCTGTGCCCCCAACCCGGCAAGAACGGACACTGCATCCCGACACAGGTCCGTTATCCCGTCTTCGAACGGATAGGCTCCGCCCCAATCGCCAAGCCAACCGATACGAACCCCTGTCAGGTCTTGTGCCTGAACCGGCCCAACGGGCTCAGGTTTCACACTGTAGGGCTGTCGCGCGTCACGCTCGGATATTACATCCAAAAGCAGGCCCAAATCTTCGGGGCAACGCGCCATCGGGCCGAGGGTCGAAAGCTGATGCAGAAACGCGTCTCCGACTGGTTCGGACGGAACCCTCCCCCAGCTTGGTCTAAACCCGTAGACATTGTTCCACGCGGCGGGATTTCGCAAACTACCCATCATGTCCGAGCCATCCGCCAGCGCC
The DNA here is from genome assembly GCF_059613525.1 of Ruegeria sp. SATB045. Taxonomy (NCBI): domain Bacteria; kingdom Pseudomonadati; phylum Pseudomonadota; class Alphaproteobacteria; order Rhodobacterales; family Roseobacteraceae; genus Ruegeria; species Ruegeria sp. SATB045. Next base: position 618,682 of record NZ_JBXWSR010000020.1, on the reverse strand, counting down.
ACCATACCGGACGCCAAAGCAACCGCCGCGCCACCAGAAGATCCACCGCAAGTTCGTGATGAATCATACGGGTTGCGCGTGGCGCCATAAACGGGGTTGAACGTGTGTGACCCCAATCCGAATTCGGGCGTGTTGGTCTTTCCGATCAAAATCGCTCCGGCCGCCCGCATCCGGGCAGCGATCATGTCATCCTTCTGAGGGATATGATCACGAAACAACGGCGACCCTTGGGTCGACACAACCCCGGCCACATTGACCAAGTCTTTGACCGCGATCGGAACCCCATGCAGAGGACCCCGCTTCGCCCCTTTGTCCAGCTCAGCCGCCTCTGCCAGCAGATCGCCCTGGTCCCGCAATCCAACTATGGCGTTTAAATCGTCATTCACCGCTGCTATGCGGTCCAACGTGGCACGCATCACTTCAGACGCAGAGACCCGCCCCTCGGACAATTCGGTCACCAACGCGGTTGCGGTAATCTGGCTTAGGTTCATTCGGATCTCTTCGGCTGACAGGTCACACTGACTCGATCAGCCTATCCGGGGCTTATCCCCATTTAAACCCACTGTTTAGATGTATCTTTTCCAGCAGCAACCACACGGGGATCGACTTCATCTGGCCAAAAATATCTCGGGGGAGTCGCGCACCGCGCGGCGGGGGCAGAGCCCCCTGCCCGGCTTAGTCGCCCTGCGCCTCGGACCGGGACTTACCAGCCACATCCAGCGCCAAAGTTGCCGCCATGAACCCATCCAGATCCCCATCCAACACACCCTTTGTGTCCGAGGTTTCATGGTTGGTCCGCAGGTCCTTTACCATCTGGTAAGGCTGCAACACGTAAGACCGGATCTGGTTACCCCAGCCCGCATCACCTTTGGCTTCATGAGCGGCGTTGATATCGGCGTTCCGGCGGTCCAGCTCTTGCTGGTACAGGCGCGACTTCAGCGCTTTCATGGCGATATCGCGGTTCTGGTGCTGCGACTTTTCAGAACTGGTCACAACGATACCGGTGGGAATGTGCGTGATCCGCACCGCCGAGTCCGTGGTGTTCACGTGCTGACCACCCGCACCTGACGACCGATAGGTATCAATCCGAATATCCGCCGGATTCACCTCAATCTCGATATTGTCATCAACCACGGGATAGACCCAGACCGAACTGAACGATGTATGCCGCTTGGCCGCCGAGTCGTAGGGCGAAATTCGCACCAAACGGTGCACACCGCTTTCCGACTTCAACCAGCCATACGCATTGTGACCGGAAATCTTGTAGGCCGCCGATTTGATCCCGGCCTCTTCACCTGCGGTCTCGGACTGCAGTTCAACCGTATAGCCCTTTTTCTCGGCCCAGCGGACATACATCCGCGCCAGCATCGAGGCCCAGTCGCAGCTTTCCGTCCCCCCCGCGCCCGAGTTGATTTCGAGGAACGTGTCGTTGCTGTCGGCCTCGCCGTCCAGCAGCGCCTCAAGCTCTTTCTTGGCGGCTTTTTCGCCAAGCGCCTTGATCGCCCCCTCGGCGTCGGCGACGACCTCGTCATCCTCTTCCATTTCGCCCAACTCGATCAGCTCAATATTGTCGCTGAGATCGGTCTTGATGGTTTCATAGGTTTCGATGGCATCGACCAGCATCTGCCGCTCGCGCATTAGCTTCTGTGCGTTCTCGGGGTTGTCCCATAGGTTGGGGTCCTCAACACGCGCGTTGAATTCCTCAAGACGATGAGGTGCGGTTTCATAGTCCATACGCTGCGCCAGCAGCTCCAGCGACTTTTCGATTTCCGCCACGATATTCTGGGTTTCGGCGCGCATGGTTACGTCCCAACTTGCTTGATCAGTGCTGCGTGATAGCAAGAGCATGGGACCGCTACAAGACAGAGCGGCCCTTAAAGATTTCAGTAAAGCCCGCCGCCCTGCAGATCGCCCTGGCTGGCGTTGGGGCCAACAGTGATCGTATCACCGGTCGACGTCGTCACCTGTCGGCCCGAGCTGGCCTCTTCAAACAAAGGCAGGTCCGAGCCCATCGCAAACCCACCATCGTAAACCCGGTCGATAAAGCCATCCACTCCATCGCGGAAATACTCGGCGACGACATAATCACCGGTTGCGTCCGCAGGCAGACGCGCGCCGCTGAAGCGGTCGATTTTGATGAAATGGCCACCCTCGGGCACTTCGAACGGACCGCCGCCATACTTCTCGGTGGCATGTTCCATGAAACTCTGGAACACCGGGCCGCACATTGTGCCCCCATAGGCACCTCTACCCATCGGACGCGGGCGGTCATACCCAATGTAGCACCCGGCCACGATGTTCGAGGTGAAACCAATAAACCATGCATCCTTGGATTCGTTGGTCGTACCGGTCTTGCCAGCCGTTGGCACTGGCAGGTTTACATGAGCAGATGCAGTCCCACGATCCACAACACCTTTCATCATCGACGTCAGCTGATACGCGGTGATGGCGTCCATGACCTGCCAGCGGTCGGTCTCGATGGTGGGCGACTCGTCAGGCTCCAACCATGCCGAGTTGCAATCCAGACACTGCCGGTCGTCATGGCGATAGATCGTCTTGCCGAACCGATCCTGAATGCGATCGACCAGAGTGGGCTCGACCCGCTCACCACCATTCGCAAACATCGCGTAGGCGGCGACCATTTTGTAAAGCGTCGTCTCCTCTGACCCCAGCGAGTTCGCAAGGAATGCGCCCATCCGGTCATAAACTCCAAACCGTTCGGCATAGCCCGCAACCACGGGCATCGTGACTTCTTGCGCCAAACGGATGGTCATCAGGTTCCGCGACTGTTCAATCCCGGTCCGCAAGGGCGTCGGGCCATAGAATTTATTCGACGAGTTCTTGGGCCGCCACAGACCTTGGGGTGTGTTCACCTCGATCGGGGCGTCCACAACGATAGTTGCAGGGCTATAGCCACTGTCCAGCGCGGCAGCGTAGACGAACGGCTTAAAGCTGGAACCCGGCTGTCGTTGCGCCTGCGTGGCGCGGTTGAAAACCGAATCCTGATACGAGAACCCGCCCTGCATGGCCAAAACGCGGCCCGAGTTCACGTCCATGGCAACAAAGCCACCTTGTACTTCGGGCACTTGTCGGGCGGACCACTGTCCTTCCTCGCCGGCCATCACCAAAATGACGTCGCCGCGCTTGAAATTGTCAAAGAAGTTGCCCTGCATCCATTGAATATCCGAACGTGGAACCGTGCCGTCTGCCGGGCCGTCTTCAATTCCTACGGTCAGAGCTTGCTCGGCCACGTTCAGCACAACGGCCGGATACCATTGCGTCGGTAGTTCTACATCGCGGGGGATTTCCATTGTGGCCATCGCCTCGCGCCATTGCGCCTCATTCGACAGGGCATCTTCGGCGATCACCTGACCTGTGCCGCGCCATTTCCCGCGCGACCGGTCGTATTTCTGCAGCGCTGTGCGCAAAGCCTTGGCGGCCTCGACCTGCATTTCCTCGTCCACCGAGGCTCGGACGGTGAAGCCGCCGGTAAAGAACTCACCCTCTCCGAAATCCTCGCTCAGCTGACGGCGGATTTCGTCGGTGAAATAGTCACGCGGCGGCAACGCGGTACGGAAGCTTTCGAAATCGCCGTTCTGGACCGAACGCAACGGTTGCGCGACCTCGGCCTCATAGGTGGCTTTGTCGATATAGCCGTTCTGGTTCATCTCGCGCAGAACATAGTCGCGGCGCGCCAGCAGGCGGTCTTTCTGACGGACCGGGTGGTAATCCGAGGGCGCTTTGGGCATCGCGGCCAAAGTCGCAGCCTCATGCGGGGCCAGTTCCTGCAAAGTCTTGTTGAAATAGGTCTGGGCAGCGGCGGTCACACCATACGAGTTCTGGCCCAGAAAGATCTCGTTCATATAGAGTTCGAGAATCTGTTCCTTGTCCAATGTATCCTCAAGCCGGGTGGCGAGGATGATTTCCTTGATCTTACGCTCTGCGCGGCGGTCGCCGGACAGCAGGAAGTTCTTCATCACCTGCTGCGTGATCGTGGACGCACCACGCACGTTTTCGCCCTTGGACTTCACCGCCTCAACACCCGCAGCAATGATACCGCGCGGGTCATAGCCCTGATGCGTGTAGAAGTTCTTATCCTCGGCCGAGATAAACGCCTGTTTGACCAGATCGGGAATTTCCTCGGACGGCGTGAACAAGCGGCGTTCTTGCGCGAATTCGTCGATCAAATGGCCTTCGCCCGAATAGATCCGACTGATCGTGGGCGGTTTGTACTGCGCCAGCGATTCATGGCTGGGCAGGTCGCGCCCATACATCCAGAAGATCGCGCCAATCACCAGCGCGGCCATGAAAACACCAAGGGTCACGAGGCTGAAGATCGCCCCGAAGATTGAAAATATGAAACGGATCACGTCACTGCCTTTTGCTCGCGGTGCGGTCTATATAAGGGCGCGCCTGCTCTGGGTCAAAACACGATGACCCATGTTAGCCGGATTACGCCGTAGGGTCACTGACCAATCAGGGACCGCCGGATCGCATCCTGCTGACGCCAATCCTCTAGCCCGTCACGGATCCCCCGCGCCATGCCCATGCGCCATTCGGGATCTACTATGTTTTTCAGGTCTCTGGGACTGGACAGAAAGCCCAGTTCGATCAGAACCGAAGGGATATCGGCCGCCTTCAGCACTGAAAACGACGCTGTTCTGATTGGATGGCTGTTCATCGGTCCGCCTTGCTGAGCCATTCCGTTGGCCAAAGCTCCCGCCAACGCATCTGTCCGCGGGCGGGTTTCCTGACGCGCTAAATCCAGCAAAACGTCCGCCACCTGATCGTCCGCACCACTCAGATCAATACCCGAGATCAGGTCGGCACGATCGTGCCGTTCGGCCAGTTTGTGACTGGCCACATCCGAGGCGTCTTGGGACAAGGTGTAAACAGCGGCCCCATGTGCGCGGCCTTCTGACAGGATATCCGCGTGCAGCGAGATGAACACATCCGCCCCCGCCCTGTGCGCAAGCGCAATGCGCCGCTCAAGCGACACGAAATGGTCGTCTGTCCGCGTCAGGATCACCTCATACCCGCCTTGACGCAGCAAAAGCTCGCGCAGTTCTCGGGCAAAAGTCAGCATGAGGGACTTTTCGTTCACGCCCTGAACCTCGGCCCCCGGATCAATACCGCCGTGTCCGGGATCCAACATAACACGCAGCGGACGCGGACCGTCATTGGGGTGAGCGTCGGGTAAATCAGCGGCTTCCGGCAGATCCCATCCCGGTTGTCGCGGTGCGCCGGCAATGGCGGCAAAGGTTTCCGCAGTCGATCGCTTAAGGCGCAAAGATAACTCAGCGGCTCCGGACGCGGAATCTATCCGCAGGCCCGCCGTATCGACGACCATTGGCGCGCCAAGCTCCAGCACCATCCGAGACCACCCCGGCACATAGGCCCCGAATTGCACAGACGTCACGCGATCCGCCTGCAGAAAGCTGTCGCTCTCAAGCCCGGTCCAATCGACCTCTTTGAAATCAAGGACGACGCGATAGGGGTTTTCCAGAGTGAACACCCGATACGGCACACCCTGGCTGAGACCAAGTTGTACCCGAACCCCAGCCTGCCCATCATTTCGGACATGGCTGTTTGCAGGTTCAATCCGGGCCAATGCGCTGAAATCATGCGCAAAGGCTGAACCTGCAAGCGCGCAGATGAGCGCTATGGCAAAAAATATCCTGCTCATGGCCTCGAGTTTTCCCAAGATCGTTTGCGCACAAGACTAACCGACCTGCGCCCACTTGTGAACGGCTTAGGCTTTGACCTTGGACAAACCCCGCTCGGTCATGAAGCGCGCAAGTCGGCTTAGGCCTTCGGCGATATCGTCGGTTGACCGCGCATACGAGAACCTCAAAGTCGTGTGGCCCCGCTGAGGGTCAAAATCCAACCCCGGGGTCACGGCGACACCTGCCTTGTCCAGAATCTCGGCGGCGAAGGCTTGGCTGTCATTGGTTAGTTCAGAGACATCCGCATAAACATAGAATGCCCCGTCAGGAGGCGCGATATTTGTGAACCCTGCCTTGGGCAACCCTTCCAGCATCAACGCGCGATTTCTGCGGTATACATCCAGATTGGCTTGCAATTCCTCGTCGCAATCCATCGCGGCCAGCGCCGCCACCTGACTGGCATGCGGAGCACAGATAAACATGTTCTGGGCAATCCGTTCGACCACTCGCACCTGATCTTCGGGCACTACCATCCAACCGACGCGCCAACCTGTCATCGAGAAATATTTTGAGAAGGAATTGATCACATAGCACTCATCCGTCAGCTCCAGCGCAGTGACAGCCTTGGCCTCATATTCCAGCCCGTGGTAAATCTCGTCACTGATGAACGAGGCCCCCTGCCCCTGCGCCGCCTCGATAAGCGCGCCCATTGCCGTGCGATCCAGCATTGTCCCGGTGGGATTTGCCGGAGAGGCCACCATCAACCCTTGCAGGTCCAGCCCCGCAAAATCCGCCGGCACTGGCTGCAGCCGATTTTCCGGTGCAGTGGGCAGGTCGACCGGCACCAGCCCCAAAGCCTTCAAAATCTGCCTGTAAGACGGATAGCCAGGTGCGCCGATTCCAACCCGGTCTCCGCTGTCGAAAAGCGCCGTGAACGCCAGCAAAAACCCCCCGGACGATCCGGGCGTGACCACTACCCGATCAGGGTTGAGGTCGACATCATACCATTCACCATACATCCGAGCGATGCGTTGACGCAGCGCAGGCATACCCAGCGCGACAGTGTAGCCCAGCGGCTCATGCTTCATCGCTTGGGTCAACGCGGCTGTCGCCCCCGTGGGGGCGCCGGTGCCAGGCTGGCCGACCTCCATGTGGATGATGGTGCGCCCGGCTTCTTCCGCTTTGCGCGCGGCCTCCATCACGTCCATCACAATAAACGGATCGACCCCGGACCGGGTTGAGTTTCGCATGCCCATCTCCCATGTTGCTGACATGGCTTTTGAACGTGTATCCAGGCTGGCGTCAATCCCGGCCCTGTTGCTGCTTGTAGCGACATGGGCCGCGACAGTTGTTCAATCCGCCGCGCAAAGCCTGATCCGCGACCCGGACATCGAATATGGCCTGCGAGAGTTGGCGTTTCCCGTGCTGCGTGCTGCGGGCTTGAATACCAACAGAGTTCAAATTCTGGTGGTGAATGACAGCACGTTCAACGCCTTTGTCATTGATTACAATACCATATATCTGAACTACGGCCTGATCCTGAACGTCGAGTCCCCCGAGATGCTGCAGGCCGTGATCGCCCACGAAGCCGCGCATATCGCCAATGGCCATCTGGCGCGCCGGGTTGAAAACCTAAAGGCCGCACAACGCAATTCGCAATTGGGAACAGCCCTTGCTTTGGTCGTCGCGGCCGCAGGCGGCGGCGAGGCTGCGGCTGGTATCGCCGCGGGCACATCAGGTTCAGCCTTGCGCAGCTTTCTGGGGCACACGCGGGCCGAAGAATCCTCGGCCGACCAAAGCGCCGCCAGTTACCTCAGATGGGCTGGCATTTCACCCAGCGGCATGGTTGCCCTGCACCAGAAATTCGCAGGGCAGGAGTTGCTGAGCGAGATCAACCAGGACCCTTACATGCGTTCGCATCCCACAAGCCGCGAACGCTTGCGGGCCGCCCAAACCTTTTTGGACGCGTTCGGGGATAGTGCGCTTCCAGATCAGAACGCCAAATATTGGTTTGCCCGTGTTAAAGGCAAACTATCCGCCTTTCTCAGATCCCCAAGCTGGACAATGCGCCGCGCCAAAGAGGAATCCGCTCAGGACATTCGCCTGATGCGCGAGGCCGCCGCCTATCACCAGAACCGGGACCTGAATAACGCGCGTGCTGCAATAAACGCAGCACTGGCTATCCGTCCTGACGATCCGTTTTACTACGAATTGAAAGGGCAGATCCTGCTTGAAAATCGGCAAGTGGAGGCAGCTGTCGCGGCATACCGCTACGCGGTCGAGATGACGCCCAATGATCCTTTAATTCTGGCAGGATACGGTCGCGCCCTTTTGGCGCATGGTGAAACGAAGAACGCCCTGCAAGTGCTTGAAAAGGCACGGGCAAGGGACTTCAAGAACGCGCGCCTACTACGCGATCTGGGCGTTGCCTATTCACAAACCGGCAATACCGGCATGGCATCTACAGTCACCGCCGAACGATTTGCCTTGCAAGGCCAGCTGGCAGATGCAGGTATTCACGCAAGACGCGCCGTCGGGCAATTGCCCGAGGGATCCCCTGGTTGGCAACGCGCACAGGATGTGCTGATTGCCTCGGAACAAGCAGAAAAAAAGAAAAGGAAACGGAAATGATCCTCAGACATGCTGCACCGGCCCTTCTGGGTCTTTCCCTGATCACCGGTCCCGCACAAGCGCTGGACCTGAACGCCATGAGCGATGCCGAGAAAGAGCAGTTCGGCGCTCAGATTCGGGAATATCTTCTGGAAAACCCCGAAGTGATCATCGAAGCCATCAACGTGCTTGAACAACGCAACGCCGTTGCCGAGGCCGCTGCCGACAAGGAACTGGTGGCCGTCAATGCAGATGAGTTGTTCAACGACGGCTATAGCTGGGTTGGCGGAAACCCGGACGGTGATATCACCCTTGTCGAGTTCATGGACTATCGGTGCGGCTATTGCCGTCGAGCCGTGCCTGAAGTGGCCGAATTGCTGGCCGAGGATGGCAACATCCGGTTTGTCATCAAAGAGTTTCCAATCCTCGGCGACGCGTCCGTCGTCTCGTCCCGCTTTGCCGTGGCGACAAAACACGTAGCTGGCGACGACGCCTATAAACAAGTCCACGACGCCTTGATGGAATTTGGCGGAGAGCCCAACGAAGTCACCCTGCGCCGCCTGTCAGATGGCCTTGGGCTGGACAGCGATGCAATCATGGAGGCGATGGACAGCGATCGTGTAACCGACGAGATCAATCAGACCCGTGAATTGGCGCGTCGGATGCAGATTTCGGGTACGCCCTCTTTCGTTTTGGGCTCCGAAATGCTGCGCGGCTATCTGACTGCCGATCAGATGCTGCAGATCGCAGACGCCGTGCGGGCCGAACAGGGTTAAGTTTGAACGCAGGCGGTGCGCATTTGTGCGCCGCCCTATCTCTTACCGATCGGCCACAGCCATCGGAATTTCACGCAGCAATTTACGCCGAAGCGCTGCAGCATAGTTCTCATACCCAGCGGCGATTTCCACAAACGCACCGTGCCCTGAAATGACGTGATCGAGGTAATAGGCCAGCACTTCGGGCTCGGCCCCTTCGATCACCAGTGCGTTCACGGTGACATCTTGCATCACCTGCATTTCGCGCGCGACATGGGGACGAAAGCCGTTGTTGTGTTTGCCGTCCCCCGACACATCAATGACGCGCCGACGGCAATCGGGCCCATAGTCGAACATCAACGCTCCGAACGCCACCGCCGGGCCGATGCCGGTTCCACCCGTTGCACTTCGAGGGGCCGCCAGCACTTCGGCGACAATCGATTTTAACCCTGCCACCCCAGTGACCAGACGCCAGGCCGAAATCTGCGTCTGCTGGCGTGAGTCTGACCACTCATACACCATAAGCGCCACGCCACCGGGTTGGGCCGAAATTGCCGTTACCACGTCAGGGTCCAATAAGGCGGCGGCGACGCCATCGCGCTGCAACTGATGTTCGGCCTCATCGACGCTCCCCGACACATCCAACGCAAAGGCCAAGGCCAACTCACACGCACGCGCCGCGCCAATGGGGGCACTCCACATCAGTAAAACAACGACGATTATAGCCTTCATAGCACCGACTTGGCCCCAGAACGGCGCGGCCTGTCAACACAGACCTCTTCACCCTGTCGAGAACCCCGGCCTGCCTGGAACCGCCTGGCTGCGCTATTCCGCAGCCTCAGCTGCCGCGTCCAGTTCGGCCGCTTTCTTTTCGACCTGCTCAACGATGTGGTCGATCATCTGATCGTTCGACATCTTGTGGCTGGCTTTGCCCGCCAGATAGACCATGCCAGACCCCGCACCGCCGCCGGTAAAGCCAACATCGGTCATCAGCGCTTCACCGGGGCCGTTCACGACGCAGCCGATGATCGACAGGCTCATGGGTGTCTTGATGTGTTCCAGCCGCTGTTCCAGCGCTTCGACCGTCTTGATCACGTCGAACCCCTGCCGCGCACAAGACGGGCATGAGATGATGTTCACACCGCGATGGCGCAAGCCCAGAGATTTCAGGATCTCATAGCCCACCTTGACCTCTTCCACCGGGTCCGCGGACAGGCTGACGCGGATCGTATCGCCGATCCCCATCCACAGCAGATTGCCCAACCCAATGGCGGATTTGATGGTGCCGCTGACCAGCCCCCCAGCCTCGGTGATGCCCAGATGGATAGGGGCATCTGTGGCCTCGGCAATACCTTGATAGGCCGCCGCCGACAGGAACACGTCACTGGCCTTCACGCTGATCTTGAAGTTGTGAAAGTCGTTGTCTTCCAGAATGCGGATATGTTCGAGCCCGCTTTCGACCATCGCCTCGGGGCACGGCTCGCCGTATTTCTCAAGCAGGTGCTTCTCCAGCGACCCCGCATTGACCCCGATCCGTATCGAGCAATTGTGGTCGCGGGCGGCCTTGATCACCTCCTGCACGCGCTTTTCGTCGCCGATATTGCCCGGATTGATCCGCAGGCAAGCGGCGCCCGCCTCAGCCGCCTCGATCCCGCGTTTATAGTGGAAATGGATGTCGGCCACGATCGGTACAGGGCTTTCGCGCACGATCTCTTTCAACGCTTTAGAAGACGCCTCATCCGGGACCGAAACCCGCACGATATCCGCCCCTGCTTCGGCTGCGGCCTGCACTTGCGCCACCGTTGCTGCAACGTCGGTTGTCAGAGTGTTGGTCATGGTCTGCACGGCAATCGGGGCATCGCCGCCGATGGCAACATCGCCAACCATGATCTGACGGGATTTGCGGCGATAGATATTGCGCCACGGACGAACGTGATTGAGCGACATGGGAACAGGTCCAAGACAGACTAGGTTGCGCCTTTAGATAGTTCGCTTACCCCACTATCGCAATGGCTAGATCAATCAGATGCAGCAACAGGTTCCTGCGCCTGAAGCTCGGCCACAAGGCGCTTGAGCGCGCTGTTCTGCTCGGCTTCCAGATCCGCAACACTGTAGGTTTCGGCAACAGCGTCCTTGGATAGAATCACGCCTTTAGCAACTGTTCCCGGCGCGCCTACCGGGCCGAAATGTTCACCGTTCATTGAAAAGTAAACAGAACCCGACGCGCCGGCTCGAAGTTGCGGAGGTTCTTCCGTCAGAGGCACCTCAAAAGTGTTGCCCTGCTCTACCGTTCCTAATGTGCCTTCGAAGATGATACTGCCGTCCGCAGCAGTTACGCGCATCCACGAAGGATTCACAGCAACAATCTTCAGCGTCGTATCCAGCTTTTCAACAACCTGCGGCAAGGCGGGACGTTCGACCGTGTGCACCTCGGCCACTTCAATCTGAGGCGGCTCGGGCGGCTGGAATGTTCCAACTGTACGAGGGTCCAGCGTAGAAATCGGCGCGTCTCGGGCCACCAATACCGGCAGGTCCAACGCCTGGGGACGATACAGCCGGTCCAGAGCTTCAGCACTTGGCAAATCGGTCGCCGCCACTTGTTCGTCTGGTGTCGCACTGCGCGCAACGTCCAACGGATCGAGGTCGGACAGAACAACAGGTGCTTGCTCAACCGGGCTGACTTGAACTTGCTGAATGCGGTTCAGCACCGCCCATCCGCCGTATCCTATGCCACATATTACAGCCAGCAAAACCAGCGAAGACCCGATTGCACGCGGTTCGATCTGGCTGACAAACGACTCACGTCCGGGAACAAACGGCGTGTTAGGAGAGGTAAAGGGATCGCGTCCCATGGGACCGCGCGCGGGCAGCCCTCCATTTGGTTTGCGTACAACCGATGCTTCGGCTGACATGCCATGGGCAACTTCAAACCCGCTTTCGGCACAAAAGGTGGCGAAGGTTTCATCCGGGTTCATACCCAGGTAACGCGCGTAAGACCTGACGTACCCTGCGATAAAACCCGGTGTATCAAACGCGTCAGGGTCAGCGTCTTCTATGGCTGCAATGTAGTTGGCTTTGATCCGCAGCTCGCGTTGGACATCCAGTAGGGACTTGCCCATCGTTGCGCGTTCCCCGCGCATCCGATCACCCAGACTCACCTCGTAATCGTCAAAGCCCTTTGGCCGGACGTCGGTTTGATCTTCGGATTCGCGCTGAGATCTGCGCCCAATCATCCCTGCTGCCCCATTCTGCCTACGCGTGTTTCACGCAAGAACCGAATCAATCCTACACGATTCGGTCACTTCTTTTGTTAGCTTAAGCCTAACACGTGAAAAACACGTTGCACACTTTGGCGTGAGGTTAACCTGCGAGTTCGGCGCGATTTAGCGCACAATGTGACCAAAGTTCGTCCATCGCCTGAACCAGACTGTTCATTTCATTGGGTCCGTGAACAGGTGACGGCGTAAACCGCAAGCGCTCCGTTCCGCGTGGAACGGTCGGGAAATTGATCGGCTGGACATAGATGCCATAGTCATCCAGCAACATATCGCTCAGCTTCTTGGTGTGAACCGGGTTGCCAACAATCACCGGGACAATGTGACTGCCGTGGTCGATCAATGGCAGGCCCAACCCCTTGAGCCGCAGCTTGAGAATTTTGGCCTGCGTCTGGTGCTGCTCGCGCAGTTCAGGAGCATTCTTCAGATAAGCGACCGACGCCGCGGCACCCGCTGCGACGGCTGGCGGCAGAGACGTGGTAAAGATGAAACCCGGCGCGTAAGAACGCACTGCATCACACATTTTCGCGCTTGCCGCGATATAGCCGCCCATGACGCCAAAGGCTTTTGCCAGCGTACCGTTGATGATGTCGATCCGGTGGGCCAGACGGTCCCGCTCGGTCACGCCACCGCCCCGAGGGCCGTACATGCCTACCGCGTGGACCTCATCGATATATGTCAGAGCGCCAAACTCATCGGCGAGATCACAGATCTCTTCGATTGGACCAAAATCACCATCCATCGAATAGACGGATTCGAACGCGATCAGCTTGGGTGCGGCAGGATCGTCGGCTTCAAGCAGTTCGCGCAGATGCGCAACGTCATTGTGACGGAAAATACGTTTCGCCCCACCATTGCGGCGTACACCTTCGATCATCGAGGCGTGGTTCAAAGCATCCGAATAGATAATCAGCCCGGGGAACAGTTTGGGCAAAGTACTCAGCGTCGCGTCGTTGGCGATATAAGCAGACGTGAACAGCAGCGCGGCTTCCTTGCCGTGCAAATCGGCCAGCTCGGCCTCAAGCTGTTTATGGTAAACCGTCGTGCCCGAAATATTGCGTGTACCGCCCGAGCCGGCACCGGCGGACTCCACAGCCTCGTGCATGGCGTTCAGGACAACAGGGTTTTGCCCCATGCCAAGATAGTCGTTGCCGCACCATACCGTGATGTTTTGCTGGGACCCGTCTGGGCGGGTGTGAACCGCATGCGGGAAATGACCATTGCGACGTTCAATGTCGATGAAGGTCCGGTAGCGTCCTTCGTCGTGCAGCCTGGCAATCGCAGTATCGAGCTGAGCAGTATAGTCCACCGGTTTCTCCTTAACAGCCCAGCCAATCCACATTGACCGGACATATTCCACGACCCCGTTTTCGAACGACGCCGATGTGTTCCCAAGTGCTCGGACCATATAACCGAGTCCGGGAATGCTTATTTGATTTGCATCAAATATCGCTTCACTTGTGACGCGACAAGTAAAGTTACGGCTATCGGACGTGGGGAAACGACGCAGGGCAGCGCGCCATGTTTCCGATATTACCCAATATTCGACGGCATATGGGCTGGACGGCGCCATCCGCGCTGATAGGGTTCGGCCATAAATCCCATTGGCAGGAGCCTTCCATGACGCTTGACGCAGTTCTGAACCGTATCGACGCCGATTTACAACCCTCAATCGACCGCCTGATGGAGCTGTTGCGCATCCCCTCCATCTCGACGGATCCCGCGTTTGACGCTCAGGTCAGCCAGGCCGCCGATTGGTTGGTCGCCGATCTGAAAACAATCGGCATTCATGCCGAAAAGCGCGAAACCACAGGTCATCCGATGGTCGTTGGTCACATCGGAGAAGACAGCGACGCCCCTCATGTTCTCTTTTACGGGCATTATGATGTGCAGCCGGTGGACCCGTTAGACCTGTGGAACCGTGATCCGTTTGACCCCGCAATCGAGGACACAGAAAACGGCCCTGTCATCCGCGGTCGCGGATCATCTGACGACAAGGGCCAATTGATGACCTTTGTCGAAGCTTGTCGTGCGTGGAAAGCAGTGCACGGTACCCTGCCCTGTCGCATCACATTTTTCTTCGAAGGCGAGGAAGAGTCTGGCTCACCTTCTCTGGTGCCTTTCCTGCGCGAGAACGCCGCCGAATTGAAAGCCGACTTGGCTTTGGTCTGCGATACTTCGATGGTGTCACGCGGAGTGCCCTCGATTGCCTCGCAACTGCGCGGGATGCTCAAGGACGAATTCACCATCATTGGTCCGCGTATCGATCTGCACTCGGGGCATTACGGCGGCCCCGGTCTGAATCCACTGCGCGAATTGTCAAGGATCGTTGCTTCTTTCTATGACGACGCGTCCGGCCGCGTTGCTGTCGAAGGCTTTTATGATGGCGTCCACGAAGTTCCAGCTGACCAACTTCGTCAGTGGCAAGGCTGCGGGTTTGACGAGGAAGACTATCTTAACTCCGTGGGCTATTCTCAACCGCACGGTGAAAAAGGGTACTCAACACTCGAACAGCAATGGGCCCGGCCAACGCTCGAAGTCAACGGCCTGTGGGGGGGATACAACGGCGCAGGTTCAAAAACGGTGATTCCGTCACGCGCGCACTGCAAGATTACTTGTCGTCTGGTTGGCGACATGGATCCTGATGATTTGCGCAACAAAATCCGCAAACATGTCGAAGACCGTCTGTCCGCCGACGCAAATGTCGAATGGGACAATGATCTGGAAGGCTCTCCAGCCTCGGTCATGAATCTAGAACGGCCTGAATTCGAAGCCGCCCGCGGCGCATTGTCTGATGAATGGGGCCGCGAAGCCGTGTTCACTGGTATGGGCGGCTCAATCCCTGTGGTCGGATATTTCAATACCGAGCTGGGTTTGGACTCGATGCTTGTCGGCTTTGCCAACGATGATGACGCAATTCACTCGCCGAATGAGAAATACGACGTCAAAAGCTTTCACAAAGGCATCCGGTCCTGGGCCCGCATCCTGGACGCGCTAACGCGCTAGGTTTTCAGCGAGGCTCTGCCTCGCGCTCCGAGGTATTTTTGGCCAGATGAATGAAGGATTCGTCTCTTCATCTGGCCGGAAATACCTCGGGGGAGTCGCCCAAAGGGCGGCGGGGGCAGCGCCCCCACCCTGGTCGATCACATGTGAATGACCTTGCCATAAGCGTCCAACACGCTTTCGTGCATCATTTCCGACAGGGTTGGATGCGGGAAAACCGTGTTCATCAGATCCTCTTCCGTGGTTTCCAACTGACGTCCGACCACGTAGCCCTGAATCAACTCTGTGACTTCTGCGCCGATCATGTGCGCGCCCAGCAATTCACCGGTTTTGGCGTCAAAGATGGTTTTGATCATCCCCTCTGGTTCACCTAACGCGATTGCTTTGCCATTTCCGATAAAGGGGAAGCGACCCACTTTGACGTCATAGCCCAGCTCTTTCGCCTTAGCTTCGGTATAGCCGACCGAGGCGACCTGCGGCTGGCAATAAGTACAACCCGCGATGCTTTCCGGTTTGACCGGATGCGCATGTTTGCCAGCGATCAACTCAGCAACCATGACGCCCTCATGGCTTGCCTTATGCGCCAACCAAGGCGCGCCCGCGATATCCCCGATCGCGTAAAGACCATCGACCCCGGTTCGGCAGAATTCATCCGTCACAACGTGGGTTCGGTCGATTTTGACACCCAAAGCCTCCAGCCCGAGATTTTCGACGTTACCAACGATTCCAACGGCCGAGATCACGGTGTCGAACTCTTGTTTTTCAACTCTACCTTTGACCTCAATATGCGCGGTAACCTTGCCCTTGGCGCGATCCAACTGCTTAACCATCGCTTTTTCCATGATGGTCATGCCCTGTCTGGTAAAAGCTTTCTTGGCAAAGGCGCTGATTTCCGCGTCCTCGACAGGCAATACGCGATCCATCACCTCGACCACGGTCGTATCAGCCCCAAGCGTGTTATAGAAGCTGGCGAATTCGATACCGATCGCGCCCGAACCGATAACCAACAACTTCTTCGGCATCCGTGGCGGTTGCAGCGCGTGCTTGTAAGTCCAGACCAGATCACCATCTGCTTCAAGCCCCGGCAGCTCGCGCGCGCGGGCGCCGGTGGCCAGAACGATGTTCTTGGCCGCCAGCTCTTCGGTTCCCTTTTCGGTTTTTACCGAAACCTTGCCCTTGGCGGGGATCGTCGCCTCGCCCATCACTACGGTCACTTTATTCTTTTTCAACAGGTGGCCAATGCCACCCGACAACTGGCCCGCGACTCCGCGTGATCGTTTAACCACCGCATCCAGATCATAGCCAATCTTCTCGGCCTTGAGGCCGAAATCCTTTGCCCGCTCCATCAAATGGAACACCTCAGACGAGCGCAGAAGCGCCTTGGTCGGGATGCATCCCCAGTTCAAGCAGATGCCGCCCAGATGCTCGCGCTCTACCACAGCAGCCTTCAGCCCAAGCTGCGCCGCACGAATGGCGGCCACATAGCCGCCAGGGCCGGCGCCAATTACGATAAGATCAAAAGATTTTGCAGCCATGTTTCCCTCTCGGCGCAGGTCGATGCAGAAATTAGTTCACCATTAAACTATATTTAGACATGCATCAACGAAATTGCCCGCGACATTACTAACGGCGGGTCAATTCGCGCTCATCGCGCATTTTTCAGCCTATACCGCACAGTTGCTAATGGCTAGAACATAGATACCGGGGCAACCCGACCCATTATTTTTTCACGACGAATTGGAATGACTTATCATGGCCAGAACACTCTCCGACCTGTTGCTTGCTATGTTGAACGCAACGCTGATCCTGCTGGCTTTGTGTCTGTTTTTGGGCTGGAAACTAGCATCGACCGTCGAAGGCGTCACGACAGCCTTCGCAGAGAACCTTCACATCGTTGCCCCGCTTAAAGACGAGGTTCAGGGCGTGCGCGGAGAATTGACGGCCTTGCGCAGCGAGCTTTCCTCGCTGCGAGACAATACAATCCTTTTCGACAGCGCCACAGCGCAACAGATTTCAGCGGCACTAGGTAAACTCGACGGGCTCGAAACTAAACTGCAAGCAGCTCAGACACGCATCGCAGACCTGACCGAAGCACCGGATGAGCTGATACAAACCGCTATTACAACCACGGCCGACGTTGCCGCCGACCGAATTATCGCTATCCGTGGGTGCGTACCGGGTAGTTAACCAGCAGCCTGCAATTCCCGCACCGTCGCCCCATAGCCACCCATGTCCACATAGGCTGCTTCGTGTTCGGTCATGGGGCGCGACAGCGCCTCGTTCCGATACGGGAAACGACCGAATTGGCGGATCACCTCACGATGGGCTCGGGCGTGCAACAGATTGCTGGCATCGCCTTGGATGTTTTGACACATCAGTCGCACGCAGCGTTCCTGATCACACAGGTTCTCAGAGTGCATCAGTGGCAGGTAAAAGAACTGCCTGGCGGGTTCGTCGATCCTAAGATCCCAACCCTTGTCGACGGCACATTTCGCGGCCGACAACGCCGCACGATCAGACGCAAACGCCTTGGCGCTGCCTCGGAACATGTTGCGCGGGAATTGATCCATCAGAATGATATAAGCCAGCGCGCCGCTGGGATAGGTAAGCCAAAGTGAGAACTTGCCCTCACTCGCGGCTTCCCACGTGGTCAGGAATTTTTCCCGGATTTCAGCATCCAGTGCCTCATCCTGCAGATACCAACCCTTGGGGCCGACTTCATCCAACCAATAACTCAGTACGTCTTCAGGCCCTGCCATTGCCCTTAACTCCGTATGTTCGCCTCCCCAGGGACGTAACGTCATTTAAGGGCGTTTTACAGATTTGTGACAGTAACATATTGCAACATTTACGCAATAATTCCGTGTTTTAGGCAACATTCTGCGTATCCTGCTCGGCCTCGGCCGCTTCCTCGGCAGCTTCGATGGCCACTTCCTGAGCGACCTCGAAGGCAACGGGCGAGGATGTTGGATAGATCGGAGACATTGTACCGGTCTCGTCGACGGGAATCGCGGCGCGCTGTGTCATGCGGTACATCGCATAAACAGCCGTCATGGCCAGCAACGCAGCAATGATCAGGAAAAAGCCCGGCGGTCCCAAGACTTTGTCCCCCATCAACCAACCTGTAATCAGCGGCCCCGAGATTGCGCCCATACCGTTAATGAACACCAGCCCTCCGGACGCAGCTGCCATATCTTCATGCTCCAGAAAGTCGTTCGTATGGGCGATCAGCATCGAGTAAAGCGGGTTAGACATGCCGCCAATGACAAAAGCCGAGACCAACAGGATCGGGAATGACACGCCGAACAGCATGCCACAGACCGCCCCGGCAGCCCCAGTGATCGCCACCAGCATGATCAGAAATCGCCTGTCCATCCGGTCCGAGAACCATCCCAGAGGGTATTGCAGCAGCACCGCTCCGACATAGAACGCGGCCACGAAGGTCGAGATTTCGGCCAACGACAAACCCGCCCGCGCGCCATAGACCGAAGCCATGCCAAACTGCGCCGAGAACACGCCGCCCAGAAGGAACATCCCAACACATCCCAACGGAGATTTCCCCATCAACTCGCGCAGGGTCATCGGTTTGGTGGTATCGAAGGCCGGTGTCGGCGAGATCGACAGCAGGATCGGTGCAAAAGAAACCGAAACCAGAATCGAGGCGATCACGAACGTCTCATAGCCGGACGGGTCACCAATCAGAACAAGCCCCTGCGCCGAGATGATCCCGGTCATCTGCACAATCATGTAAAGCGACAGTGCTTGCCCGCGGTTTTCGTTGTTGGCCGCGTTGTTCAGCCAGCTTTCAGCGGTGACATACACGCCAGAAAAGCAAAACCCGATCACCACCCGGCCCAGAATCCACGCAATCTCGTTGGTGAGCAGTGGATACATGATCATCACTGCCGAAATGAATGAGGCCAGCGCAGCAAAGACACGGACATGTCCAACGCGCCGGATCATCTCGGGCGCAAGGCGGGATCCGCCGAGGAATCCCACGAAATAGGCCGACATCACGAATGACATTTGGAGGGTCGAAAACCCCTCGATCTCGCCACGGACACCGAGGATCGTCCCCTGCAGGCCGTTGCCGATCATAAGAAGACCCATCCCAAGAAGAAGCGCCCATGCGCTGGAAAGGACCTGAATCATTGGGGCCTCCGAATTGTGCCAACCTGACGTTTAGGTTCGTTTTGATATGAAAGCGGGTATCCGTCGTGTTTGTCTACGACATTACGATGACGTGATCCCGACACTTACGTCACTTTGGGACCAGCAGCGACGCATCCCCATACGAGAAGAAGCGATATTTCTGTTCAATCGCATGGGCATAGACGTCGCGCATCCGATCTTGCCCCATCAATGCCGATACCAGCATCAACAATGTAGATTTCGGCAAGTGAAAGTTCGTCATCAACGCGTCGGTCACGTTGAACTGAAATCCTGGGTAGATGAAAATGTCTGTCTCACCTTCCCATGCCTGAATGTCGCCACCGCGCGCCGCGCTTTCGATCAGTCGTAAAGCCGTTGTGCCGACCGGGATCACCCGGCCACCAGCAGCCTTGGTGTCACGGATTTCTTGCGCGGCCGCTTCGCTGACCCGGCCCCATTCCGCATGCATCTTGTGAGTTGTTACATCCTCGACCTTGACCGGCAGGAAAGTCCCCGCCCCGACATGCAATGTAACATGAGTGATCGCCACGCCCCGCGCTTGAAGTGCCTGCATCACCGCCGAGTCGAAGTGCAACGATGCCGTAGGGGCCGCGACTGCGCCAGAATTGCGCGCCCAGATGGTTTGATAGTCGGTCTTGTCCTGTTCATCTGCCGGGCGCTTGGCAGCGATATAGGGCGGCAAAGGCATCGCTCCGGCCTGCTCCAGTGCGGTGTCGAAATCCTCACCCGTCAGGTTGAACCGCAGGTGGGCCTGCCCGTCTTCGACCCGGTCCAGCGTCGCGCTCAACTCATCCGAAAACCTGATATCCTCACCGGGTTTGACCTTTTTCAACGGCTTGATCAAAGCGGTCCATGTCCCATCCGCCTGCGGCTCCAGCAGGGTCGCCTCGATCGCGGCTGAGACCGGCCCTTGCGCACTGTCCCGATGACGGCGGCCGCTCAACCGTGCGGGGATCACGCGGGTGTCGTTCAGAACAAGGCGATCTCCGGGTTGCAGCCAGTCGGGCAGATCGAAAACATGCGCATCCGAAGTCTCGTCGCCGTTTGCAACCAACAGACGCGCCGATGACCGAGGGGTCGCAGGCCGCGTGGCAATCAAGTCTTCAGGCAGGTGGAAATCAAAATCGCTCAGTTTCATGCGCGCGCCTTACAAGGCCCCAGTGGATTCAGCAACAGCCCAATTCACCGATCGCCGGACGGAGACCCAAAGGTCTTTTTCGGCTTGTCGGGTCGAACGGGTTGCGCATTCGGGCCATCTACCACGGTCGGCGCCGGTGCACGTAACAGATTACGTAAAAACAAAGGGGCCAGACCGGACAGTGGATTGACCGACACTTTAGGCGCACTCAACGGGCCGGTAAGCTTATAGTTAAAGCCGATCACCCCTTCCCCCTTCTTGGTAAAAACACTGCCGATCGCGTTGACCAGGTAGATCGGCGAGATCGCCCCCCGCAGATTCAGAAGCCCGTTTGCCAGATCAACCGTACCGTCGAACGACAGCCCCATTGAGGGACCAACGGCGCTGCCACTTAGGACCTTGATCTCGGTCGGCGTAATGCGCATCCGACTTTCGATAGTCGAGAAAAAGATGCCTTGCCCGGCCATTTCGTCGATCAAACCGACAAGGCTGATGGCGTTCAGCAGCGCCGCCATCGCCGGAGCGTCGGTTATGCGGGTGTTCGAAATTTTCAGGTTGGCGTCGTAGTCGCTGCCGTTGCCTACTGGTTCCAATGTCATGGTCAAGGTCCCGCCGCGGGCCTGCGTAATCACCCCGGCAGATCGCAACGCCTCACCGGCATCTTCTGATGTCAATTCGACCGCGCTGCGTGCACCTCTGGGGGTGATAGTACCTCGAACCGGCGCAGCACCGTTGATACGTGCCGTGAACGCACCGGCGACGCCGCCCGTGGTTCGGAAATCGCCTTTGAAACCCGTCAGGGCGATGCTGTCTGTCACTTGCAGGCGGTCCAGTACCACATCCAGGTTAGGCCCGTTTCCAGCCCCTCCGCCGCCACTGCCGCCACTTCCTCCGAAGGTGGCCGCCCCAAGATTCATCACCCCGCCCTGTACCCGGATATCGGGCACGGATGCGCCGCGGCTGACCAGTTCCGCCGGAACTGCAAGCCAGTTACCCAGATCGAACGAGCTGAATTCGACCTTATCGAACTCACCACCCTCGCGGAACGAAATCGACGCGGTGCTGCGAAGTCCTGCTGCATCCAGTTTCAACGAGTTGACCCGCAGCTGATCACCCAACGTCGCATCGAGGGTCATTGCGCCTTCGGTCCGACGGTCTTTGCTCCAACCCAGTTCGGGGATCGACAGGCCCACCCCCACCAGATCAGAAGTCGCGGTGAGTTCTATGGGCTCGCCCGCGCCGATGCCCAATGTGATGTCAGCCGTCCCTTCTCCGGTCAGCATCCCTTGCGGCAGCCCGGCCTTCAACTCGGTCATCAGACGCGGAGACAGTTCGATTTCGCCCGAGAGTTCGCTGCGTTGCGGAGCTGCCCCTCCGATGGGCTGTCGCCATGTTGCATGCATTGGAACGTCGCCAAACAGGCCGTACCCTCCGATCTCGACGGCAGTCTGATCTCCGGACAGGGTCAGCCGGTCGGAGCTGACGACGAACCCCGGAACCAGACGATCGCTTTCCACGTTGTCTATGTCACCGGTAAAGTGGAACTCGGTGTCTTCGAACTTTAGCCCCTTCTTCATCGGCAGCGACAACGTGCCTGACAGGCTGACATCTCCTGCTGCAAGATCTACTGGCAATCCGGCTTTGCTCAGCAACTCCAGTGGCGGCAGATCAAGCAGCGACAGCGCGGCAATGGCTTTACCCTTGGCCTTGATCCGCACAATCGCGGGCGAGTTCTTTTTAAGTGTCGTGTCAGGGATGATAAACGACGTCCCCGACGCATCCACAGCGCCGCCCTGATCCGCGATCACAACGCCGCTTTCTGCCGAGGCCGTAAAACGGTTTTCCAACAAACTCACCCGCCCTTGCGCGTTCTGGATGGGCGGCAGGGTCTTGGCGTATCTTATCTTTGCGTTATCGAAACCGAACCCCAAATAGATATCTGGCTTGGTTTCAGGGCGCAGGCGCAGCGAGAATTCTACGCCCGAAAAATCGCCTTCGTACAGGTTCTCAGACACCCACAAGCGCGGCTTAGGAGCCAGAATTTCGGGCCAATAGTTTAGCAATCGGTCCGCGGTCATATTGTCCAGATCAGCATCCAGCGCCGCCACCCATCCGTCCGGGCGACCCAGCAAGCGCCCCGAGGCCCGCAGCGTATGACCAGCTTCGACAAGCGTCATTTGCCCCAGGCGCAATTCGAAAGGCAGGAGCTTCATCTGAAAGTCCAACTCAGCTCGGGCTGATTCCAACGATTCCGGGAAAAGACCACCGGGATAGATGTCGATGTCGTTCAGTTTCAACTGAGCGGTCAGGCTCTCTAGCGTACCATCTTCGATGCCCTCCAGAAACGCTTTGCCTTCAGCTTGAACCGCCCCGAGATCCGAGACCACGGATGCTTCGTTGAAGTCCAGTACGTGCTGGCTCGGGTCATAGGTGAAATATGTACGGGCCGAGTCGAACCGTATAGGGCGCGTCTCGGGCGTTGGCTGAACTGCACCCGCACCAAGGTTCAGTGTCGCGAATAGTGGGCCCAGAGACGCCTGGTCATCGACGCTGCCACGCAAAGATCCTGAAATCGGGGCTTTCAGAACCTGCAACCACGACAGGGCGAGGCTTTGCCCCGCTATATCTTCAGCTGGTAAGTCTGTGATCGAAAACCCGAAACTCGCCTGTGGGCTGCCTAGAAGGCTTGTGTAGTTTGCCTCAATCGAACTGGCATAGTCCCGCCCCGTCAGAACCGAAAACCCCGTGGCAAGGCGCATCTCGTCCCCATCGCGCGTTACGTTGATATGACCGCCATCAAACACCCAAGCCCGTCCCAGCCGCAGGTCTTGATAATCCAACGTCAGCGATTGCAGCTCGACCGAGCGCAAACCGGACAAGATCGGTGACAAGAACACGTCATCCGATTCTTCAATCAACTCGGCCAGCGTCGACGCTTCTTGCACCGGAGAGCTGCCGGACCCGACCGTCAGCGACAGCGCTCCGTCCTTGTTACGCGTCAGCGCGATCTGCGCATCTTGCAGGATGATGCGGCGGGGCCGGATTTGCCCACGCAGAAGGCCCCGCATTGACAGGCGCGTGCGCAGATCTCCGACCTGAGCGATCTGTTGCCCGGTCGCGTCGCTGATCGTCACGTCACTTAATTTGAGGCGAGGAAGCCACTGCTCATTAACAAAAAACGTCGCCTCACCAAACCTGACCTTCAAACCGCCCAACGTCTGATCCAGCCGATTTTCAGCCTGAGTGCGCATCCATTGCGGCGCGTGCAACTGGTGACCGATCAGAAAGAACCAACCGGCAACAGCCAACCCACCGAGTGTCAAAGTAACGCCAAGGGTCACATAGGCGGCCAACCGACGACGCGACCTGCGACGCCGAGGTGTCTGGCTCTGGTCTGCACTTTTTTCGTCGTGCTGCACCAAATTGCTATCCACGCCTTTCAACCCGCTCGTACCGCCCTATGATCCCGAGCAGCACATAAAAACCTTTAACGGAGTTTCCAATGCCCGACGTTACAGACATCGCCCCTGATTTCACTTTGCCCCGTGACGGCGGTGGCGAGGTCACGTTGTCGGATCTGCACGGAGGTGCCGTCGTTTTGTTTTTCTATCCCCGTGATGATACGCCGGGCTGCACCAAGGAATCCATCGGTTTCTCGGAACAACTTCAGGCCTTTGCCGATGCCGGGGCTCACGTTTTCGGCATTTCGCGCGACAGCGTCGCCAAGCATGACAAATTCGTCGCCAAACACAGCCTGACCACACCGCTTTTGTCCGACGAAGGATCAACCGTATGCGAAGACTATGGCGTCTGGGTCGAAAAGAACATGTATGGCCGCAAGTCGATGGGGATCGAACGGTCTACATTTCTGATCGACGCCGAGGGCAAGATTGCCCGCGCTTGGCGCAAAGTCAAAGTGCCCGGTCATGTGGACGAGGTGCTTGAGGCGGTGCGCGCGCTCTGACGGCTCTTTCCTGCGGTTGCCATACGGTTTAAGACCCGCCCAAACCTGAACGGAGCGGACCTGTGCCCAAAACACTGACCCTGATGGCAACCGAAGTTCTGACCACGGCGGATGGGCGGGCCAAGACCGCCCTGTCCAAACGCTATGCTGCCGAATGGTTCGCTGCGCGAAAAGGCGATGTACCCGAGATCAAGGTCGGTACCTCGACGCCTCCGCTACAACCGGCGCGGCCGGAACGGCCTGAACTGCTGTCTCCCCGCGAAGTACCCAAACGCAAACCTGGCACCGTAGCTGGGCGGATCGCGTTGTTGCACGCAGTCGCCCATATCGAGTTGAATGCGGTTGACCTGCATTGGGACATCATTGCGCGGTTCGGTCATGTTCCCATGCCAATTGGTTTCTATGACGACTGGGTCAAATGCGCCGAAGAAGAATCGCGCCATTTCGAAATGGTTTGCGATTGCCTTGAACGCATGGGCAGTCACTATGGCGCCCTGCCCGCCCATGCCGGCATGTGGCGTGCCGCTGAAGACACGGCCGAGGATCTGATGGGGCGTCTGGCCGTTGTCCCGATGGTGCTTGAGGCGCGCGGGCTGGACGTTACGCCGGGCATGATCGACATCTTCCGCAAAGCCAACGACGACCACGCCATCGCCGCGCTTGAGGTCATCTATGCCGAAGAGGTGGGACATGTCGCCTATGGATCAAAATGGTTCCACTTTTTGTGCGGAAGAGAGAATGCAGATCCCAAGGATGTGTTTCATGAGCTTGTACGGCGCTATTTCCACGGGGTCCTTAAACCTCCGTTCAACGAGGAAAAACGCGCTGAAGCCGGGTTGCCACCCGACTTTTACTGGCCTCTGACCGAAGACCTGCCTGCGCCAGGACAAGCCAATTAAACATGCGCAAGTTGACGCTATCGGCAACTTCCCGCCTAAAACTGGCGGGAAAAAACCGGTTTCATGTGTGAACTGGTTAACAAACTTGCCCAAATCACATGTCCCCTCTATGCAGTTGCCTCAAGGGACGGAGATCACTCACAACCGGTCCCGAATTTGGGGATGGACAGAGGAAAGACGCGTGCGAACACGTCTGGCAATCAAACTACACTCACTGCTCGAGCGGCACTTTCCGGAACGCCGGGTTTTTCTGAAATCTGACAATGATACGCGGTTTATCCGTCTCAGTTCCGAGACGCAGGTGATTGCCGTTGCGGGCGTCGCCGTCTTCGTTGGCTGGACTGCCGTCGCAACCGCAATCCTGCTGATGGACAGCATTGGATCAGGTAATTTCCGCGAGCAGGCCAAGCGGGATCAGGCAACCTATCAGGAACGTCTGAACGTACTTTCAGCCGAGCGGGATATGCGTGCCTCTGAGGCGCTAATGGCGCAGGACCGTTTCAACACGGCGCTTGAACAAATTTCGACGATGCAATCCGAGCTTCTGGCGTCGGAAAACCGCCGCCGCGAGTTGGAAACGGGCATTGAAGTCATTCAAACCACTCTGCGTGCGACGATGAAGCAGCGCGAAGACGCGCGGCTAGAGTTGGCCAGCCTCAAGCAGGAGGATGGCGCGGACGCTTACATGGCAAACGTGAGCAACCCGGCTCAGATGGATTTCATGACCCAGGCTTTGGCCCGCACGGCCTTGGAACGGGACCAGATCGCAGCCGACGCCAAGGACGCGCTTGAACAGCGTGATGACCTTGAGCTGGAAATCCGGCTCATGCAGGAACGAAGCGACGAAATTTTCCGTCAGCTGGAAGAGGCGATGGTTATCTCGGTCGAGCCGCTCGACAAGATGTTCCGTCAGGCAGGAATGCCCACAGACCGTATCATTGAAGAAGTACGGCGCGGGTACAGCGGCATGGGCGGCCCCCTAACCCCCATATCCTTCAGCACGCGCGGCGAGGAACTGACCCCCGACGAAGTCCGCGCGAATACTCTGCTGCAGCAGATGGACCAGCTGAACCTCTATCGCATTGCCGCCGAAAAGGCGCCGTTTGCAAGCCCTGTGAACGCGGTCGTGCGTTACACCAGTGGCTTCGGCACCCGCCGGGACCCCAAGACCGGTGGCCGGCGCATGCACAACGGTGCCGATTTCGCTGGTGCGCATGGAACGGATATCTTCGCGACCGCCGATGGTGTGGTCACCCATGCTGGCTGGCAGTCAGGGTTCGGGCGATTGGTAAAAATTAAGCATGCCTTTGGAATTGAGACACTTTATGCTCATAACACCAAGATACGCGTAAAGGTTGGTCAAAGGGTCTCGCGCGGGGATCATATTGCTGATATGGGTAGCACCGGACGGTCGACCGGCACGCATCTTCATTACGAGGTACGCGTGAATGGAAAACCTGTTAACCCAATGACTTACATCAAGGCTGCGAGAAATGTTTTCTAAGAGCAAAATCAACGAGCCCGGAACCAAAGACACAGAGGCCGCAAAACCGGCTGCCCCCGCGACGCCTGCCGCGCCTGCGCCGTCAGAAGCCAAGGCCAGCACTGCGCCCAAGCCCAAGCCCCCGGCATCGGTTCTGTCGTCAGATCTGCACATCACCGGCAACCTGAAAACATCCGGCGATATTCAGGTGGAAGGCACTGTCGAAGGTGACATTCGCGCCCATCTGCTGACCATCGGTGAAACTGCCACCATCAAGGGTGAGGTCACCGCAGATGATGTCGTGATCAACGGCCGCATCGTAGGCCGCGTGCGCGGTCTGAAAGTCCGCCTGACCTCGACCGCACGTGTCGAAGGCGACATCATCCACAAGACCATCGCGATCGAAAGCGGCGCGCATTTCGAAGGTTCGGTTCAGCGTCAGGACGACCCGCTGAACCCCGGCCGCAGCGCCAAGGGTGGTGCAAACCCGGCTGCAGAGGTCAAACAGTAAAGCAGGCTCTGCCTTATTCTATGAACGCCGCGGGGAAACCTGCGGCGTTTTTGGTTTCAAGCCCCGGCTGCGCATAGTAGTCTTTGCAAATGCTGATTTTTTTCTCGGTTCTGCTGTTGGTCATCGGCTTTTTTGCCTATCGCCATTGGTCCAAGACTCAGGCGCGCAATGCGCTGCTGGCCGCCCCGCTGTCCGATCATCAGCGTCGTGTGATCGACGCTCAGGTGCCTCTGATACGCCGCCTACCGAAACATCTGAGGGCCAAGCTGGACGGCAAGGTCAATCTATTCCTTGACCAGGTCCGCTTTTTTGGTTGTGACGGGCTGGACGTCACCGAAGATATGGAATTGGCCATCGCCGCACAGGCCAGTCTGTTACTGGTCAATCGGGATATCTGGTACGACAACCTGACCACCATTCTGATCTACCCCACTGCATTCAAGTCGCGTCAGCGCAGGCAGGATGGCTATGTTATCAGCGTGAAAGAGATCGTGCGCACGGGCGAAAGTTGGGATCGCGGCCCGGTGATCCTGTCTTGGACGCACAGTCAGCAAGGCGCGCTGAATGATCGCGACGGGCAGAATGTCGTGTTGCACGAATTCGCGCATCAAGTCGACGACCTCTCGGGGGGCACAAACGGAGTGCCAATCCTCAGCAACGGTCAGAGCTTTGCAGAATGGGAACGGGTGTTCCTGAGCGCCTACGACGCGCATGTCAGCGCCGTCGAACATGGTCGACACACCGTTATCGACCCCTATGGCGCTACCGGGCATGAAGAGTTCTTTGCAGTCTCGGTCGAAGTTTTCTTCGAGCGGCCCGTCGCGCTCAAGTCCGAGGCGCCCGAGGTCTACGAACAACTGGCCAAATTATTCCAACTGGACCCTGCAAGCTGGGCCTGACAGTACAGTTTCACAAAAATTCATTTTTGAATTATAGTGAACCCATTGTTTTTGGGAGGGCTTTTCATGTCATCAAAACTCATGGCCGAATTCTTCGGCACGTTCTGGCTGGTTCTGGGCGGCTGCGGCAGCGCCGTTCTGGCAGCTGGTGTGGCCGATGTGGGCATCGGCTGGCTGGGTGTATCCTTTGCCTTTGGCCTGACGGTTCTGACCATGGCCTATGCGGTCGGTCAAATCTCGGGCGGGCACTTCAACCCGGCAGTCAGTCTCGGCCTTGCGGTTGGTGGCCGGTTTTCACCAAAGCTTCTCATCCCGTATTGGATCGCTCAGGTTGCGGGCTCTGTCGCTGCCGCTGCCGTCCTATACGTGATCGTCAGCGGCGCGCCGGGTTTCGAAGGGGTCGGCAGTTTTGCCACCAACGGTTTCGATGAGGCCTCGCCACAGGGATATTCGATGGCATCGGCGCTGGTGATCGAAATCACGCTGACCGCTTTCTTCCTGTTGATCATTCTGGGTTCGACGTCGAAATTTGCGCCTGCCGGGTTTGCGCCGATTGCCATCGGGCTTGGCCTGACACTGATTCACCTGATCTCGATCCCGGTGACAAACACTTCGGTCAATCCGGCCCGATCAACCGGAGTTGCCCTATTTGCCGAAGGCCCCGCGATGGAGCAGTTATGGCTGTTCTGGGCGGCCCCATTGGCGGGGGGCATCATTGGCGCAATCATCTGGAATGTGATCGGCGACGATTGAGCCTTTCAAAGAAAGGCCCCGAAGCGCATTGCCACGGGGCCTTTTCTGTTAATCGGTCACTGTGACCTTTTTCATTACATCAGGCTGTCCGATCACTGCGCCGTTAGGTCCGTCACCACGCTTGATCGCATCGACGACGTCCATCCCGCCAGTTACCTGACCTACAACCGTGTATTGGCCGTTCAGAAACGGCCCCGGCGCAAACATGATGAAGAATTGCGAATTTGCACTGTTAGGGTCCTGGGCTCGCGCCATACCGATCACGCCACGATCATAATTGTAGTCCGAAAACTCGGCTGCCAGATCGGGACGATCCGACCCGCCTGTCCCGGCGCGGCGCAGGTCACTGCCCAGACGGCCATGTTCAACATCGCCGGTTTGCGCCATGAACCCCTCGATCACTCGGTGGAAGACCACCCCGTCATACTTGCCTTCAGCCGCCAGAGCGCTGATCTGCTCAACATGTTTCGGGGCAAGGTCATCAAACAGATCGACAGTCACGGTGCCATTGGCGCCCTCACCTTCAATCTCGATCTCAAGGCCAGTGGCCAGCGCGGGGCTGGCCAAAACGGCAAAGGCAGCGGCTAGCTTATACATCGGCCGCCACCTTGACGCTGATCATCCGGTCGGGGTTCATCGGCGGCTCGCCGCGAACAATCGCGTCTACATGCTCCATCCCGTCGATGACGCGCCCGTAAACGGTGTATTGGCCGTTCAGGAAGTGATTGTCCTTGAAGTTGATGAAGAACTGAGAGTTGGCTGAGTCCGGGTTCTGCGACCGCGCGGCACCCAGCGTGCCCCGGTCATGCGGCAGTTTCGAAAACTCAGCCGGAACGTTGGGCAGCGACGACCCACCTGTGCCTGCCATACGGATGTTGAACCCGTCTTCCATGTCGCCGTGCTGAACGTCGCCGGTTTGCGCCATGAAACCGTCGATCACACGGTGGAAGGCCACGTTGTCATACTCACCGCCACGGGCCAGTTCCTTCATCCGGGCCGAGTGCTGAGGGGCCACGTCGGGCAGCAGCTCGATGACGACATTGCCGCCTTTGAGTTCGATGATGATGGTGTTTTCGGGATCCTTGATCTCGGCCATGAGGCCCTCCTGTCGTTTGTCTTGCGCAAATACCTATGCGGCATGGGCGTGAATGCCAAGTGACGCATTGACCTGAGGGCAAAATGCAGGAAAAGAACCGCCTAAATCGTATTTAACGGCAAGGATGGAACGATGGGCTGGAAAACGCTGGACGATATGGACCTGAACGGCAAGCGCGTGCTGGTGCGCGTGGATATCAACGTGCCGGTCGTTGACGGCGTTGTGACCGACGCCACCCGTATTCAGCGCATCGTACCCACCGTGCGCGATATCCTTGCGGCGGGCGGAAAGCCGATCCTGCTGGCGCATTTTGGCCGTCCGGGTGGCGAGCGCCGCGAGAACCTGTCGCTGAAACAGCTGATCCCCACCCTGACCACCGCTTTTGACGCAGATGTTCTGTTCGCGGCCGATTGCGTCGGGACCGAGGCCGAACTGGCCGCTGAACAACTGCAGCCCGGCCAGGTGCTGCTGTTGGAAAACACTCGCTTCCATGCGGCTGAAACCAAGAATGACGCCGATCTGGCCGCAGGTATGGCGCGTCTGGGCGATGTCTATTGCAACGACGCGTTTTCCGCCGCGCACCGCGCCCACAGCTCGACCGAGGCCATTGCCCGACTGCTGCCCGCCTGTGCAGGTCGCCTGATGCAGGCCGAGCTTGAGGCGCTCGAGGGTGCATTGGGCGCACCGAAACGCCCGGTGACGGCCGTGGTGGGCGGGGCCAAGGTCTCGACCAAGCTGGAGCTGCTGGGCAATCTGATCACCAAGGTGGATTATCTTGTGATCGGCGGCGGCATGGCCAACACCTTCCTCGTGGCCAAAGGCGTGAATGTCGGCAAGTCCCTCGCCGAAACCGCGATGAAGGGCACCGCGGCCGAAATCATGGCCAAGGCCGACGGCGCGGGCTGCACCATCGTTCTGCCCACTGACATCGTTGTCGCCGAAAAGTTTGAGGCCGGTGCGCCGCACCAGATCCTGCCTGCGGACCAGTGCACTGACGAGGGCATGATCCTAGACGCAGGCCCCGACAGTGTCGCAGCGATCTCGGATATCTTCGATCAAAGCCAGACGCTGATATGGAACGGCCCGCTGGGCGCATTCGAGATTGCACCCTTCGACGCCGCCACCAACGCATCCGCCCTGAAAGCCGCCGCCCTGACCCGCTCGGGTAACTTGGTATCAGTCGCTGGCGGAGGCGACACGGTCGCGGCGCTGAACGCTTCGGGTGCCGCCAAGGACTTCTCGTATATCTCGACCGCAGGCGGCGCGTTTTTGGAGTGGATGGAGGGCAAAACCCTGCCGGGCGTCGCCGCGCTGGATCAATAAAAACTCGACCTCTGACGCATTTTTGCGAATCAGGGGATTCACAACCCGAATCGCCTGTGACATAGTACTTTCAGAGGTCCAAAAGGGCCCGTTATTGAGGCGTTTCATACGGCGGTAAACAGAGTGTCCCGTTCCCATCGGCCCGGTTTGGGCGCAGTCGCATTCTTTATGGTAGCTTTTATGCTGGGTGTGTATTTCACCTTTGCTGCCGTTCAGGGTGACTATGGCCTGTTCCGACGGGTCGAGATTGCAGCGGAACGGGACGCCCTGTCGCGCGATCTTGGGAAGCTAGAAGCCGAGATTGCTCAGATGGAAAACCTCACACGCCGTCTGTCAGATACATATCTGGATCTGGACCTTTTGGATCAGCAGGCGCGTTCAGTATTGGGCATGATCCGTTCGGATGAGATCGTTATTCAGTGACCCTTTCTACTGAGTAAACCCAAAATACCTTCGCGACGATTTCCGCAGGTTTCGACGCTGCGTCACATTTCTCCTCGCCACAAAGCGACAAATGCTTTATTGAATAGTTTAACGCTAAACTATCTTGCCGAGAGGGGGAGATCGCCGATATGGCTGCGCGAAAAACCACAAAGAAACCAAATGTTTCTGCGGAAGAGCTCACCACATATTACCGGGAAATGCTGCTGATCCGCCGATTCGAGGAGAAGGCTGGTCAGCTATATGGCATGGGCCTGATCGGTGGGTTCTGCCACCTGTATATCGGGCAAGAGGCTGTTGTCGTCGGACTTGAGGCGGCAGCCGAAGAAGGCGACAAGCGGATTACTTCCTATCGCGACCACGGCCACATGCTAGCCTGCGGCATGGATCCGGGCGGCGTGATGGCGGAACTCACCGGACGTATTGGCGGCCTGTCCAAGGGCAAAGGTGGTTCGATGCACATGTTCTCGAAAGAGAAGCATTTCTATGGCGGCCACGGCATCGTTGGCGCGCAGGTTCCCTTGGGGGCAGGTCTGGCTTTTGCCGACATGTACAAGGAAAACGGCGGCGTCACCTTCACCTATTTTGGCGACGGCGCGGCTAACCAAGGTCAAGTTTACGAGACGTTCAACATGGCTGCCCTGTGGGACCTTCCGGTGGTTTTCGTGATTGAGAACAACCAATACGCCATGGGTACAGCGCAAGCGCGCTCCACCTCTTCAGCGGATATCTATCACCGCGGACAAGCATTCGGAATCCCGGGCGAAATGGTCAACGGTATGGACGTGCTTGCGGTCAAAGCCGCTGGTGAGAAAGCCGTCGCACACTGCCGCTCCGGAAAAGGCCCTTATATCCTTGAGGTCAAGACCTACCGCTATCGTGGCCACTCGATGTCCGACCCGGCAAAATACCGCACCCGTGAAGAGGTTCAGAAGGTCCGCGAACAAAGCGACCCCATTGAACACGTGCGCGAACTGCTGCTGACCGGCAAACACGCGACCGAGGATGACCTGAAGGCGATCGACAAAGAGATCAAAGAGATCGTCAACCAGGCCGCCGAATTCTCGAAAGAAAGCCCCGAGCCTTCCGTCGAAGAGCTCTGGACCGACATTTACGCCTGAGAGGACGACTAAGACATGGCAACCGAAATTCTCATGCCCGCCCTTTCGCCCACAATGGAAGAGGGTACGCTGGCCAAATGGCTGGTCAAAGAAGGCGACACCGTATCATCCGGCGATATCATGGCCGAGATCGAAACCGACAAGGCGACGATGGAGTTCGAAGCCGTCGATGAAGGCATCGTCGGCAAGATCCTGATCGCTGAAGGCACCGAAGGCGTAAAGGTCAACACGCCTATCGCGGTCCTTGTGGAAGAAGGCGAAGACGCTTCCGCCCTGCCCGCGGCTGCGCCCGCAGCAGCAGCGGTGACCGAGGCCGCCCCTGCGGCGGCCCCGGCCCCCGCTCCCGCCGCCGCACCAGCGGCACCGGTCGTTGACCTGTCGCCCGATTGGCCAGCCGATGCCGAGATGAAGTCCGAAACCGTCCGCGAAGCACTTCGCGATGCGATGGCAGAAGAAATGCGCGGCGACGAAGACGTCTATCTGATGGGCGAAGAAGTCGCCGAATATCAGGGTGCCTACAAAATCTCCCAAGGTCTGCTGGACGAATTCGGCAGCAAGCGCGTCATTGACACCCCCATCACCGAACATGGTTTTGCCGGTATCGCCGTGGGGTCTGCCTTTGGCGGCTTGAAACCAATTGTCGAGTTCATGACCTTCAACTTCGCCATGCAGGCGATTGACCAGATCATCAACTCCGCCGCCAAGACGCTCTATATGTCCGGCGGCCAGATGGGCTGCCCCATCGTATTCCGCGGCCCCAACGGTGCCGCTGCCCGCGTGGCCGCGCAGCACAGCCAAGACTACGCCGCATGGTATATGCAAATCCCCGGCCTGAAAGTCGTCATGCCCTATTCGGCTGCTGATGCCAAAGGTCTTCTGAAATCGGCCATCCGCGACCCCAACCCTGTGATTTTCCTGGAAAACGAAATCCTCTACGGTCGCTCCTTCGACGTGCCTCAAGTGGATGATCTGACCATCCCACTGGGCAAAGCACGCATCTGGCGTGAAGGCTCGGACGTGACCATCGTCAGCTTTGGCATCGGCATGCAATACGCGCTGGAAGCCGCCGACAAGCTGGCCGAAGAAGGTATCAGCGCCGAGGTCATAGATCTGCGCACCATCCGCCCGATGGACACCGGAGCGATCATCAACTCGGTGATGAAAACCAACCGTCTGGTGACGGTCGAGGAAGGCTGGCCGCAAGGCTCGGTCGGTAGTTATATCAGCTCGGTCGTGATGCGGGAGGCGTTCGACTATCTCGACGCGCCGGTCATCAACTGCACCGGCAAGGACGTTCCGATGCCCTATGCTGCGAACCTCGAAAAGCTGGCGCTGATCACAACCGATGAGGTGATCGCCGCCGTCAAACAAGTGACCTACCGGTAAGGAGCGACACAGATGCCCACAGAAATTCTGATGCCCGCCCTATCCCCGACCATGGAGGAAGGCACCCTTGCCAAATGGCTGGTCAAAGAGGGTGACACTGTCTCGTCCGGCGACCTGCTGGCCGAGATCGAAACCGACAAAGCCACGATGGAATTTGAGGCCGTCGACGAAGGTACGATTGGTAAGATCTTGATCCCCGAGGGCACCGAAGGCGTGAAGGTAAACACTGCCATCGCTGTTCTGCTGGAAGACGGTGAAAGCGCTGACGACATCAGCGCAGCACCTGCCGCAGCCCCCGCGGCTGCCCCGGCAGCCGCCGCAGGCAACGAGGCCGCCGCGCCAGCGGCGTCCGAGGCGCCTGCCCCTGCCCCGGCTGCTCCGGTCAAGGCCGATGGCGGTCGTATCTTTG
This sequence comes from Ruegeria sp. SATB045, assembly GCF_059613525.1. Classification (NCBI taxonomy): domain Bacteria; kingdom Pseudomonadati; phylum Pseudomonadota; class Alphaproteobacteria; order Rhodobacterales; family Roseobacteraceae; genus Ruegeria; species Ruegeria sp. SATB045. Next base: position 583,777 of record NZ_JBXWSR010000020.1, on the reverse strand, counting down.
CCTCGCCTCTGGCCCGCCGGATTGCCGCGCAAAAGGGCCTTGATCTGGCGCAGATCACCGGCTCGGGTCCGCATGGACGCATCGTCAAAGCAGATGTGGAAGGCGCAACGGCGACGGCCCCATCGGCAGCGCCCGCACCTGCAGCAGCGGCTCCGGCGGCCGCAGCTCCGGCTGGCCCCTCGGCAGATGCCGTAGCCAAGATGTACGAGGGCCGCGACTACGAGGAAATCAAGCTCGACGGCATGCGCAAGACCATTGCTGCGCGCCTGTCCGAGGCCAAGCAGACGATCCCGCATTTCTATTTGCGTCGCGATATCAAACTGGACGCGCTGCTCAAATTCCGCAGCCAGTTGAACAAACAGCTGGAAGGTCGGGGCGTCAAGCTCAGCGTCAATGACTTCATCATCAAAGCCGTCGCCAACGCGCTGCAACAGGTTCCGGCCTGCAATGCCGTCTGGGCCGGTGACCGGGTGCTGCAACTGAAGCCGTCGGACGTGGCCGTCGCTGTCGCGATCGAGGGTGGGCTGTTCACCCCGGTTCTGCAGGACGCGGACACCAAATCGCTGTCCGCGCTATCGACCGAGATGAAAGATCTGGCCGGTCGCGCGCGCGAACGCAAGCTGGCGCCTCATGAATATCAAGGTGGCACCTTTGCGATCTCGAACCTGGGTATGTTCGGCATCGACAATTTTGACGCCATTGTGAACCCGCCTCACGCCGGAATTCTGGCTGTGGGCTCGGGCGTCAAAAAACCGGTTGTCGGAGACGACGGAGAGCTGACCGTAGCAACCGTCATGTCCATCACCATGTCAGTGGATCACCGGGTTATCGACGGTGCGCTTGGGGCTGAATTGTTGCAGGCCATCGTGGAAAACCTTGAAAATCCTATGGTTATGCTGGCTTGATTCCCGCAAACTTGCAGAGACCGCGTCGGGCAACCCCGGCGCGGTTTTTTCATGGCCTGACGGGATGTGAGCCGACGTGATCGGGCATACTATTGCTCGGGGACTTGTGGGGCTCCAGATTGGTGGCACGACATTCAAGGACGCACAGGTGCCATATGACCATCACTCAAATTACACGCACATTTCTGGTTCTTCTGATGCTGGCGGCGCTTGCCCCTGCGGACGCCTACGCCAAACCAAACAGCTATCCAGGAGAGAACTCGAAGTTCAATTCCAAGAGTGCGGTTGGCAAATGGGAGGCCGAACGTGCCAAACGCATTGAGGATCGTAAAAAGCGCAGGGAAGAACGTCGTCTCAAGCGGTTGAACGAAAAGAACAACCGCTCGAACTAAGACTGTTTACTGGTTTTTACCCAGCATGTGGTCCATTGAGATCGAGGGCTGATCGCACCCGGCCTCGCCCACGATCTTGGCAGGAATACCCGCAACGGTTTTGCAGGGGGGGACCTCCTGCAGAACAACCGAACCGGCCGCTATGCGGCTGCAATGGCCGACTTCGATATTCCCAAGCACCTTGGCACCCGCACCAATCAGAACTCCGTTCCCGATCTTAGGGTGACGCTGTTCCTCTTCTTTGCCGGTTCCGCCCAGCGTCACCGAGTGCAACATCGAGACGTTGTCGCCCACCACGGCAGTTTCACCGATCACTATGGAATGCGCATGGTCGATCATGATCCCCTTGCCAATCTTCGCTGCAGGGTGAATGTCGATGCCAAAAATCTCGGACGAGCGCATCTGGAAGAAGTAAGCCAGGTCATAACGACCCTTACGCCAAAGCCAATGCGCCACACGATAGGCCTGCATCGCCTGATAACCCTTGAAATAAAGAATCGGCTGCAGCAACCGGTGGCAGGCCGGATCACGTTCATATACGGCCATCAGGTCTGCGCGCGCGGCTTCGATCAGTGATGGGTCGTCGGCATAAGCCTCGTCCACGATTTCACGCAGAACCATCATCGACATTTCGTTCGAGCACAGCTTGGCGGAAACACGATATGACAACGCCCGCTCAAGACTTTTGTGATGAAGGACACAAGCATGGACAAGCCCGCCCATCAGCGGTTCATTCTCCACGGCCGCCTGAGCTTCGGTCGTGATACGATCCCAAACGGGATCGACGGGGGTCACGTGACTGCGCTTTTCCAACATGGCTTTTCATCCTTTGCTGCGCCTAAGATGCCATTTAGTGGTAAAAACGCCAAACGCAAACCCGTGATCCGCACGATAACGAAAATGAATGACTCGGAACTGGCACATTTTAGCGCTTTGATCCTCGCTCGTCTGGACGAGTTGGCAGACAGCACTGCATCGGGCAAAAGCGCGCAGGCTGTGGTTGAGTTGGATCAGCAGGCTGTTGGCCGCCTTAGCCGGATGGACGCGTTGCAAAACCAGGCTATGGCCAAAGCACATCAAGCCAGTCGCGATCTGGAACGGCGCAGACTGACCGCCGCCCTGAACCGGATTCGGGACGGCGAGTATGGTTTCTGCGAAGATTGCGGAGAAGAGATTCCTGCAGGTCGGCTAAAACTGGATCTGGCGGCCACAAAATGCGTCAGCTGCGCGTCTGGCTAAGATGAAGCCGTACCAGACTGTTCAAAACCATCGCGAAACACTGACAGTATTGTAGATCGTCAAAACTGGGTTCAACGTCCAAGGGACGGATACATGCTGCGGTTGCCAGCAATCCATTGCTGAATACCGGATGAAGATGACCGGTTCGACGCATGTACCGATCTGCCAACTCGGCCTCGGTAAGCATGCGCCGACACAGACAAAACCGGTCAGGTGCCGGCGCACGCAAAAGCACGCGCGCCGCAGCACTTACATCTCTGTGAAGAGCCGGACGTATGACTTAGCTTACGTCAAGGCTGACAGGTAGACCCGGACCATAACTGGCCGAGACCTGCGCAACCTGCACGGTGTATCCTGCGCTTACACCGTCGGCTGATTTCATTGCGGCCGCGTATATCCAACTTGGATTGGGTGAGATCAGTTCGCGCACCAATGCGCCTTCGGCGCGCACTTGCACCAGATAGGATTCCGTTTCTTCGCCTAATGGCACGTCGATACCCGACCAATCATCACCGTCGATGCGCGTGCGACGTATCCACGACAGCTGATCGTCACCCGCAGATTTGGCAACACGCAGGTGGGATGGCGCATAAGGGCGTAGACCATCGCCGTTGAATGCCTCGACCCTATGTACGAAGGACGGATCGTCATAGCTGCGCGCCGCAGGGCCTATCCGGTAGTGCTTGGCCACACGGCGCTCAGACCTCAGCAGGTTGGTTTGATACACCCGTTGGTCCAAAAGCACAAAAGTCGAGCCTTCAGGCCATACCTCCGGGATTTTGGCATCTGTCCCCAGTTGTCCGCGAAGACGGCCTGACAGAGTGTATATACCGCGTTCTTGCAGAGTGGCGCGTTCAAACTGAAACAATTCCCAGTTATCCGGTGATCCATCGCCGATTGCCGCAAGGTTTGCGCCGTTCAGCAGCGCGTCGCGCGGTCGGGATTCCAGAACACCCGCAATCAGTTCGACAGTCAGGGGTGCCCCCTCATCCCACAGCCCGGCACCTGCCCGGCGCATCGGCGACTGCGTGAATCCGACAACAGCTTGCCCGCTGACCACCTCTTGCAAAGCATAGTCCTCATCAGTCGCAGAGGAGTACACCGCTGCACTTCCCGGCCATGGATCAGCCGAGATCGCCAGATAAGGTGCGTGGGGCACCTCGGATCCTGTGATAAGCGGCAAGTCCAAGAAAACTGGAAATACAGGGACTGGTGCCACAAACGGGTTTTCCGAGACGTCGTCGTCTGGCAGATCGGAAGGCGTATAAACACCCGGTTCAACGCGAACAGCGTCAGCCATCTGCATTTCGGCCTGTTCGAGCCGGTCGATACGATACCGCGCGCCCTGTTCGCCGGACAGGGTGATGATATCACCCGCACCGACATTCAGCATCGAAGGCGGCAATGCAAACCGGACGCTCTCTCGCGACACGCGGGATTCGCTCAGCCACCGCTCGGCGGTTTGACGGCCTTCGGCGCGTGTCATCGACAACGGCATCTCATTGACGGAAACCGAATGGGTACTGGTATCCGGCAAAACGGCCTCTTCCGAGACGATATCATGATCCGCATCAGACTGGACAAATCGAAGTCGGACACGACCGGTCATCTCCGCCTCGGCTTCGCGGCGATGTTCGATAGTGCCATCGATCTCAGAATTGGTCGCAAGCAGTTCGCTATCAAGCTGAACCGAAGCCCGCCCGTTGCGCATCTGAAAACGCAACACACCGTCGCGTTCGATAGCGTCAAAGCCATACCGAAGCATCAGTGGCTGCAACGCGGCGCGCCCGTCCGAAACCTGTTCGATCACGTAGCCACGCACGATCCCGTGCAACTCCGTGGTGTCGATATCCGTGACGCTCGCGCCATGACAGATCTCGGCGACCACAGAGGCCAAAGTTCGCGATCCCGAGCGCCCATTCAGCCAATGGCCGCGGGCATAGTTTTCGCCATCGCTCCATTGACTGCGCAGGTTCGGAAAGGCGGGAAATGGGCGCGCGTCCCAGGCCCAGACATAGGCATTGGACATGTCCACCATCGGGCCGTCATACACGTCCGAGATCGGGTTGATCTTTGGGTCGGACCAATACCCCAGAACCGCTCGTAGGTATTGAACTTGCATAAAATCGTCACGCTGGCCGTTGGAATACACGGGCAAGCTCGACTCCGACGACTTTGGGTCCAGAAATTTGTTCGGCTGGTTTGTTCCTTTGTCTATCGCGGCACAACCCAATTCCGTGAACCAGATCGGTTTGGACCCAGGCACCCAAGCGGTGCGATCTGGTTGGCGGACGCCACCGATCCGTTCGTGGTGTGGCTGCGACCACCATTTCCGCAGATCTTTGTACCGCCATATCCATGGCTCGCCATGAGCGTCATCCTCGATCGGGGCCCGTATTTGCGCTTGGGCCTCTTCGGGTGACGCATAGAACCAGTCGTACCCTTCACCACCCTCGATGTTGCCGCGCAGGTAGTCGAGGTCATAGATGGACTTTGCCCCGTCGCGGGCGTCCACATGACCTTCGCCATCACGCCAGTCGGACAACGGCATGTAGTTATCGACACCGATAAAGTCGATATTGGTATCTGCCCAAAGCGGGTCCAGATGGAAGTATCGATCGCCGCTGCCATCCGCGGGTTGATAGCCGAAATACTCGCTCCAGTCGGCAGCGTAGCCGATCTTGGTCTGTGATCCCAAAATCTTGCGCACTTCGGCTGCGAGAACACGCATCTGCGCCACCGCTGGAAAGCCCGATGCACCGCGAATTTGCGTCAATCCACGCATCTCGGACGCGATGCAGAACGAGTCAACGCCCCCCGCCGCTTGGCTCAGCGCTGCGTAGTGCAGGATGAAACGGAACAGGCCCCATTCTTGCGGGCCGGAATAGACCACTTCGCCGTTGACGACGGTAAAATGGTCCGCACGGGCGTTTCCAAAAAACGAAGCCACCTGAAGGTCCGCCGCGGCTGTTCCGTCCGGCGAGCCGCTGCGCCCCGGAGCCCGACTGAGAGTGATACGCCCCCGCCACGGAAGATGTGGTTGATCCGCCGCGTCAGACCAAGGATCCGGTAGACCGTTATTGCGCAACTGGTCCATCAGAATGAACGGGTAGAACATCACGCGCTTGCCGGTCTGCTTCAAATGCTGAATCGCCTGAATTACCGACTGGTCTGTTGGGGTGGCACCATAGACAGGGCGATCCTGTTCGTGCTTCACCACCTCGGCAGGGCCGCGTGTCACGCCAGCCACGCGCCATGGCATGTTTTCACCTTCCAGTTCTTTATGCAGAACCTTCGGCTTCACCTGGCATGCGCCGCAACGAAGATCATCACCGAACCATGAAACGATAAGCGAAGCGGCGTCGCAGGCAGGCAGTTCCTTGCTTAAAGCTCTGGTCGAGGTCACAAGATCCGGCACGCCCGAGGCCGAGTTCACATTCGCCGCCCAGCTTTGGCCGGGACCTTTGGTATAATTCACCTGTGTGCTCGCCAATGCGTATTCGCCGGTGCCCGGCATCAGCGCTACGCCTTTCACGATAAGGGACAATGCATCATGTGTTTCCGGCAGACCCGCCTGATCGGGGCGCACGACTTCGAATGAGAACTGTGGAACGCGGTTTCCGAAAGCCGCCAGCTGCAGATCTTCAATCACGACATACGCCGTCCCGCGATATGCCGGAACATTTCCCGCGCCCTCAACCGCTTCGATAAGCGGATCGGGCAACTGATCATCCGTTCCATGATACACGCGCATGTTCAGGCCTGCGCGTTCAAGCTCTTCACCGTCGGCCCAGATACGGGGCACGTCAGCAATCTGTCCCGCGCCAACCGCGATCGCCAGTGAAACGGAATAGCTATAGCTATGGGTGGTCGTCGTGACTTCGGGCGCTTTGGGTGCGCCCTTGCTACCTCCTCCCGATTGCGTCGTCGTAGAGGTGCTGCGCGTTTCCAGAAAATCCGAGGCCCAGATCACTTGCCCACCAACGCGCATCCGTCCGAACAGGGTCGAGACGGGTGCTCCCTCGCCGGTTTCAGTCAGGCGGAAACGGTCAAGCCGGCCGGTCTCAACAACTTCACTGCCGCCACCCATAACGGACTGGCTCATTAAACGCTGGTCGATGACCCGACCCAGCGTCGCGCCGATGGCACGGCCAATGATAGCCGTCGAAAGACCAGCGACCGTTCCGCCAATCGCGCCACCAATCGCAGCCCCTGCTGCCGAGAGTACAATTGTAGCCATCTAGAAATCCTCCAGCGGGAAACCGAAACAAGCGACAACCCGGCGGCGCCAGGGGTCGCTCAGCGTGTTTTCAACAACGCCGTGCCCGGAATAGGCATGAATGAAACGCGGGGCGTCACCGCCCTCGCTGACAATGCCCACGTGCTTCGCAACGCGCCCGTCACGCATCCGAAACAACAACACATCGCCGGGTTGCATGTCTTCAACAGCCTTGCTTGTCAGATGTCGCCTTGCAGCCTGCCACATGCGCTCATCCCCTTGCGGCTCGGACCAATCCAGACTGTAGCTCGGAACGGATTCGGGTTCGGGCCCCAAAACCGCGCGCCAGACACCGCGCAGCAACCCAAGGCAGTCACTGCCCGCGCCTTTGCACGAAGCTTGATGCACATACGGCGTCCCCAGCCATGTTCGGGCTTCCGCCACTATTTGATCACGGGTCGTGCTCATCGCAGGCTGCCCCCTGTATTGGGATTGCCCTTTTTGGGAACAGCCATGACCCAATCTTCGCTGGGCAAATCGGGAAATCCCTGAAAGTTCAGCAAGTTGTTGAACTTCTTCCGGCATGTTTCCATGCGCTTGTCGCACCCGGCGGTCAACCGGACTCTGTCACCCACGGCCAGACCACCACTGATCCCAGACCACAAGGTAACGCTGCGGCCACCCGGTCTGAGGCTGTCCTGCTTGATCGATGCCCACAAGCCAATGGCCTTACCCGAGATAACGTCCAAGCGACCCCGCTCGAACCACGCTGCATCCGGCCCCAAAGCGCCGCTCAGTTCCAACACACTGCCTGCGGTCAACTCGGTAACCTCGGCCTCAGCTTGATAGCCCGCGGCAGAAACACTGAACCGGCAGGCGCTGTCGCCAAGTACAGCCGTACAGGGTTTTTGATAAATCCTTCCCAGAGGGCGATTCAGCAAGTCCGTCAACCCGCGCAATTCGGCATGAAAAGCCCCGCCCGAGCGGCGTATTTCCCCGATCGACCCGCGAAACTGCAGGACGCGCTGTTCCGGCGCGGCCCAGTTGACCAGCCAGGTCCGGACCTCAGCGCCATCAAAACGTCCGGCCTCGATATCATCTTCCGTAACGGCTGCATCCGACAGTGCACCCATGGCTTCCGAGTTATCGATAGACTGGCCAGTCGCCTGTTCGATTGCTGCAGCCGTGAACCCCGAACTTGCCTTGAAGGTCAGCCCTTCAAAACCTAGTTCCCTGTCGTGATCCGTGAAGCCAAAGACCTGACCATCCGCGCGCTGGATCGCCCAGCATCGGCAAGTCGTGGTCAGGCCTGTTTTCAAGTGGGCCTCAAGGGTATCTTTTGCGCTGTTCATCAGACCCGCACCTCGACCACTGGAACATTCGGTACGTCACCGGCCTGAAAGCTGGCGACACTGGTTTGAATCTTGTCGGTGTCAAACCGGACCGGAACATCGAACTCGAACCCAGCAGTGATTTCGACCTCTTCCGGAGGCGGATCGGCAAATGTCACTTGGCCGCGCGCCAGATCGACCTCGAAATCCACACCTTCGCGAACCTCATCCTGTTCAAGCCCAAGCTTTACAGTTCCCAGAACGGGTTTGAGGATCGGCCGGATATACTCAAATCCACCAGACGTGTAGGTTTTGACCAATTGGAATACGGTCGTGACCCCATCGCCACGCGCGATGACCTGATCAGCCTTGTTGACCTCAGCGGTCGCCGCGCCGGATTTATAGTCCGACCAGTCTTTCCAGCGAAACCCGAACATCTGCCCTTGCCGCGCCTCGAAGAACGAAATCAACGTTTCGATGTCGTCCAGAGACCGCATTCCAAAACCCGCATCATAGCGTCTGCGTGAATGCGCCCACGGGGTGTTACGTTCTTCAAATCCGTTAGCCAGCGTTACGATGTCCGTACGCCGTTCCGGACCACCGACCGAGCCAAAACTGAGGCTGGCGGGAAATCTGACTTCGTGGAAATTCATGACCTGCTCCCCTTATCTATTGCGATTGCCGCGACCCAAGGCGCGGCTCATCTGTGCGGCGATCTGGCTTTGGCTGCGGCGGAAGCCCTGCACGTCAGGCGTGGTGATGTTCATCACCACGTTCACCGCGCCACCACCGCCCGAGGTGCGCACACCCAGCTTGCCATCCGGTCCGCGCGCTAAAGGCATGATCGCTTCGGGACCCGCCTCGCCCATCAGACCGGTCGCACCGCGCATCGGAAACGTAGTTGGGCCGCTGATGACGCCGCCATTGGCAAAAGGCATCACCCGGCCCTGACTAAAGCTGCCGCCGTCAGCAAAGGGCAGGATGCCTTGGACAAAACTGCCGATGCCACCGGCAATGAGGCCACCAAAATGATCCGCCACCGGCTTGATAGCCGCCGAATAGGCCGTGCGGATCATCGAATTCTTCAACACATCCAGCGCGTCCGACAGGTTCATCCCGTCCAGCACCACACCGTCAAACGCCTTGCGCAAGCCTCCGGACATGCCGCGCTCCAGCGTCGCCACATCCTTGCCGGTTTCCTCAAACGCCGCACTGATGCGTTTCATCTGGCTGTCAAATGCCGCCGCCATAGACGCGGCATCCCCCAGCGCATCACCCAACGCTTCACCCCGTTCCTGCAGGTCGTCCAACCCGTCACGATCCGTCGTCATCACGCTCTCCTTGTTCTTTGTCCGGGTAAGCCGCCAACAATGCGTCCAGCCCCGCCCGGTTCATCGCGGGCATCCCAGCGCCCTGCCCTAACATCAGCCGCAGCTCGGCCGGGGTAAGACGCCAGAATTGATCCGGCGTCAGACGCAAGCCGGTCATCCCGGCCCGCATCAGGGCGGGCCAGTCGAACCCGCTCAACGATCCGGCACCATGAAGGCGCGGGCCAGCAGCTCGGCCGCCGCGCGGGCCCCTTCCATGGGGCCACCCTCGATCTCGGCGCGCATCAAGTCGGCGCGGGTCACATCCGCCCCACCGCCGCGCAGCCCCGCCACGATCAGCGCCAGCACATCACTGCTGGAGTAGGCCCCGCCTTCGAACCGCTGGACCAATTCCACCAAAGTCCCGGTGCCCAGCTCCTGTTCCAATTCCGCCAAAGCCCCCAGCGTCAGCTTGAGTGCCCGAGGCTTACCGTCGATGGTCAATGCCACCTCACCCGTCCACGGATTGGCCATCGGACTAAAGCGCCGTAAAGGTCAGAGCCCCGGCGCTGGCCAGGCTCATCTCATAAGTGGCCTCACCGTTATGCGAGCCTGCGTACTCGATGCCGGTCACCTGAAACGCGCCCTCGACAATGCCGAAATCGGGGATGATCACCTGAAAATCCGGCGTCTCACCATCAAAGAACAACTAACGCGCGCGTTCATCGGTGCCCGCGTCCTTGAACACGCCCGAGCCTGAGATCGAGGCCGATTTGACCCCCGCCCCCGACAGCAGCTCGCGCCAGCCGCCCTGGCTTTCAAGGCTGGTGACATCAACACTTTCCGCGTTGAAACTGACCCGCGTGGCCCGCAGGCCTGCGATGGTCTCGAACAGGCCCGAGCCGTTCATATCCACTTTGACCAACAGATCTTTTCCGTTCTGGGCGGCCATATGCTCTCTCCGTTGATTGCTTAGTCGTCTTCCACGCGGGCGCGAAATCTCAGGTCGATCTGGCGGATCGCGCCGCCCGTTCCGGTGCGCCGGGCACTGGCGCGTTCGAACCACAGCCCCACAAGGCGGCCCCGATCCAAGCTGAGTGCCGCGCCTTCCAGCGCATCACAGACTGCGCCCGCCAGCGTCTTGGCCGCGCCAAAACCTGCGGCCTCGGACACCACGGACACAGTGAACCGATGCACAGCCCCGGCGCCCGACCGGTCCGAGGCATCGCGCACCTCTTCCGGGCCCAGCGTCACATAGGTCTGGGGTACCGCCCCCGCCGGAACCGCGTCATAGATCGCGCCGCCCGACTGCGTGCTGACCTGCGCGTCCCCCGACAGCTGTTGAAACACCGCCGCCTGTAACGCGGCTGAAACGCCGTAACTCATGCCGCCACCTCTTCGTCTGCGAAACAGGTCAGGTACTGGCCGCGCGGATCGCGCTCGGCCACGGCGCGGATCACGAACCGGCGCGTGCCCTCAGAGAACCGCTGATCAGGGCTTGGGCGCATCGACGATCCCTGAGGCGCGCCGCGCACCACGATGCGATAACCAACGCGCGAGACAGGAACGCCTGCGACCGACCGCTCGGACCCGCTACGCGCGGTGACCTCGGCCCAAACCGCGCCCACGGGCGCCCATGTCTCGGTATAGCCACCGGCCCCGTCCGCACTGCGTATCGGCGCCTCAAGCACCAGTTTTCTGTTCAATCGGGGCGTTTTCATTGCGCCACCCCTGCGCCAAAGCGTACAACCCGGTAGCGCTGGATCAGACTGGTGACACCAAAAGGCATACAGCCCGCGCCCAGCGCCGTCTCATCGCGGTATTCATAGTAATGCGCGGCCAGCAACAGCACCGCCTGCCCCAGATCAGCAGGCAAAGCGCCCCAATCCGCAGCCATCCCGGCGGTAAATGCGATCTTGACCGATCCGCCTGTAGGAATGGTCGGCAAGCTCGCTCCGGCAGGACGCAGGCGCGGGCGTTGGCTGTCTTGGGCCAGACGATACCGGCCAGTGTCCACCACCGTGTCAGTGCCAGCAGCGTCTGTCACAGTCACCGCGCTGATCGCCGTGACCGGGGCCACCGGCAATACTTCACCCGCCGCATCACGCCAACCATTCAAGTCCCATGAAAACCCGCGCGCGATCAGCACCTTGCCGGTGCGCGCTTCAATCGCTGCAATCGCCGCGCGCAGAAAGCCTTTCAGCACTTCATCCTGTACGCTGTCTTCGGTGAAACCCGTTCCCAGCCGCAGATGAGCCTTGAACTGATCCACCGGCAGCGCCGCATCCGCGATGGCGGTTTCTTCGATCAACATCATCCATACACTCCGCAATCTCGGACCCCTCCGGGGCCGTAACTTCAGGAATTGGCGGGCTCGCGCCGCCCCACGTTGCTCGGACGGAGGGGAGCAGCTAGACAACGCAGAGGATCTCACCCCGGCCCGCGCCCGCCGCCCCGGGGGACCAATGGCCCCCGGGGATTCAGCCCGCTTTAGGCGGTGCCGAATTTCACCAGCTTGATCGCGGCAAAGTCGCTCACGTCGCCGCCGACGCGCTTGGTTGCGTAGAAAAGGACATGCGGTTTGGCGCTGAACGGGTCGCGCAGGACGCGCAGGTCAGGACGCTCGGCAATGGTGTAGCCTGCCTGGAAGTCACCAAAGGCGATCGAGAAGCTGTCGGTGCCCGCATCCGGCATATCCTCGGCGATCAGCACCGGATAGCCCATCAGGCGCGCGGGCTCACCCGCGGCAAGACCATCCGACCACAGGAAGCGGCCATCGCTGTCCTTCAGCTTGCGGATCAGACCGGCGGTTTTCGAGTTCATCACGAAGGTGCCGTTCACGCGGTACTGCGCGCCCAGCGCATAAACCACATCGACAATCGCATCCGCTTCGACACCGCCATCGATGCCGGTGGGCACATAGCCGATATTGCCCCAATCCCATACATCGTTGTCGACCTTGTTGTGGTTCAGAATGCCCTTCGGCTTGTCGGCACCATCACCCGAGATAAACGCGGCAGCCTCGGCGCGGGCGAACTTGTCGGCGATGCGACCGGCCAGCCAGCCCTCGACATCAAAGGCGCTGTCATCCAGCAAACGCTGCGAGGCTTTGGGCAGCGCGCTCAGCTCATGCAGCGGGATCGAGATACGGTCGATCGACGGGGTCGCCGTCTCAGTCGCGGCGGCATTTTCGTCGGCCCAGCCAGCGCCTACATCAGTGTGGTCGATCAGCACGTCAAACGAGTTCGCCTCGACATTCACCACCGACGCAATCGAGCGGATCGAGGCGGTGGATTTCAGCACCGACTTGATGATCTCGGCGGTCTGCGGGTCGACCAGATAGCCGCCATCGCTGTTCACGGCGCTGGACAGGGATTTCGATTCCATATCAAGCCCGCGCAGGCCGTCATCCTCGCCCAAACGCACATAGGCGTCGAAAGCTTTTTGATGCGGTGCGCCGTCCTCAATCGAGGCCGCAAGGTGCGGACGCGCCGCGATGGTTGATTTACGATCCAGCATGGTCAGTCGCTCTTCTGTCTGTTGAAGTTGGGTTTTCACTTCGGCCTTGAGGCCCTTGAATTCATTCACGAAGCCAGCCATCGCCTGCTTCACCTCCTGAACCAGGGGCGCACCCTCTCCGGTCAAGGCCGGGATTTCGGTCTTGCTCATCAGCACTTCCATTTCTTGGGTGGGGGTTGAGGCGCGCTAGGTCCGCGCCAGCTCCTGCCGGGCGGTATTGAACACCTCGGCAATACTGCGCCAGGTGTCTTGCGCGTCAGGCTCAACGCCCTTCGCAGCCACCCGCGCACTGGGCAGCATCGGGAACGTCACCAAGGACACCTCCCACAGCTCCAGTTCGGTCAGGACACGTTGGCCCTTGTCATTCTTCACGGCCCGCTTGGTGCGATAGCCAATCGACAGGCCATCCATAGCGCCCGCCCGGATCAGTTCCGCCGCCTCACGGCCCTTTTGCGTGGCATCCAGCAGACGTCCCTTGACCCAAAGGCCCCGGTCATCCTCGCGCACCTCATCCCAGACACCGATGGGTTGCGCCGGATCATGCTGCCACAGCATCTTGACCCGCTGCCCCGCTTTCGCCAGACCGTCAAGCGAGCCTCGATATGCCCCGCGTTGCACAACGTCGCTGCCCTGATCTACCTGCCCGAACAGACTGGCATAGCCTTCGATCACAGCATCATCCGTTACCGAAAGCCCGTCTCCGAACCGTGCGAATTTGTGTTCCAAATCCATGAACACCTCCTCGTAAGCTTTTGATTTCACGGCGTCGCCGCAAGGAAGGACTGAAACACCTGCGCCAGGATCACTGCCGCGACGCCATAGACCGTCAGCCACAACCGTTTCTCCAGCCGTTCCATCATTTCTTCGATCTGATCCAGCCTGCGGCACAGATGGTCGTGCTGGATCTCGGTCACCCTCTCATGCGCGGCCAGACGTAAGCCCGGCGCGCAATCGAACGGGGGATACCCCTCAGTCATCCGCATCCTCCGCCAGCGCCGGTAAGCCCAACAAAGACCGTTTTTCGGCGTCCGTCAGGAACTTGGCCCGGCTGACCCGCGTCCACTGCGCATCACGTTCCGCCGACAGCGCAGGCACTTGATCCAGATCGGGTTTCAGCACCAGATCCTCACCCGAATACCCGGCCAGCCATTCCGACACCGCCGCCGCCACCCGCGTCACCAGAGGCAGCACGGTCAGGCGGTAAAACGCCCGGTTGGCCTCCTGATAGTTCGAATAGGTCGCATCGCCCTGTATCCCCAACAACATCGGCGGGACACCGAAGGCCAACGCGATCTCGCGGGCGGCGGCTTCCTTGGTCTTTTGAAACTCCATGTCGGACGGAGAGAAACCCATCGGCTTCCAATCCAGCCCCCCTTCCAGAACCATCGGGCGGCCTGCATTGCGCGCCCCGCGATAGTTCTGCTCAATCTCATCCGAGAGGCGGCGGAACTGATCCTCGGCCATCACCCCGTGGCCATCGCCCTTCCACACCAGCGCTCCCGAAGGCCGCGCCGCGTTGTCGAGCAGAGATTTCGACCACCGCGACGCACTGTTATGCACGTCAATCGCCATCGCCGCCGCCTGCATGGGCGAGAACCCATAGTGGTCGTCCTGAGGGTGGAAGGACTTGATGTGACAGATCGCATCCGCCGGAAACCGGTGCGTCTTTCCGCCAGCCGTGTAATCATACGCCTTGGGCCAGCCATCCGCGCCCGGAACCACGCTCATGCGGTCCGAGCGCAGGACGTGCAGCTCAATCGGCAGGCCCTCTTCGGCCTGCACGGCCTCGACATACGCGTTGCCCGACAGCAGCAGCTGCCCGAACAGAGCCTCCATCAACTCGGCCCGCCCCTGAGCCGCGTTCGGACGGCGCATCAGCGACAGGATCGGATGCGCGTCATAGCGCTGCGCCTGATCCTGCAGAACCAACGGCAGCGCTGCCGCCGCCTCGGCAATCAACTTGACCGACCGGAACCCAACCGGGTTGCCCGAGAACCCCGTGCGGGTCAGCGAAACCGCATCCCGAGGGCTCCACGCCACGCGCCCGCCCGTCTGCCATGCCATCACGGGGCCTGCCGCGCTGGCCTTCGCCTCGGGCGCTTCCCCGGCCGATGTACGACGCAAGAAATCGAATACCATCTGTGCTCCTTTCTGTCGCCGCTGTGTCCGGCTTGTTGAAAGGAGTTATGACGGAAAGAAGTTTAGGGCTTGGGAATAGGGCGTACGGGGGTTGGGCAACGGCTATCCTAAAACTCCACTGCCTTTGCGTTAGAACGAATAGCCTCTGAGAGTTAAAACATGTTCAGCCCTTAGCTTGCGGATTTGACTCCACTTCTGTTCTGCTCAATATCTTGGATGCTACTACTTATTGGCTAATGAGATGTTCGCTATTCGCTTTGTATGCCTTGTGATAGTGTCAACTATCGCCAACTTTCCATCGGCACACGCTCAAGTCGGTGACCTCCCGACGGGTATTGCGATTGGAAAAACGCTTCAAGAACTAGAGGCAGCGGGTGAAGCAAATGGATGGACACTCGCCCCCAATAGTTGGTTCCCGGAGACTAAGACAGTAGAAGGTACCGATCTAACACTCTATTTTTGCGACCAAGTGCTCTGGACAATTGATGAACACTTTCCCGGAGGCTTTAAAGAATTCGTCGAAACAGTACTTCGGCTGGAAATTGAGCACGGAGAAGCAGAAACTGACGTGGCATTCCTTCCGGCCCCCACATCGCATTATTTGGCCGACGCAAATTTCAAAACTACGGATGGCCTAGAAATCAATGTGCAGGTCTATACTAAAGACGAACAGATGACTTTATGGTCACGGACTTCAACTGTCGCCATGTGTGACGCTGATTGATTTACGATCGCGATCTGACCGAAACACTATAAATCAATCCACGTGTACCATAGCACAGAGCATTGATTGCATATACAGATGTCATCTCTCAGTCCCTACAAACTCCGCACCCTAGGCCGCCGATACAGCCCAGCAGGCCCCACAACCAACTCATGCAGCGCCCAGACCAGTGCGTCGACCCGGTCGGGTGAGCCCTGCCCCTCGAACCCGCGCGCGGCCATCTGGCACATCTGTTCCTCCAGCGCGGTTAGACCGGCCACGTGGCTCACTCGCCCCTGCTCGTAGAGTGCCGCGACAGGTTCAGCCCGCGCGGCCTTGCCGCGGGATGCCCGCACCGCGCGGAACGGGACCAGAGGGTCCACCTGCCGCACGACCTCTTCGACCAGTTGCCCGCCCTGATTGACTTCGGCCACCAGCCGTTCGGCCCCGAACTCATCCATCGCGTCAATCGCTGCCTGCGCCCAGCCCACTGGGCCAACGCCCTGCACCGTCCGGTCGGCCAGCACAAAGGCACGCCACTCCTCGGGCGGCCCCTGTAGCTGCGCGCCGACGACCACAATCCCGCAGGCATCCGCGCTGGACCCCGCCGTCACCGCCGGGTCCACAGCCACAACAATGCGGTCCAGTTCAGGCACAGTCTCCACCCGCGCCGCATCCAGCATCGAGCCGGTCCACAGCGCGCCTTCCGCATCCGATAACAGCACGCCTTCCAATTCCTGCCGCCCCAGCCGCGTGCCTGCGTAACGTGCGCGGACCTCGGCCAGAAACGAGCCGGCCAGATTGGCGCGGTTCGCCTCGGTCGGCGCGTGGGTTTGTACGGTGGAGGGCGACACCAGCAACTCCTTCAAAACCTTCACATTGCGGGGCGTGGTCGTCACGCAGACACGCGGACGCTCGCCCAGACGCAGGGCAAATTGCAGCATATCCCAGGTCTCCCCGGCCTTTTTCCATTTGGCCAGTTCATCCACCCAGGCCGCATCGAATTGCGGGCCACGCAGCCCCTCGGGATCATGCGCCGAAAACGCCTGCGCCTCGGCCCCGTTGGGCCAGATCAGCTTGCGTTCCGATGCCTTCCAGACCGGCCGGCGGTCCGGGGGCGAGCATTGCAATATGCCGCTGTCGCCAAAAATCATCACGTCGCGCACCTGATCGAAGGTCTCACCCACCAGCGCCACCCGGCTGGCCTCACCGCGATCCAGCGGCTTGGGCCCTTCGACCATCGACCGCACCCATTCGGACCCTGCGCGCGTCTTGCCTGCGCCGCGCCCGCCCATGATCACCCAGGACCGCCAGTCGCCCTCGGGCGGCAGCTGGTGCGGCAGCGCCCAGAACTCGAACAGGAAAGGGAGGGCACACAGCCCCCCTCCCCGATGTCACTCAGAAACCTGTCCCGCACCGCAGCATCGGCGGAGGCGAGCCAGCCTGCACCCGATTTCAAATCGAGCGCGCTCAAGGTCGAGCGCATATCCCCCTTGGGCAATTCCGGCTTGTCTGTGATGTTGTTCGACAAAGCTTGTCTCCACTTTCTGACAACTTCGGATCAGCCCCTCTAACTGACCCAGTTGCTTGCCTGCTCCGGCAAAGTCTGCATCCTCCCCGGCGTCGATCTGCCTGCGCAGTTCTTCCGCTGCTTGGCGCAGATCGCGAATGGATCGCTCGAGCGACTGCAACAAGTCAGCCGTCTGGGAAATCCGCTCTTCCGGGGTAATCAAAGTCATGTGTGCCTGTGACCTCATGCGTGAGTTTTCTCCGCACGATAGAAACAAAAAACGGCCACCGGGGTTAACCCGGGGCCGTCGCCCATTTCTCCTAGCATGACACAAAAACTACGGCAAAAAGCGCGCAAAGTCAATATGTTGCGCAACACCCATGCAACGGGAACCGCACTGCCTGTTAAGACTGTTGGCGTCTGATCTGTCTACCCACCGATAACTCGCTCAGCCCCGAGCGATCTCCAGCACAGCGGCACTCACAATCAGTACCGCCCCCGCGGCCTCGCGCAGCCCAAAGGGCTCGCCCGAAAACACAGCAGCCGAAATTAGGCCGACCACAACCTCGCTCATCAATAACAACCCCACCCGAGCCGGTGTCAGTAAAGTCGCGGGCCAGATCGTCAGAAAGATCATCGGCAGAGTGTACAGCACCGACAGCATCGCAATGGGCAGCACACCGACAACAATCGCGCTTTGCTGTTGCAGTCCGCCTGCGCTGAACACCAGGCTGATCAGCGACAGCAGCAGAGCCCCGGCAATAAACGCAAAAACCTGCCCCGGAACCGAAATGCCCGAGGAGCGATACAAACCCAGCGTGCCCACCGCCCAAGCCATGCCGGACACCAGCGCCGCCCAATCTCCGACATTGCTGGGCCAAGGGATGCCGTGGCCGCTGCCAAGGACGATCGCCATGCCTCCAAGGCCACATATCAACCCCAAAACGCGGGCTCTGGTCAGACGCTCGCCAAGAAAAACCCGGCCTAAGATCGTGCCCCAAACCGGCGTCAGGTAGAACAACAGGATGGCTCGAACGACATCCGTGTAGACCAGACTGATCGTGAACAGACCAAAGGCCGCACCGGTAAACATGCCGCTGAACATCAAATCCTGCCAGCGCCGTGCCAGATCGTGCCTGTCGCGCCACAAAAGCGGCAAAAGGCCAAGCAGCGCGACCGAATACATCACAATCCCCGGCCAAGCCCCGTCCAGCCCCTGATCCACGAAGTAGCGGACAGGGATCCAGTACAGCCCCCACATCATACCGCCCAGAACCAGGGCACCGCTGGCGAGTTTCAGGCTATCGCCCTGCTGTGCACTTCCTTTCATTCCCTACCCCAAACTTCGCCCCGTAGTGTTACGACGCGCTAAACCGCCACTCGGAAATCGATGGCTCAAACTGATTGAGAACGCCAGCAGAATTTAGAACTCCGACCGCCAGTCCATCAGACAAATACTTGACAATGCCCGCGCCAACCCTCATGTGCACGCCATCAGCGCCGCCGCGTGAGCATTCGGGCCTTAGCCCCACCGGCGCACCATATCTCTCCTGGTTCCCCTTCACGCAGGGTTCTTGATGCGACGACCGGACGGTGCAGGATACGCCTGTGCGTCCCGAGGTCTCGCTAAACCCTGCCTGTCGCGCTTTTGCGCGGCAATACGCATCCGCGCTCAAAGTTGCGGATATTAAAGGATTATTACGTGTTCGACTTCGACATGCTGGGCCTGGCTCCGGCTTTGAACGACGCCCTGAAACGGGCGAACTTTACCCAACCCACGCCGATCCAAAACCAGGCCATCCCGATGGCGCTGAATGGACATGACATTCTTGGTCTGGCCCAGACTGGCACCGGCAAAACGCTGGCTTTTGGCCTACCGCTGATTGATCACCTGCTTGCGCAACCGGCCAAACCTGCACCCAAGACGGTCAAGGCTTTGATCCTTGCTCCGACGCGCGAACTGGTGAACCAGATCGCGGACAGCCTGCGTACCCTCACGCAAAAGACAAAACTACGCGTCGCCACCGTTGTCGGTGGCCAATCCATCGGTAAGCAGATTTCCTTCCTATCGCGCGGCACCGATATTCTGGTCGCCACCCCCGGTCGTTTGATAGACCTGATGGAGCGCGGAGCCGTCGACCTTGGTTCAGTGCGCCATCTGGTGCTGGACGAGGCCGACCAGATGCTGGACATGGGCTTTATCCATGCGCTCCGAAAAATCGCACCCGCATTGGGCACGCCGCGCCAGACGATGCTGTTCTCGGCCACCATGCCGAAACAGATGGAAGAGCTGAGCCAATCTTACCTCACCAACCCGCAGCGCATTCAGGTGTCGCCCCCGGGTAAAGCAGCGGACAAGATCACTCAGTCCGTTCACTTCCTGTCGCGGGCGGATAAGCCTCGCAAGCTGCGTGAAATCCTCTCCGCCGATATGGACGCTCTGACGTTGGTCTTCTCGCGCACCAAACACGGGGCCGAGCGGCTGATGAAAGACCTCGTCAAAGACGGGTTCAACGCGGCTTCAATCCACGGCAACAAAAGCCAAGGTCAGCGCGACCGGGCCATCAAAGCCTTCCGAGCTGGCGAGGTCAATGTGCTGGTCGCAACCGACGTTGCTGCGCGTGGCATCGACATTCCAGGCGTCGCTTACGTGATCAACTATGACCTGCCCGAAGTGCCTGACAATTATGTCCACCGCATTGGCCGCACGGCCCGCGCAGGGCGCGAGGGTGAGGGCATCGCTTTGTGCGCCCCGGATGAGCTGGACCAGCTGAAGCAAATCCAAAAGCTGATGAAAATCGACATTCCGGTCGCCAGCGGAACTATGCCTGAATTCGCCGAGCCCAAGAAGCCACGCAAACAGGGCGGTTTCCGGTCGCGTAAGCCACAAGGGGCTAAGTCCGGGCCCAAACCCGCCGCCTCTAAACGGCGCCGCCCACGCAGGCGTCCAGCAGCATAATGAAAAAAGGGCCGCGTTTCGGACGCGGCCCTTTTTTAGTTGCCCGAGCTGTTCCTCTGGGCTTCAATCTCGCGCCACTTGGCGACGTTTCGGTTGTGCTCGTCCAGCGTTTCCGCGAAAGCGTGCCCCCCTGTTCCGTCCGCCACAAAGAACACATAGTCTGTCTCCTCAGGTGCCACGGCGGCCTCAAGACTGGCCAACCCCGGATTGGCAATTGGCGTCGGTGGCAAGCCGTCAATCACATAAGTATTCCAAGGGGTTGCCCGACGAAGTTCACTTCTGCGCAATCCGCGTCCCAACGTGCCTTGTCCCTTGGTAACGCCATAGATCACCGTCGGGTCGGTTTGCAGCTTCATGCCGCGCTCCAAACGGTTGACGAACACACTGGCCACCTGCCCACGCTCATGTGGAACACCGGTTTCTTTTTCTATGATCGAGGCAAGGATCAGCATCTCTTCGGGGTTCGAGATCGGTAGATCATCTTGACGGCTTTCCCAGATCGCGTTGATCCGAAGTTGCTGCTTGTCCTGCATCCCCTTCAGCACGGCCATCCGATCAGTTCCGCGCGCGATGTCGTAGCTGTCAGGCGCCAACATCCCTTCGGCCGGAATCTCAGTCACTTCGCCGGTCAAGGCCCCAATCTGTTTCAAACCTTCAACCACCTGCCACGAGGTCACGCCCTCGGCAACTGAAACGCGATAGCGCGTGTCCGCATCTTCGCTTTTCTCATTATACGCGGCGGGTACGTCTTCATCGGTGACGTCAAAAGATGCAATTTCGTCAAAGGCCAAAGTGGCAGGATTCAGTTCACGCACACGGGTCTGGATACGGGTCACACCGATGCGATATTCGATCTCAGACCCGCAGGTGCTGGCGCCACTGCTGGTGATTTCGTCGATGATCTGTTCCATCGACGCGCCTTCGCGCACCAGAAAGCTGCCAGCCTTCAACTGCTGGGACCGGTCAGTGTAATCCGCCGCCATACGAAAAACCGTGGCACTGCTGATTGCACCCTGATCCTGCAGAAGCTGGCTGACCTCCCCCATATTCGATCCGCGTTCGACCCTCAAACAGATCGCCGTTTCCAACGGGCCTTCGCTTTTGTACCGCGACTGCCCCCACAGGATCAGACCAC
Organism: Ruegeria sp. SATB045; assembly: GCF_059613525.1. NCBI lineage: Bacteria > Pseudomonadati > Pseudomonadota > Alphaproteobacteria > Rhodobacterales > Roseobacteraceae > Ruegeria > Ruegeria sp. SATB045. The sequence goes on along the minus strand of NZ_JBXWSR010000020.1, from coordinate 562,419 downwards.
CCATCAAGAACAAGCCGACCACTAGAATGGTCAGCATGTTAGATGCCAGGGCCCGCCACATTTAGCTGACCTTTCCGAAGATCACGCTGGCATTGGTGCCGCCAAAGCCGAAAGAGTTTGAAAGCGCCACATCGATCTTGCGTTCGCGCTTGGCGTTAGGGGCTAGGTCGATCGGAGTTTCAACCGCCGGGTTATCCAAGTTGATCGTCGGAGGCGCAACCTGGTCACGGATTGCGAGGATCGAGAAGATCGCCTCGATCGCGCCCGCAGCACCTAACAAGTGGCCCGTCGCGGATTTTGTCGAGCTCATCGTGGCATTCGCCGCATGATCGCCCAGCAAACGCTCGACCGCGCCCAATTCAATGGTATCCGCCATGGTCGATGTGCCATGCGCGTTGATATAGTCCAGATCCTTGGGCTCAAGGCCCGCGCTGCGCAGCGCGGCCTGCATCGAGCGTTCAGCCCCATCGCCATCTTCGCTAGGCGCGGTGATGTGATAGGCGTCACCAGACATGCCATAGCCCAGAACCTCGGCATAAATCTTTGCACCACGCGCCTTGGCGTGCTCGTATTCCTCCAGGACCACGATCCCAGAGCCTTCACCCATGACAAAACCGTCACGATCAATGTCATATGGACGGCTGGCTTTCTTGGGGTCATCGGCAAATTTAGTGGAAAGCGCCTTGCACGAATTGAAGCCCGCGATGCCGATCTCGCAGATGCAGCCTTCGCCACCGCCAGCAACCATGACATCCGCATCACCTGCGCGGATGATGCGGCTTGCATCACCGATGGCATGCGCACCAGTCGAACAGGCCGTTACAACCGAATGGTTTGGCCCCTTAAACCCACGTCGGATCGACACTTGCCCAGAGGCCAGGTTGATCAGTGCACCCGGAATAAAGAATGGTGAGACGCGGCGCGGACCCTTGTCGCGGATCAGATTGGCTGTTTCCGCAATGGACCCAAGACCACCAATCCCGGAGCCGATCAGAACTCCGGTGCGTAAGCGCGCTTCTTCATCTTCGGGCATCCAACCCGCATCTTCGCAGGCCATATCGGCCGCTGCGATGGAATACAGGATAAAATCCTCGATCTTGCGCTGCTCTTTCGGCGGCATCCAATCGTCGGGGTTAAACGTTCCATTGGTGCCGTCCCCGCGCGGGACTTCGCAGGCGTAGGTCGTTGTGACCCCACTGCCTTCGGCATCAAACTGAGTGATCGGACCAGCGCCGGATTCTCCATCCAGCAGCCGCGACCAGGTTTCCTCGACCCCGCTGGCCAACGGAGTGACCAATCCCAGACCGGTTACAACGACTCTGCGCATGAAGTGCCTCTTGCCTGCTTCGTGTTTAAGAAACGCTCATACCCCGGCCCGGGGTGTGGGGGCAAGAGCAAGGGTACATTCCGCCGGAAAGCTATTCTCGCCGACTTGGTCTCGGCACACTGGCAAACAGCATAAAAGGCGAAAACCGCCCTTGCTATAGCTTGAAAGGGCGGCGTCCTTGGGTTGGTCTTCGATTATTGGAACTCTGCGACCGGTTCATGCGCAGCGGTGGCAACCTCCAACGCATCGGACAGTTCCAATGTCTTACGGAATAGCGCGCGCCCAACCAGCGCACCCGAGATATTCGGGATGTAAGCCAGCCGTGAGATATCGTCGGCAGAACGCACCACGCCACTGGCAATAATCGGCGTGCGCGACTTTTCTGCTAACCCGGAAATCAGACCCAGCTGAGCTTCGACATCGCTCATATCGCTATCAATATCGGTCACCAGAATGGCCGCAAAAGGCGTGTCTGCAAATGCTTCGACAAATGCGTCCGGCGTAAAGGCGCTTTGGCTGCGCCACCCCTCTGTCATGACGTAGCCCTGCCAGACATCAACAGCCAGAACGATTTGATCCGGATACAGCTTGGCCAATTCCTTCACCAGATTGGGGTCCCAGGCAGCTAAGGTCCCGATGACGATCCGGCCCGCTCCCTTGTCAATCCAGCGTTCGACCTGTTCGCGCGTGCGCATACCGCCAGCCAACTGCACCGGGATTTCGGCTGACCGGATGATCTCTTCGACCAGTTCCGAATTGGTATCACGCCCTTCGATGGCGTCGAAATCCGTCAGGTGCATCCATTCCGCCCCTGCGGCCGCCCAGCTGCGGGCTGTTTCGGCAGGGTTCACATGCCAGATCATAGCTTCGTCCAGACGGCCCTTGTCCAGCGTGACACACCGGCCGTTCTGCAATTCCATAGTGGGGTAAATCCTCATGAGCCTGATCCTCCGCTCAATCCTTTGCACATGAGATCAGCATACACGCAGTACCGGTCCGCGAAATTACCAGTTTCGGCAAACTGCGGACTTTTTGCGGCATCGCAAACCGCACTGTCAGTGCCGCGTCGGAGGACCGTTTCGCCGCAACAGGCACACGCGAGACCCCTGATAATCATCCTCGCGCATTTCGACATATCCCAACCGCGCCGCCAGTTTTTGCGAAGCCAAGTTGTCGGAATTTACCATTGCAACCAATGGACCGGGCATAATCCGGTCGAACCAGTCATGGGCGGCCTGTGCAGCCTCAAGGCCCATGCCCTGCCCTTGGGCTTCTGGGGCAAGCACCCAACCTGCTTCGGGAAAGTCGTCGAAATCCTCGCCCAGCGCGCGATTGCCATAGAAAAACCCCGCCTGTCCGATCATCTGCCGATTCGATTGCTGAATTACAGCCCATTGGCCGAATCCGGCCATCTGCCAATGCCCCGCATTGCGCAAGAACGAATCCCAGGCTTCGCCGCGCGACCGTGGCTTGCCCCCGATATGCCGCACGACACATGGGTTGCGCCAGATCTCGGCGAACCGGTTGAAATCCTCAGGCCGCATGGCGCAGAGCGTCAAGCGTGCCGTGTTTATCATCGGGGTGGATCGTATCATGCCCTGCCCGCTCTGAATTTTTTGCCTCAGCGGAAAGGGTGCGGACGAAAACAGCCTCTGACAAGCCCGAATAACGTCCACGCAACAAAAAACGGCGCCTCCGTTGCCCGGAAGCGCCGCTTTTTAGGATTCTCTAAGGTCTTAGGACGCTTCAGAGATGAATTTGACGGCGTCGCCAAAGGTCTGGATGGTCTCGGCTGCGTCATCGGGGATCTCGATGCCGAACTCTTCTTCGAAGGCCATGACCAGCTCAACAGTGTCCAAGCTGTCTGCGCCCAGATCGTCGATGAAGGAAGCGTTTTCCGCTACTTTATCTTCTTCAACACCCAGGTGCTCAACAACGATCTTCTTAACGCGATCTGCGACGTCGCTCATGTCTATTCCTCATTCCATTTCAGGGCATAGTGCCCGGTTCTGCCCTTGCCCGCTCAGGCTGGCCTTGATGTGCCCTTCTGGGCGGTTTGGGTTCCCGATTGCCGGGAAACTAGAAGGCCGACCCTACGGCCGACCCCCGAATTGATGCGCCGCCTATAGCACAGACAACGCCCAAGGCAAACGCTTTCGCGCCTGCCCCGACAGGTGGTCACAACATGGCCATACCGCCGTTTACATGCAAGGTGGTTCCGGTCACATATCCGGCCTCGGGGCTGGCAAGGTACAGAACTGCCGCGGCAATTTCCGACGCGTCCCCCATACGTCCGGCCGGAACCTGACCCAGGATGCCCGACTTCTGATCGTCAGTCAGCTTGTCGGTCATCGCCGTGGTGATAAAGCCGGGCGCCACCGCATTGGCCGTGATTCCGCGGCTTGCGACCTCGTATGCCAGCGACTTGGTCATCCCGACCATCCCCGCCTTGGACGCGGCATAATTCGCCTGACCGGGGTTGCCCGTCGCGCCCACCACGGACGAGATGTTGATGATCCGGCCCCAACGCGCCTTCATCATGCCGCGCAGCACGCCTTTGCAGAGTTTCGCGGTCGAGGTCATGTTAACGTCGATTACGCTCTGCCATTCGTCATCCGACATGCGCATGAACAGGTTGTCACGCGTGATACCCGCGTTGTTGACCAGAATATCGACCGACCCCATCGCATCCGCCGCCTGCTTTGGCAGGGCGGCCACAGCCTCAGGGTCGCTCAGATTACAGGGCAGCACATGGGCACGATCGCCGAGTTCGGCGGCCAGCGCCTCCAGCGGTTCAACACGCGTGCCCGAAAGCGCCACCGTAGCGCCTGCAGCATGCAGAGAGCGCGCGATCTCACCACCGATCCCGCCCGAGGCACCGGTGATCAGTGCGTTCTTACCTGTCAAATCAAACATTCTCTTATCCTTTAGCTACGCGCCACGCGACGCGCGGTATCTTACGATTCGGCTTGGGTCACATTCTGCACGTCATCCGGCGTGCCGACAGCGTTACCCGCGATCGAACGGTCGATTTTGCGGATCATCCCGGACAGAGCTTTCCCTGCCCCGATCTCCCACGTGTCGGTAACGCCCTGCGCGGCCATATACTGCACGCTTTCGCGCCAGCGGACCGAGCCGGTGACCTGCTCGACCAGCAACTGACGGATCAGATCGGGGTCACTGACCGCCTCGGCGCGCACATTGGCAATCAGCGGCACGGCAGGCGCTTTGATTTCAACCCCTGCCAAAGCTTCGGCCATCACGTCAGCAGCAGGCTGCATCAAGGCACAATGGAAGGGCGCGCTGACAGGCAGCATGACTGCGCGCTTGGCGCCCTTTTCCTTGGCAATCTCGGCCGCGCGTTCCACAGCAGCCTTCGCGCCCGAGACCACAACCTGTGTCGGGTCATTGTCGTTTGCGGCCTGACAGACTTTACCCTGCGCGGCCTCATCCGCCACGGCGCGCACGGCCTCAAGGTCCAGCCCAAGGATCGCCGCCATCGCACCTTCGCCCACTGGCACGGCGCTTTGCATCGCCTGACCGCGGGTGCGCAGAAGACGCGCTGTATCCGCAACCGTCAGCGCACCAGCAGCGGCCAGCGCGGAATATTCCCCCAACGAATGCCCGGCAACAAAGATTGCATCTGTGATCGAGACGCCCTCGGCCTCCAGCGCCCGCATCGCCGCCATGGACGTGGCCATCAGTGCCGGCTGTGCGTTTTGCGTCAGGGTCAGCTCGGCAATATCACCGTCCCAGATCAGGCCGCTCAGCTTTTCGCCCAGGGCTTCGTCCACTTCGTCGAACACCGCCTGTGCGGCAGGGTAAGCCTCGGCCAAAGCTTTGCCCATTCCGATGGTCTGGGCGCCCTGCCCTGGGAAAACAAATGCGCGTGTCATTGCAACCTCTTGGATGACGTTAGGTTGCGGCGGGGTGTAAACTGTGTAACCGCGCGGCACAAGCACTGCCTGATCTCTGCACAAAGGCACCGTAGCTGTGCGCCCTGCCCCCTTGAGTCCTGATCTCATGGCTTTAGTTTGAGCGAAGCCACCTAACCCCCGGAGCGCCAGATGCCCTCGACCAATACATTCTCAAGCTATGGCAGTGTCACCAAGGCCTTCCACTGGCTGACCGCACTGCTGATCTTTACCGCGTTCCCTCTGGGGTATTTTGCTAACGAACTGGCTCAGGCGATCTATGATCCGAACGTCCCAACGACAGAAGATGACATCTCACGTGCAGCGCGCCTGTTCTCGCTACACAAGACTGTCGGCGTGGCCGTCTTTTTCGTCGCCCTCGCACGCATCCTGTGGGCCCTGACGCAAACCAAACCCGGTCTTCTGAACGCCGACAACAAGCCCGAAGCTTTTGCCGCGGAAACCGTACACTGGCTGCTATACGGCTCATTGGTATTGGTGCCGCTGACCGGGTGGATTCACCACGCGGCGGCCGAGGGATTTGCGCCGATCCTTTGGCCATTTGGGCAAAACCTGCCTTTGGTCCCCAAATCCGAGCATCTGGCCGAATTCACCGCCAGCCTCCATTGGCTTTTCGTATGGACGCTTGGCGGTTCTCTGGTGCTGCACGTTGCCGGGGCGGTGAAACACCATGTCATCGACAAGGACAGCACGTTGAGGCGTATGCTGCCCGGTTCTATGCAGTCACCGGAACCTCCAGCTCAGCATCATTCGGCAACACCCGCGTTTGCCGCGCTGGTTGTCTGGGGTGCCGTGTTGATCGGCGGCTGGGGAATCGGCGCGTTCAGCCATCACTCTCACGCCCATACCGACGCCGCCGAACTGGCCGAGGTTCAATCGGAGTGGCAGGTACAAGAAGGCACATTGGGTATCACCATTAGCCAATTAGGCAGTCCCGTAACTGGCAGTTTCGCCGACTGGACTGCTGCCATCGCGTTTGACGACCCAGCGGAACCCGGTTTGGCCGGATCGGCTAATGTAACGATCTCAATCCCTTCCCTGAGCCTCGGCACAGTCAGCGGACAGGCAATGGGGGCTGATTTCTTCGACAGCGCGCAATTCCCTACGGCGCAATTCACAGCCGATCTGTTCAAGACCGAAACCGGGTACGAGGCACGCGGGCCTCTGACCATTCGCGACAAATCTGTCGACGTGGTGTTGCCCTTCACTCTGGATCTGCAGGGCGATACCGCCACAGTCTCCGGCAAGTTGGAGTTGAACCGAATGGATTTCGACGTCGGCACCTCGCAGCCTACCGAGGACTCACTGGGGTTCACGGTCATCGTTTTGGTAGACCTTACCGCGACACGCGGCGAGTAAAAGAAAACCGCCGGAGCCTGCGCTCCGGCGGTTTCGATTTCAACAGATAAAAGCGGTTTATTCTGCTTTCTGCGCCTCAACCGAAATCTGGATTTGAACTTCGTCGCTAACGAACGGGGCAAACTGGCCCAGATCAAAATCGCTGCGGATCAGAGTGGTTGTTGCGTCGAAACCGGCCCAAGGTTTGCCAGCCATCGGGTGTTCTCCGACTTGGTTCAGTTTGGCGTCCAGCACGACCGACTTGGTAACGCCGTTCATGGTCAGATCTCCGGTGATGTTGGCGGTGTTCTCACCAGTAACTTCGATCCCGGTCGACGTGAATGAGATCAGGTCGCCTTCGGTCACGCCAAAGAAATCTTCGGTCATAAAGTGATCTTTGCGCGGTTTCCAACCGGTGAACATCTCAACGACTGGCATAGACACAGACACGCTAGACGCTGCCGGGTTTTCCTGATCGAACATGATCTCGCCTTCAAAACCCGAGAACATGCCATAGGTCGTCGAGAAACCAAGGTGATTGTAGTTAAAGATGACCTGGCTGTGGCTTGGGTCCAGAACGTATTTCTCGGCGCTGGCAAACGCCGAAGTCGCCGACACGGCCAGTGCAGCAGCAAGAAGGGTGGATTTCATGACAAACTCCGCATTGTTGTGGATGCAAACCTGTTGGGTTGCTCGATAACAAAAATGTGCCGCCCAAGGGCGGCACACAAGCTTTATTCTCTCACAACTTCTGTTCCTATATGAACAGAATAAAAATCAGGCGAAGATTGTTACACTTCCACTCAGTTGACCCTTGAGCGCTCGGCTGACATCCGCCGATTGCAACGGCAGCTTCATCAACAAGCTGCCGTCCACGTCGAACAGCTCGACCTGGTCATCGCTGAACTTGGCACCGCCCAGCGTGTCATAGCTGCGGCGCAGAACAGTCTGGGGCCGACCGTTTTCGTTCTTTTGCAAAACGCGCACCTCACGGCGGATCGGATCGAAATACGCATCAGGACGGGCATCCATCACCTGAATGGTCAGAAGACTGACACCGACAACAAGAAAGGCAAGCGACGCGGCCAGTTTGATCGGCCAGACTTCGGTAGCCATGGCAGAGCCCGGAGCGAGCCACATTGAAAATGCCATCACAATCAGGAACGCACCAACCATGCGCGCCAGGATCATGCGGACTTTCCAGTTCGGCGCGAACGCGATCAGAACTGGAACGGATTTCTCAAAACTCGCGTTTGACGCGGTCTGTTCGAGTGTATTCGTATTAATCGCGGTCATTTCTCTCACCCTGTTTCTCAGGTTGCCGACTTGGGTCCGGTGTGTCCGGTTATTGTCCCGGTATGAGAGTTAAGATCGAATTGAAAAGCGTCAGGAATTGGGCGTCGCGATGGAAATAGCACGACTTCACCAAGGCATATGTGACGGGACTTGCCCCGTCGAAATAAACGTGTATACGGGGCCATCCTTCGCTAATCGTATGAATCGCGCAGCCTCTCGTGGCAGGGTCGCGAAGGACCAGATGGCCCCGCCTATGAAATGCGCCTTGATATAAACAGGAGTGCACATGCCACTGTATGAGCATGTAATGATCGCGCGTCAGGATCTGTCCAACGCGCAGGCAGAAAGCCTCGTCGAACACTTCGGCACCGTTCTGGCTGACAACGGCGGCAACGTCGTCGAAAGCGAGTACTGGGGTGTCAAGACGATGGCCTACAAGATCAACAAAAACCGCAAAGGCCACTACGCCTTCCTGAAAACCGACTCGCCTGCTGGCGCGGTTCAGGAAATGGAGCGCCTGATGCGCCTGCACGAAGACGTCATGCGCGTTCTGACCATCAAGGTCGACGAACATGCCGAGGGCCCCTCGGTCCAGATGCAGAAGCGCGACGAGCGCGAAGGCCGCCGCGAGCGCCGCTGATCAACGCCTGACGAAAGGACATAAACCATGGCCGCAAAACCATTTTTCCGCCGCCGCAAGGTCTGCCCGTTCTCGGGCGATAACGCGCCGAAGATCGACTATAAGGACACCCGTCTGCTGCAGCGCTACATCTCTGAGCGTGGCAAGATCGTACCTTCGCGCATCACCGCCGTTTCGGCGAAAAAGCAGCGTGAACTGGCCCGTGCTATCAAGCGCGCCCGCTTCCTCGCCCTGCTGCCCTACGCCGTGAAGTAAGGAGAGACTGACATGCAAGTTATCCTGCTGGAACGCGTTGCGAAATTGGGTCAGATGGGCGACGTCGTTGACGTCAAGCCCGGCTACGCCCGCAACTTCCTGCTGCCCCAAGGCAAAGCCCTGAGCGCGTCCGAGTCGAACATCGCCTCGTTCGAAGCCCGCAAGGCGCAGCTTGAAGCGCACAACCTGGAAACCAAGAAAGAAGCTGAAGCACTGGCTGAAAAGCTGGACGGTCAGCAGTTCATCGTGATTCGCTCGGCATCGGATGCTGGCGCTCTGTATGGCTCGGTCACTCCGCGTGACGCCGCAGAGGCCGCGACCGAAGCTGGCTTCACCGTCGACAAGAAACAGATCGCCCTGATCGCACCGATCAAGGAACTGGGTCTGCACTCGCTCGCAGTCAAACTGCACCCCGAGGTCGAAGTCGAGATTCAGATGAACGTCGCCCGTTCGGAAGAAGAAGCCGAACTGCAAGCTTCGGGCAAGTCGATCCAGGAACTGGCTGCCGAAGAAGAAGCAGCCGCTGAATTCGAAATCGCCGAGCTGTTCGACGACATCGGTTCGGCCGCGTCAGACGACGATGACCTGGTTGCTGACGAAGCACCAGCTGCGGAAGAAGACGAAGCAAAAGCCTGATCTTCTTCACTGGATTTGAGAAAGGCCGCGTCATCATGCGCGGCCTTTTTTCATTCAAGGTCCCAACGGCATATTTCAGCCGGAATCTTCCGCTACCCTTGCGGACGAAACCAAGTTTCCTAGTATCGCGACAAACGCCGGAGATCTCGATGACCAAAATCATGCGCCGTAATTTGATTGCCCTGTTGCTCGCCGCGCCTCTTGCTGCATGCGGAAGCCCGGACACCCCGACACGTGCCGCATTTGATCCTCCGCTTTATCCCAATGAGACGCCCGAGTTGCGGGCCTCGATCAACAAATGGGCCGATCACTACGAGCTCCCGCGAGAGTTGGTTCACAAGCTCGCCATCCGAGAAAGCACACACCGGCCGTGGGCGGTGAACCGTCCCTATTACGGCCTGTTGCAGATCCTTCCGGCGACAGCCCGGTCCATGGGTTACAGTGGTGACCCACAGGGCCTGTTGGACGCCGATACCAATCTGGAATTCGCGGGCAAATACCTACGCGGAGCATGGTTGTTGTCCGACGGCGATCAGCAGCGCGCGATTTTCCTGTATGCCAAAGGCTATTGGCCTGAGGCCAAGGCCCGCGGATTGCTCGTCGAGACTGGGTTGAAACCCGAGTGAGACAACTTGTCCTGCAGTCGGCAACAATCCGCAAAATACCGCTGCAAAAACAGGCCAATTCCTACGTATCTATTGCCATTTCACTGCATTAACACCATGCAAAGCGAACTATTTGCTTGCGTCACATCATCAAGGTGACGCAACGTATGCTTTAATTTGGACAGATACGACTATGCTCTGGGGAGAGGATAGTCATCACGAAGGTTAGACACTTGAAACTCATCGACCTAGCCAGGATCGAACAAGAAGAAAGGTCTGCGGCGGACATTATCAATGCCGTTTGCAACGAACTTGGCTTTGATTACGCATCCTATGCAACTTTCAACCCCGTCAAAGGGGATGTTCAGGGCTATGCAAATTACCCCGACGAATGGAAGATCCACTACGGAAGCCAAGGGTTTCATCACTTCGATCCAACTTTGTACCAATCCATGCTTAGCATCGCACCGGTGGACTGGAGTCGTTTTAGCCAAGATGAAAAGTTTCACACGGTTTTCAAAGACGCCCACGACTTTGGAATTACCCCGCGGGGGCTGACCGTTCCGGTCCGGGGTCCCTATGGCGAATGTGGCTTGCTGAACGTGACCCGCAACTGCTCGGATGAGGAATGGGAAAGACTGAAGCGACACGTTATGGGAGACCTGCAGTTGGCGGCAGTCCAGGCGCATGACACCGTCATGCAGTCCGGGCTTTTGGCAAAAGCCCTGTATCTGCCAACCCTGTCCACGCGTGAGAAAGAGATTTTGCAATGGGTAGCGGAAGGGAAGTCGCAACAGGACATCGGCGATATTCTTTCGATCTCGCACCGCACAGTTGAAGTTCACGTTAGGTCCGGCCGCGAGAAACTCGGGGCTTTGACCACGCCACAGGCGATTGGTCGCGCCATAGGGCTTGGAATAATCGCCCCTGGTTAACCAAAAAACCGCTTCTCTACGGGAAACCCCCAATAGTCTCAGATCATAACTTGGTTAATTTTCCATTCACGGTAACCAATCTGTAGGGGGATGGAAATGATCATCGTGATTGATGGTATAAACCAACATAAATTCAAAGACGTCTTGGACGAAATGTATCAACTGCGCGCGCGCGTTTTCGGCGACCGCTTGGGATGGGATGTGAACATCCGCGACGGTCGGGAAGTCGACAAATTTGATACGCTTAATCCTGCACACGTGGTCAGCCTGAACGACGAGGGGGGCGTCGTAGGCTGCATGCGGTTGCTGCAGACCACGGGGCCACATATGCTGGCAGACGTGTTTAACTCGATCCTGGACGGCGAACCGCCTCTGCGCAGCGCGCAAGTGTGGGAAGCAACCCGTTTTTGCGTCGACACAAAGAAACTGGGGCGTGGCAGGGGCGAAAATTCGGTCTCGTACGTAACCAGCGAGGTCATGATAGGGTCGTTCGAATACGCAAAGATGGCAGGAGTGCTGGATTCGATCGCTGTGATTGATCCTGTCATGAACCGGGTTCTGCAACGGTCTGGTAACGCTCCGTATGACTATTTAGGCTCTGCCAAACCAATGGGCAAAGTTGTTGCCATGGCCGCACTTATGGATTGCTCGGACGAAAGGATTTCCGGAATTCGGAAATATGCAGGAATCGCGCACGATGTGTTTCTAAGCGACGAACAAGCACGCACGTTGTTCGACAAGACCAAAGCGGCACCCAAGGCTGCAAACTACGACCGTAAGCCGCTCAATCAGCTCGAAAAGTACTTTGTGGAACAAATGGGTGCAGCCACCTCGAAAGACGAAGTTGACGCTGTTCTGAGGCTGATTGAAGAACTTTCGGATAAGTTTACGCCAGAGCAGAAGTTCGCTCTGCTGAGTACCCCCCGCGCTTTCGCTCATGAGGCCTGACCCCCTCACCTCATAGCGTAAGCCACTCAAGCGGAGCCGTTGTTTCCAGACGGCTCCGCGTTTTATCTTGCTTGCCCGAAAGGGGCGAAAGAGAATTATTCCTCTTCCAAAGCCTCGACAGCTTTCTGCAGGTCGTCTTTGCTGACGTCCTTGTCGGTGACCTGAGCCAGCTCGACAATATAGTCGATGACCTTGTCCTCAAAAATCGGGGCACGCAGTTGCTGCTGCATCTGAGCGTTCTGCTGCACGAACTCAAAGAACTGACGTTCCTGACCCGGGTACTGACGTGCCTGGTTCATGATCGCCTGAGTCATCTCAGCATCGGTGACTTCAACTTCGGCTTTCTGCCCCAGCTCGGCCAACAGGAGGCCCAAACGCACGCGGCGCTCGGCCAATGTGTTGTGCTCGTCGGTGGGTTCGATCGGATCGTGGTCATGACCTTCAACGTCCGGATTTTCTTCGTGCCACAGCTGGTGCGCGATCTGTTTGGCTTCCGCCTCAACCAACGACGGCGGCAAGTCGAACGAGACTTTCTCGTCCAGCGCATCCAGCAGGGCACGCTTCATGACTGCGCGCGAAGCGCCGGCATATTCGGCTTCCAAACGCTCGGCGATCTGGCCCTTCAGGGCTTCCAGGTCTTCAGCGCCAAACTTAGTGGCCAGCTCGTCGTTCACTTCCGCAGCGACGGGTTCTTTCACCTCTTTCACGGTGCAGGTGAAAACAGCGTCTTTTCCGGCCAGATGCTCGGCACCGTATTCGGCCGGGAAGGTGACGTTAACGTCTTTTTCTTCTTCGGCTTTAACGCCAACCAGCTGCTCTTCGAAACCGGGAATGAAGCTGTTTGAGCCCAGAACCAACGGGTAGTCTTCGGCCGAGCCGCCTTCGAATTCTTCGCCGTCAACCTTGCCGACAAAGTCGAATACGATCTGGTCGCCATCCTTGGCTTTCGAGCCTTTACGGCGCGCTTTGAAATCCTGCGCGGTTTCGGCCAGGTTGTTCAGCGCCTCTTCGATGGCTGCGTCATCGGCTTTGACGACCAGTTTTTCCAGCTCGACTGATTTCAGGTCAACCTCGGGGATCGCGGGCAGAGCCTCATAGGACATTTCGACATGGACGTCGTCGCCTTCTTTCCAGTCCTCGTTGGTCATCTTGACCTCGGGCTGCAGGGCCGGACGATCGCCGCTGTCTTCAAAATGCTTGTTCATCGCACCGTCGATGCTTTCCTGCATCGCTTCACCCAGCAGACGCTGGCCGAACTGCTTTTTCAGCAGCGCCATCGGCACCTTGCCTTTGCGAAAACCCTTCATTTCGACTTCTGGCTGCGCTTCAACCAGTTTCTCATTCACTTTGTCGTCCAGCTCGGCGGCGGATACGACAATGTTATAGCCGCGTTTCAGACCTTCGTTCAGCGTCTCGGTAACCTGCATTATGGTAGTCCCCATAGGATTCGGGGCGCGCAAAACGGCGCGCCGGGCAAATTTGACGCCTTCTATTTGCCCAGCCCCCCGCGTGCAAGAGGCAACTGCCCGATCAGCCTTGTTTTGACCGTCTTTTGTCTAAAATTGTTGGTGACTAGTTTCCCGCGACGCGGAAGAGACAGACAGCAACGCGAGCCTGCCTCCAAAGCGCGATCAGGCTTCGATCTGTTTTAAAACAGCAGGCAACTGCTCGGGCAAATCCTCGGCGATCAGACCCGGACCAAAGTTGCGCGCGCATTCCACATGCAGCCAAGCGCCCGTTTCCGCCGCCTGCATTGGACTGAACCCGCGCGCCGAAAGGCCCGTGATGAACCCTGCCAGAACATCCCCTGACCCGGCCGTAGCCAACCAAGGTGCCGCACGATCATAGACGGCGGCATTGATCGAACATCGCCCATCCGGCGCGGCAATCACCGTGTCTGGCCCCTTGAACAGAATGACACACCCCGCCCGCTTGGCGGCTTCGCGCGTGGCGTCCACCTTGGAATAGGCCGGGCCTTTGGTTGGCGTAGCCGCCAATTTCTCGGCAATATCCGGGAACAGGCGTGCAAATTCGCCCCCATGCGGGGTCAGAACGCAATTCTCGTGCAACTGCCCAAACAGGGCCGCCGGATCATCTGCAAACGCCGTCAGAGCATCCGCATCCAGCACGGTCGCCCGCTTGGCGAGCAACGCAACCGGCACCAGTTCGCGCGCCCGCTCCAACCCCATTCCCGGCCCAAGACACAGCGCATTCAACCGCTCGTCGCCCAGCACATCCGCAAACCCCTCGGCCCCATCAACCCGTTGCACCATGAGGGCCGTCACCTGCGCCGCCACCTCCATCTGAGCCGAGCCCGGCACCCCAAGCGTCACCAACCCAGCCCCAATCCGCAAAGCGCCCCGCGCCGCCAACCGCGCAGCACCAGTTTTCGCAGCGCCGCCTGAGAGGATCAGGGCGTGACCGTGGGAGTATTTATGCTCGTAAAGCTTTTTGAAGAGATACTGTGGCAAGTTGCTTTGATCTGCTTCCGTACACAGCACCCCAACCAGTTTTTCCTGATCGTGGAGCCTAACCAAAGCACTTCGGGCCGCTGAATCAGGCTTTTCCAGTGACGGCAGCCCAATGCCAGCCACAACAGTCTTTCCACAATATCGGGGACCATCCGCGATTAGATGACCAATCTTTCTAGTATGAAATGAAACGGTCAAATCAGCCGAAATTGCGGAGCCTATTGCCCGACCGCTGTCTGCGCACAATCCACTCGGTGTGTCTACGGACACAACCCGAACACCTTTCTCTGTTAGCAAAGTTTTCACCGCCTCTTGAGACAAAAGGCTAAACGCCCCCCCAAAAGGACGAGTCAAACCGGTTCCAAACAAGCTATCGACAATCAGGTCCAAATGATCCGGGAAAGGCAGATACTCATCCCCCAAGGGTGGTGGATCAATCTTTCGAGCTTTGACAGCCCCCAACTCCATCCACCGCTCATAATTCACTCGCGCATCCGGCGGCAGCTTCTCAGCATCCCCGTACAGAAACACCTCAAGGTTCCACCCCAACGCATGCAGCAGACGCGCAACAACAAACCCATCACCGCCATTGTTCCCCGGCCCGCACAACACCACGGCGCGCAGTGGATCCCCTTCATCTGGCCTCAAATACCTCGGGGAGCTCGAGGGGCTGGCCCCTCGATCCTTGTACTCGGGCCACTCCTCATAAATCGCGTCGACAACGCCCTGCCCGGCCCGCTCCATTAGCTCCAGTCCGGTCACCTCACCAGACTCAATCGCGGCCTGTTCGATGGCCCGCATCTGAGCAGCCGTCAGCAGTTCCGTCATCTCAAAATTCCCAGTCGATTCAATTTCGATTACTTTTTGTGCAACCTGATTAAAATTTAAACCTAAGCCTATTTTCCCAGCGGCCAAACGGGACCAAATTCGCAATCCGATTGCCGCCCGATCTTAGACGTGGTCACTGCCATCCTGACAAGAGTTAAAGGGAGCCCGGGATGAAGAAGATCGAAGCGATCATCAAACCGTTCAAACTCGATGAGGTAAAAGAGGCACTGCAGGACGTTGGCGTCCAGGGTCTCAGCGTGATCGAGGTTAAAGGGTTTGGTCGCCAGAAAGGCCACACCGAACTGTACCGCGGTGCGGAATACGTGGTCGACTTTCTGCCCAAAGTGAAGGTCGAAGTCGTTTTGGACGACGATCAGGTCGATGCTGCCATCGACGCCATCGTCTCGGCCGCTAAGACCGACAAAATCGGCGACGGCAAGATCTTTGTGTCGCCCGTTGAGCAAGCCATTCGCATCCGGACCGGTGAAACCGGCTCGGAAGCGCTGTAATCGAACACTCCAATCAGAGGAAAATAGAGTATGAGCAAGGACGCAGTTCTTCAGCTGATCCGTGATGAAGACGCAGAATACGTCGACATCCGCTTCACCGACCCGCGCGGCAAGCTTCAGCACGTCACCATCATGTCGGACCAGGTTGACGAAGACTTCCTGGAAGAAGGCTTCATGTTCGACGGCTCGTCGATCGCTGGCTGGAAGTCGATCGAAGCATCGGACATGAAACTGATGCCCGACACCGAAAGCGCTTATGTCGATCCGTTCTACGCAGAAAAGACCATCTGCCTGCACTGCTCGATCGTTGAGCCCGACACCGGCGAAGCCTATGAGCGTGACCCACGCGGCACCGCCCAGAAAGCCGAAGCCTACCTGAAAGCATCGGGTATTGGTGACGTTGCCTACATGGGCCCCGAGGCAGAATTCTTCCTGTTTGACGATGTCCGCTTCTCGAACAGCATCAACAAGGTATCCTACGAAGTTGATGCGACTGACGCGTCGTGGAACACCGACACCGAGTACGAGATGGGCAACATGGGCCACCGTCCGGGCGTTAAGGGCGGCTACTTCCCCGTGAACCCCGTTGACGAAGCGCAAGACCTGCGCTCGGAAATGCTGTCGACCATGAAGCGTCTGGGCATGAAAGTGGACAAGCACCACCACGAGGTTGCGTCCTGCCAGCACGAGCTGGGCCTGATCTTTGACAGCCTGACCAAGCAGGCCGACGAGCTGCAGAAGTACAAGTACGTCATCCACAACGTTGCACATGCCTACGGCAAATCGGCCACCTTCATGCCGAAGCCGATCGCAGGTGACAACGGCACCGGTATGCACGTGAACATGTCGATCTGGAAAGACGGCAAACCTCTGTTCGCTGGCGACAAGTACGCTGACCTGTCGGACGAAGCGATCTACTTCATTGGCGGCATCCTGAAGCACGCCAAGACCCTGAACGCCTTCACCAACCCCTCGACCAACAGCTACAAGCGCCTGATCCCGGGTTTCGAAGCACCTGTTCTGCGCGCCTATTCGGCCCGTAACCGTTCGGGTTGTGTCCGTATTCCGTGGACCGAAAGCCCGAAAGCCAAGCGCGTCGAGGCCCGCTTCCCCGACCCAGC
The DNA here is from genome assembly GCF_059613525.1 of Ruegeria sp. SATB045. Classification (NCBI taxonomy): domain Bacteria; kingdom Pseudomonadati; phylum Pseudomonadota; class Alphaproteobacteria; order Rhodobacterales; family Roseobacteraceae; genus Ruegeria; species Ruegeria sp. SATB045. The sequence goes on along the minus strand of NZ_JBXWSR010000020.1, from coordinate 545,575 downwards.
CGCGAACCCCTACCTGGCGTTTGCTGCTCTGCTGATGGCTGGTCTGGACGGCATCAAGAACAAGATCGATCCGGGCGAAGCTATGGACAAGAACCTGTACGATCTGCCGGCCGAAGAACTGGCCGACATCCCGACCGTATGTGGTTCGCTGCGTGAAGCGCTGGAAGCTCTGGCCTCCGATCACGACTTCCTGCTGCAAGGCGACGTGTTCACCAAAGACCAGATCGATGGCTACATCGCGCTGAAGATGGAAGAGGTCGAAACCTACGAGCACACACCGCACCCTGTAGAATACGGCATGTACTACAGCTGCTGATCCAAGAATTTTCGATGAAAATTCTTTCAAGGGCGTCCAACCGGGCGCCCTTGTCTCATTCCGGGTGATCTTCCACACTAACGATTAGGAGGAGATCGCATGGACACCGAATTCACCAACTTCGTGACCACACCCGAAGAACTGGAACGGATCACCGGCGCGCCCCTGCCCCAGATCATCGCCAAAGAACTGCCGGCACTTGACCAGATGTGCCGCGACTTCATCGCGACCTCGCCGTTCTGCCTGATCGCCTCGGCCAATCCGGACGAGCATCTGGATGTATCCCCGCGTGGGGATCCATGTGGCTTTGTTCAGGTGCTGTCGGACAACTTGATCGCCATCCCTGACCGCCCCGGCAACAAACGGGTGGATACCTTTCACAACATCCTGAAAGACCCACGCGCCAGTGTTATCTTCTTCGTGCCAGGAAAGATGGAGACGCTGCGTATCCGAGGAACTGCCCAAATATGCGCTGATCCAAAACTACTGGCCTCGATGACTGTGCAAGCCCGACCGCCCAAACTTGCACTTCTGATTAAGGTGCAAACTGTTTTTGCGCACTGCCCTAAATGCGTGATCCGCGCGAACCTGTGGAGCCCCGAGGACTGGCCGGACTCGTCCAACCTTCCGAACATGAACGCCATGATGGTCAAACATGCCAAGATCAACAAAACGCCGGATGAGTGGTTTGAGGCCCTCAAGCACAGCGGAGAGTTGGACCTGTACTAAGCCCTTTGCCAGACCAAAGACGCATCGTAAGGTTGGGGTGTGTATTTTGGGATTATTATGATGTTGCGCTTGGCAATTGCTCTGACCGTTTTCCTTCCTACAGCTGGGCTTGCTGCCCAATGCGGAAACACCAGCGCCGGGTTTGAAGCCTGGAAAAAGGACTTCTCACGACAGGCAAAACGTGCTGGCGTCAAGAAAAAGGGGCTTCAGGCATTGGCCCAAACGACCTATGCCACCCGAACAATTGCCGCAGACCGCAATCAAAAAAGCTTTAAGTACTCGTTAGACAAATTCATGCAAGTGCGCGGAGCAGATACAATCGTCGCGCAAGGGCGCAAACGAAAAGCACGAAACCCTCAGTTTTACGCCGCTCTCGAACGGCAATACGGAGTGCCCGCAGGTGTACTTATTGCCATCCATGGGATGGAAACGGGCTTTGGTGGTTTTATGGGCGACAGTCAGGTTGTATCGGCTATCACCACGCTGGCCTATGATTGTCGTCGGTCCGAGTTCTTTATTCCCCACGCAATTGGTGCCCTAAAACTGGTCGATCAAGGCAGCATTACGACAGCTACCAAGGGCGCGAAACATGGCGAATTGGGGCACACACAGTTTCTACCCGGCAATGCGTTGACCTATGGAGTCGACGCAACAGGTGACGGTAACGTCGACTTTTACAACATGACTGACGCGCTGGCATCGACAGCCAACTTTTTGCGCAAAAAGGGTTGGAAACCGGGGCGCGGCTACCAACCGGGGCAGCCGAACTTTGCGGTCATTCAGCAATGGAATGCCGCCACCGTGTACCAACAATCGATCGCGATAATGGCCGCCCGAATCGACGGCTGACCCTGGCCACATTTCCGCGCAACTGCCCCACATTTTGGTCACATTCTTGCCATGAACATTAAACGGCCCCCAAAATGCCTAGGTTTCCTGAGCGTAATCAATCTTTGCAATTTGTGATTTTTTTCCATTACCGCCCAAATCTGCCCTATTTTCCTTGCTAGGCTGTATTTCAACACAACATGCGGCAGAGGAATGCGCAGTGACTCCGAAGAACAGCTATCATGGTGGCCTGCAGTTTGACGGCGAGACCGATGGCGCGATCGAGCGTTTCAGCGCGATTGTGGCTGCGACTTTGGAAGATTATGGCCATCTGGTAGAGCGTAAAAGCGTTCTCGATTCCACCGAAGCCAGCATCGTTTGTAGCCAGTATCTTGTGCGGCTGACTCTGGACACTCAGGTGCCAGCAAGCGAGACGCGGATCGAACGTGTGGACCGCGCGGCCGGGTTGAAAACGATTAAACGCCCCGCCGTGACCTTGCCGCAAAATCGGCTGACAATAACTGTGTCTCCGGTCTCAGAATTGCTGGATGACACTGAAATCTCAGAACTAATGCTGGTGGTGATCCTGTATCGCATGGTCGACATTTGCGCGACCAAACGGGTCGAGTGGCTATCGCCCAACACGGTTCTGACCATCGAACAATTCATGAGTGCATTTGACACTCTGCCCCCCGCTGAAAAAAAGAGGAATAGAAAGCAAGTTTTCGAGGCGGTTTCTGGCCCATTTGCGGAGCTGGACACTATTGAGGAAGACCCACTGGACGAGCCACAAAAAAAGGCGCCGCCTCCGGCAGCCCGGCCGATCCAGTTGTCGGATGAGCAGTTGCTCAGCATCGCTTTTCGGACAGAACCTATCGAGCAGCCAATAGATCGGGAGGACACGCCCCCCCTCGACCACGAACAACCAAGTGACATCCTGCGACTGACCAGTTGGGGACTAACCGGTGCCGTGGCCAGTGTGTCTGTCCCGATCGCGGCCTCAATGGCCGCTGTGAACCTGATAAGGGGCGAAGATTTTCGCCTGAACACCCAGGTACTTGCCTATTCCGTAGCGATCTCTGCTCTCAGCACAAGCGGGGCTTTCGCGGGCGTTGCCAACGCTTTGGGCATGTAACTCACAAAACAAGACCCTCCTAGGAGGCCCCGCCATCAGGCGGGGTTTTCTATTTTGCGCAGACGCTCTGCTGCCAAAACGTATGTGTGGATCGAAAATATGACTGCCTGCGATTTGGGAAGACGCAGCAGGGTTTGGCGCTCGCTTCGTAAATAAGGCGCAGTACCGGGGTCCTTGATGTGGCGTGGTTCTTGAGCACTGCGCGGCTGGTACAACTCGGCGTCGTCGTACCACAAAGCATTATAACGCCACAGTGGTCGGCCGGGTTGAATTGCATCAAACAGGCGTTGCACGCGGCGTGCAACGTTTTCGTCATATCTGTCCACTGGCAGGTGGATGTCGATCAACGGACGCATGAATTTCTCGGACAATCGCCAACTGGCCGGAAAGCACAGGATTGCACCGGTCAGAACGTGCTCTTCGCCCCGCTTTAGCAGGATGCAAATATCCTCTTGCACCAAATTGCAAAGAGTCTGCAACGGGTGTTTGCGATCAATGCAAACCTCTTGCCCATCCGGTCGAATGACAGTGCCAGAACACCCCGGATAAGCGTGGTGAAGCACCAGATCCAACACTTCTTGCGCGGCAGGCTCGGCGGCGGGATCCAGCGCCAAAACGTCAGCGCGACGATCACGCAGCAACGCCCCTCGATGTTGCATCTGTGCGGCGAAGGCATCATCACGATGCAGCCACGTCTCCATGCTGGCAGGTTGGATGCCCGGCAGGGGCCTTTCCGAAAGAGGGTCGTACGGGATCGAGCTTTGCAAAATCGTCATGAGGTCGACTTACCACCACGCCATTCTGTTGTCGGTCAAAAAGCGACGGGCCGACCGTCGCAAAATATCAAGACGACAGCGCAATGATTCTCCACGCTTAATAAATAGGCAGGGAGGGCCGCCATGAACACTCACTACCGCGATGGTCGAAAGATCGACCCGACAAAGGGCGCGACCCTTGGCGACGGTACGCCAAACGACTTGGACCGGATTGAGATAGGCCCAACACAACTGGCCTTTGCCGAATGGGAGGCCGCTGGCCTGACCCTGCCCAATCTGGCATCAATGCGCGAATATCGATGGAAACGTCTGACCCAAGCTGTCGTTGATCGTGGTTACGGCGGCTTGCTGATGTTTGACCCGCTCAACATCCGCTATGCGACCGACAGCACAAACATGCAGCTGTGGAACACACATAACCCGTTTCGTGCCGTGCTGCTCTGTGCGGACGGCTACATGGTGATCTGGGACTACAAGAATTCTCCGTTTCTTTCGACTTTCAACCCCTTGGTACGCGAACAGCGCTCGGGCGCGGATCTGTTCTATTTCGACCGTGGCGACAAGGTGGATGTGGCGGCAGATGTGTTCTCGAACGAAGTACGCGCCCTGATCGAAGAACATAGTGGTGGCAACATGCGGCTGGCTGTCGACAAAATCATGTTGCACGGGCTGCGCGCTTTGGAAGCGCAAGGGTTCGAGATCATGGAAGGCGAAGAGGTCACCGAAAAAACCCGCTCCATCAAAGGACCGGATGAGATTCTGGCGATGCGCTGCGCGAACCACGCTTGCGAAACAGCCGTCGCCGAGATGGAGAAATTTGCCCGTGCCAATGTGGGCGACGGCAAGACGTCCGAGGACGACATCTGGGCTATTCTTCACGCTGAAAATATCCGGCGCGGCGGCGAATGGATCGAAACCCGACTGCTGGCCTCGGGGCAGCGTACGAATCCTTGGTTTCAGGAATGTGGCCCGCGCATTACGCAAGCCAACGAGATCATCGCCTTCGACACGGATCTTATCGGTTCGTACGGGATTTGCATCGATATTTCACGCACATGGTGGATCGGTGATCAAAAACCGCGACCCGACATGATCTATGCCATGCAGCACGCCCATGAGCATATCATGACCAATATGGAGATGCTGAAACCCGGCGTCATGATCCCAGAACTGACCGCCAACAGTCATCGACTGGACGACAAGTTTCAGGCGCAGAAATACGGTTGCCTGATGCATGGGGTGGGGCTGTGTGACGAATGGCCTCTGGTCGCTTATCCGGACAAGGCAGTGCCGGGCGCGTATGATTACCCTCTTGAGCCCGGCATGGTCCTTTGCGTCGAAGCCGCCGTCGGCGAAGTGGGCGGGGACTTCTCGATCAAACTGGAAGATCAGGTTCTCATCACCGAAGACGGGTATGAGAACCTTTCGACCTATCCCTTTGATGCCCAATTGATGGGGCTCGTTTGACCTTTTAATCCGGCCAGGTCGAACGCTTGACGTTACCATGCCAGTCCTCGGCCATCACTGCGCTGGCCGAGTGCGTGTTCGGCCAGTTCTGACCGGCTGAAAAACCGATAACCCCCGCCAACGCGATAACGATCAGAATGTCTGGGCGCGGTGTTGCGCCACGGGGTGCGGAAGTGACATGTGCCATGATTGCCTCCTTGGCTGCTTTGCTTCACAAGCCCAAGATGGGGAAGGTTCTTCCTTTAATAAAACGAATATTTGAAAGTCTATTCATCACAATCGGTGATGCGTCAACTTCTCTGCTTTAACTGCCATGATCTATAGGGGCGATCTTTCCTCACCTTCCCGTGACGGCCACGACAAATGGGTTGAGCGACCCCAAGTAAGCCCACAGTATTAAGGCAACTCGCGACGTAAGGAACTGCCATGCCCACCGAACGTATTACTTTTGCCGGTCACGACGGCAACCAACTTGCTGCGCGCTTTGACCTGCCGGACGGTCCGGTTCTGGCCACCGCTTTGTTTGCACACTGTTTTACCTGTTCCAAAGACATCCCTGCAGCCCGCAGGATCGCTGCGCGTCTGGCTGGGATGGGTATTGCTGTTCTGCGCTTCGACTTCACCGGGCTGGGCCATTCCGATGGCGAGTTTGCCAACACCACGTTCTCATCCAATGTCGAGGACTTGATCGCGGCGTCGCAATACTTAGCAAGGCGCGACATGCCACCGTCTCTGCTGATCGGACATTCGCTGGGCGGCGCCGCTGTTCTGCGCGCGCGCGCAGGAATTCCCAGCGTTAAGGCCGTAGTTACGCTGGGTGCGCCTGCCGATCCGGGCCATGTATCGCACCATTTCCAAGCAGCGCTGCCCGAGATCGAACAAGAAGGCTCGGCCGAGGTGACATTGGGTGGGCGACCCTTCCGCATTGGCAAGGCGTTTGTTGACGATATCTCGGAATCCGCAATGACGCCGGCCATCAAAGAGCTGAAGGCCGCGCTGCTGATCTTGCACGCTCCACTGGACGAAACGGTCAGCATCGACAACGCCAGCAAGATTTTCCTGACTGCCAAGCATCCCAAGAGCTTTGTCACGCTGGACGACGCCGACCACTTGATCACCCGCGCCTCAGACGCTGAATATGCTGCGGACGTTATCGCAGCCTGGGTGACGCGCTATGTCGCGCTCCACCCGCCTGCCCCACCGCCCGGCGCGCCCGAAGGCATCGTCCGCGTGACCGAGGCTGATCCGAATGGCTTTTTGCAGGATATTCAGTCCGGCCCCCGACACCACGCAATCGCGGATGAACCCGCGTCCTATGGCGGCACTGACCGCGGCATGTCGCCCTACGGTTTCGTGTCTTCAGGTTTGGGGGCCTGCACCTCGATGACAATACGGATGTATGCGCGTCGTAAACGGTGGCCCTTGACAGGTATCACGGTCGATGTCTGTCACAACAAGGTCCACGCACAGGACGCCGGATTGATAGGCGACGGCAAAGTCGATCTGTTCCGGCGCAAAATCCGGTTGGAAGGCCCACTGGATCAGGAACAACGCGCAAGGTTGCTAGAGATTGCCGACAAGTGCCCCGTTCACAGGACACTTGAAGGAACGGCTCAGATCACCACCGAATTGCTGGCTTGACGCCCGTTACCGTCGCGGCGACGGGCGATGAATCGGTGGGCGCGCGGTTGGCGGTCGCGCGACCGGCGGGCGCGGTCGGGCCGGCGGTTTCGCAACCGGCGGACGGGGCCGCGCGGGTGGTTTACCAATTGGCGGCACGGGTCGCGCAGGGGGGCGCCCCTCTGGCGGTCTTGGACGAACAGGGCGATCAACATCAATATCGACGTCGACATCGTGATAATAGTCGTTCCATAGCAGCGAGTCATAAAACGGGTCATACCCGTAGCCGACACCTACGGTGACTCCGTCGCAGGCCGAGAGCGTGAAACTGGCGGCGCCCAGGCTCAGCGCCAGAAAGGTTCTTCTGATCAGTTTACTGGTCATGTCCACTCTCCTCACCGCGCTGCCCGGAACGAGTCGAACACCGCGTTCAGGTCGTCCACGTAAGCCGGATCCGCGCCGTCGCGCAGAACAGCGACAGCAACGGCCACACGGTCACGCGGCAGATCGATTACCGTTGCGGTAAAGTTGACCCCCCGTCCTTCACGGGTTCCGGTGCCACGGATAACTTGTGCCGGCAGCCCGCCGATCCGCGTCGAGACGGTATCGGATACAACCGGGGACTTAACCAGAAACTTGTCAATGTCCTGCAAATACCGCAGCCCGCCATCTATAGAGGCGACCCCGGCCGGGGATACGAACCCGATCCAGACCGTATCATCGGTCACAGGCCGGACGCCCATCACCCGCGCGACAGCACGCGGATCACCCAGTTCGGTATCCTCGATCTCGCGCGGGCCACCGGTGCGGACCGCCCAAAAGTCGGGCACAGAAAAGCTGAACAGCGCGCGCCCGTTATCGGTATACGTGACCGGCGTTTCGGCCAAGGCCGGAACAGCGCTTAGCCATATCGCCGCAAAAGCAGAGCTCAATCGCAAAAACATATCCAAATAACCTATTGTTTCTTTTAACGTAGACTGACCTGTGATCTTCGGGTTTGTCCAGTCTTGGCACAACAAAAAACCCGCGCCAGGATTGCTCCTAGCGCGGGTCGTAAATGTGAGTTGCGCTGAAAATCAGGCGCGGGCGTCGCCCACCAGCTTCCACAAAGCGGGGATCAACAGGGCTGCAAGCGCCAGTTTAACCGCATCGCCCACCAGGAACGGAGTCATACCCCACTCCAGAATCGGTTGGTCCCAGCCATAAAGCTGACCCAGCCACAGCAGGCCCGGAACGTAGATCAGGACGTTCGCCAGAACCAGCGCCAGCGCCAGCTTTCCGACCGAACGGTCCCAACCGCGTGCTGCCAAAGCGCCCAACAGACCGGTCGCCATCAGATAACCGACAAGGTAGCCGCCAGTGCCACCCATCATGTAGGTCAGGCCAAATTTCTCGGCCGACGATCCCGCGAATACATCAAAGCCCAACGCACCAATCAGCAGATAGCCCAGCATGGTCACAAGACCCAGACGCGCGCCATATGCGGTGCCGATGCTCAGCACTGCAAAGGTGCCCATTGTCATCGGTACCGGAAACATCGGTACTTTGATTTTCGCGGCAACTGCCAGAGCAACGATGCCCAGCGCGACCAGAACCACTTGCTTGACGCGCAGTGCTGTGCCCTCACGCGGGCCAATCGCGTTGGCCAATACGTTTGCATTCATCTTCACTTCTCCCCAATTCGGATCGGAATTCCGCTACAGCAATGCCCAATCCGGGCGATCACTTCAAGGTGATTACGTTATCGCGGGACGTATTGCGTGTCCATTTCATAGGATTTTCGCGGCCCGGATACGACCCAACGCACATTCCAGCGCGGCCAGTCCTCGAAATCATAGGTCGCGTCATAGCTGTCAGGTGCGCAATCATGGTGATCGGCAACCTGCTGCAAACCTAGTTTCAACCGGTGAAAATACCGTCCGTCGTCGAAATGTATCGCGATCCCATCACGATCCGCGTGCCACATATAGCGACGTGTCCCCTTCATCTCGGCCTGACCGGGAATGCGCAGCGTGACCTCTTCGTCATAGACCAATCCGTGATCGGCGCGGCGCAGAACGGCTGTTCCGTCAGCCTGCACCACCTGCCCTGCCCGCGCATCGCGGATTGTCCGGGTTAAGGTCCATTGGCCTTCAAAATCAAACAAATCGCCGGGTGCGTTCATTCGGACAGATACCCATCCGTGATTTCGCCATTGTCATCAATGAAGCGAATGATCAAACCACTTTGCAAAACGTCATAACAAGCCCACAGCTCGGACGGTGGCCAGGTCGAGCAATACCTGTCCTCTCGCACCTCCCAACGTCCAGCACTGGGTCGCCCCGAGAAGTAATGCGTCACTCCGCTTGCTTCGAAGTTCTGCGTTACGCCCTCTGCGTAGCTGAGTGTCTGCCCGGCCAACGTCGACTGAATCTCATCTCCGGTCAGCGGCCAGAACTCGGTCGCGGCGGCAAAACCGGGCCAGAGAGCCAAAATCAGGGCAAACCGTCTCATCTGCGCACTCGCACCTTGTTCCTGTGGCGGGTCGGGTTTAAACCCCGCCGCAACGCCTCCTGCCAAATCACAATAAGGTGCCGCTGCCAATGATTCCACGTTATTCCCGCCCTGAAATGGTTGCCATCTGGTCGCCCGAAAGCAAGTTCCGCATCTGGTATGAGATCGAAGCCCATGCCTGTGACGCCATGGCCGATCTGGGCGTGATCCCGCGCGAAAACGCCGAGGCAGTGTGGAAAGCCAAGGATGTGGAGTTCGACGTAGCACGGATTGATGAAATCGAAGCCGTCACCAAACATGACGTCATCGCCTTTCTGACCCACCTGGCCGAACATGTCGGCAGTGAAGAGGCACGCTTTGTGCATCAGGGCATGACCTCGTCCGACGTGCTGGACACCTGCCTGAACGTGCAGCTGACTCGCGCCGCCGACCTGCTGATCGCCGATCTCGAAGGTCTGCTAGCCGCCCTGAAACGCCGCGCGATCGAACATAAGAACACCGTACGCATCGGCCGCAGCCACGGCATCCACGCCGAGCCCACCACCATGGGTCTGACCTTCGCGCGTTTCTACGCCGAGATGGACCGCAACCTGTCCCGGATGCGCGACGCGCGGGCCGAGATTGCAACCGGCGCAATCAGCGGCGCGGTCGGCACCTTTGCCAATGTCGATCCCGCAGTCGAGGAACATGTCTGCGACAAGCTTGGTCTGGTGCCCGAGCCGATCAGCACGCAGGTCATCCCCCGCGACCGACACGCGGCCTTTTTTGCCACGTTGGGCGTGATCGCCAGCAGCATCGAAAACATCGCTATCGAAATCCGCCATATGCAGCGGACCGAGGTGCTGGAAGGGGCCGAGTTCTTCTCGATGGGCCAAAAAGGCTCGTCTGCTATGCCGCATAAGAAGAACCCTGTCCTAACCGAAAACCTGACTGGTCTGGCGCGCATGGTCCGCGCCGCCGTGATCCCCGCGATGGAGAACGTAGCGCTTTGGCACGAACGCGATATCTCACATTCCTCGGTTGAGCGAATGATTGGCCCGGATGCGACGATCACGCTGGACTTTGCGCTGGCCCGTCTGACCGGTGTGATCGACAAGATGCTGATCTTCCCTGAAAACATGCTGGAGAACATGAACAAGTTCCCCGGTCTGGTCATGAGCCAACGGGTTCTGCTGGCCCTGACCCAAGCGGGCGTCAGCCGCGAAGACGCCTATGCCATGGTTCAGCGCAACGCGTTGAAGGTTTGGGAACATCGCACTGATTTCAAAGAAGAACTGCTGGCCGATGCGGATGTCACTGCCGCCCTCAGCCCCGCCGAGATCGAAGAGAAATTCGACCTTGGTTATCACACCAAACATGTAGACACGATCTTCGCCCGCGTCTTCGGCGAGTGAGCTGACTATTATCAATCCTTTCAAAGGCCCGGACTGCATTGGCGGATCCGGGCCTTGTTCTTTTGAAAATTCGACCAAATTCAGATAGTATGCTTGTGTATTTCCAATCAGGAGAAACACAATGATCCGATCTCTTATCTGCGCGTTGGCGCTCGCAAGTTCGACCACCGCCGCTTTGGCTTGCGGTGCGCACACGGAACAAACACAGTCCTGTGCGCCCGGAACCTCTTGGGACGCGGTAAGCCACAGCTGTAAAGAAAACGTCAGCGGCTAAGAAATTATTTCCTACTCGTGAATAAAAGCGAGCCTGCGGTTGTTAGCTTTTTGTCAGATCGCACTATGATTGATCAGAACAGCCCAGAGAACGGAGTAGGAATATGCGCCTCGTACTAGCTTCTGCCATTGCCTTTCAAGCATTTGCATTCGCACCCGCCGTATATGCAGCGGGTGGAAACGACACCCGTCCCCCCAAAACAACGAACACGACAAAGAAATGCCTGTTTGGACGGGTGTATGACAAAGACCGTGGCCGTTGCGTAAAGCCCGACAAAACCAGCTTTTCGGAAGACGAACTGTATAGTGCAGTGCGCGAACTTGCGTATGACGGACAATTTGAAAATGCCCAAAGCATTCTGCGCATCATGGATCAGGACGATGATCGCGTGCAGACCTATTGGGGCTTTACCTTCCGCAAGATGGGTAAGCTGGAACTGGCAAATGCCTATTACCAGGACGCCATCAAGACGAACCCTGACAACATTCTTGCTCTGTCCTACATGGCGCAGGGCTTTGTGGCCGCGGGTAAAACTGATCTAGCCATCGAACAATGGCGCGAGATCAAGGCACGCGGTGGTGAGGGTACTTGGGCCGAGGCATCCCTGCGCGAGGCGATCCGCACCGGGCTGACCTTCAACTACTAAGCTTCAGCTTTTCTTTACCCGACTCTCTGTAGTCTGCCTGCGGAACAGCAATTTGGCACCGCAGGCAGATGCAGGACACAAACACATTGATACAGGTGGCACCGGGGGCCACACCTTCCGCAAGCGACAGTGTTGACGATGCCCCGCGCGTTGTACCAGGCGCACTCAGCGGCCGGGAAAAGGCTGCCGTCGTTGTCAGGCTATTGCTGAACGAAGGGGCCGACATTCCGCTGGAGGAGCTTCCCGACGAGCTACAGGAAAAACTGACTCATCAGCTGGGGCAAATGGGGCTGGTGGATCGCGTAACACTGGACGCCGTCGCTGCCGAGTTCGCCGAGGCTCTGGAAAGTATCGGCTTGTCCTTCCCTCACGGATTGGCGGGCGCATTGGACGCCGTGAACGGCAAGATCGCTCCGGCAACAGCGGCACGATTGCGCAAAGTGGCCGGTGTACGCCAAGTCGGTGATCCGTGGCAGCGTCTCAGGGAAATTCCGGCCGAAGATCTGGCTCAGATCGCGCAGGCCGAAAGCATCGAAATCGCCGCTGTCATGCTGTCCAAACTGGAAACCGCCAAGGCTGCGCAAATGCTGGGGCATCTGCCCGGCCCCGTGGCGCGGCGCATCACTTACGCCGTGTCCAAAACCACCAATATCACGCCCGAGGCTGTTGAACGGATTGGCTGGTCTCTGGCGGCGCAGCTTGATCAACGACCAGCAACCGCCTTTACCGACGGGCCCGGAGAACGGGTCGGCGCTATCCTAAATCAATCTGCGGCCTCTACCCGCGAAGGCCTTCTAACGGCATTGGACGAAGAAGATTCCGATTTTGCCAGCCTTGTGCGACAATCGATTTTCACCTTTGCTCATATCCCTGCCCGCATCTTGCCTAGGGATGTTCCCGCAGTCTTGCGGGGTGTCGACCAAACCGTGCTTGTCACCGCCCTTGCAGGGGCCGATACCGAAGGCGACAAGGCCTCGGTCGAATATCTTCTGACCAACATGTCTTCGCGGATGGCAGACAATCTGCGCGAGGAAATGGCTGAGCGCGGCAAGGTCAAGCAGGCAGAGGGTGAAGACGCCATGACACAAATTGTCGGGGCCATTCGCGCCCTGGTAAACGACGGTGCGATCTCTTTAGTGGAAGACGAAACCGAAGAATGACCCCGCCTTCAGCGTGTTTCGCTGGACGCTTGTGGTTGCGACCGTCGGCTTGTATGTCTGACATCCAATTCGAAGCAGCCGCCGAGACCCCGAATGCCCGTTGAAAAGTCTGAACTCAGCCGTTTTGAGCTTGGCAAATACTATGTGACCGGTCTTTTTCTGAGGGGCCTAATCGGCGCAATGCGGCTGTTGCCCTACGAGCGGCGGATAGCAACCATGGGCGCACTCATGCGCGCTCTGGCACCTGTGGTCGGCTTTACAAAACGCGTGAGCACCAACCTCAAGCTGACCTGCCCAGAGCTGCCGGAAGAAGAGGTCAGCCGGATCTGCAAGGCAGTACCCGACAACGCTGGGCGCGCAATCATGGAGCATTTTTCACCCGAAGGCTTCACCGAACGCCAAAGCCACGCCAAGATTTCTGGTCCTGGTATCGCCGCGTTTGACGACGCGGTTGCACATGGCAAGCCGGTGATGATGATCACGGCGCATTTTGGGCATTACCTTGCCGCGCGGATAGCCCTACAAACCCGCAGCGGGCAACCCATTGGATGCCTGTATCGCCGTATGGCGAATCCGTACTTCAACGATATGTATGTCGATGCTTTCTACAAAACCGGTGCCCCGATGTTCGAACAGGGTCGCCGAGGAATGGTCGAGATGGTTCGCACGCTTAAGAAAGGCGGGATCATTGCGATTGTGTCCGATCTCCACGCGCATGGCGGTGAAGAGTTGACGTTTTTCGGCAAGCCCGCTGTCACCTCGGTGCTGAACGCGGAATTGGCGATGAAATACAACGCCGTTTTGATCCCTTGCTATGCTGTACGCCAACCTAACGGTATTGATTTCGAAATCGTCCTGCACGACCCGGTCGAGCACACCGACCCCAGAACCATGACTCAGTTCACTAATGACGATCTTGAGGCCATGGTTCGCAAGAACATGGGTCAGTGGTTCTGGATTCACCGCCGGTGGAAAACCTGGAATGGGCTGGGGGTCCAGCCCGAGGACATGCCCTGATTACTTGACCTTAGCCGCCGCAACAATCGGGCCGTGACCTGCCATCTGCACCAGAACGACTGCAGGCAAATCCGATGTCAGCTGAGCCGAAAACTGCTGCGGCGCGACCCCTTCCCATTTCCCGGCCATCTGCCAGGATTCGACCACATTGGCATAGTCAAGCTCATGCCCCGCCAGCTCTCCGCGACGGATCGAGGCATGGCGCATGGGTGAATACTGGACCACCCGCACGTCGTAGGTCCCGCCACCTGGCAGGTCGACTGGGGTGACATCCACAGTCACTTCGTTTCCAACACGTGCAGCCACGACCTCGGCCTCGGGCGCGGCGGTCAGATGGGCGTTGATGATCCGTTCAAGCTCTTGCGATTTCGCGCCGACAACATCTTGCTGACCGTTGATGACCATCTGCGGCGTGTAAATCATCGAGCGCCCCCCCCAACGGGCATAGGCCCGCTGGCGCAAGGTGTGGTCGGGCTTGGCATATTCATCCTCCCAACCGATGTAATCCCAGTAATCCACATGCAGGGCCAGACCGATCACATCATCGCGCTTGACCAGCTCGTGCATCAGCTTGTCGGCAGGCGGGCAGGACGAACAACCTTGTGAGGTGAACAGCTCGATCACGACCGGGTCGCTTTCGGCCGCTACAGGAGCGGTCAAAACAAGTGAAAGCAAAGAGGCAATGGCGGCGGTTCTGATCATATCTGACCTCGGGCTGATAACTATTATGTCTGGATGCGATAACCTGCGTGAATGGTGTACCATTCTTTGCGCTTCACCCACCAATCAAGGTTTCTTGAGAAACCGCAATAGAAGCCTCTTGAATTGCATACCACTGCATACAAAATAAATGAGAAGGGTTTCCTGCGCCCATACAGGAAACAATCATGCTACAGAAAACCCATAGCGAATCCCAATTTCCAAGTCATTTGAGAGGGAGGCCACCTGATGCCCATCAAAACCGGACAGGACACCGCCAAGACACGCCGCAGTCTAAGCGTGAATGGCAAGTCCATTGCCTATTATTCAATCCCCGCCGCGCAAGAGGCCGGGCTTGGCGATTTCTCGCGCTTGCCTGCCGCTCTGAAAGTGGTGCTGGAAAATATGCTGCGGTTCGAGGATGCGGGCTTTTCCGTCTCGGTCGATGACATCAAGGCGTTTGGCGAATGGGCCAGCAATGGCGGCAAAAACCCTCGCGAGATCGCCTATCGCCCGGCCCGCGTGTTGATGCAGGATTTCACCGGCGTTCCCGCGGTGGTCGATTTGGCTGCGATGCGCGACGGGATCAAGGGCTTGGGCGGTGACGCGCAAAAGATCAACCCGCTGAACCCGGTCGATCTGGTCATCGACCACTCGGTCATGATTGACGAATTCGGCAACCCGCGCGCGTTCCAGATGAATGTGGACCGCGAGTATCAACGCAATATGGAACGCTACCAGTTCCTGAAATGGGGCCAGTCGGCGTTCAACAACTTCCGCGTTGTACCCCCCGGCACCGGCATCTGTCATCAGGTGAACCTTGAATATCTGGCCCAAACCGTCTGGACCGACACCGACCAAAACGGGGATGAGGTCGCCTACCCCGACACGCTGGTCGGCACCGACAGCCACACCACCATGGTCAACGGCATGGCGGTTCTTGGCTGGGGCGTCGGCGGGATCGAGGCCGAGGCTGCGATGCTGGGTCAGCCGATCTCGATGCTGATCCCCGAGGTTGTGGGCTTTGAGCTGACCGGCGCAATGGTCGAAGGCACCACCGGCACCGATCTGGTTCTGAAAGTCGTCGAGATGCTGCGCGAAAAGGGCGTGGTGGGCAAATTCGTCGAGTTCTTTGGCGAAGGTCTGGACCGTCTGCCGCTGGCCGACCGAGCGACCATTGCGAACATGGCGCCGGAATATGGTGCGACCTGCGGGTTCTTCCCGATCGACGGCGAGACCCTGCGCTATATGCGTAATACCGGCCGGGATGAAGATCGTCTGGCGCTGGTTGAAGCCTATGCCAGGGAAAACGGGCTCTGGCGGGATGAGAATTACAACCCGATCTACACCGACACGCTGAGCCTGGATATGGGCACCATCGTTCCGGCAATCTCGGGGCCCAAACGGCCGCAGGACTACGTCGCCCTGACCGACGCCAAATCCGCGTTCGAGCGTGAAATGGCCGAGACGTTCAAGCGCCCGATGGGCAAGGAAGTGCCTGTCAAAGGCGAAGACTACACGCTGGAATCGGGCAAGGTCGTGATCGCCTCGATCACCTCTTGTACCAACACCTCGAACCCCTATGTGATGATCGGCGCGGGACTTGTGGCGCGTAAGGCCGCCGCGCTGGGGCTGGACCGCAAGCCATGGGTCAAAACTTCCCTCGCACCCGGGTCGCAGGTTGTGTCGGCCTATCTTGAGGCCGCCGGTCTACAGGCCGATTTGGACAAGATCGGCTTTAACCTTGTAGGCTATGGCTGCACCACCTGTATTGGCAACTCGGGGCCCATCCAGAAAGAACTGTCCGAGGCAATTGCCGAGGGCGATCTGGTCGCCACCTCGGTCCTATCGGGCAACCGCAACTTTGAGGGGCGGATTTCGCCGGATGTGCGCGCCAACTATCTGGCCTCACCGCCGCTGGTGGTGGTCTATGCGCTGGCAGGAACGATGGATATCGACCTGACCTCGGAACCGATTGGGCAGGACAACAACGGCAACGACGTCTTCATGAAAGACATCTGGCCAACCCAAAGCGAGATTGCCGAGCTGGTGCAGCAGACCGTCACCCGCGAGGCGTTCCAATCGAAATATGCCGATGTCTTCAAAGGCGATGAGAAATGGCAAGACGTCGAGGTGCCCCAGCAGGAAACCTATGACTGGCCGCCCACATCGACCTATATCCAGAACCCGCCTTATTTTCAGGGCATGAGCCCAGAACCGGGAACAATCTCGAACATCGACGGGGCCAAGGTGCTGCTGATCCTTGGCGATATGGTGACGACCGACCACATCTCGCCCGCCGGGTCATTTGCCACGCAGACGCCTGCGGGCAAATATCTGACCGACCGTCAGGTGCAACCGCGCGAGTTCAACTCCTACGGGTCGCGCCGGGGCAATCACGAGGTCATGATGCGCGGCACCTTCGCCAATATCCGCATCAAGAACGAGATGCTGGATGGCGTCGAGGGCGGCTACACCAAGGGGCCGGATGGTCAGCAGACCTCGGTCTATGAGGCGTCGATGGCCTATCAGGCGCAGGGAACGCCGCTGGTGGTCTTTGGCGGTGAGCAATATGGCGCAGGCTCCAGCCGCGACTGGGCCGCCAAGGGGACTGCTTTGCTGGGTGTTAAGGCGGTGATCGCCGAAAGCTTTGAGCGTATCCACCGCTCGAACCTTGTGGGGATGGGTGTTATTCCGCTGGAATTCACCGGCGGCGATACCCGCAAGTCGCTGGGTCTGACGGGGGATGAGACGGTCTCGATCACCGGGCTGGACAGTGTTGAGCCGCTGCAAGAGGTGCCCTGCACCATCACCTATGCGGACGGGTCCGAGAAGACCATCACCTTGAAATGCCGCATCGATACCGCGCCCGAGATCGAATACATCGAGAACGGTGGTGTGCTGCAATATGTGCTGCGGAACCTCGCCAAAGTGGGGTGATCTAAGGCCAGGTTTGAAACCAGAAAGGACGCCAGCAGGCGTCCTTTTTTGCTTTACGAGGCTCTGCCCCCCGCTCCGAAATGTTTTTGAGCAGAAGAAGGGGCGGGTTCTAGTTGGCTGCCGCCTTTTCCAAAGCCGGGCGGATCGTACTTTCGATCACCCGCTGCGTGATCGGACCGGCAAAGCGCAGGATGATCGTACCCTCGCCGTTGATCACATAGGTTTCCGGCACGCCGTAGACGCCCCAGTCCAGCCCCATGCGGCCCTGTTCATCTCGTCCAATCCCTGCATAGGGATCACCCAGTTCAGCCAGGAAACCTTCGGCATTGTCCAACTGGTCCTTGTAGTTGATGCCGTAGACCGGGATGCCTTCGTCGGACAGCGCCTGCAGGTTCGGATGCTCAACCCGGCAGGGCGCGCACCAACTGGCCCAATAGTTGACCAGCTTGACTTCACCATCGCGCAGGGTGGCATCGTCGAAATTTGGCTTGCCCTCGAACTGTGTCAATACAACCGGCGGCGCGGGTTGTCCTTCGCGGGCTGAGGGGAGCGCGTTTGGATCGTCGCGAAACATTCCTACGGCGGCCAGCACGGCGAACGCCCCAAAGATCAGCGGTGGCGCAACCATCAGAGGTGAGATTTTAGCCATTGCGAGTAGTCCTTTGCTCGACCTTCTCCATTTCGGCGCGGACTTTTCGGCCTCGCATCACGCTGAACACGATCAACGCGACCAGCAAAGCAATCGAGACGACATAGGACCACATCACCGTGTCGGCGTATTTTCCAAGATCAGGGATCATCCGTTTACCCTTTCTCGTGCCAGCAGCGCCTTGATCCGGCGCGCGCGGATCTCCGTACCCGTGCGATACAGCACCAGCGCAATGAACAGCAGGACAAACCCGATCATGCACAGAAGCAGCGGATAGAAATAGATATTGCTGACCTTTTCCTCGGTATCTGCACCGGTCACTGCGGCAGCCCGCATGACAGACGCACCCTGATGTAGCCCCTGATTCCAGAAATTCACCGCATAGCGGCTGAGGAGCGCAAAGACGGATCCCACTAGACATAGAACAGAGGTCAGATCGGCGGCGGTATCCGGGTCTTCGATCGCTTCCCACAGGGCGACGTAGCCCAGGTAGAACAGGAACAGGATCAGGAATGAGGTCAGGCGCGGGTCCCAGGCCCACCACGTGCCCCACATGGGCTGACCCCAAATCGCGCCCGTCGCCAGTGCGATCAGCGTCATGACGATACCGATGGGGGCGGCAGCGCGCGCAGCCAATGCGCTGACATGGTGGCGACGCACCAGCCAGACCAGCGAGGTGGCCAGCATCATCAGCCAGCAATTGATTGCCATCAGCGCTGCGGGAACATGCAAGTAGATGATCTTGACGGTTGATCCTTGCTTGTAATCATCAGGCGTGAAGAAGAACCCCCAGATCAGCCCCACGACGATGCAGGCGATGGACGTGATCCAGAAAAACGGCATCACCCGTTCACTGGTGGAAAGGAATTTGCGCGGATTGGCGTATTCCCAGAGGGCGTTGGCTTTGGCTGCGATAGACATGGGCCTTATCTAGTCCGAGTCGGGCGTGTTCTCAATTGACCTCAGTCAAAGTTTGAGCACGTCACCGAAGGTTGATACGCAAAACGGCGGCGCTGGCAAACGGCAGCAACGCAATAGTGGCGGCAGTGATCCCCGCCAGCATGAGCAGTGGGGTCTGGGTTTCCATCCCCGTGGCGCCTCGACGGGCGACTTCGGCGCCGAAGATCAGCGTGGGGACGTACAGCGGCAGGACCAGCAGCGACAGCAGCAAACCGCCACGCTTCAGGCCGACGGTCAGCGCGGCGCCGAAGGTGCCGATGACGCTCATGGCCGGGGTGCCGATCAGCAGCGAGATCACCAGCCACGAGAACCCCGGCACCGGCAGGTTCAGCAGCACGCCCAGAAAAGGCGCGGCCAGTACCAGTGGCAGGCCGGTGGTCAGCCAATGGGCCAACGCCTTGATCGTGACCACCGATTCCAGTGGCAGTGGTGCCGTGGCCAGCAGGTCGAGCGAGCCGTCCTCCCAATCCAGCGCCAGCAGGCGGTCCAACGACAGCAGGCAGGCTAGCAGAGCGCCCAGCCACAGGATACCCGGCGCGATGGTCGAGAGCAGCGAGGATTGCGGCCCCACTGAGAACGGCACCAGCACCGTGACAATCAGGAAGAAAGCTAGACCAAGGCCGAACCCGCCGCCCGCACGCAGCGCCAGTTTAAGGTCCCGCAGCAGAAGGGCTATCACAGGAAACCTCCGTCGAAGTCGTCGATGGGTTTGGGTTTGGCCTTGTTGGGGCCGACATCCAGAACTTCTCCGTCCAGGCCGAGGTCGATATGGGTGGCAATCAGGGCCGAGCCCCCTTGCCCCAGATGCGTGCGTACCGCGTCGGCGAACATCTTCACCGCGTTTTGGTCCAGCGAGACGGTCGGTTCGTCCAGCATCCAGATCGGCCGTCCCGTAACCAGCATCCGCGCCAGCCCGAGACGCCGCTTCTGCCCAGCCGACAGGTTGCCCGCGTGGCGGTCGGCCAGATCATTCAGGGCAAAAGCGTCCAGCGCGGGCTGGATGCCTTGAGTTCCAAATACCGAGGCCCAGAAGTTAAGGTTCTCAACAACCGTCAACGTGGGTTTCAGCCCGTCGGAATGCGAGGCATAGGCGATCTGATCCTCGGCCCCTTCAATGCGCCCTTGCAACGGAGGCTGTAGCCCGGCCAGCGTACGCAGAAGAGTGGTCTTGCCGATTCCGTTTGGCCCACGCAGGATCAGCGCTTTGCCGGCAGGCAGCGTAAAGCTGAGCCCTTCGAGCACGGGAATGCCGCCACGGGTGATGGCCAGATCGGTCACGGTCAGTGTCATAGCGCCCGCTTAACGGATTGTGGAGGCGGACAAAAGGTGGGAATTGCCGCAGAGCTTTGACGGTGGCTTTGTGTGGTCAGGTCAGGAGTGAGGGGCCAGCCCCTCACGCTCCCAGAGGTATTTATGGCCAGATGAAGGAGGATCCTTCAGACAGGGAGTGCGGCCATCGCGATACGGCGACCCTCAGAAAGCAACACATTGTAGGTGCGGCAGGCGGCCGGAGAATTCATGATCTCGACGCCGATGCTTGCGTCTTCGAGCGTACGGCGCAGGGTGGCCGAGATATGGGTCAGCTCGGCACCGGTGCCGATGAACAGCACGTCGATATGATCGGCGAGGTTTAGCAGAGGTGTTTGGTCGTCATACCCGTTCCACCCGGTTGTTCCGTTTGGGCCGGTTAGAACCGGACCATCGTGGACCTGTCCGCCGATGCGAAAAAAGCCGGGGCCGTAGCCGTCTATCGGGGTGGCGTTGGTATAGGTGATCTCGTTAAGGCGCATAGAGGGGTTTTTAGCCCCAAACTGGCAGGCCCGACAAGGCGGCAAGTGCAATCGCAACATATGCGGCGGCGCGGTATAGCCGCTCGTATTCGGGGCGGAACAATTTCCCGCCCAGCCAGTTGCCGATCAGATTGGGGATGGCAAGCATGATGCCCAGCAGCGCGGCCGCGAGGGTTACGCGGCCCATTCCGGTCAGATAGCCGAACAGCAGGAAGTCAAACGCGAACAGAAACAGCAGGATCGTTGCGCGGATGACGGTAACTGGCAGAGGGCGCGACATGTAGAACAGGATCACGGCGGGGCCTGGCAAGCCCGCTACTCCGCCCAGGAACCCCGCCGCGCAGCCGATCCCGACCACCATCGCGAGGCCGACAGGACCGTGGTAGCGCAGGCCCAGGATCAGGATGGCCAGCATCGCGAGGGCCAACAGGCTGACAGCGTATCGAAACACATCCGGGTCGACCTGCGTCAGCACCCAAAGGCCAACCGGCAAGATCAGCGCACATCCGGCCACAAGGCGGATCAGATCGCCCCGCTCAACCTCGCGCCACGCGCGGCGCAGGTTGGGGAGCGGCCCGAAGATGTCCATGATGGTCAGGCCGATCAGCGCGCCGAACGGGCCGAGATAAGGTGTCGCGATGGGCAAGAAGATCAGAGCGGTGCCAAAGCCGGAAAACCCGCGCACGATACCGCTGAGGAAGGCCGCAAAAAGAATAACGGCCAGCCCCGCCGGGGACTGGCCGATAAAATCAGGCGTCGACGTTTGCAAACTGGTTGCCCGCCGTATTCGACGGCTTGGACCAGTCGCGTTTGACACCCAGCCACAGCAGGATGGTTGAGGCCACAAAGACCGAGGAATACGTCCCCACGATCACGCCCCAGATCATCGCAAAGACAAAGCCACGGATGACGTCTCCGCCCAGCACATAAAGCGAGATCAGCGCCAGCAAGGTTGTGACCGAGGTCATGACCGTCCGGCTGAGGGTCTCATTGATCGAGATGTTCAACACCTCTTTCAGGTCTTTCTTCTTGTACTTCCGCAAGTTTTCACGCACCCGGTCAAAGACAACCACCGTGTCGTTCAGCGAATAGCCCACGATGGTCAGCAGAGCGGCGATGATCGCCAGATCGAAGCGGATTTGCAGTTCCGAAAAGATGCCGATGGTCAGGATCACGTCATGCACAAGGGCCGCAACCGCCCCCAGGGCAAACTGCCATTCGAACCGTAGCCAGATATAGACCAGCACGGCCCCGATCGCGAGGACAACGGCGATCACGGCGGTCTGGATCAACTCACCCGAAACTTTGGGGCCGACGGATTCGACCGACACGAATTGAATATCGGGGGTTGCCGCCTTTAATGCCTCTTCCACAGCCGTTACCGTCGCGGCCGAGACCGCCTCGGCGTCGGCTTGCGCCTGAATGCGGATCATGGCGACGTTTTCGTCCTCGCCAAAGTTCGGGTCGAAAATCTCGGTGATGGTGACATCTCCCAATTCCAGCGGCGCGATGGCGTCGCGATAGGCACCGACGTCGATCTCTTGCGCGGATTGGGTGCGGATCGTGGTGCCGCCCCGGAAGTCGATGCCGAAGTTCAGACCTTGCAGCATGAAGGACGTGAAGGCCACGACCATCATCAGGCCGGAAATGCCCAGCCAGACCTTCCAGCGGCTGAAGAAATCGAACGAAGTTTCCTGCGGGACAAGTTTCAGTCTCATGATCAAACCTCGATCGTTTTCGGGCGGCGGCGTTCGAACCACATCACGATCATCAGGCGCGTCACGAAGATCGCGGTGAAGACCGAGGTGAGGATACCCAGACCCAGAGTAATGGCAAAGCCGCGTACCGGGCCGCTACCCATGGCAAACAGGATCGTCGCCGTGATGAATGTGGTGACGTTCGCGTCCAGAATGGCCGACAGTGCCTTTTCATAACCCAGTTCAATTGCACGGGCCGGACCTCGGGCGGATTTCAGTTCCTCGCGGATACGTTCAAAGATCAGCACGTTGGCATCCACCGCCATGCCGACCGTCAGCACGATCCCCGCGATCCCCGGCAGAGTCAGCGTCGCCCCGATCAGTGATAGAAGACCAAACAGCAGCCCGACGTTCAGTATCAACGCAATATTGGCGAAGATGCCGAACAACCCATAGCTGAGCGCCATAAAGACCAGCACAGCCACAAAGGCCACGATGGTCGCCACTTTGCCAGCGTCGATGCTATCTTGCCCCAGCTCTGGGCCGATGGTGCGCTCTTCCAGGAAATCCAACCCAGCAGGCAGCGCGCCTGCGCGCAGCAGGACGGCCAGATTAGTGCTTTCCTCGACGGTAAAATTACCGGTGATGATGCCCGACCCACCCGGAATGTGGCTCTGGATCACAGGGGCAGAGATCACCTCATCATCCAGCACAATCGCAAACGGCGCGCCGATGTTTTCCAGCGTATAGTCGCCGAATTTACGCGCGCCCGAGGTGTTGAACCGGAAGCTGACTGCCGGACGGCCGTTCTGGTCGAACGCAGGCTGGGCATCGACCAGCTCCTCACCCGTTACAACAGGGGCCGAGTCGATAATGTAATACACACCCTCTTCATCAATCGAGGGCACAACTTCCTGCCCGATACCCGGCGTTGCATCTGCGTCGGTGGTGCGACCGCCGACGGGATTGAAGGTCAGTTGGGCTGTCGTGCCGATGATGTCCTTCAGCTCACCTGCCGAGCCGATGCCTGGCACCTGAATCAGGATACGATCCGCGCCCTGGCGTTGAATCGTGGGCTCGCGGGTGCCGACCTCGTCAATCCGGCGGCGGATGATCTCAAGCGACTGTCGCACGGTGCGGTCGTCTGAGGCCAGCTTTTCGGCATCCGACAGTTGCACAACGATAGTGTCACCCTCGGCGCGGGCTTCGATATCGGTCGCGCCAACGCCCGAAAGCGTCTGGACCTGACGGGCCAAACCGCGCACGACCTCAAGAGCACGGGCCATCCCCTCGGGCTGGCTGATGCGCACGCGAATCTCGTCAGGGGCCGAGTCCTGACGGCGGATCGTGCCAACCGTAGCCCGCTCATCGCGCAAAGCGTCGCGGATTTCCGGCCACATGGCATCCATGCGGGATTCGTAGACGTCCTGAACCTTGACCTCGGCCAAAAGATGCGCGCCGCCGCGCAGGTCCAGCCCCAGATTGACCAGCGAGGACGGCAGCCAATTCGGCCACTGCGCCGCCTCAGCCTGCATGTCTGGGGTGTCGATGCCAAGCTCGATCGCGGCTTTGGCATCGTTGGATTGCTCGACGCGCGTGTAGAACGCATTCGGCAGGGCCATGAGCAGGCCGATCACGCAGACCGACCAGATCAGAACCCGCTTCCAGGTATCAATTTGCAGCATTACCCTGCCTTTTCAACGAGATATCGCGCGAAATTACTTCGCAGGCTCGGTCTTGTTCAGAACCTGAGCGATGGTCGATTTAACAACACGGACCTTGACGTTTTCAGCCAGCTCGACCTCAATCTCGTTCTCGCCTTCCTTGACCTTCGATACTTTGCCGATCAGACCACCTTGGGTGACGACCTGATCGCCCCGGCGCACGGCCTCGACCATGGCCTGATGTTCCTTCATCTTTTTCTGCTGCGGACGGATCAGCAAGAAATACATGATCGCAAAGATCAGGATCAGCGGGAGAAACTGGGCGATTGCGCCACCTTCCATGGGATATTCCTTTTGGTTTGGTGTTTGCGGAAAGGCCCGCAAATTTTGCGAGAACCTATTCTTTGAACTGACTGTTTGCAAGGAATGGCGGTACAGGTTTTTGCACCCAAACTTAGATAATGCGCAAAGATTTGGCCAAGCGTTGCAGTTAAGTCCTAGAAACAAGCGCTTGCGTCGATATAGTTGAACCGCGGGGGGTCCAATGGCGCACATTCATCTGAAACTGGGATTGCTACTTCAGATACTGGTCACGACAGTATGGGTTTGCCTTTGTGCGGTGCCTGCTTCTGGTCAGGAAACGGTCGAAGTCCCTGTCGAAAATGAAGAACAATCCGAGACTTTCAAAGCACCCGTTATCGTGGACGGTGATACTCTGTTTTTCTTACGTGGTTCCAGTGCACTACCAGCATCGGAACGCGCCGAAGCAGTACAGGAAAAAATAATAGAAGCGGCCGAAGCTTCGGATAGCCTCGAAGTCACAATCACTTATGAGGATACTGAACTCGGCACACGCATACTGGTCGACGGACTTTCGGTATCGGTTGTGACAGTCGCCGACGCGGAACTAGAGCAAATTGAACTGGAAGTTCTCGGTTTTCTCCATGGCGAGGCCATTGAGCAAGCGATCCAGGCCTACAGGTCCAATCGAACTGATCAAGCGCGAGTTTCCGGCGCGATCGAAGCCACCGCATGGACAATCGGCTTTGCTATCTTTGTTGCAATAATCCTTTGGCTGCATCGCAGGATCAGACGCAAGACGCTGAAATTCGTACAACGGCATCTGAAGGACGTGGAAACTGCCACCGCCAAAAGCGTTCAGGCTGAAGCAATTGCCGCACTGGTTCGATATGGCCTGAATTTCGTTCTGCTGGTGATCTTCTTTCTGGGTTTCTACTATTATCTGTCCTTCGTCCTGCTCGCCTTTGCAGAAACCCGGTACTTTGCGCAGCTTCTGCTGACTTACCTGACTGAGCCTGTTCTACTGATCTTCAAGGGCATCCTTAGTTACATACCCAACTTGATCATGCTGGGTCTAATCAGCTGGGTCACGCTTTATATCATTCGGGGCATGCGAGTGTTTTTTGACGCCGTCGAGGCCGGGTCATTCGATCTAGGGGATTTTGAAAAACACTGGGTGAGTCCAACTTTCAACATCGCACGCGTCGTCGTCATCCTGATCGCGCTGGTCTTTGCCGTTCCTTACATTCCGGGATCAGATTCCGCTGCTTTTCAAGGCTTGACCATTCTTGTAGGCGCGATGCTGTCACTAGGTGCGAACTCGGTCGTTTCGAACATGCTGGCCGGGCTGTTCGTCATTTACCGCCGCTCGACCTCAATCGGGGACCGCATTCAGATTGGCGACCACATTGGCGACGTGGTTCAGATCAAGCTGATGGAGACACATCTGAAATCCATCAAGAACGAACTGATCTCGATCCCCAACGCGCAGCTGATGAACTCTGACGTGGTGAATTTCTCAAAGAAAACCGATGGCAGCGGGCTGCTGCTGCACACCACCGTCGGCATCGGATATGAAGAACCGCCCGAAAAGGTCGAGGCCATGCTGATCGAGGCCGCCCGCCGAACCAAAGGGATCAAAGCCAAGCCCGAACCCTTTGTTTTGTGGACGGCTTTGGCCGATTACGCGATCAATTACCAGATCAACGGCTATAGCACGCGGGGCAGCATCATTCCCAAGATCCGAT
This sequence comes from Ruegeria sp. SATB045, assembly GCF_059613525.1. Taxonomy (NCBI): domain Bacteria; kingdom Pseudomonadati; phylum Pseudomonadota; class Alphaproteobacteria; order Rhodobacterales; family Roseobacteraceae; genus Ruegeria; species Ruegeria sp. SATB045. The sequence continues at coordinate 519,273 of NZ_JBXWSR010000020.1, read as the reverse complement.
CCGACCTGCACCGCAATATCGTGGCCGTTTTTAATGAAAACGGAGTACAGATCATGACCCCATCTTACATGGCTGATCCACCCGAACCCAAGATCCCGGTCGAAGAATGGGATGGCCATCTGGCGCATGAATCCCACGAGGGAGCGGATAAGTCGTAACCGGTGCTACACCCTGCGGTTCAGATGGTGCATAAGCGGTCTCAGTGATTCACGCATTCAAGGATCTGAGACATGCACGACATCCGCGCCATTCGCGAAAACCCCGCCGCCTTCGACGCCGCCCTTGCGCGCCGTGGGGACGCGCCGGTGTCGTCGGACCTGCTTCGGCTGGACGAAAGCCGCCGTGCGAAAATTCTGGCGGCTGAGACCGCTCAGGCCGAACAGAACAAGGCCAGCAAAGAGGTCGGTGCTGCCAAAGCGCGCGGTGATGAGGCCGAGTTCGAACGTCTGCGCGCGCTGGTCGCCGAGAAAAAGGCCGAGATCGCCCAAATGCAGACCGAGGCCAAGGACCTGGACGCTCTGCTTGCGGATCAACTAATCCGCATCGCCAACCTGCCCGCCGAGGACGTGCCCGAAGGCGCGGATGAAAACGACAATGTCGAGGTCAACCGCTGGGGCACCCCGCGCGAGCTGGACTTTGCCCCGAAAGAGCATTTTGAGATCGACGCCGTTCAGACCGGTATGGATTTTGAAACTGCCGCTAAACTGTCCGGCTCGCGTTTTGTGCTGCTATCCGGCGGCGTCGCCCGCATCCACCGCGCGTTGGCGCAGTTCATGCTGGACACACATATCAATGAAAACGAACTGACCGAGGTGAACGGCCCCGTACTGGTTCTGTCGGAAATGATGCAGGGCACCGGCCAATTGCCGAAATTCGGAGAGGACAGCTATCAGACCCGCGAAGGCTGGTGGCTGATACCGACGTCCGAGGTTTCGCTGACCAATATCGTCAACGACACAATGATCGAGGAAAGCTACCTGCCCCGCCGCTATACCGCGCATTCCCTGTGCTTCCGGTCCGAGGCTGGCAGCGCGGGCAAGGACACACGCGGCATGCTGCGCCAGCACCAGTTCGAAAAGGTCGAGATGGTCTCGGTCACGCATCCGGACAATTCGGACGACGAGCAGAAACGCATGCTGCGCTGCGCCGAGGGCATTTTGGAGAAACTGGGCGTGCCCTATCGCACCGTGATCCTGTGCACCGGCGACATGGGCTTTGGCGCGCGCCGCACCTATGACATCGAAGCGTGGCTGCCCGGTCAGAACACGTATCGTGAGATCAGCTCGGTTTCGACCTGTGGTGATTTTCAGGCGCGCCGCATGAACGCACGATTCCGTCCCGAAGGCGGCGGTAAGCCGGAATATGTTCACACGCTGAACGGTTCGGGTCTGGCGGTCGGGCGTTGCCTGATTGCGGTGCTGGAAAACGGGCAGAACGCCGATGGCACCGTCACCCTGCCCGAGGTGCTCTCCCCCTATCTTGGCGGCAAGCTGACGCTGCAAACGGACGGAACGCTGGCATAAGAAAACCGGCGCGCCGCAGCCGCCGGTTACAACAAGATCAAGGGGCGAAGAAGTCTTACTTCTTCGCCTTTTTCTTATCCTTTTTCTTGCCACTCTTCTTGTCATCTTTTTTCTTACTGTCTTTGGCTTTGTCGTCCTTTTTGGACTTTTTGCCCTTCTTCGTCTTGGCCTTCACCTTATCCTTGGCTTTCGAGAACACGGCTTCCATCTCTGCCCGTTTCTTCGCCGCTTTTTCAGCCTTGGCCTTAGCTTTGGCCTTTTTCTTTGCCTTTGCTTCGGCAGCTTCTGCTGCTGCTTTCTCCTCGGTCGCTTTACGCGCCGCCTCTTGCGCACGTTTTTCGGCGGCGGCAGCGGCCACGGTCTTGCGTGCCGCAGGTTTACGCGTGGCCGGTTTGCGTACGGCCGTCCGGCGCGCGGCAGGTTTTGCAGTTGGTTTGGTTGCAGGTTTGGACGACACCGCCTCTTTCGCGGCGGCAATCAACAAAGGAGCGCGCGCCGCCCCAATTCGCGGGACCTTGACCAGATCAGCGGGGTTTGCCTTGGCAATGGCTTCGGCTGTTTTGAAGCCATTGGCTACAAGCGCTTTTCCCAACGCTTCGCCTACACCTTTGACATTGGTCACTGCGGTCATTCTTTGTCCTTTCTTCATCGCCCAATGAATTGTATATACACAGAATATACAATTCCGCAAGCGATATGATCTATGGGCTAGCTGCTATGGGCCAGATTTGTTGTCCGCGTCTTCTTTGGGAAAGGTACCAGGCGTTTGGCATCCTCGTCCCACAGCTTGAGGTTCAGTGCCGCGACGGCCTCGGGGAACTTGATCCGGCGGGGCGTATATTCGGCAGGAAGGTTATAGTGGCATTCGCGCAGCCGATAGGATGGGATACGCGCATTGAAATGATGGATGTCGTGCAACGTGATGCAAGCGACAGCATTGTCGAACCACCAGCCGAAATCCAGCGCAGAGGAACCATGCAAAGCTGCCAGCTTGGGGTCAAGGTCGGGACGGCGGTCCCAGTAGGTGTCCTCGAAATTGTGCTGGAGGTACACAAGGAACACACCCAGCATCCCGCCCAGAAATGAGAACACAATCCACACCAAAACGCCGGTACCGCCAGCGATGAGGTAAAGCAGACCCAAAAATACGACGATCGACAGGTTGTGCAGTACCACCCCCGCCACCCCAAACCGGACAGTGTTTTTGGGCCAGCGATAACGAATGAAATAGGTAAACAACGCACCTACTGGAACCAGAATGAACGGATTGCGATAAAGGCGATAGAAAAAACGGGTTTTCCAGTCTGCCTCATTCCATTCACGCAGGGTCATGGTGTGGATTTCACCGGTTTCGCGATGTTCCAGATTGCCTATGCCCGAGTGGTGAAGGTTATGGTTCTGCTTCATCACTTCAAAAGGGGCAAATGTGAAGGGGGACAGCCCGTGCCCCGCCCACTCGTTTTGCTGGCGCGTCTCGAACAGTGAGTGATGCCCGCAATCATGCTGCAAGACGTAAAGCCGCACAGCTGAGAAGGCAAAAACTACTCCGGCAGGGATCATGATGAACCATTGATCCACATATGCAATCGCCAGCGCCAGCGACGTAAAATAAACGGCAAAAGTTCCAAAGTAACTCAGTGCAGCCAGGCGATTGTCCTGGACTGCGTATTGTCGTGTGTATTCCCTAAGATCCATCCAGCCCGCCCCTCACGATGGCCCGGTTCAATATCAACATGAAATTAAGCGCGGAATCTCCGCATGCAACCCGTGCGTGCAAAAACAGATGCACGCGCTTGAATGCTAGCGCGCAGTTCGAGGCATGTCACGCCCTACCGCTGAAAATGCTGAAAATTGGCGCAGTTACGCGCGACCTTTGAGATGCTTGGCTAAAGCACCAGCGTTTTTCTTGCGCCGTCCCTTGTATGGGTTCTTGTCACCCTGCCCGCGCAGCGTCAGGCGGATGGGTGTGCCGGGCATGTCAAAATCCTCTCGCAGACCATTGACCAGATAGCGGTTATAGCTTTCGGGCATCTTGTCAGGGTGCGAGCACATCACCACAAATCCCGGCGGGCGGGTTTTGGCCTGTGTCATATAGCGCAGTTTGATTCGGCGACCTTGCGGCGCTGGCGGCGGGTGCTGCTCCAGCATTGCGGTCAGCCACCGGTTCAGCGCCGCAGTCGGTACACGGCGGTTCCACACATCATGGGCCCGCAGGATGGCAGAGCGCAAGCGCTCCAGTCCCCGGCCTGTTTTCGCAGACACGGTGATCAGAGGCGCGCCGCGCAACTGCGGCAGCAGACGTTCAAAGGATTCCTTGAGGTCGCGCAGTTTCTCCTGCTTGTCCTCTTCGATATCCCACTTGTTCACCGCGATCACGACCGCGCGGCCTTCACGCTCTGCCAGATCGGCGATGCGAAGGTCTTGCTGTTCAAACGGAATCGCCGCGTCCAGCAGGACCACCACAACTTCGGCGAATTTCACTGCGCGCAGGCCGTCTGATACAGATAGCTTCTCGAGCTTTTCCTGAACCTTGGCCTTTTTGCGCATACCCGCCGTGTCGAAAATCCGCATCGGCGTGCTATCGCCATCCGGGTCGGCCCAGTCAATACGCAGGCTGATCGCGTCGCGGGTAATCCCGGCCTCTGGGCCAGTCAGCAGACGATCTTCGCCCATGATTTTATTGATCAACGTAGATTTTCCGGCATTCGGACGACCTACTACGGCCACCTGCAACGGCTTGGCCGCAGTGATCAGAGGCGTTTCGCCCTCACCATCTTCATCCAGTTCGATATCGGTGTCCGGGGCCTCATCCTGCGCCTGCTCTTCGGCCGCGTCGGCCAAAGGCATCAGCTGAGTATAAAGGTCCGTCATCCCCTCGCCGTGTTCACCCGACAGGCGGACGGGTTCACCGAGACCCAGATTATAAGCCTCAAGCACACCGGCATCGGCGGCCGAGCCTTCGGCCTTGTTCGCCGCAAGGATCACATGTTTCGAACGTTTGCGCAGGATATCAGCGAAAAGCTCGTCGGTCGGTGTCACGCCAACCCGCGCGTCGATCATGAAAAGGCAGACATCGGCCATGTCCACCGCACGCTCGGTCAGACGGCGCATCCGGCCCTGCAAGCTGTCATCGGTCGCGTCCTCAAGCCCGGCGGTGTCGATCACGGTAAAGCGCAGATCGGCCAGACGCCCCTCGCCTTCGCGCAGGTCTCGCGTCACGCCTGGCTGGTCGTCGACCAGGGCCAAGCGTTTGCCCACAAGGCGATTGAACAGGGTGGATTTGCCCACATTGGGGCGCCCCACGATGGCGAGGGTCAGCGACATGATACTAAACTTTCAAGACTCAGACGCGCCCTTTAGCGCATCTTTGCGTCAACGGAAAGCGTGTAGATCACCTTTGGTCGATACGACATACAGCGTCTGTCCCGCCACAACCGGCGCCGTTGTCGCCCCGCCAGGCACTTCCACACTGTTTAACAGCGTCCCGTCGACGGGATTGAAGAACCGTACAAAACCGTCGTTCGAGGCAACAACAATGCGCCCCCCAGCCAGAATGGGCCCATAATGCGCAACGATCGGTCCTCGGCGATTGGGTTTGTCCTTGACGAAACCCGGCAGATCCTGCGCCCAGATGATCGACCCATCGGACGAGTCCAGACGCACCAACTGGCTGCGGTCGCTGATCTGGAACAGGCTTCCGCCAACCGGCCATACAGTGTCGATTGCGCCTTCATCGGCGGTCCATTTCCTCTCGCCCGATCCGATCTCGAACGCCACGGTCCGGCCCGAATGGTTGCCGATATAGATAGTGTCCCCGGCCACCATCGGCCCTCCGGTCACATCCACGATCTGGGCCGCCGCCCGTCCACGACGCCCTCCGGCGACCGAAGCATTCCAGCGACGAATTCCGCCCTTGCGAAAAGTAGCCGCCACATCGCCGGACCCAAATGCAAACACCGCAAAATCCTGCGCGATCACAGGGGCCGGAGCCCCCAGAACATTACCCACGCTCGGTGTGCCTTGAATCTGCCAGGCAATGCGTCCGTTGCTGGTATCCACCGCCCAACCTGTTTCGTCCCCTGCGACCAGATAGAGCAGCCCATCGTTGACCAGTGGCGCGCCACTTCCTGTCGCGTTCAAGCGCTTTTGCCAGCGGATTGCCCCAGTCTTGCCATCCAGTGCTGTCAGACGGCCAAACCCGGACGACACGTAAAGCACCCCGTTCGCATACGCCATTCCGCCGCCGGTTGCGTCCTCGTCACCATCATTTGCGGGAATAAGGTTCGTGCTCCAAGCTTTCTGACCCTGGGTCGAGGTCGCGGTCACATTAGCCTCGGAATCAAGCGTGTAGATCAATCCGCCTGCGACGACGGGCTCTGCTGTGATCCGTTGTTTGCGCGAATCCCCTTTGCCAATCGACGCCGACCAAACCCGTTGAGGGGTCGCGCGCAGTTGCGGGTGCGTTGTACGATAGGCAACAGTGCCAGGACTTTGCGACCAATTGGCGTTGGCCTGTTGTGCCGGCAGGCTGATTGGTTTCGATCCGCGTGTCTCGACTGCTTCATTGTCCGAAGCTGGACGAATATCCTCGCGGACGCCGGGAAGGATGACCTGAGGTTCCTCACATGCCGCCAGAAGCGTGACAGAGGCCAATGCGACCGACACTCCAACGCGAGAAAAGAGACTTGTTACCATGATGATCCGAACTCGTCTGTCAGTGTTGTTTGCGCCGCAGTTCAGCCCTCACGGGCCACTAAGGGTTCCGGTACGCCCCCAAGGGCCACAATCAGTTGCGCAGCGCGCTGCTGCAGGTCAGCACCGATCTCGGCATCTTGACGCAATGTCTGCAACCGTTCGATAGCCGCATCGATGCTACCCTCGGCGACGTCTATCAGCGCCAGTTGTTCTTCAGCCAGCAACCGCAGCGGTGCACCGGGCGCAGCTAGCGCTTCGAATTGTTGGCGGCGGTCTGCTGCGGGCATCGTATCGCTTTGCAACAGCAGCGCTTTGAAAGCGGCAATCGCACGGTAGATTTCTGGCAGGTCCCCCTGAACCGCAATCGTGTTCAGGCTATCCACTGCATCCTGCTCGGATCCGGCTTCAACCTGTGATGCGGACAGCAGCATGTTCAGAACAGCGTCACCACCCGGCGAGGCACTCTCGACTGCTGCAAGATCAGTCGCGCGTTCACCCGAGTCGTTCTTGGCCAGCGCTGCAAGAATCGCGTCGCCTAAATCCTGAGCCTGCGAAGTTGCCCGCGATTTGCGGATTTCGTTGAACGCGGCACCGCCGACGATAAGAACCACAAGCAGGACACCAATCCACCCCCACCGGCGCAACAGCAGGTAAAGGCGGTCTCGGCGCACCTCTTCGGTCACCTCATCAATAAAACTGTCGACGTCGCTCATCCCTGCCCTCCGGGCTGTGTCAGTGGTGTATGGCGCCATGTCATACCCCGGCACCCTTGCCAAGCCAAGGGCCGGAATTCGCACATTTTCACCCTATCCCGTCAGGGTTGCGCAAAAATGTGAACCAAACTATTCAGTTCAGCGTAGAAAAGATACATAATCAGGCCCACATTTATGCCTGAGCGCCGAAGAAATCTTGGCGAAGAATTCTGGGAGAAATTCTACATGCGTTTGATTTCACTGGTAAATGCCTTGCTCGTTGTCGTCGCGCTGTTTCTGCTAGTCTTCGAACGCGACGCCCTTTTCGCTTTGGCTGGCCGTGCGGAAGCCGACGAAAATGTCGCTTCTGACGCACAAGGTGAGGCTGTTTCGGGGGCTTCTCAGGCCGTCGTCGGTGTTGTTGCCGTTAGGTCATCCGCACGCGAAATTGACAGTGCTGTTCTGCTGCGTGGGCAGACGAAAGCCAACCGGCAGGTCGAAGTTCTGGCCGAAACAACCTCGACCGTGATCTCAGATCCCAAACGTAAGGGCAGCTTTGTGAAAGCCGGCGACTTGCTGTGTGAACTTGATCCGGGCACGCGTCCAGCCAGCCTGGCCGAGGCCATGGCGGGCAAGCTGGAGGCCGAAAGCCGTATCCCCGAAGCCGAAGCCCGTCTGGAAGAGGCGCACGCCCTGGTCGCAGAGGCCGAGATCAATCTGACCGCCGCCGAGCGCCTGTCTGAAACCGGGTTCGGCTCGGAAACACGCAAAATTTCAAGCCAGGCGGCCATGCGCACAGCCGAGGCAGGGATCAAGACCGCCGAGGCGGGGCTTGAGGCGACTCGCGCAGGCATTGAAGCCGCCATCGCCGAAGTCGAAGCCGCGCGGCGCGAAATTGATCGTCAGACCATTGAGGCACCTTTTGACGGTCTGCTGGAAAGCGATACGGCTGAACTGGGTAGTCTGATGCAACCGGGATCTTTGTGTGCGACCGTGATTCAGCTGGACCCAATCAAGTTGGTTGGGTTTGTCCCCGAAGCCGAGGTCAACCGTGTGATTGTCGGGTCCGAGGCCTCGGCAACATTGGTGACCGGGCTGCAGGTCGCCGGTCGCGTCACATTTCTGAGCCGATCGGCCGACGAAACCACGCGAACCTTCGAAGTTGAAGTTACCGTTCCCAACCCCGATCTTTCGATCCGCGACGGTCAGACTGCGGATATCCGCATTGCCGCGGAAGGCGCCAAGGCGCATCTGCTGCCGCAATCGGCCCTGACCCTGAACCACGAAGGAAAAGTGGGCATACGGACGATCGGCAGTGGCAACGTGGTCGACTTCAAGCCTGTCAGTCTGCTGCGCGACTCGTCAGAGGGCGTGTGGTTGGGTGGGTTGCCCGAAACCGTTGACGTGATTGTTGTTGGTCAGGAATTCGTAACCAGCGGTGTGACGGTTGAGCCTACATACAAGGAACCCTCCGAATGACCGGTATCGTCAGTTGGGCCGCTGGCCGGGCGCGCATGGTCCTGGCCTTTATCGCGATTTCGCTGGTGATCGGTGGTTTTGCCTATATTGGCCTGCCCAAGGAAGGCGAGCCGGACATCGAAATCCCTGCCCTGTTCGTTTCGGTTCAGTTTCCAGGGATCTCGGCCGAAGACTCTGAGAACCTTCTGGTCAAACCGATGGAGACCGAGCTGGCCGACCTGGACGGCCTGAAAGAGATGACCTCGACGGCGGCAGAAAGCTATGCCGGGGTCGCGCTCGAGTTCGACTTTGGCTGGGACAAGACAGCCATCATGGCCGATGTGCGCGACGCGATGAACAGTGCTCAGGCCGAGTTTCCGGACGGGGCCGAACAGTATTCCCTGACCGAGATCAACTTTTCCGAATTCCCGATCGTGATCGTCAACCTGACCGGAGCAGTCCCCGAACGCACGATGGCGCGCGTTGCCAAAGATTTGCAGGACGATCTTGAGGCCATGGACTCGGTTCTGGAAGCCGGCATTGCGGGCAACCGGGACGAACTGCTTGAGGTCATCATCGACCCGTTGCGGCTTGAGGCTTATGACGTCACGGCCGCTGAATTGATCAACGTCGTCCAGAACAACAACCAACTGATTGCAGCCGGTGAGGTCGAAACCGAACAAGGTACCTTCTCGGTCAAGATTCCTTCATCGTTCAAAACGGCTCAGGACGTGTATGACCTGCCGGTCAAGGTGAACGGTGACCGCGTCGTCACGATGGGAGAGCTGGCGCAGATCAATTATACGTTCGAGGATCGCGAAGGCACTGCCCGGTTCAACAGCGAATCCACCGTCGCCTTGCAGGTAGTCAAGCGCAAGGGCTTCAACCTGATAGACACGGTTGAAGACGTCAAAAAGACCATTGCCGAGGCTCGCACCAAATGGCCGCCCGAGATGCAGGCCGCGATCCAGCTTGGCACATCGAACGACCAAAGCCGCATCGTCGGATCAATGGTTAGCCAGCTCGAAGGCTCGGTCCTGACGGCGATTGCACTGGTTATGATCGTGGTGCTGGCCGCATTGGGTACACGTGCAGCCCTGCTGGTCGGGTTCGCCATTCCGACCTCGTTCCTTTTGTGTTTCGCCTTTCTTGCAGTTATGGGTGTCAGCATCTCAAACATCGTTATGTTTGGTCTGATCCTTGCGGTGGGCATGCTGGTCGACGGCGCGATCGTTGTCGTGGAGTATGCTGACAAACGCATCAAGGACGGCGTCGGGCCAATGCACGCCTATGTCGAAGCCGCCCAGCGGATGTTCTGGCCCATCGTGTCCTCGACCGCGACAACGCTGTGCGCGTTTCTGCCCATGCTGTTCTGGCCCGGTGTACCGGGTGAGTTCATGGGCATGCTTCCGGTCACCCTGATCTTTGTTCTGTCAGCCTCGTTGATCGTTGCCCTAATCTACCTGCCGGTCATGGGCGGTGTTTCGGGCCGTCTGAGCCGTATGTTTGACCGCGCCTCGCACTGGCTACGTGCGCGGTTCTCATGGAACATGCGCGCCCTGATGGTGCCGCCCGCCCTTCTGCTGATGTTCCTGGGCGCAATGCAAATGTTGAACCCAGCCTTCCTGATTCCTGCGGGTGGCCTTTTGTTGGGCGCGGTTCTGTTCATCCTCGGAGCTTTTGCCGGGTCGATCACGCTGAGCGCGATCAAGATCGAGCGCGCTCCGGATCAGCACGTGCATACTGTGCGCGAACACACTCGGTTCGGGCATTTCATCAAGTTTCTGGTTGGCAACCCGATCATGCCGGTCGTTTCCATCGTCGTCGTTGCCATTCTGGTGATGGCGGTCATGTTCGCCTACGGCAATAACAACCGCGGGGTCGAGTTCTTTGTCGAAAGCGAGCCAGAGCAGGCCACGGCCTATGTCCGCGCACGGGGCAATATCTCGTTGGCGGAAAAAGACGAGATGGTGCTGGCTGCCGAGCAAATCATTGGTGCCCATCCTGCGGTCATCAATGTGTTTTCGTTTGCGGGTGAAGGGGGGCTGAACCAGAACAACGGTGGCGCACAGGCACCGGCCGACACGATCGGTCGCGTACAGTTCGAGATTATCCCGTGGGAGGACCGCCCTACCCTGTCCGAGCCGATCCTCTTTGGCCTTTTGGACCGCCAGACAATCGCTCCGGAGTATGACGGTGACTTCGTTCTGGATCAGTTGAACGCGGAACTGGCGACGTTGCCAGGGATCGTGGTGGAGATCCTGCCCTTGGAACAAGGCCCGGCTTCGGCCAAACCGGTGCACCTGCGCCTCAAGGGCGACAACCGAGAGCAGCTGACAGCCGCCACGACCGCCGCGCGGGCGATGTTCGACGAAACTCCCGGCCTAATCAAGATCGAGGACACCCTGCCACTGCCGGGTATCGACTGGCAGATTGACGTCGACGTCGCAAAAGCGGGCCGGTTTGGCGCAGATGTAGCGACCGTAGGGGCGATGGTGCAACTGGTCACGCGCGGCCTTTTGCTGGGGGAAATGCGCCCCGAAACGGTCGATGAAGAGATCGAGATCCGTGTCCGCCTGCCCGATGAAGATCGCGTTTTGTCGACGCTGGATACTCTGAAAGTCCGGACAGCCGACGGACTGGTCCCGCTTTCCAACTTTGTCACCCGCCAGCCGGTTGCAAAACTGGCCGAGATCAACCGTGTCGACCAGCAGCGATACTTCGATGTGAAGGCGGATGTGGAACCGGGCCTCAGCAAAGTTACAACTCAGGCCGCTGGCGGTACCTCCACAAGGTTGGCCGTGCTGCGACAGGTCGCTGCAGACACGACTGCAACCGATCTAAGCCTGACTGGCACCAACGGCGTTGAGTACGATGTTGTGTTGCTGACCGGGTCTGAAAACGTGGGCGCCCTTCAGGCGTTGATCGACGAAGGGTCCGCGTCGATCTCGCCGGTGAACCCCAACGAACGCATTGCAGTGCTGACAGAATGGCTGGTCACGAACCCCTTTGGTCCGGCGATCTCTTGGGAATGGACCGGCGACCAAGAGGAACAGGCCGAATCCGGTGCTTTCCTTGCCAATGCATTCTTGGGTGCGCTGGGGTTGATGTTTGTGATCCTGTTGGCGCAATTCAATAGCTTCTACAACTCGGTTCTGGTGCTGTTGGCGGTGGTGCTGTCGACCACCGGTGTGTTGCTGGGCATGATGGTGATGCAGCAACCCTTCTCGATCATCATGACGGGTACAGGGATCGTAGCTTTGGCCGGGATCGTGGTGAACAATAACATTGTTCTGATCGACACCTATCAGGAATACAGCCGCTACATGCCTCGGATCGAGGCGATCATCCGCACCGCCGAGGCCCGTATTCGTCCGGTTCTGCTAACCACCCTGACCACTATGGCAGGTCTGACCCCGATGATGTTCGGCCTGTCGCTGGACTTTATCAACGGTGGTTATTCCATCGACAGCCCGACTGCGCTGTGGTGGAAGCAACTTGCAACAGCCGTGGTCTTTGGTTTGGGAATTGCCACCATCCTGACCCTGATCGTCACGCCATCATTCCTAGCCCTGCGCGTCTGGGTTTCGACCTATGCTGTGTTGCTAGCGAAACTTGTGGTCCGTGCGTCCAGCGGTCAGTCCAGCCAAGTCGCCCAGGACATGGAGACCGACAAGGCTGCACTTGAAGCACAATCGGCCGAAGTGATCTGGGACGACAAACCCGAAGACCCGCGCAAGGACACTCCACCGGGGTCACCTCTTAGGGCCGCTGAGTAATACATCGGGGTCGGCAGTGCCGGCCCCGCTTCCTTACAGGCGCGTCCAGGATTGATGAGCGCAGATATGATGCTCGCAGCCCTTCACCCGCAAAGTATCGCCCTCAAGCGTCATCTGCGGCACGGCATCCACGTCAATCAGGGGAACCCAGAATTCGCCCCCTCCGTATTTGCCATTGCCTTCGCTGGTCACATCCCAAAACAGTTTCTTACCGATGTTGGGCGTCTGAACCTCTTTGCCCGACGCGTCATACGCCGACAGGATTTGCCCGCAAAACGCATCGCCACACGCGGTAATCTTGATGTGCGACGTCAGGTTCTTGCGATCCGGCTCGGTCTTCCAGACGCCTATGATCGGGTCATCTCCGGCCCAAGCTGCACTGCATGTCAGCGTTGCCACGCAAACAAAGGATATCCACGAAAACTGACGCATTCCAACACCTCCGGAGAATATCCCGAAGTCTAGCACAAGATTACGCTGCTTGCGCGTCCGATTGCTGCCGGTTCCACAATTGCGCGTACCGACCTTCACGCTGCAGCAATTCGTCATGAGTGCCTTGTTCGATGATCTCGCCACGTTCCAACACAACAATACGATCGGACTCGGCGATTGTGCTAAGACGATGGGCAATGGTCAGCACCGTGCGTCCTTTGCCAGCTTGGGCCAACGCGTCCTTGATCTCTTGCTCGGTGTCGGTATCCAGCGCCGATGTCGCTTCGTCCAGCAAGAGGATCGGAGGGTTCTTGAGCAACGTGCGCGCGATCCCAACCCGCTGCTTTTCCCCGCCTGACAGTTTCAGCCCACGTTCCCCAACCTTGGTGTCATAGCCTTCAGGCAACGTAACGATAAAGTCGTGGATTTGCGCCGCTCTTGCGGCGGCTTCGACATCCTCTTGCGTGGCACCATTGCGGCCGTACGCGATGTTGTAGCGGATCGTATCGTTGAACAATACGGTATCCTGCGGGACAACTCCGATGGCCGAATGAAGGCTGGTTTGCGACACGTCCCGTACGTCCTGCCCGTCGATTTTCAATGCCCCGCCGGTCACATCATAGAACCGAAACAGCAGGCGCCCTATTGTGGATTTACCCGACCCTGTTGCCCCCACGATTGCCACAGTCTGCCCCGCAGGAACGGTCAACGACACGCCCTTCAGGATTTCACGGTCAGGATCATACCCAAACCGGACATCCTGTAGCGTCACCTCGCCGCCGGTCACATCCAGCGCAGGCGCATTGGGCTTATCCGTTACCTCGGCCGGCTGCTCTAACAGATCGAACATCTGCCCCATATCAACCAGAGCCTGCCGGATCTCACGATAGACCGTTCCCAGAAAGTTCAAAGGCACCGTAATCTGGATCATGTAGGCATTCACCATCACGAAATCGCCCACGGTTAATGTGCCCGCCTGCACGCCCAGCGCGGCCAGCACCATAACCCCGATCAACCCACAGGTAATCAGGAAGGACTGCCCGAAATTCAGGAAAGCCAATGAGTACGCCGTTTTGAGCGCGGCCCCAGCGTAAGCCTTCATCGACACGTCATACCGCTCAGCTTCGCGTTCTTCCGCATTGAAATACTTGACGGTTTCAAAATTCAGCAGACTGTCGATGGCGCGTTGGTTGGCTTCGGTATCCTGATCATTCATCTCACGGCGCAATTTCACGCGCCATTCTGTCACCGCAAAAGTGAACCAGATGTACAGCGCGATGGTGACCGCGACCACAACCAGATACCACACGTCGAACAACCACATCAGGATGATCGCAACCAATAGCAGCTCAAGGATCAAAGGCCCGATAGAGAACAATAGGAATCGCAGTAGAAAATCGACCCCCTTGACGCCACGCTCGATGATCCGGCTAAGGCCACCGGTACGGCGGGTCACGTGATAGCGCATCGACAATTGGTGTATGTGCTGAAAGGTCTCAAGCGCCAAGGCCCGCAATGCCCGCTGACCGACAGGTGCAAACGCCGCATCGCGCAACTGCTGGAACCCCACCGTCATCATCCGCGCAACACCGTAAGCGACCGTCAGCCCAACGGCTCCGAGTGCGAGCGGAGGCACCCCCTCGGCGGCAAGGCTGTCAACCGCGCCCTTGTAAAGGATCGGCGTGTAGACAGCGATCAGCTTGGCGATAACCAACATACTCATTGCGATAACGACACGTCGTTTCACCCATGGCTCATCCTCGGGCCATAGATAGGGGGCGACCTTGCGGATCGTTCGCCAGCCGGAACGGCGTTCGTCGACCTGGGGCATGTCGTCGGAATGCATATGGGCTGCTCGTCTCATCACGTACCAAAACTGCGGTCAGAGATTGGCCCCTGACCCAAGAGGGTCAGAAGTACAGGATTACTCGGGAATGGTGAAGACCTGCCCTGGATAGATCAGATCAGGATCACGGATCGCATTGCGGTTGGCTTCGAACACACGCACGAACAAAAGCCCATCCCCATAGCGATCACGCGAGATTGCCCACAACGTGTCGCCCTCCTGAACAGTGACCGAACGGATGACCGGCGCATCGGGTGCGGCAGACCCATTGGCGGCATCAGCGGCACGCAGAACTTCTAGAGGTTCGCGTTTGAAGGGCGTCTCAAGACGGCTGACGACGGTTCCGTCCGTACCGACCTCATCCACCCGCAAGGTGTAAACACCGGGGTCGACCCCCTCAAGCTCGCTGCGCCACTTACCGTCATCGGTTGGCGGCAAATCCGCAACCAATCGGTTGTTCAGGTAAAGGCGCACCACCGAACCATCAGGCACGCGGCCCGTCAACTCGACATCACCGGCGTCAGAATACCCGATAGTGTCCAGTGCAACCTGATCCGATGCGCTGTCCTGCGGAGACGCAGGTTGCACCAGCTCAACCCCGTCTTCACCCGAACGCAGTATCGCAACCTGTTGATTCTGGGTTTCTTCCTGCACAGTCTCTTGCGGAGTGTCAGGCACAGCATCCGCGGTCGGAGCGGTTTCCGCTTGCGCGGTGTCTAGCTGTTCGCCGCCCTGTGTCGGGGCGCCCGTCTCGTTCTGTTCATCGTCGGACTGCTGACTGGCGCTCGCGACCTGATCATCCTCGGGCACTGACGTCTCAGTCTGCGCAGTTTCAGCACCTGCCGAAGAGGATTCCCGCGCTTCGGGCGTTGCCGGTGCGTCTTCAGCGGGTTCAGCCGCCGCAATTTCGACCTTGGGCTCGGGTAAGGCAGCGATCAAGTAGTCATCCGACCGGACCGGCTGATCGTCTTTGTCTGTCTCCAACACAAGCCCCCGCGCGGTGTTGGCGAACGGGATCGTGACGAATACGGCAAACTGGCCGCTGCCGTCGACCGTAAAGCTGTGCAGAGTTTCCCCATCCAGCAGGACGCGCACCAAAGCACCTGGCTCAGCCGAGCCGGACAGAACCGCGTTCCCGTCCGGTTCAACGAATATCTGATCAAGAGTCGGCGGTGACACTTCGGGCGCCGCTTCAGTTTCTGCTTGGGCCGTTTCTACTTTCGGCTCTGCGGGAGCCTCGGTCTCAGCCGCTTCTGTGTTTTCCGAAGGGCTTGGTTTGCTGCCTTCACCCTCGGACACGGCCGCGCTTTGCTCTGTTGCGGTGTCTTGAACCGGCTGATCTGCCACATCCGTTTGAGCGCCCGACCCTTCGGGCTCTTGGTCAAACACCCCGGACATATAGGCCCCTGTGGCCCCGACCAGAACCAGTATCCCGATGATCACCCCCCAGGTGACAGGACCGGTGCTTTCGCTTCCCGACTTGGCGTCCATTTTTTTCCTTTCACTCCGCAGCGCAAATGCTTTGACTTCCACACATTCTGCGTGACGGTTGAGCCAATCTATCAATCCCGCTATCAGGGGTCAAAACCGCAGTTACAACCCCGGAGAGCCTATATAATGACCCAGAAATCCGTCTGTGTGTATTGCGGGTCACGCAATGGTGTTAATTCGGCCTATGCACAGGCTGCGCGCACATTCGGGCGGCACCTTGCCAAAGAAGGCTGGCGTCTGGTCTACGGCGCCGGAGATGTGGGGCTGATGGGAGAGGTCGCCCGCGCCACACAGGACGCAGGAGGAGACACGTTCGGCGTCATCCCAGTTCACCTGTTACAGCGCGAGGTTGGCAAGACCGACCTGACCCGTTTTGTGATCACCGAAACGATGCACGAGCGTAAGAAGGTCATGATCATGAACGCGGATGCGGTTGTCGTCCTTCCCGGCGGCCCTGGATCGCTGGACGAGCTGTTCGAAGCGTTGACATGGCGCCAGTTGGGCCTGCACGACAAACCCATTCTGGTGATGAACGTGGAAGGGTATTGGGACGCCCTGCACGATCTAGTGCAGCAGGTCATTGGTCAGGGCTTTGCCGACGCTTCTCTGGGCGCTTTCATTACGTGGGTCGACGGGCCGGAAACGGCCATGGCAAATCTGCGGACACTGTTGGCCGCCCCCAGGAGATAAGCAGGCGAGCGTGTCGCCTGCTTTCGGAATTTAGTCTAAGTTGCAGGCTTCAAACGGTTAATCAAAACCTGCTCGACCTTATGGAGTGGGTGGTTGGTCAAAGTCTTGTCAACTTCGGCCAAGACCTTGCCCAGCACTTCGCTGTGCAGACGCCGACGCAAAAGGCCCAGGACATGAGGGCTGGCGACCAGGACAAGCCGTTTATACGCTCCCTTCAACCCCTTTCGGTTCAACAGGTTAGCAACGTCTTGCACGAACAGAGACTTGGCCTGCGTTTTCCACTTGGGTTCTTCAACCGCGGATTTCTGGTTCGGACCAGCATCAGCGCGCCGCCCTGCCCGATCCGATGGTCGGCCTGCCGGCCGGTCGGTCTCTTCAACGGAAACAATCATCAAATTCGGGTCTTCCGCGTCCGTAATGTTCTCCATGAACAGTGCTTTTTCGCCGTCAGCAATGACAATCCAAGTTCCCTGTGAAAGTGCGACCATCGTGATCTCCTGTTGTGGTTTTATGTGACCATCCCTTGTTCAACGGACATAGGTATCCCTTTGCGCGCCAACGGTTTTTCAGCGCGCTGCTTGAGCTTTTTTAGTAGATTGGCGGTTCTCTCCCTCCGCCTAATATAGCTAGGGACGACCGGAGCCCGTACAATACTCATTCAGATTAATTCGAATTTATCGGCGGGAAACTACCGATTGGTACGCTAGCGAACCAGAAGCGGATGAAGATGCTAATATGCGAACCGGCAAACAAAGTTTGCCGCACAGTGCATCCAATTCAATTTCTGCCGTGCGAGACAAAGCTGCCGTTGGCCGCACCGCAGCACGCCTTACCCGAATGAACGTCCGGTTGGCGGACATTGGTGCCATTCGAGAAAAGCCTTTAGCCCACGCTCTCAAAATTCCACTTGCTAATTCTGTGCTTTGACGGGGACGCGAAACCCTCAAGCTCGGGTCGACCGAAATCAATGGCGGTAGACGTAGTCAAACCGATGCTGTAACGTGAACCGACGGCAGATCAGGCAGAAGCAATTCCTTTCCATCTTCGAGGGAAGTATGATGCCGCGAAAACCACCGAAAAACGATAACGAAAGCTCTGTAGTCGACTTGGGCGTGCTTGCGTCCAAAAAGAACTTCGATAGCTTTATAGATCACCTTTATACTGAAGAGGAGAATGTTCCTCACTTCGATTTTTATTCCGCCAAGGGAAAACAGGCTCCGGTTCATGTTGTTGGCAGCGATGTCAGTGAAGATGTTATTCTCACTGACTTGGACGATGTCGCCGAAATGGGTGACGGTAACGACGTGGTCGTCGGTCTGTATGGGAATGATACGATCTCGGGCGATGACGGTGACGACTACTTGTTCGGAGATACGGATTGGGCAGTTGGCTTCGGCCAGAACTCCGACGATGTTTTGAACGGCGGAGCAGACGACGACCTGATCGTAGGCGACGCTCCGAACCTATACGGCGACACTGTCGGAGGGAACGATATCATTGTCGGAGGGACTGGAAACGACGACCTCTGGGGAGATGGTTCTCTCTTTGAACAGGCCCAAGGAGGAGCCGACAGTTTCGTTTTTGAACCGGACAGTGGGTTAGATACCATCCATGACTTTGAAGTGGGAAAAGATAAGCTGGATATTTCCGGGTATGGTATTGCCGAGACAGAGTTCTTGTCGTTGGATATTCAAGAGATAAACGGTAATACCATCATCGACCTTGATGGCACTGCTTTGGACTTGAACGAAATTACACTTCTAGGAGTCGTCGGTGTAAGTGCTGATGATTTCGTCTTTGCCTAGTGTGGAAAGTCGCGTGAACCACCATTGATGCAGTCATTCGCTGTGCTTGATCCAAACGTCTCCTTTGGGCTCAAAGTGGTCATAGAAATGAAGAATGCTGCCGATTCCTCAACCTCCTGCAGCAACCGTTAACTTCAAAAGAAAAAGGCCTGCTCACTCACGCAAGCAGGCCCTCAAAAACGTACTACCGGTCAGCCGATCACATCCGCGAGGCGACGTTTTCCCAGTTGACCAGATTGTCCAGGAAGTTGGTCAGGTAGGCCGGACGCTTGTTGCGGAAGTCGATGTAGTAGGAATGCTCCCACACATCGCAACCCAGCAACGCTGTCTGACCAAAGCACAGTGGGTTCACGCCGTTTTCAGTCTTGGTGACAGCCAGCGAGCCGTCTGCGTTCTTGACCAGCCACGCCCAGCCCGAGCCGAACTGGCCAGCACCTGCCGCGCTGAACTGCGATTTGAATTCGTCAACCGAACCAAAGCTTTCGACCAGAGCCTTCTCCAGCTCACCGGGCATGGCGTTATCGCCGGGGCCCATCATCTCCCAGAACTGGTTGTGGTTCCACAACTGGCTGATGTTGTTGAAGATACCGTTCTGGGCGACAGCATTTGCGTCATAGGTGCCCACGATGATCTCTTCCATCGACTTGCCGTCCCATTCGGTTCCGGCGATCAGCTTGTTGCCGTTGTCGACATAGGCCTTGTGGTGCAGGTCGTGGTGATATTCCAATGTTTCCGCGGACATGCCCTTGGCTGCCAGCGCGTCATGTGCATAAGGAAGATCAGGAAGTTTAAAAGCCATCTCGGCCCCCTGTTGAAATGATTGTTGCGGTTCCAAAGGTTAAATGCTTTGGCAACGGCCATAGGTCAAGGGCAGAGACAAGAAAACCCGGAGGTCCGCGATGCTGACACAGGCGCGCAAGATGTTTTACCGCGCCCGCGGATACTGTTCAGGCAGCCTGAATGGAGAACGGTTTCGACTGGACCCCTACCATTCGAAATTCTGGCGCAAGGCCACTGCTGGCCTGTGGGAGCCCGAGACTTTTGCCGTGTTGGATGCTCATCTGAAACCCGAAAGTGATTATTTGGATATAGGTGCATGGATCGGCCCTACCGTTCTTTACGGCGCGCGGCGCGCGCGACATGTATGGTGCTTTGAGCCTGACCCCACCGCTTACCGGTACCTGGCCTGGAACATGGATTTGAACAACGTCCGCAACGTCTCGGCCTTTGGCGTAGCCCTGTCGGATCGGTTCGGCGTTGCACGTATGGCCTCGGTAAGGGGAGAGCCCGGTGATTCCACCAGTTCCCTTTTGCATGACGCGGCTCATGGCAGTGATGCGCTGACCATTGCCTGGGATCAGTTCGAAGCCGCGACCGACCTGTCCAGTGTGTCACTCGTTAAAATGGATATCGAGGGGGCAGAATACATGGTTCTGCCCAGCCTTATTCCGTTTCTGAAAGTGACCCGCCCCGCGCTTTATCTTTCTACCCACGCGCCGCTTTTGCCCGAGGCGCAACGTCAGGATCGAATGGCCAAACTGGCGGATTTGTTGTCGTTTTACCCATCTTGCCGCAATGCCAACGGCGAAGAGGTCGGGGTGCAAGCCCTGACTGCGCCAACGTCGTTGAACGGTTTTCAGTCGTTTGTCTTAAGCGGTTAGGCTTTTTCCCAGCCGCTTGTAGGTCTAAAACAAGGTAGGCGCGGATATCGGCTGGCAGCGCCCAATTCCACTGGGTCGGTTTCCCAAATTGGCCTGCGGGAAACTTGCCGACATCTTTAACTTGTTCGTCTCGGGGTCGACTGTCGCAGTATACGACACACGGTATTGGCGCGTAGAGTTTGAGGACAGTGTAAGGCGCCATGACAATCGGTATTCGCCTTTTCGCGTGAGTTTCAACTTGGCATTTGCTGGTGTGTTTTCATCAATCCGCGCAAGCTCATTGGCAGAGCGGATTGCGCCATCGAATGCCCGCGCGCGCTTAGTGTCAGCATCGACACTCAGCAAGACAACCGGAGGAATCCATCCTTGCGCTTCCAAGCTGTGTAACTCGCACTCATAATTCACGATGCCCGCCTGAGCAGACGCCGTACACATCACAGCCGCGATCGAATACAAAAACTGTTTCAAAATCCTAGTCTCCTAAATCAGGATTTGGGGGTTCCAATACCTTTGCAACGTCCTTTTGCAAAACCGTCGCGCGCCGCTCATGCGGATACAGTGGAAGGCTTTGTAATCGCTTTCATCGTTCTGCGATCCAAAGAAATCGAGAACTCCTGATCCCTCAAATCGATTGCATCAATACGCGATTCATTACCTGCATACGTTCTTCCCGTAGCCGCATAAAAACAGGTCTGACCGACCCACGCGATCGACAATTTGATCGGAGAATCTCGTCGGATTCGGCCCGGCCCTGTGTCAGTTACGATGCCCGGAATCTCGACCTCATGCAGCAGAGCGGAACGCCCGAATTCGTCCACTGGAAACACCACTTTCTCAGGTGTCGGACGATTCGCCAGGCCTTTGCCGAATGTGCACCCCAAAGTTTCTTTATATGTCTCAGCCAAAACCACAGCTGGCGAGACGATCAATGCGGCACAAACCGCAATCATTCTTAGTGAAATCATTAATTCCGTTTACCCTAGCAGCACTGTTGAACACTATCGGCACTCCACACGTCATACGTGATAATATCAGCCAACACTCTAACAATGAGTGTCGCTTGAAGGAAATCCATTCTTACGTCACGAACCAAGCTGATCGGATCAATCACAACTGTGCTGTCGCAGCAACAAAAAGGGCCACCAGGTTCCCCGGCAGCCCAAAAATCTAGCGTTTTAAAATGCTTAGTAAACACCAACCTCACTGCCCGGTTGCGCCGCAACCTTAAGCAGTTTGAACGCGTAGTCTGCGACTGATCGGAAGCAAACCACGCGGAAGGTCTCGGCGTCGTCCATCCAGAACGCGCCCGCAACCTGCGCCAAACGCGAGCGGCGGATCTGGCCGGGCTGGAAGGCATCTGCCGACAAATCAACCGGAGCCAGCTTGCCCATTACCTCACGCGCAGAAGATCCCGAAACGCAGAACACCGCCCTGGCATCCGAGACGTTCACGGCCAGCGCATGTGTGCCGCTAAGCGTTTCGGTCATCTGCGCCAGTTTGGCGTTCACCTCTGAATAGGGCACCAGCACCAGCAATTCGTCCGGAGACATCCAGCACACGCCGGTATCCCCGTTGACGCTTGCCTCGCGCTGACCGGGCACTTTCTGCCCGGTAGCGTCCTTGACGGACTTGGCCAGTACCTTGTCGGACAGATCGCCGCGCAGGGTGATCATTCCTTGCAAGCCGCATTCCGCTACCTTGGCGATGCCGTCATAACTGGCGTGGTTCAGTGCGCTGATGGGTTCAGACATTCTGCTTCTCCCCGTCCTTATCGTAAAAGATCGGATCGACGATCTTGGCCTTGTAGGTTTTGCCGTCGGTTCCCGGAAACTCGACAATCTCGCCCATTCGGTCAGGACCGTGCTTGATCAGGCCCATGGCGATGCCCTTGCCCAGATTGGCCGAGTAATAGGTCGAGGTGACGCGCCCGATCATGTTGCGCTGACCGTTGGCATTGACGCCCTCGCCCACCGCATAGGCACCATCGGGAAGGACAGAACCATCCACAGTCTCAAGTCCGACCAGTTTCCAACGGTCCGGATCGGCCATATGGCTGCGCGTGTGGGCGCGCTTGCCCAGATAGTCCTCTTTCTTTTTCGACAGCGCCCAGTGTAGCCCCAGATCTTGCGGGATCACGGTGCCGTCTGTCTCGTCCCCGATCATGATAAAGCCCTTTTCGGCCCGCAGGATGTGCAGACATTCAGTGCCGTAAGGCATCACGCCGAACTCTTTGCCCGCGTCGATCAGAGCATCCCAGAACGCCTGACCCTGGCTTGCAGGAACCGCGATCTCATAGGACAGCTCGCCAGAGAACGAGATGCGATAGGCCCGCGCGTCGAACGCGCCGATCTTGCCGTCACGCCATTCCATGAAGGGCAGCGCCTCTTTCGAAACATCCATGCCGCCACCGGCTTGCGCGTTCAGCTTCTCCAGCACCTTGCGGGCGTTGGGGCCAACAACAGCAACCTGCGCGTATTGCTCGGTGACGTTCGCGACATAGACTTTCCAGTCCCACCACTCCGTCTGCAGCCATTCTTCCATGTGACCATGGATACGCTCGGCACCGCCGGTGGTGGTGTGGCACAGCCATGTATCTTCGTCGATCCGCGCGACAACACCGTCGTCAATCAGGAAGCCGTTCTCGGAACACATCAGGCCATAGCGGCATTTGCCGACCTTCAGCGTGGACATCATGTTAGTGTACATCATGTCCAGGAACTTGCCCGCATCGGGCCCTTTGACGATCAGCTTACCCAATGTCGAGGCGTCCAGCAGGCCGAGGTTTTCACGGGTATTCTTCACCTCGCGATTGACCGCGTCATGCACGGACTCACCGGGACGGACATAGGCATAGGTCCGACGCCAATGGCCGACCGGCTCCCAGTCTGCACCGTTCTTGTCGTGCCAGTTGTGCATCGGGGTTTGGCGGATCGGCTGGAACACCTCACCGCGCGCTTCGCCACCGATCGACGCCAGCGAGATGGGCGTATAGGGCGGGCGGAAGGTGGTGGTGCCGACCTTCGGAATCTCTGAATCCAGGGCATCAGAAAGGATAGCTAAACCATTGATGTTACTCAACTTACCTTGGTCGGTCGCCATGCCCAGCGTGGTGTAACGCTTGGTGTGTTCGACGCTTTCGTAACCTTCGCGCGCCGCCAGCTGAACGTCGGAGACTTTGACGTCGTTCTGGAAATCCAGCCAGGATTTCATCCGCAAACCGATCTCGGCATTCGCCGGCATCAGCCAGACCGCCGCCATCGGAGCCTCA
Source organism: Ruegeria sp. SATB045 (assembly GCF_059613525.1). Lineage (NCBI taxonomy): Bacteria > Pseudomonadati > Pseudomonadota > Alphaproteobacteria > Rhodobacterales > Roseobacteraceae > Ruegeria > Ruegeria sp. SATB045. Next base: position 495,933 of record NZ_JBXWSR010000020.1, on the reverse strand, counting down.
GCCGTGGTCTCACCGACCGGGGCCTTGGTGCGCTTCGCTGTGAACCCGGCCGCCTTGGCCGCTGCTTTACCCGCCGCATCCGCGTCGGTCAGAACATCGCCCAGCGCCAGCGGACCATTCGACGAGCCCGCGGCCAGCACGAACCCTTCGCCATCAGCACCAAGCGGAGGTCGCGACGGGTCAGGACGGAAATGCGCCTGCGCCTCGTCCCAGATCAACTTGCCGCCGCAATGCGACCACATGTGAACGACCGGAGACCAGCCGCCCGACATGGCGACCGCGTCGCATTCGACCTCTTCACGCGCGCCACCGATGCCTTCTTGATTGCACAGCTCGACCTTTTTGACGCGCTTGCCGCCTTTGACCTTGGCAATCGCTTTGCCGGGGTCAACGCGGATACCAAGTTCGCGCGCCTCATTCGCCAGCGGACCAGCCGTGTCGCGTGCATCGACCACGCGCAGCACATCCACACCGGCTTTCTTGAGGGTGATCGCGGTGCGATAGGCGTCGTCGTTATTGGTGGCCACAATCACACGCTCACCGGGGGTCACGCCCCAGTTCACCACATAGTCGCGCATGGCCGAGGCCAGCATCACGCCCGGTACATCGTTGCCCGCAAAGGACAACGGACGCTCGATCGCGCCGGTGGCGGTTACCACCTGTTTCGCGCGGATGCGCCACAGCCGGTGACGTGGGCCTTGGGTGCCCGGTTTGTGATCGGTCAGGCGCTCATATCCCAGCACGTAACCGTGGTCATAAACCCCGGCCCCCATGCAACGATTGCGCATCATGACGTTGTCCATTGTTTCGAGTTCGGAAACCAATTGTTCCACGAACTTATCCACAGGCTCGTCATTGATCGTGCCGCCATCAACCGGAGCACGCCCGCCCCAATGCGCGGTCTGCTCGATCAGCATGACTTTGGCACCGGACGCGGCTGCCACTTTCGCAGCCTGCAGACCTGCCACACCGCCGCCGATCACCAGAACATCGGTGAAGTGATAGAAGTGCTCATAGGTGTCCGCATCGCGGTTATCCTTGTCGGGCGCTTTGCCCAGACCAGCGGACTGACGGATGAACGGCTCGTAGACGTGTTTCCAGAACGGTTTCGGATGGATGAACGTCTTGTAGTAGAAGCCAGCCGGCAGGAACCGCGCCAGCGCCGTGTTCACGGCACCAATGTCGAACTCGAGATTCGGCCAGTGGTTCTGCGAGATCGAGGTCAAGCCATTGAACAGCTCGGTCGTGGTGGCGCGCTGGTTCGGCTCGAACCGGTTGCCCTGTCCCAGGCCGACCAGAGCGTTCGGCTCTTCCGCGCCGCTGGCGACAACGCCGCGCGGACGGTGATATTTGAACGACCGGCCCATCATCATCTGATCATTGGCCAGCAGGGCCGAGGCAAGCGTGTCGCCCTCGTAGCCCTGCATCGAGGTGCCGTTAAAGGTGAATGTGACCTGTTTCGACCGGTCGATCAGCCGGCCTTGGTTTGCGAGACGGGTGCTCATGTTGCGGACCTTTCGCAGGCGGAATTACGGGTGGCTGGGCGGATCATTCGAACTCTCTCCAGGTCCAGCCGGGGCGCTTGGCGGTGATCGCTTCGCGGATTTCTTTGGGCGGCTCGGAGGTCTGGGCCGAATAGGTACCGAACACTTCGAGCGTCTGTGTGCAGCGTGCAGCGTGGAACCACTTGCCGCAGCCATTGGCATGACGCCAGCGCTCGAAATGAACGCCTTTGGGGTTTTCACGCATGAACAGATAGTCGTGGAACTCGTCATCCGACGAGCCCGGACCAAAGCGTTTCAGATGCGCTTCGCCGCCAGCGGCCAGTTCAGTTTCTTCGGCATCGACGCCGCAATAGGGGCAGTTCAGGATCAGCATATGGTCATCCTTTTCTCGGTCGGTCGACACTCGGGCCGACCAGAATTCTGTGTTGTGGTCACTTCGGGCAGAGCCCTTAGTGTGCCACCCCGGCGGCGACGCTTTCGTCGATGAAACGGCCTTCCTTAAAACGGTCCAGCGTAAACGCTTCGGTCAGCGGCGAATGGCCCGTGGCCATCAGTTGCGCCATCCCCCAGCCCGAACCCGGAATGGCCTTGAAGCCACCCGTGCCCCAACCTGCGTTGATGAAACAGCCCTGCAGCGGCGTTTTCGAAAGGATAGGCGAGCGGTCGCCGGTCATGTCCACGATCCCGCCCCACTGGCGCAGCATCTTCAGGCGCGAAATCATCGGGAATGTCTCGACCAGCGCCCGCACAGTTTCCTCAATATGATGGAACGAACCGCGCTGGGTGAAGTTGTTATAAGCGTCGGTGCCGCCACCGATGACCATCTCGCCCTTGTCGGATTGCGACATATAGCCATGCACGGTGTTGGCCATTACGACCACGTCCATGCAGGGTTTGATAGGCTCGGACACCAGCGCCTGCAGCGCTACGGCCTCAAGCGGCAGACGGAAGCCCGCCATCTCAGCCAGTTGACCGGAATGGCCCGCGACCACGATGCCTAGTTTTTCACAGTCAATCGCACCTTTGGTGGTGTCGACGCCGACAACGCGGCCATTGTCCTGACGTACGCCAGTGACTTCGCATTGCTGGATGATGTCCATCCCCATAGCCGAACACGCACGGGCATAACCCCAGGCCACCGCATCGTGACGCGCGGTGCCACCGCGTTCCTGCCAAAGACCGCCTAATACCGGATAGCGCGGCCCGTCCAGATTGATGATCGGCACCAGCTCTTTGACGCGCTCGGGTGTGATCCATTCGGTCTTCACGCCTTGCAGCGCGTTGGCATGGGCCGTGCGCTGATAGCCACGGATCTCGTGCTGGGTTTGCGCCAGCATGATCACCCCACGCGGACTGAACATCACGTTATAGTTCAGGTCCTGGCTCAGATCTTCGTACAGGCTGCGCGCCTTTTCATACAATGCCGCCGACGGATCCTGCAAATAGTTCGACCGGATGATGGTCGTGTTCCGGCCGGTATTGCCACCGCCCAGCCAACCCTTTTCGATCACCGCGACATTCTGGATACCGTAGTTCTTTCCAAGGTAATACGCCGTGGCCAGTCCATGGCCGCCAGCACCGACGATGATCACGTCATATTTCTTGTTTGGCTCGGGCGAGCGCCAAGCGCGCTCCCATCCTGTGTGATAGCGCAGCGCTTCGCGCGCCACAGCAAAGGCTGAATAGTGTTTCATAAGCGAATCCATCCGGTTCGGTGATTGTGCGCAGATATGCCGTGTAACGACAGTATACCCCTGCCATCCAACGCCGTAATAGCGCACTATTGCGACATAGCCCTCAATATTGCGACATGAAGTCGTCTCGCGGCCATTTGCCCCTTTTTTCCGACTGCTCGCGGGTCTAAGTCAAGGCAGCCATTTAGGAGCTAACATGACTTTCTGGGCCCTCTTGATCCTGACCGCACTGCTGATCGCAGTGTTCCTTGGATATTCCATGCTGAAGGGACGCAAAGACCGCGAACCCGCAGCCGCATTTGACCTTCGCGTTTATCGCGAGCAGTTGGCTGGTGTGGACCGTGATCTTGCACGTGGTGTGATCAGTGAGGCCGATGCGGAACGGGTGCGGACCGAAATCTCGCGCCGGATTCTGTCTGCCGACGCGCAGATGCAAGCGCAGGGTACACAGGATGGCCCTCCAGTCTGGGCCAATACGGTGGCTATTGTCGTGGTTGCCGCTGTCCTGATCGGCGGCGGTTTTTGGATGTACCGCCAAATGGGCGCCGCCGGATTGCCGGACCAGCCCTTGTCGCTACGTAAGGAGTTGGCCGAAACAATGCGGGCCGAACGCCCCAGCCAAGCCGAAGCCGAAGCCGAAGTTCTACCTGACTTGCCCGAGCAACTGGACGAAGGATACGCCAACCTGTTGCAACAGCTGCGCAATACGGTTGCCGAACGTCCCGACGATTTGCAAGGGCACGTACTGCTTGCCCAGCACGAGGCGAATGCTGGCAATTTTGCAGCCGCATACAAAGCGCAGCAGCGGGTGATTGAACTCTCGGGTGGAGCGGTTCCTGCAGATGCTTACGCACATCTGGCCGAAATGATGATCCTGGCCGCTAACGGATATATATCACCCGAAGCCGAAGACGCACTTCGGCAGTCCTTGCAACGTGATCCCCGAAACGGCCCCGCGCAATACTATCTTGGACGGATGATGACACAGGTTGGCCGTCCTGACATCGGATATCGCATCTGGGTCGAGGCGCTGCGCACATCGCCCGCAGACTCGCCCTGGGCACAGGCCATGCGCGCCCAGTTGGAGGAGTTGGCGTTCCGCGCCGGTGTCTTCAACCCACCAAACATCCCGGCCCCGTCCGGACCGTCTCAGGAAGACGTGGAAGCCGCCGCAGACCTGACACCTGAAGAACGCCAACAGATGATCATGGGCATGGTCAACCAGCTTTCGGATCGACTGGCGACCGAAGGCGGACCACCCGAGGACTGGGCGCGGCTGATCAGTGCACTGGGCGTTTTGGGTGAAGGTCAGCGCGCGATCGACATCATGCAAGAGGCAAACGCGGTCTTTGCCGGGGATGCCGAGGCGTTGGAGATCATTGACGCCGCCGCATTGCAGGCCGGGATCGCGCAATGATCCATGACGCGTTCGAGGATTTCGCCGCTTCGCTCACACCGATGACCGCATTGATGGGATTGGATTTGGGCGAAAAAACCATCGGTGTGGCCGTCTCGGACCGGATGCGCGGTGTGGCCAGCCCTTTGGAAACCGTTCGGCGCAAAAAGTTCACTCTGGACTCTGCGCGCCTGCTGGAATTGATCGCCGAGCGCGAGATCGGAGGGGTCATTCTTGGCCTGCCGAAAAACATGGACGGATCAGAAGGTCCGAGGTGCCAATCCACGCGCGCGTTTGCCCGCAACATGATGCGTTTGACCGAAATTCCCATCGGGTTCTGGGACGAGCGCCTCAGCACGGTTGCGGCAGAAAAGGCACTGCTCGAGGCGGATACGACACGAAAACGTCGCGGACAGGTTATCGACCACGTTGCAGCAGGCTATATTCTGCAAGGAGCGCTGGACAGATTGCGCTTTCTCTAAGGATCGGATGACACCAATGACAAACATGGTCTGGAAACGGAACGAGGTCGAAAGCCCCTGCGTCCAGATTTGTGTCGTTCACCCGACCGAGCGGATCTGCACTGGTTGCTATCGGACCATCGACGAAATCACACGTTGGTCCAAGATGGACAGTTCCGAACGCGCCGAGATCATGGAAGCCCTGCCCGCCCGAAAGCCGCAGCTTGCGAAACGGCGTGGCGGTCGTTCGGCCCGCCTGAACAAATCCTGAGCCACAGGCTGAGCCTGCGCCGTTGCAGGTTGGTCTGAACTCCGAGGGGGTCAAGTTCGAAGACAAGTGGTGAGTGAGTGGCAACCCACAACGGCGCGCTTCAGCATTGGTGTTTTCCAGACGTGGTAAGACCGGAAAACCCTTGAACCCTATTTCTTTTTTGACTGACTGATCAAGAAATAATCAGAGGCGAGTGCACTTACCTTACGTCAACCTAAGGGCGATCCAACTTGATGGTGCCGGTTATCCTGCAGCCAGCCAAGTTTTCGCGTGTTCAATATCTTCCGACGGGAAATATTGGGTTCGGGTGCCCAGCACATGACCGGCCACGCGTTGCGCCATATGCTGCCAGGCCTTGTCGCCAACGATCGCCGCACGATCCAGCAACCCGATATGACCGCGTGCCAGTCGGAAATGCGCAGCCAGAGCAGACAATCCCTGCCATCCGTCAAACTCCCGCAGGTCGATCAGCAGGCGAAAACCGGTTTTCCCTGCAAGCATCTGGTCCAGATGCGCCTCGGCCTTTTGATACTCTTCGGGGTCAACCTTGCCCAACAGGCTGATCTGAACGCATGGCCCACCAAGATCGGTCACATGGATCGACCCGAGGGATTCGCGGATCCAACGACGCGCTGTTTCGACCTCGGACAGTTCAAAAACCTGGACCGGACAAGGCAAAATCGGAGCCGCCAATCGCACGCTGGTCTGAACCCAACTCTGATCGGCCACCACGGCAATCCGGTCGAACCCGCGCCAATGGCTTAGGCCCAACTTGGTGTCCGCCCAAGCAGCACCCAGGTCGTACCCTTTGAATTCTGGCTGAACGATTGCCATTAATCGAACGGTTTCATGTTCGATCAGCGCGGCCTCGATGGCGGGAATTAAAGTATCGCTGTAATCCGCGCTGGTGACTTCGCCGGACAGCTCGACCTCGATCTGTGCTCCGTCGGCGAGTGTGTGGACCGTAATCATGACCCCATACCTCCTAACCAATACATGGCTGTAGGTTACGGGGATTCGATCCACTCGGCCACACCGCCTTGGAATTCCGGGCGGAAATAGGCGATCATCCGACCATCTGGCCCAGCCGAAGCAGTGTCCGACCAAGGGGCCACCCCATGCAGGCAGTGACGGTGCAAAAGATACGTCTCACCAGGACTGGCGGGCAATTCCAGGCGAGTGCAGGTCTCGAACACTTCGCGTCGGGCAGACTGATAGATGTCTGTAACATCCACCTCGTGCAACGTATCACGCGGTCTACCATGCAGAGCCTTTTCGAAAGCTGCCCGCAAGACCTTATGGCTGCCTTCCCATAAAACCATCGGCGAAGCATCAGCGCTCACTTCGGTCAGCGGAAGGCCAAGTATCCAGGCGTGCGGCTCGTCCACTCTGCGGCGACGGTCAGGACCCATAGGGCGCAACCCATCCACATGCGCTGCATCACGGTTGCGTCGGTAACGCCCGGCTGCCTCGCTTTCGCCGCGGCGTGGCTTGGGGTAGCCGGGATACATCACAGACACCTGCCCCTTGTGCAACGGCAGAGTTCCATAATGCTCGGTCACGAATTCCAGCGCCTGGCCCTGCAGCGGCCCTGATCGCCCCACCCTGCCCTCTGCATCGTTGTCCAGCGCATCCACACCGATGAACCACGTGCCTTCGCAGTCTATCCACTCGGCATGGGCCGGATCAACGACTGCAGCCCGAGCAGCTGGCAGAACGTGTGCTACCCATTCAGCGACGGCGGGGTCATAGGGAAACTTTACCCAGCCTTTCTGCCAAAACGTCGTCAAAGGCCCATCGCTTTGCGCAGCATATTAAGGGCCACCAGCGTCAGGAAAACGGCAAAAACACGTTTGAGCGGTTTGGGGTCCATCGAGTGGGCCAGCTTAACCCCCCAAGGGGCGGTGATCATCGTCATCGCCACAACAATCGCAATTGCCACCAAATTCACCGCGCCAACGGTCATTGGCGGGCGGTGTTCAGGCGCGATATTCAAAAACAGAAACCCGATGACGGACGGAACCGCGATGATCACCCCAAAGCCAGCTGCCGTCGCAACGGCCCGGTGAATGGGCGTGTTGAACAGGCTCATCAAGGGCACACCAAAGCTGCCGCCTCCGATCCCCATCAATACCGACAGAAACCCTACACCCGGTGACAAAGCGGCCCGGCGGAGCCCCTTGGGCATCGCGTCCCCAAGCCGCCATTCAGATTTTCCGAAACCTAAATAAGCACCAATCACCATCCCCAGAATGCCGAACAGCGCCTGCAGTGCCTCGGTGCGTAGGGCCGAAGCCACGGTAACTCCGATCACTGCCCCAATTGCGATCCCCGGCCCCCAGCCGCGCAAAATTTCCCAGTCTACGGCCCCTTTTTTGTTGTGGGCCATCACGGACCGGACCGAGGTCACGATGATAGTCGCCAGAGACGTCGCCAGACACAATTGCATCAATTGCGGGCCGCCATAGCCAAGGGTTTGAAACGCATAGAAAAATGCAGGCACCAATACGATGCCACCGCCAACCCCTAGCAAGCCCGCCAGAACTCCGGCCAATGCGCCGATCACCAGCAAGAGGCCCAGCATCTGGGCCAGCAAAAACGTTTCGGGCATTCCCCCCCCATATCGGCCGGTTGGCCGCTTTTTAACTCACTTCGACCTGCGCGTCGGGCGCGACCCGATCCAGCGCCTGCAGCAGAACCTCTGGGCCTGCCCCCTCGTGAACGGCACCTTCGGACAAGACGCGCCGCCATGCACGCGCCCCTGGCCGCCCTGCAAACAGCCCAAGCATATGACGGGTGATCTGATGCAAACGCCCGCCGCTGGCAAGGTGTTGTTCGATGTAAGGCACCATCTCATGAACCACCTCGAACGGGTCCGCAGGTTGCCCAGCCTCAAAGATCAACGGATCTGCCCCTGCCAGGATGTCTGCAGGCTGGTGATAGGCAGCGCGTCCGATCATTACCCCATCAAGGCCGGCATCCAAATGCGTGCGCGCCTCCTGCAAAGAGTTTATTCCACCGTTGATCGAGATATGCATGTCGGGAAACAACGCCTTCATGCAGTGCACCAAGTGATAGTCCAGCGGAGGGATATCGCGGTTTTCCTTTGGACTCAGCCCTTGAAGCCACGCTTTACGTGCGTGGATTGTAACCCTCTGGCAACCCGCAGTGTGGATCGCATCCAGAAACGCTGGCAGCACGAGGTCAGGATCCTGATCATCTACTCCGATCCGGCACTTCACGGTGACCTCGACGCCTACAGCCTCGCGCACCGCCGCAACACATTCGGCTACACGCGCGGGATCTTTCATCAGCACCGCACCAAACGTGCCAGATTGCACCCGGTCGGACGGGCAGCCGCAATTCAGGTTGATCTCATCATAACCTACCTCGGACCCCAACCGCGCGGCTTGCGCCAGCTCTTGCGGGTCCGAGCCGCCCAGTTGCAACGCCACAGGGTGTTCCTGCGGGCTGTAGTCCAGCAGATGCAACGCCCCACCCCGAACCAACGCCGGGGCCGTTACCATTTCCGTATAGAGCAAAGTCTGACCGCTCAGCAGTCGATGCAGAAACCGGCAATGACGGTCCGTCCAATCCATCATCGGCGCAACCGAGAGCCGCGCCGCCCGCCGAGTTGTGGCGTGGTTTGAATGTGCGATCTGAACCTCTGGCATTTTCCTGGCTTTTACCTCGAAACACATCTTACGAGGGGGGCGTCTAGCACTGTTTAGACCATAAACGCCACAGGCAAAGCCATCCAAGCGGACAGCAAAGGCGGGTCAAATGCCATAACGGCTAAGTATCATCTCAACACTGCTGTCAATCGTAGCCGTCATTTCGGCCTCACTCAGGACGCTGCCAGTGAAGACCATCGGCCAGAATGCCTTGGCCTTGATCAACCCGATGAACTCCTGCCCCGCACTTTGAGGGTCGTCTATCCGCAACTGCCCGTCTTCTGCCGCGTCCTTCAGCATCGACACAAATATCGCAGTCTTATCCAGTTTGCCCTGCGCCGCTGCCGCCAGATCGGGGTTGCGCAAAGTTTCGCTGATCACCATACGCGACATCGCCATCACCTCGGGCAACATCAGGATGCGCCCTTCGGCCCATGCCAGTTCGATCAGTTGCTCCCGGATATCACGGCCTTTTTCATAGCGGATATCCAGTACACCGGCAAAGCGGTTTGATAGCTCGACCACAATAGAGCGAAACAGGTTTTCCTTGCTTTCGAAATACTTATACAGCGTCCGCTTGGACACTTCGGCGCGGGCGGAAACACGGTCCATGCTGGCGGCGGCGAACCCCTTTTCCTGGAACTCGGCCACCGCAGCCTCGATGATCTGAGCGTGTTTGGCCGCATTCGGCGCGCTGCATTCGTTCATGTCTGAAAGCTATAGTCCCATTGACATGACAAGGTCAAACAATAGGTAAACCCACGGGTTTACACGATTGAAAACGTCACTTATGGTAAACCCGCAAGTTTACCGATTCAGGTAGCCAGCCCAACATGGAGTATCCCCCCTCATGTCACTGACCTTGAAACTGAACGGCCAGACCCACACGGTCGACGCCGAACCCGGCACCCCCCTGCTTTGGGTGATCCGGGATGAGCTTAAGCTGACCGGAACAAAATTCGGCTGCGGCGTTGCGTCCTGCGGGGCCTGCACCGTACATCTGAACGGCGAGCCCGTACGGTCGTGCCAAACTTACATCGAAGACGTCGAAGATGCCGAGATCACCACGATCGAGGCCGTGGGCGACGACAAAATCGGCGCCGCAGTCCAGCAAGCCTGGGTCGAACTGGACGTGGTTCAGTGCGGCTATTGCCAGTCGGGTCAAGTTATGTCGGCTGTCGGGCTGTTGTCTGAAAACCCCAAGCCTTCGGCCGAGGAAATCGACGAGTACATGTATGGCAACGCCTGTCGCTGTGCCACCTATCAACGCATCCGCGCCGGCGTCCAGCGCGCATCCGAGATTCTGGAGGCCTGATCCATGACCATCAACACCTCTCGCCGTGGATTTCTGAAAGGTGCCGCTGCTGCCGGTGCCGTGCTGCTGGTCGGTGCCCGCCCCGATGGCGCGCTGGCTGCGGCTTCGTCCGAGACCGCTCAATTCAACCCCTTCGTGAAAATCGACGCGGATGGCACCGTAACCGCCATCGTAAAGCATTTTGAAAAGGGTCAGGGCCCGGCCACCGGCCTGCCGACGCTGATCGCCGAGGAAATCGGCCTGACCATGGATCAGATCGAATATGAATTTGCGCCGTCGGACCCGAATGTCTATAACAACCTGCTGTTCGGCCCGTTCCAGGGTACAGGCGGATCGACCGCGATGGCGAATTCCTGGCTGCAATATCGTCAGGCCGGTGCTGCCGCACGCGAGATGCTGATCAAGGCCGCCGCCCAAAGTTGGGGCGTGGACGCATCGGGCATTACTATCGAGGAAGGCATCGTCAAGGCTGGTGACAAATCCGCTCCGATTGCGGAGTTCGTGGCGGCCGCTGCGCAGCTAGAAGCGCCGGCCGAGCCGCGCCTGAAAGACCCGTCCGAGTTCCGCCTAATTGGCAACGCAGCCGTGCGCCGCAAGGACTCGGCCATCAAGGGCAACGGTCAGGCGATGTATGCGATGGATGTGCATCTGCCGAACCAGATGGTCGCGATGATCAAGCGGCCTGAATCCAAGGGCGGAATCGCACTTGGCTTTGATGACAGCGCATCAAAAGAGGTCAAAGGCTATATCAGTGCCGCTGTTCTGCCCAATCAGGCGGGTGTTGCGGTCTATGCCGAAAACACCTGGGCCGCGATCCAGGCCCGCGACGCGCTTGAGGTCGATTGGGACATGTCGGGCGCGGAGACCCGCGATTCAGATCAGATCAGGTCCGAGATCATGGCCGCGCTGGATGCAGAGCCCACCTACAACGTGAACAAGGCGGATGTTGCAGCGGTTTCAGCAGCCATCGATGGCGCGGATAAGGTGGTTGAAAAGACCTTTTATTTCCCACTGCTGGCCCACGCGCCGATGGAGCCGCTGAACTGCACCATCGAACAAACTGCTGAGGGTGACATCGTTCTGCATGATGGCGCGCAGATGCCGACGGGCCCGCATATGGCCTATCAGCAGATCTTCCAGCTGCCGCCCGAGAAGATCCACATCAAGACCATGCTGGCCGGAGGCTCGTTCGGTCGCCGCGCCACGCCCGATGCGGATTATCAGGTCGAAGCCGCGCTGGCCTTTGTGGTCACAGACCGCTCGCGCCCGGTGAAACTGGTCTGGACGCGAGAGGATGACATTCGCAGCGGTTACTACCGTCCTGCCTTCGGCCATAAGGTGCGTGTGGGTCTGGATACGGATGGCAATATCGTAGGCTGGCAACATCAGATCGCCGGGCAATCGGTGATCAAAGGCACCGCGTTCGAGGCCGTTTTGGTCCATGACGGCGTCGATCACAGCTCGGTCGAAGGTGTGGCTGACAGCCCATATTCCATCCCTGGAATGGCCGTTGGCCTGACCGACACGCCCAAGGCGACAACGGTTTTGTGGTGGCGCTCGGTGGGTCATACCCATACGGCCTATGCGATGGAAACCATGATGGACTTGGTGGCCGAAGCCGCAGGTCGTGACCCGGTCGAGTTTCGTCTGGCCCACCTGTCCGACAGCGCCAACCCCGATCAGCAGCGGAAGGCTGCCGTACTGAAACTGGCCGCTGAAAAAGCGGGCTGGGGCAATGCGCCTGCTGGCCGTTCGCAAGGAATCGCAGTGCATAAATCCTTTGGGTCTTATGCGGCTGAAGTCGTTGAAATCTCGGGCGATCCGGAAGACGGCATCAAGATCGAAAAGGTCACCTGTGCCGTGGATTGCGGCATCGCGGTGAACCCCGATGTGGTCAAAGCGCAGATGGAAGGCGGCATAGGCTATGGCATCGGCCATGTGATGCGCGACCAGATCACCCTGACCAGCGGCGCGGTCGATCAGTCCAACTTCCCGGATTACGAGCCGTTGCGCATCAGTGATATAGCAGCCATCGACGTGCATATCGTGCCGTCCGCAGAAGCGCCGACTGGCGTGGGCGAACCCGGAACGCCCCCGTCCGCACCGGCGCTGGCAAATGCGATCCACGCGCTGTCGGGCATTCTGGTGGCCGAGCATCCGATGGCTGAAAACGGTGTCAGCTTCGCCTGACCCTCTGCCCCGCGCCGCCTGAACCCGGCGCGGGGTTAATTTGATCAAATTTCGTGACAAGGCGCGTCGTGTCGACTAAACCTCGGGAGAACCACAATGATGGAGCCCCCGATGGACCTGAGCGCCTTGCACAGTTTTCGCGTTGCAGCCTGTGACCTGAACGGTCAGTTGCGGGGCAAACGCGTGCCGCCCTCGTATTCCGACAAGCTGGACAAAGGCTCCGTGCGGATGCCGTTCTCGGCGCTGAATGTTGACCTGTGGGGCGCGGATATTGACGGCAGTCCGCTGGTGTTTGAATCCGGTGATGCCGATGGTGTGCTGCTGCCCACCGATCGCGGTGCGGTCCCGATGCCTTGGCTTGAGGTGGACACCGCACTGGTGCCGATGTGTCTGTACGACGACCACGGCACCCCCTTCGCCGGAGACCCCCGCCACGCGCTGAGCGCTGTACTGAACCGCTATGCCCAGCGCGGTTGGTCCGTGATCGCGGCGACCGAACTGGAATTCACTCTGCTCGATTCCTCGGGCGCGCAGCCACAACCGCCGATGAACCCCATTACCGGGCGCAGGCTGGTGGATGAGGCCGTGCTGTCCATGGCCGAGATGGACGCATTCGATGCCTTTTTCACCGAGCTTTACGATGGCTGCGCCGCGATGGGCATTCCCGCCCAGACCGCCATTTCCGAAAGCGGTATTGGCCAGTTCGAGATCAACCTGAACCATCAGGGCGCAATGCGCTGTGCTGATGATACATGGCTTTTCAAGGTGTTGACGCGCGGCCTTGCCCGCAAACACGGGTTCACCGCGACGTTCATGTCCAAACCTTATGCCGATGACGCAGGCAACGGAATGCATGTGCATTTCTCGGTTGTGGACGATCAGGACCGCAATGTGTTTGACAATGGAGGCCCCGAGGGGACGGACACGCTGCGCTACGCCATTGCAGGCTGTCTGGCGGCGATGCCCGGCAGCACACTGATCTTTGCGCCGCATGGCAATTCCTATACCCGGCTGGTTCCCGGCGCCCACGCGCCCACCGGCGCTAGCTGGGCCTATGAGAACCGCACTGCCGCCCTGCGCATTCCCGGTGGTGCCCCTGCTGCCCGCCGGATTGAACATCGTGTGGCCGGAGGCGACATCAACCCTTACCTCATGCTGGCCGCCGTTCTGGGTGCTGCGATGAACGGGATCGAGGATGCAACCGACCCGCCCGCCCCAATCACCGGCAACGCCTATGATATCGACGGCCTGCCCCAACTGGCCGGCGATTGGGAGGCCGCGATCACTGCCTTCGAATCCGATCCCCACGTGGCGCGTATCTTCCCCGCTGATATGATCCGCTTTCTGGCGATGACCAAACGGCAGGAAATCCGCCGCTTCGCAGAGCGCCCCCCAGAAGAGCACTGGCTAAGCTACGTCGAGGCCGTCTGACCCCCCTTGCCCGGCCCCTTTTGGTTCGCTAGAATGAATTTGATCAAATTTGGTGACCTATGAAAATCGGCATCCTTGTAACCGGCCACCCTCCGGATGAGCTGCGTTCAGACTTCGGCACATATGACGGCATGTTCCGTACCCTGCTGGGCGGCAACGGCTTTACGTTTCAGACCTACAACGTGGTGGACGGCCAGTTCCCTGACGGCACAGACTCCGCCGACGGCTGGGTCATCACCGGCTCGCGCCATGGGGCGTATGAGGATCACGCGTGGATACCCCCGCTGGAAAATCTGATCCGCGCGATCCGCGACAAAGGCCAGCCGCTGATTGGCGTCTGCTTTGGCCACCAGATCATCGCACAGGCGCTGGGCGGAAAGGTTGAAAAGTTCACCGGAGGCTGGGCCGTTGGGCGCACCGACTATGACCTTGATGGCCAGACAGTTACGCTGAATGCGTGGCATCAGGATCAGGTAGTCGCCCTACCCGACGGCGCACGCGTCACGGGTACCAACGATTTCTGTCGCAACGCCATGGTGGCTTATGGCGACACGATCTGGACCGTACAGGCCCACCCCGAATATGGTGACAGCTTTATCCAGGGCCTGATCGAGACACGCGGCAAGGGCGTGGTCCCCGATGAATTGATGCAAGCGGCCACTGACCGCCTGCCCGCCAATGACGACAACCCCAAAATCGGGCAATTCATGGCGGAGTTTTTGAAGAAAGAGAGGGCCTGATGGCCGACTGGACAGACCAACTGCCGCAGGCAGCCCGCAGCTATTTCGACGGCCACCGACTGGACGAGGTTGAGTGCATCATCTCGGACCTGCCCGGCATCGCGCGCGGCAAGGCGGTACCTGCCTCGAAATTTGCCAAGCAATCCTACTTCCACCTGCCAGACAGCATCTTTTACCAGACCATCACCGGTGATTGGGGCGAGGCCGCGGGTGAGGACGGGTTCATCGAACGGGACATGATCCTGAAGCCCGACTTCACGACCGCATCCGCCGCGCCGTGGACGGGCGACTGGACGTTGCAAGTGATCCACGACGCTTATGACCGTGATGACAACCCGATCCCGTTCAGCCCGCGGAACGTGCTGAAACGCGTGGTCCAGATGTATCACGACAAGGGCTGGAAACCCGTCGTCGCGCCCGAGATGGAGTTCTTTCTGGTCGCCCCCAATGTGGACCCTGCGCAAAGTATCAAGCCTATGATGGGCCGCTCGGGCCGTCCGGCGGCGGCGCGGCAGGCCTACTCGATGACGGCCGTGGACGAATTCGGCCCGGTGATAGACGACATCTACGATTTCGCCGAGCATCAGGGATTCGAGATTGACGGCATTACGCAAGAAGGCGGCGCGGGCCAGCTGGAGATCAACCTGCGCCACGGCAATCCGGTCAAGCTGGCGGATGAGGTATTTTATTTCAAACGCCTGATCCGCGAGGCCGCGCTGCGCCACAATTGTTTTGCCACCTTCATGGCGAAACCGATCGTGGACGAGCCGGGCTCGGCCATGCATATCCACCACTCGATCATCGATATGGAGACGGGGCAAAATATCTTCTCGGGTCCACAAGGGGGCGAGACGGACGCGTTCTACCACTTTATCGCCGGGTTGCAGAATCACCTGCCGTCGGGTCTGGCGGTGATGGCGCCCTATGTGAACTCGTATCGCCGCTATGTGAAAGATCACGCCGCGCCGATCAATCTGGAATGGGCGCGCGACAACCGCACCACCGGCATCCGTGTGCCTCTGTCGGGGCCCGAGGCGCGCCGGGTCGAAAACCGCATCGCCGGGATGGACTGCAACCCCTATCTGGGCATAGCGCTGTCACTGGCCTGCGGCTATCTGGGCCTGGTCCAACAGGAACGCCCGCGCCGTCAGTTCTATGGCGACGCTTACGAAGGCGAAGGCGATATCCCTCAGGTCATGGGCAATGCTCTGGACCTGTTCGATGAAGCGACCGCCTTGCATGAGGTTCTGGGCCCCGAATTTGCCCGCGTCTACGGCATCGTCAAACGCGCCGAGTATGAAGAGTTCCTGCAGGTCATCTCTCCGTGGGAGCGTGAGCATCTGCTGCTGAACGTCTGATCCGCGATGAACCTGCTTTATTCCAACGACCGCAAGGCTGAATACCCGGCCAGCTGGTACGCGGCTACGGCCAATTCGATTGACCGCTTTCCTGTTCTTGCAGGCGATGAAAAAGCCGACGTCTGCGTGGTGGGCGGCGGTTATACCGGCCTGTCCGCCGCGCTGCATCTGGCCGAGGCAGGGTTCAGCGTTGTGCTGCTTGAGGCGCATCGTGTGGGCTTTGGCGCATCAGGCCGCAATGGCGGGCAATTGGGCAGCGCGCAGCGGATGGATCAGGAAGATCTTGAGCGGCTGGTTGGCGATGACGACGCCGCCAAGCTGTGGGATTTGGCCGAGGACGCGAAGGCGCTGGTCAAATCGCTGATTGCCAAGTACCAGATTGACTGCGATCTGAAACCGGGCGTCGCCGTTCTGGGCCTGTCCGCTGGAGAACAGCAGGAATTGCACGACCACGCGGCGCATCTGTCCGACCGCTATGGCTATGACCAGATGGAACTGCTGGACGAAGGCGCGGGCCACGGTCTGTGCCCCTCGCCCGCCTATCGCGGAGGCTATCTGGACATGGGTGCCGCGCATCTACATCCACTGAACTACGCTTTGGGTCTGGCGCAGGCAGCGGCCAAGGCAGGCGTGCGGATTTATGAGGGCACCGAGGTGAGAGGGGTCGAGGAAACCTCACCCGCCATCATCCAAACCGCGCAGGGCAAGGTCACGGCCGATCACGTTGTTCTTGCCTGCAATGGATACCTTGGCGATCTGAACGGCAAGGTCGCCGCGCGTGTTATGCCGATCAACAATTTCATCGCTGCGACCGAGCCTTTGGGCACCGATGCTGCCCGTGTTCTGACCCGGGACGTGGCGGTGGCCGATACGAAATTCGTGGTGAACTATTTCCGCCTCAGTGCCGATAACCGGCTGCTGTTCGGCGGTGGTGAAAGCTATGGCTACCGCTTCCCGGCGGACATCGCCGCCAAAGTCCGCAAACCGATGACCGAGATTTTCCCACATCTGCAGGATGTGAAGATCGACTATGCCTGGGGCGGCACGCTGGCGATTACCATGCGGCGGATGCCGTATCTGACGCGGGTTGCGCCCAATATCCTGTCAGCCTCGGGCTACTCTGGTCACGGGGTCGGAACAGCCACCCATGCGGGGCAATTGATGGCACTGGCCATTCAGGGGCAGGCCGCAGGGTTCGACACCATGGCCCGCGTCCCCGCCCTACCTTTCCCCGGAGGCGCCGCCTTGCGCAGCCCCCTGCTGGTGCTGGCGATGACGTGGTTTGCTTTGCGGGATCGGCTGGGGGTGTGATCGAGCCCCCAGTTAACTGAGGTCTTGCAGACTATCAAAAATCGCGTAGCACTCGAAACCCAGCGGCCATTAGACTTGCGTCCTCATCTACTCGCCCGCGCGAAGCGACCCTAGAGAAATCCATAGCGGTCCAATAGGCACCACCTCTCCCGACGCGGTCTGTACACGCAGGCAACATAGCGTGTCGCAGATAGTCACTTACAGTCGCAAAACCTATGTGAGTTGAAGTCCAGCAAGACATTGTACGCTCAACTACATTGCCTGACATATGGCGCAATCCCCACGCATTGGCGGCGTCGAGATCATCAACCCGAACCGGATGACCACGCCGTGCCAGTTCCGGACGCTTGACACCCAACATCTCTTCGGTTGGTTTGCCGTGGAAATTGACTTGATCGGTGGTTACTTCCTAACCCTGAGCAAATGGGGTCTGCGTTCCGGCGCGTGCTGCATACTCCCACTCTGCTTCCTTTGGCAAACGGTACACATCGGCGCCAATCTTGTCGTTGAGCCATTTTGTATAAGCCACGCCGTCGGAATAAGAGACATCAACAACCGGGTAGTTGCCCCGAACATCTACGCAGGCAGCATCGCGCTGTAATATACAATCGCGCGGAACATGCCCTCCACAGCCACCGTCATTGACGTACGCCATCCACTGTTCATGCGTCACTTCATTTCGACCAATAGCAATTGGCATATCAATCTTAACAGGATGAACAGGGCCCTCGTGGTACGCGATATAGGGATCCTCAGGAGTGGCCCACCGCATAGGATTCGCGCCCAAGTGAATATTCAAACGAGATTCACCCGGCGGCCCGCCCATCAGGAACTCTCCCAACGGCAACACGATCATCTCGGGGCAGACGTCGCATTCCTGAAACATCTCAAGCGGGGCTACCTCGGTTCCGTCGGACAGGACGTATTGCGCCTGAGCTGGCAGAGCGAGAATGGACAATGAAAAAGCAAGTCTAGCAAGCATGATGGGAACAATCCGAACCGTGAAATGCAATGTTTAGATTTTCCCATTGCCACCCGGATTCCCCAACGGATGCAAGGCGCTATCCGGGGTCCGAACGAAGTTATCCTCTGGATTGCGACAGTTAGGTGAAATTTTGCTGCATGGTCACGTAGGGGCTTGGATTGACGTTCTTTTAGCTTTATCTTTTCCAAAGATAGAATTTGGGAAAATCAAATATGACGCTTCCGCCTAACGTTCATGACGCCGAACCCATCCCTGCCGCCGCGCGTGAGGCCATCGACGCCCTGATGCAATCGGGCGACCTGTTCCGCTATACCGCGCCGCAAGACGCGCCGGTCGCGCTTCTGGAAAGCGAATTCGCGGCCCTTTTGGGCGCGAAATACGCGCTGGCCGTATCGTCCTGCTCGGCCGCTTTGTTCCTGTCGCTCAAGGCATTGGGTCTGCCTTGGGATGCGCGGGTGCTGATCCCCGGATTTACCTTTGCGGCCGTGCCGTCCTCGGTCGTTCATGCGGATTGCATCCCGGTGCTGTGCGAAGTGGGCGAGAACTATCGCATCGACATGGCCGATTTCGAGGCCAAACTGGACAGTGTTCAGGCCGTCATCATCAGCCATATGCGCGGCCATACATCCGACATGGACGCGATCATGGCGCTGTGCAACGCGCGTGACATTCCAGTTGTCGAGGACGCGGCGCATTCGCTGGGCACCACATGGCACGGCAAGAGTATCGGCACGATTGGCAAAGTCGGCTGTTTCTCGTTCCAGTCCTACAAGATGATCAACGCGGGCGAAGGTGGCATTCTGATCACAGACGACGCCGATCTGGTGGCGCAGGCCGTGATCATGTCAGGCGCGTATGAGCATAACTGGAAGAAACACAAAACCCCGCACGGCGACAACTCGCCCGAGTTGGAGCAGGCCTTTGCCCGCTGGCAGAACAAACTACCACTGTATAACCTGCGGATGAGCAACCTCAGCGCCGCCGTGATCCGTCCCCAGATTCCCGAACTGGCGCGGCGCGTCAAGGATGGCTTGGCCAATCATGACTATGTGGCCGAGCGTCTGAATGGCTCGGATTTCATCGACGTCCCTGCCCCCCTGTCACCCGAGCGCCGCGCACCGGATTCGATCCAGTTCAATCTGGTGGGCCTCAGCGATGACGAGATCCGCGCCTTTGCCGAAGCCTCCGAGGCGCGTGGGGTCAAGGTTCAGGTCTTTGGTCAAAGCGCGGATAACGCTCGCGCCTTTTGGAATTGGCAGTTCCTACCGGAACAGTTTGAACTGCCGCAGACGCGTGACATGCTGATGAAGGCGTGTGACGTGCGCCTGCCCGTGCGTCTGACGCGTGAGGAACTAGACGTGATCGCCGACATCCTACTGGCTTCGGTTGGTGAAGTAACCGGGCCGGTTCCGGTCTATGGCACCTAGCTGCTAGTTCCCTTGAGGACCAACAAGGTCCGACGAGACAAACAGCGCCGTGACCCCTTGCGCGGTCGCGGCAACACGCGACAGAACGGCTGCCACCTGTGGCCCCTCCGGGCCATCCACCAAAAGCGGCGCACCCGAATCCCCCATCATCACGGGGCAAATAGCCACTAAAATTCCTTGCTCTGCGCGGGTTGGCGGGCATGACGGGGTGCGGCTCAGGACATGCGGCCGCACGCCGGGATAGCCCACCAGATAGGATGAGGGCGCAGCGGTTTTCGCTAAAGGCACCGGTGCGATCTGTTGTCCAAGAGGCTCGGTCAGTTCCAGCAGCGCCCAGTCCAGATCCGCGCGCCGGTTGAATGTTGTTGGTCCCTGCCCGGGCGGCAGCCGATAGCCCGACACGCCCGAGACCGCGACCGCTTCTCCTCGCTGATAACCAGCTGCGAACCGTATGCTGGCGGGTTGGATCCAACGGTTGCGTGCCGTGTTGAAAAGGCAATGCGCCGCAGTCAGAACCAAACGCTCTGCCACCAGAGTGCCAGTGCAATGTGATCGTTGGTCCCGACCTGCAAAATTGACCCGCCCGACTGCGCGCCAGGGCACTTGCGTCGCGTCCTGGATCTGTCGTTCACGCACGGCGTCGCAACCGAGTGAGGCCGCGCTGCCCAACCGGCAAACCTCGGACCAATCATCCGAATAAACACCTTGAGACAGCGCAGGGCTTGACCATGCCAATGCGACACCCAAAACAAGCCAGAGCATTACCGGCCGCGTCAATTCAGCTTGGATAGCTTTTGCTGCAGCTCAGCCAGTTGTTTCTTGATTTCGTCCAGATCCTCTTTGGGTTCTGTCTCAGGCTGTTCTTCTTTGTCCGGGCCGGACCAGTTGCCCGAAAGTCCACCGGTCATCGCCTTCAAAAACGCCTGTTGCTGCGCCTGCATAGCTTCGAACCCCGGCATCTGCGACATCGGGTTCATGGCGCTCATGTTTTCCATCATCTTCGACTGGCTTTCGCGCAGCATCTCGAACGAGCTTTGCAGGAACTGAGGCATCATACCCCCGCCCGGCAGCATGTAGCTGCGGACCAGATCGTTTAGCACGTTCACCGGCAGAACGTTTTCGCCCCGGCTTTCGTGTTCCGCAATGATTTGCAACAGATATTGGCGTGTCAGGTCATCCCCTGTCTTCAGGTCGATAATCTGCACTTCGCGTCCATCGCGGATGAACACGGCGATATCCTCTAGCGTGACGTAGTCGCTGGTCTCGGTGTTATACAGCCGACGGCTGGCATAGCGTTTGATCAACAACGGTTTTTCTTGTTCTGACACCGTTTACCCTCCCCAAGGATGATGCGTTGCAGCAGAGATTATGCGACTGCAGAACAAAAAGAAAGGGCAGGTCTTTCGACCTGCCCGACGCGATTGCACCAGATGGGAGGATGGGTGCGCCTCGCGGCCTTACTTACTTGGCAGCTGTTGCTTTCTTGGCAGCAGCAGTCACCTCGTTGGTGGCTTTCTTGACAGCAGCAGTTGCGTCTTCTGCAGCGTCTTTACCAGCGGCCATCAGCAGCTCGACGGTTTCGCTCTGAACTTTTTTCGCGATTTCGGCGAAAGCAGCCATGTTTTCAGCGGCAACTTCAGCCGACGCGCTTGCGAAGTCGGTTGCGGCTTTTGCGTAGTCAGCAGGCTCTGCTTTTGCTTTCGACATCTCGGTCAGTTTGGCCAGAGTGTCTTTGGTCCATTTGTTCGAGATTTCTGCCGATTTCTCTGCAGCTTCCAGAGCAACACCCGACAGTTTTTCGTTCAGGGTTGCGGTCGACTTGAAGGCACCTTCCAGTGCGGTGGTGTCAACGGGAAACGCGCCCATGATGTCTTTCAGAGCAGCGGTGAAGTCTTGTGTCTTAGCCATTGTCCAAATCCTTTTTGCCGAACCGGGCCTGCCCCGGTTTTCATCAGCTTGAGGACAATATGATTGCTGCACCGCAGCATTGCAAGAATTTTCTTGCTGCGGTGCAGAAAAAACTACGAGTTCCCTGATAAATCAATCGGTTGCCTTGACCAAAACATAGGTTCCGGGTGCCGGACACAAAGACGGATGGTCCGAATCGCCCGGTTCACGCGCCGGGATTTGCTTGCCAGAACGCTTTTTCAACCAAGCTTCCCAAAGAGGCCACCACGATCCCTCATGGAAATCCGCCTCTTTCATCCAACCATCGGCATCTGCCTTTAAATCTGGATTTGTATAGTGTCCGTATTTCTTCTTGCTGGGCGGATTGACGATCCCCGCGATGTGGCCGGATTGCGAGACAACAAACGTTTTTGACCGCGAGCCCATCTGCTGCACGCCACGGTAGCAGGCTTTCCATGCCGCGATGTGATCCGTTTCGCATGTTATGGCCATCAATGGCACATCCACATCGCGGATATTCAGCTTATGCCCCAATAGCTCGAACCCATCATTGACGAAATCATTGCTTTGGCAAAGACCCCGAAGGTATTCGATTGCCATTCGACCGGGCAGGTTTGCTCCATCCCCGTTCCAGAACAACAGATCAAAGGCCGGGGGGGTTTCGCCCATCATATAACTACGGATTGCAGGACCATAGATCAGGTCATTGGACCGAAGGAAAGACATCGTCCGCCCAACCACCCAAGCTTTGAGAACACCGTCTTTGCCGACCTGATCCTCGATCCCGTCGACAAAGTCATTCTGGAGGAACGGGGTAAACTCGCCCTGATCTCCGAAGTCGGTCAAGGTGGTGAAGAATGTGGCCGACTTGATCGACTTGTCCCCGCGCTGTTTGAGCAGCGACAAGGTCAGACTAAGCGTCGTTCCCGCAATACAATAGCCGACAGCGTTGACCTGCTTGACCTTGCAGATCTGTTTCACCTGCTCAATCGCGGTCAGATAGCCTTGCTCGATATAGTCGCCCATCCCGATATCCGCGTGGGAGGCATTCGCGTTCGCCCAACTGACAACGAATAGAGTATAGCCTTGTTCAGTCACCCACTTGATCAGGCTGTTCTGCGCCTTGAGGTCCAGAATGTAGAACTTGTTGATCCAAGGCGGAAAGAGAATAATCGGTGTTTCGAAAACGGTCTCGGTCGCGGGTTTGTACTGGATCAGCTCCATCAACTCATTGCGGTAGACCACCTCACCCGGTGTCGTGGCAATATTGCCTCCAATCTCGAACGCGCTGTCATCGGCCAGACGTACGACCATCTCGCCATTGTTGGCTTCGAGATCAGAGACGAGATTCTCCAGACCTTTAATCAAGGATTGACCTTCGGTCTCAACCGCCTTTTCCAAGGCATCGGGATTTGTGGCCAGAAAATTCGTAGGGGACATCATATCGATGATCTGCTGCGAGAAAAACTGAAGCCGTTGCTTGTCTTTTTCGGGCATATCGTCAACTGACGCGACCGCCTGAGCGATCGCTTGGGCGTTTGTCTGGTATTGCTGACGTACAAAGCGGAAATAGGGGTTTGTGTCCCACATCGGGTTGGAAAACCGCTTGTCCTTCGGGCCGAGTTCCGCAGCATCGGTGTTTCCGGACGCAAGAGCCTGCTGCGCTTCGGCAAAGTTCAGAACTGACTTTCCCCAAAACTCGATCTGATGCTCCAACAGCTTGGCAGGATTTTGCCATGCCTCGGTCATATAGGCCGTTGCTGCTTTTGCAAAAAGATCTTGATTCGGGCCATCTAACGCGGGGGAATGCGCAGTTTTTCCAGCCATGACTTCAACCAGCCGCTTCGACAAAGCTTCGACTTTGTTCATATTTTCTTTAAGCCGCTCAAGGTGTTCCTCGGTTAGCTCTGGCGATCGGTCTTCGGTTGTTGTCATTTTAACAATTCCCCCCTACTATTTTCTGCTATGCAGAATAACGTCGCGGAAACTATAAGGCAAAGCGACGAAAAGTCCTTACGTACAGGCTGACACTCATAGGGGGCCCAATCCATGCGCTACATGATGACCTACGATCTGATGGAAACCATGCGCAATACCAACCAATGGATGGGCGCGACGGCAAGTGCGATGGCTTCGTACCCGCTGTTTGCAATGGTACCCAATCCCGCGTTCAGCATGATGGCTGCCTGGGGCGAAGTGACCGAACGGACATTTCAGCGAATGATTGTCAAACCCGACTGGGGCATTCGCACCTTCACCTGCGAAGATGGTAAGGACCATTTGGTAGACATCGTGCCTGTGTTGGAGCGTCCTTTCGGTGACCTGATCCACATCCGCGTCAACGGACGAAAAGAACAACCTCGCAAGGTTCTGTTGGTTGCGCCCATGTCCGGGCACTACGCCACCCTGTTGCGGTCCACAGTCAAAAGCTTGCTGGTAAATTGCGAAGTGTATGTCACCGATTGGCATAATGCGCGCGACATCCCTGTGTCTGAGGGCAAGTTCGATGTAGAGGACTATACGCTATATCTTGTTGATTTCATGAAGGAGCTCGGCCCTGAAACGCATGTAGTTGCCGTCTGCCAACCTGCTCCTTTGACCTTGGCCGCGACAGCCTATTTGGCCGAAGTCGAGCCAAAGGCACAACCCTGCACCCTGACGCTGATCGGAGGACCAGTGGACCCGGATGCAACGCCAACTGACGTCACCGATTTTGGCCGCCGCGTGACCATGGGGCAGTTGGAAGAAACGATGATTCAACGCGTGGGCTTCAAGTACAAAGGCGTCGGGCGTATGGTCTATCCCGGCCTGCTGCAGCTTGCCTCATTCATGTCGATGAATGGGGATCGCCACTCCAAGGCGTTCTCGGACCAAATTCAGCGCGTCATGCGCGGTGAGGCGTCGGACCATGACGCACATAACCGCTTTTACGATGAGTACCTTGCAGTGATGGACATGACGGCCGAGTTCTACCTGTCCACCGTGGAGCGCATCTTTAAGAACCGTGAAATTGCAAAGAACGAATTCATTGTAGCGGGACACAAAGTAGATATCGGCAAGATCACTGACGTAGCAGTTAAAACGGTTGAAGGCGCGAATGACGATATCTCTGCGCCTGGCCAGTGTATCGCAGCGCTTGAACTTTGCACCGGCCTGCCCGCTTCGAAAAAAGCCAGCCACGTCGAGCCCGGCGCTGGCCACTACGGCATCTTCGCAGGGCGAAGCTGGCGCGACAATATTCGTCCGTTGGTTATCGATTTCATGAACGCCAACACGCGCAAGCCTCAACGTCGCCCGGCAAATAAAAACAAGGTCGCCTGACCAAGATGCGTAAGGCAAAGGCAGTGGATACAGCCTTTGCTTGTTCGTGTGGTTGCCTGCGAGGTCATATTACCGCGGCAGGTATAACGTCTTCGACACATGTCGTTTGCTATTGCAACGACTGCCGCGCGGCCCAGCTGTATTTCAACCAACCCGATCCCGCGCCCGGGCCGGTCGAAGTTCTGCAGATGTTGCCCGAAGAAGTTCGTATCGAAACCGGTGCCGAACATTTAGCATTGATGCAACTCAGCCCAAAAGGAATGCTGCGCTGGTACGCCAGTTGTTGCGATGCCCCATTGGCCACCACATCACGCACAGCGAAATTCCCATTCGCAGGATTCATTGTCGCGCGCATGTTGGATACATCCGCCCTCGGCCCTATCACCACACGTGGCTTTGTTCCAAAACCCGGCGGCAAACAAGAGCATGAAAAGCTGGGATACGCGGCTTTCGGGCTTGTCTCACGGGTACTCAAGTCTCTTTTGACAGGAAGCTGGAAGCACACTCCGTTTTTTGACATCGACACGGGTGATCCGATCAGAACCCCTGTTATCCTAACCAAGGCTGAACGTTCAGCACTTTATAAGTAAGGCATCCCGACTCTAATATTCAGCCATTCTTCCAGCGCTTGCGTGACTTCTGCGGGCGTCTCTAGAGGGGGCAAGTGCCCTGCGTCTTCCATAATCTTCAGTTCGGCGCTAGGGATCATCTCGGCCATGAACCGGTGCCGCTTGACTGGCGTCAGCTGATCATGTGCCCCGCAAATGATCAGTGTCGGCACGTTTATGTGCCTAAGCGCAGGTTGCTGATCCGTGCGCCTCTGCAGCGCCCGCATCTGCCGTTCAAACAGCTCTGGCCCCTGATCCTTTGCCATGGCCATAACCTCGTTCAAAATCGGCACGCGCCCCGGCCCCGGAGCAAGCGTCTCCGTTCCAATCAAGCGCTGCATGACCTCTTCGAACCGGCCTGATTTGGCCCCTACGATCAACTCCTCTCGGTCAGCAGCAATCTGGGGTGTATCGGCCTGTGCGTCGGTAGACATCAGACACAAACGCGTCACCCGGTCAGGAGCCCTACGGACAAGTTCCAAAGCAACGACCCCGCCCATGTTAAACCCGCAGAGCGCAAAGCGATGTGGCAACTGGTCCAACAACCCCGAGGCTATTTCCTCGATCCGCTCGCCGCCCGATACCGGGGCAACCGTCACAGCACGAGCACCAGAAATCTGCAAAATCTGGGCGCCGAACAACCTTGCATCACACATAAACCCGGGCAGAAATACCAACGGTTCAATCACACAGGGCCTCCTTGAAATCGACCACTTTGTGTTACGTTTTCCGTAAGATGCGTAGTTTTGTTGAACTGGGCAAGCAAAAGTTCAGGGATAAGCGATCCCCTTGAACGGCGGAAAATCTGCATAGCGTGCGCGCCGTCGATGCTGATTTTCTGCAGGCTCGGCGCCGGGTCGCAACAGGCATCCGCGCGGCGCAATATAACTGTCGATTCGCTTGTGGGGCATCGGCCTCCAGACCAAATTAAACGCGCAGAGTTTGGGAAAAAACCATATCTCGGAATAGTCCAGATGATCGTGCATCCACCACGCCAGATCCCGCCAGTCCCGGCCTGCGTCATACTGATCAGCAAACCAAGGAATCACGATCGAAGCCCCCGCTATGCGCGCATCCCCTTCGCCCCGATCCCAGATGTGGCACTCCAATGGATTGTCGTTGCGCGCGCAATTCAGCCGGTTTTCATTGCCGAACCGGTTCAGCGACGGCGACCGATAGCCCGAGCGTACGGCGACACGCCCAAAGGTTTCCTCTAAAGGATCCAGCAAGGTTTGGCACAGGGCTTGACCTGTTTCTATGGCAAGGTTGGGGTTATCGGGAAGGTTTTGTTTTTCATGGAAATTCCCGATCTCGGAATACAGGAAATCGCGCATGTAGAAATGTTTGGACAGTCGCACGCGGCCCAGCGCCTCAAGGCTCCACATGCTGCCTGGTTTGCGCATGGTTATTCGACCCCCAGAGTTTTAAGCCATGCCAGAATACCCGATACGGTCGCATCGGTTTGCCCCGGCGACATCAGGCGTCCGGCTATGACATGCGATGCCGGATCATCCTCGGGGCCCATAGTCACCAGTTCGACCACAGCCGGTCCGCCCCAGGCTTGCGCAACTTTGTGGGTTAGATCAGGGCGCACCACCTGATCGTCATCCGAGAACCAGAATAATGCCGGCACCTGCGCATCCGAAAAATCAAGCGCATAGACCACATCCACCAATACAGTCATGGGAACCACTGCTTCCCAAGGATAGGACGCTGACCAATAGGTGTTCTTTTCTTCGTCCGGCCCCGAGACATCACGGGTTTCACCCATCACCAGCGGCAACCAGCTTCGCGCCCATGGCAGACCAGGAATCCAAGCCCCGGGCGCATTCACACCGAAATTCGGTGACACGAATACTATCCCCGCTACATCCTGGCTTAACTCAGGGTTTACCGCTACTGCTGCTGCAAGTGTCCCGCCGGTTGAGGTTGAGATCACTACAACCTTTTCCCCAACGGCGCGGGCTGCGGCCAATCCTTCGGCGACATCCTGCATCCAACCCGAGGCCGTGCCCTCAGCCATTGCCTCGCCACTGCGGCCATGACCTTGAAGCCGGGTGTAGACCAGATTGGCCCCAAGCGCATCGGCCACCAAATCAGGGACCGGGCGGATTTCCTCGGATGAGGCTGAAAACCCATGAAGATACAAAATGGAAACAGGTGTGCGCTGCTCTTTGAAACCGTCCTGCCAGATCACGCGCTTTTCAACACCGGGTACGATATCGTCATATGCCGATTCTGTGCTTTCGAAATAGACCTGAACACCTTCCCCGAACTTGCGTGACTCGAATGTGGGGTTGAGTTCCACCGGTTCGCGTGGACCAAACCAATAAGTCCCGAAACCTACTGCGACTAAAAGCAGACCAGTCCAAACCAATGCGCGCTTCATTGTGATGGCATCACGTCAAGTACCGCCTGTTCGATCAGCTCAAGACAAGGGCCATCCGAAAACCGATGGTCGGCGTCTTTGACCAGCAATAGCCTCATATCCGGCCCGTCGGCGTGGTCCAGCAGACGAACGGCAGTTTCAGTGGACACGGCAGTATCTGCAGTGCCTTGCAAAAACCGAACTGGGAAGGGCAAATTCAGCGCTGCGCGCAAGACCAGCCTTTGCCGTCCGTCCTCAATCATCCGCTTGGTTATGACGTAAGGCTCCATGTAGTCCGAGGGCAGTTCCACATGCCCCACCGTCTCCAGCGCTGCCTTCTGCTCATCACTGAACGAGGCCCAATACCCGTCCTCGGTAAAATCCGGCGCAGCAGCGATTGTAACCATCCCGGCGATCCGTTCCGGCATCGCTTTTGCCAACAGCAACGCCTGCCATCCGCCCATCGACGATCCCACAACGACCAAGGGCCCTTCGGTCAGCGCCTCAATCGCCGCAACTGTATCCTCATGCCAGTCCCCAATGCATCCCTCTTCGAACGTGCCGGAACTTTCCCCGTGCCCAGAGTAATCGAACCGTAAAAACGCCTGCCCGCGTTCCTGTGCCCACGTCTCAAGATGCACCGCCTTGGTGCCCTCCATATCCGACTTCAGCCCGCCCAGAAAAACGACAGTGGGCCCCGCCCCTTCGCTTTTGTGATACGCCAACCGCCGCCCCTGAGCGGTGTCCATAAATTCAGCCACTGCCATAAAACCCTCTTTGCTTTACCAGCATCATGCACGTCCCAACCCCAACCGCAATTCCCTGATCCGCCCTTCATCTGGCCCAAAATACCTCGGGGTGCGCGAGGGGCAGCGCCCCTCGCTCCAACACTTGACACACGCGCACCCACCTGCCAAAGCAGCCAGACGCAAATAACCCGCAACCGGGCGTTCAGTGGGCGCCAAACCGACGAGGAGAGCCAACATGGCCTTGGATTCAAAATCCGTCTCACTCACCTTCCCCGATGGCAATGCACGATCCTATGACGCAGGCATCACACCTGCGCAGGTGGCAGCCGATATCTCGACCTCGCTGGCCAAAAAGGCGATCTCGGCCACGGTCGATGGCAAGCATTGGGATTTGCAATGGCCTATTGAGTCTGACGCGCAAATCGCCATCCACACCATGAAGGATGAGGAACAGGCCAATGAGCTGATCCGCCACGATCTGGCGCATGTCATGGCCCGCGCCGTGCAGGAAATCTGGCCCGCGACCAAAGTCACCATCGGCCCGGTCATCGAAAACGGCTGGTACTATGACTTTGACCGTGAAGAGCCGTTCACGCCCGAAGATCTCGGCCTCATCGAGAAAAAGATGAAAGAGATCATTAACAAGCGCGACCCCGTCACCACCGAGGTCTGGGACCGTGACCGCGCGATCGAGTTCTATAAGGCCAACAATGAGCCCTATAAGGTCGAACTGATCGAATCCATTCCGGGTGACGAGCCGCTGCGCATGTATTGGCACGGCCACTGGCAAGACCTGTGCCGTGGTCCACACCTGCAGCACACCGGCCAGCTGCCCGGCGATGCGTTCAAACTGATGTCCATCGCTGGTGCTTACTGGCGCGGCGACAGCGACCGCGCGATGTTGCAACGCATCTATGGCGTGGCCTTCACCGGCAAGGAAAAGCTGAAAGCCCACCTGCATATGCTGGAAGAGGCCGCCAAGCGCGACCACCGCAAGCTGGGCCGCGAGATGAACCTGTTCCACATGCAGGAAGAGGCCCCCGGCCAAATCTTCTGGCATCCCAATGGCTGGAAAATCTACACCACCCTGCAGGACTATATGCGCCGGATGCAGGAACGGGACGGCTATGTCGAGGTGAACACGCCTCAGGTTGTTGACCGCAAACTGTGGGAGGCCTCGGGCCACTGGGACAAATACCAGGAAAACATGTTCATCGTCGAGGTTGACGAAGATCACGCCCGCGAAAAGGCGATCAACGCCCTGAAGCCGATGAACTGCCCCTGTCACGTTCAGGTGTTCAATCAGGGCCTGAAATCCTACCGCGATCTGCCCTTGCGCATGGCCGAGTTCGGCTCCTGCGCGCGCTATGAACCCTCGGGCGCGCTGCACGGGATCATGCGGGTGCGTGGCTTCACGCAGGATGATGGCCACATCTTCTGTGCCGAGGATCAAATCGAATCCGAGACCGCCAAGTTCATCGCCTTCCTGTCCAAGGTCTATGCCGATCTGGGCTTCCACGACTGGACCATCAAACTGTCCACCCGTCCCGAAAAGCGGATCGGGTCGGATGAAAGCTGGGATCTGGTGGAAAAAGCCTTGGGCGATGCCTGTAAAGCCGCCGGGTATGACTATGAGATCCTCGAAGGCGAAGGCGCGTTTTACGGACCCAAACTGGAATTCACCCTGACCGACGCGATCGGGCGGACGTGGCAATGCGGCACGCTGCAGGTTGACCCCAACCTGCCCGAGCGTCTGGATGCCAGCTTTATCGGCGCAGATGGCGCAAAACATCTCCCCTTCATGCTGCACCGGGCAACACTGGGATCGTTCGAGCGTTTCATCGGCATTCTGATCGAAGAGCACGCAGGCAAACTGCCCTTCTGGCTCGCCCCGCGTCAGGTGGTTGTCGCCTCGATCACCTCCGAGGCGGATGACTACGTCAATGAAGTGGTCGAAACCCTGCGCGCCGCTGGTGTCCGGGCCGAGGCCGACATTCGCAACGAGAAAATCAACTACAAGGTTCGCGAGCATTCAGTCGGCAAAGTGCCTGTCATTCTGGCCATCGGACACCGTGAAGTTGAGGAACGCACCGTCAGCGTTCGCCGTCTGGGTGAGAAACAAACACAGGTTCAATCACTTGAGGCTGTAACAATTGAACTTTCCAAGTCGGCAACTCCGCCCGATCTGCTGTAACATTCGGTGAAAATTCACCGCTGATCCGGCCCCAAGATAGGGGCCGGGTTGAAATATTTTCCTTTTTAGATTTCAAAAACAATGTGTTAACTTGCAATAGGGCATGACAGTGCCTGACGGGGTTGTGAGACACGGGCTCGTGAATTCAACTCTGCCCCGCAAGCTACTACCTTTGTTAGTGTCAAACACGGACATACGCAGTCATCAAAAGGATTACCGAGATGTCGAACACCGCTAAATCCCTGGTTATCGCAACCGCAGTCGCAGCCGCCGTATCCGGTGCCGCCACCACCGCAACCGCCCAAGCCAAAGAAAAGTGCTATGGCGTTTCGCTGGCAGGTGAAAACGATTGCGCAGCAGGCCCCGGCACCACCTGCGCCGGTACTTCGACCGTTGATTATCAGGGTAACGCATGGACGCTGGTCGACGCAGGCACCTGCGCCGATATCGAGCTGCCCCAGACCGCAGACGGTTCGGACCGCAAAGGCTCGCTCGAGCCGCTGGACCGCGACCTGCCGGCATAAGCCCGCGCTTAGGAAAACCGAAGGGGCGGGCCTTGTCGCCCGCCTCTTTGTCGCGAACCGGAGACTATTGTAATGCTGGACCACGCTATTCGATCAAACAGACTGCCCGCAGCGCCGGGTGTCGGATACAAACCCCAGCATTTTCAACAGATTCTGGATCACGCGCATCCGGTGGCATGGCTGGAAATCCATGCCGAAAATTACATGGGCGATGGCGGACGCCCGCTGGCGCAGCTGCGCCACCTGTCGGAACAGTTTCCTGTTTCTGTGCACGGTGTCGGCCTGTCCATTGGCGGCGAAGGCCCATTGGACCCCGATCATCTGGCCCGTCTGAAACATCTGGTCGGCTGGCTGAACCCAGCCAGTTTCTCCGAGCATCTGGCGTGGTCAACCCATGACAGCCACTTCCTGAACGACCTGTTGCCTCTGCCCTATACTGACGCAACACTTGCCCGGATTTGCGAGCACATCGATCAGGTGCAAGAGGTTGTCGGGCGGCGGATGCTACTGGAAAACCCTTCCAGTTATCTGGCGTTTGAGGAAAGTACGTGGTCCGAGCCTGACTTCCTGCGCGAAATGTCGCGCCGCACTGGCTGTGGCCTTTTGCTAGACGTGAACAACGTTTTTGTCTCGGCCACCAATCTGGACTTTTCACCACAGGGCTATATTGACGCCTATCCACTGGAAAAAGTTGGCGAAATTCATCTAGGCGGCCACGACGAAGACGAGGACGACCACGGTCGCCCCCTGCTGATCGACAGCCACGGGCGCGAGGTCGTGGACCCCGTCTGGGCCTTGCTGGACTACGTGCTGGAAAGATCGGGTACGAAACCAGTCCTGATCGAATGGGATACAGATGTTCCCGACTGGCCTGTTCTTCGAGCCGAGGCTGACCGGGCACAAGCGGCATTGGACCGCATCCCGGCATGAGCGTGTCTCAATCCACCTTTCACACTGCCCTTTTGAACCCGTCTGAGGCGGTTCCAGAGGGGTTGGTGGATGCCCGCGCCCAACCGGCAGGCCGACGGTTCAGCGTTTATCGCAACAATGTTGCGGTGTCCCTGACCGAAGCAATGCATCAGGCCTTCCCGGTAATCGCGAAGCTGTTAGGCGCTCAGAACATGGATGGTCTGTCGGGAATTTTCCTACGCCAGCATCCCCCGACGACGCCGATGATGATGTTCTACGGCGAAGCGTTCCCTGAATTTCTGGCGGGAATGGAGCAGCTTTCGCACCTGGGATATTTGCCCGACGTTGCCCGGTTGGAACTGGCCCTGCGTCGCTCCTACCACGCGGCGGACAGCACGCCTGCACCGGGTGACGCACTGGCCGTGGACCCAGAACAGGTCATGCGGGCCAAGCTGGAATTCGCACCATCAATGCAGGTGGTCCGCTCTGAGTGGCCAATATTCTCGTTGTGGCGGTTCAACACCATGGACGACGCCCCCAAACCCCAGCCCGGTGCTGAAGACGTGCTGGTTACCCGCCCCGAATTTGATCCCGCGCCGCATCTGCTGCCTGCAGGCGGCGCAGATTGGATATCTAAGATGCAGACTGGTCATACGATCGGTCAAGTATTCGAAAGCGTATCCGCTACCACCCCCGAGTTTGACCTTGGGGCCACTCTGGCGCCTCTGCTTCAAGGTGGCGCCATTACTTCTGTGACTATCGAAAGGCTGGCACAATGACTGCCCTGATCTCTCTTCACAACAATGTCCTGGGACGGCTGGACAGCTCGGCCAACTGGCTGACACCGACCCTGGCACGGCTTGTTTTTGTTGCTGTATTGCTTGTTTACTACTGGAATTCGGCCACTCTGAAGATTGACGGGTCGATCTTCTCGGCGTCAGCCGGTGCCTTTGGCCAGATCTTCCCCAAAGCGGCTGAAGCCGTTTTGTATGACGTCACCCAGATGACCTTCTTCCAGCGTATCGTGATCTTTTTAGGCACCGTGGCCGAGTTTGTTCTACCAGCATTGCTGCTGGTGGGTCTACTCACCCGCGTCGCGGCCCTGGCCATGATCGGCTTCGTCTGGGTTCAAACCATCGTTGATGTCGCCGGTCACGGTGTGAAACTGGGTGGGCTGTTCGACAACGCCATCACCTTGATGGACCAGCGCGTCATGTGGACTTTCCTGTTCCTGGTCATCGTGATCAACGGTGCAGGCCCCATTTCAATAGACCGCATCTTGCGTCTAAAGTGATTTAGAAATGCGCCTTGGGCTCGTCCGGTTTACCCGCGGCCAGCCCAAGGGCCCCTGCCACCCCGGCAAATGCAACCGGGAACATGGTAAAGGCATTGAACCCAAACGCGTAATACATGCCGCCGGCTGAAATTAGCAACAATGCCCCGCCAATCAATGCCCTCGCCTTGGCCATAGCCCCTCCGGCAATCGCCAGCAAAGGTGCCAGGATCGACATAGCCTGGATAAGCTGCGCGTTGTCCACCTGCTCGGCAAGGCCGTCGATCTCTCCGAACCGGTCGATCAGTTCGACATATCCATAGCCCACAAAACCGACCAACATGCCGATTAGCCCGGCAATCACACCCAAAATCATCGCTGCGTTACGCATCTTTCGTCCTCTTGCTTGCGCCTTTGCAGATAAGCATCCGCTCAGTCGACGCCAAGAGCCGCCTTCGTCGCCGCCGTCCAGCCAAGAAAAAGCTGCCCGTCACGCTCGATCAAAGGACGTTTCATCAAGGTCGGATGATCGTGCAACAGCTCCAGCGGTGCCCGCGCGCGCTCGTCTTCGCTTAGGCCCCGCCATGTCGTGGACCGGGTGTTGAGCAAAGCCTCGCCGAATTGTGTAAATGCCTGTGACAGCACTGTTTCGGGCACCCCATCCGCTCGCACGTCGACAAAATCAACACCTTTCAATGATTTCAGTACCTTACGGCAGGTATCACAGTTCTTTAGTCCATATAGGCGCATTTTAGGGGGCTTCCTATGCTTGTGTGAATTTTAGGCAAATTCGCCAAGGTGTTCCGGTAATTCTTGATTTTTTACTTCACCGTGCAATGTTGAAAAAGACGAAATACGCAATTCGGGCCGAAGCGTGTGGGCGCGGCGGTGATGAAAGGCGGTGGCGTCAATCACTTCCCCCACCAATTTGTGGGACAACGTGTAAGTAGAAGGAGACACGGGAAATGCCAACTGGCACCGTGAAATGGTTTAATACCACTAAAGGCTATGGGTTTATTGCCCCCGATGAAGGTGGCAAGGACGTATTTGTACATATCTCGGCTGTTGAACGGTCAGGTCTGACCGGGCTCGCAGACAATCAGAAAGTCTCATACGAATTGCAGGACGGACGCGACGGTCGCCAGATGGCCGCCGATTTGAAACCGTTGTAAGGCCCCCTCCCGACGGGAAGACAAAGCAGGGCAACGGCCAATTTCCGGCCGTTGACCAATAATGGTTCGACCAATGTTAACCGCGCGCCGGATCTGTGTCGGCGTGCGTGAACCAGTCTTGACCCATCGCAACGATGCAGGACGTGCCGGTCGAATAAGTGACAACCATCGTCCAATCACCTTTCTCGCTAGTCCAGACTTCCATGATCTGTTCGGGACTGCGCACCCCGGTGGCCGCGCGCTGCGAGCCGAACTGACGTTCAAGCTTGTCGTGCATTCGGGATGTCGGTTCACACAATACCTCGGCAATCGGAGACTTGGCGAAAACCGGGCCGCCAAGCAAGCAAAAGAGGCATGCAAATCGGATGTAAGAAAGACATGTCATGAAGCCAATGTAACAGCTTCACGACAAAACGTATAGACAAACGATATGCGATTAGCTTTCGCGGATGACGGCCTCAAACTCGCGCCACTCGCGGGCGGTCATTCCCGAATTTTCCTGAGAAACGGTTTCCCCGGACAACATTCGCCGCAGGCAGTCGACCATCTGCGCGGATAGATTCACCGCGCCAAGACGGTAATCTTCAAACGCCTTGTAAGCGAAAGGAACCCAGTCGGCGACGATTTTGCACATCGTGTCCGCATATACACGGATTTCATATTGCGCGTGGGGGTCCGCTCGCAGCCGCAGGAAGTGGAACAGATTGTGCAGGTCCACCTTCCAGTACCATTGAGTGTAGATATTCGCCGGAAGGTTCATCCGCGCCAGTTCACGTGCCAGACCCTGCTGACCATCCTGATTGATCATCGCCTCATAATTGTCGTAGCAACGGGCACTGTCTGCCTTGAGCATTTCAAGTACGCGCGCGGCTTCTTCGCCCTGCAGCGCGTCGCCCCGGCCCTGGTTGTTCACTTCGGATTGCGCCGCCACATGGTCGGGCGCGGGGATATAGAACTCGCGGTCCAGGATAGAATAGCGTGCCGAGTATTCGTTCACATTCGCCGTCCGATGCCGGATCCATTGCCGCGCCACAAAGACGGGCAGTTTCACATGCAGCTTGATCTCGCACATTTCAAAAGGGGTCGAGTGCCAGTGACGCATCAGGTAACGGATCAGGCCCTCATCATTCTGTACGGATTTGGTACCCTTGCCATAGGACACACGGGCAGCCTGACAAATCGCCGCGTCGTCGCCCATATAGTCGATCACACGCACAAAACCGTGGTCCAGAACCTGATGCGCGGTGTACAGGTGATCCTCCATCCCCGGGGCAACAACACGACGCGTTTGATACGATTGCGCCCGTTGCGCTTCGATCTCGGTCAGTTGGTCAGAGGACAGCGGCATGAAATTTCCTTTCCAGCGAATGAGTCGCAGACCACTATATATCGGCAAAACCACGACAGGAACCGCGATATGTGCGCTAACTTGCGCAAACTCTAAATTGTGTCCGCCGCGCCCCTCGACAGACTACGTTAGCGCGCTAAGGTGCATGGCATCACCTGAACAAAAAAGGAAACCGCAATGGGGCTGACATACCTCCACACCATGGTCCGTGTGAAAGATCTTGAGAAATCCATGGCGTTTTACGAACTGCTGGGGCTACAAGAAACCCGCCGGTATGACAGTGAACAGGGGCGGTTTTCGCTGATCTTCATGGCGCCTCCGGGGCAAGAAGATCGTCCGATCGAGCTGACATATAACTGGGATGGCGACGACGGATTACCTGGCGATAGCCGCCATTTCGGTCATTTGGCCTACGGGGTCGATAATATCTACGAAATGTGCCAACTGCTTCAGGAAAACGGCGTGGTGATCAACCGGCCGCCGCGCGACGGGCGCATGGCGTTTGTGCGCTCGCCAGACAACATTTCGGTCGAGCTGCTGCAAAACGGCGACGCGCTGGACCCCGCCGAACCCTGGGCCAGCATGGAGAGCACCGGTCATTGGTGATCCGCTGGCTGGCAACCTTGGGCTTGGCCGTATTGGCCAGCCCCTTGCGGGCCGAGACCTGCCGACTGGCGCTTGCCTTGGCGATGGACATATCGACCTCGGTGGACGCCACTGAAGACACACTGCAAAGGCAGGGTCTGGCCGCGGCTCTTGTCGCGCCTGAAGTGACCGAGGCGTTTTTCTCATCCCCAATGCCCGTTGCGCTTGCGGTCTATGAATGGAGCGGGCGCAGCACGCAGCGCGTCA
Source organism: Ruegeria sp. SATB045 (assembly GCF_059613525.1). Classification (NCBI taxonomy): domain Bacteria; kingdom Pseudomonadati; phylum Pseudomonadota; class Alphaproteobacteria; order Rhodobacterales; family Roseobacteraceae; genus Ruegeria; species Ruegeria sp. SATB045. The sequence goes on along the minus strand of NZ_JBXWSR010000020.1, from coordinate 458,949 downwards.
TTCTGAACTGGTCGATGATACGTACACGGGCGGATTTGCTGGCTGCAGCCAAGACGATCCAGCAATCAGTTCGTTCCGACAGCGGATCGGCCACGGCGATGGGATATGCGTTGGCTTTTGGCGCGACACTGATGCAGCAAGCCCCGCCCTGCCTTTTCCAGACCATTGATCTGTCTGGTGATGGGTCGAACAATGACGGGTACGGGCCGGATTCGGCCTACCGCCACTTTCCGTTTCAGGACGTCGTGGTGAACGGGCTGGTCATCAACGCTGCTGATTTCGAAGGCGAGCTGTTCCTTATCCCGTTTTTCGAGAACAATGTCCTGCATGGCCCCGGCGCTTTTCTTGAAGTGGCGCAAGGGTTCGAAGACTTCGAGCGCGCCATGCGCCGGAAGCTTGAGAGGGAATTGCAGGGCCTGCAAATCGGCGCTCTATCCGGTGAAGCGCCAAAATGATCCGGTACCTTGCCGCTGTCGCAGTCTTTTGGGGAACACCTGCCTTGTCTGAGTGCAGACAGGCTCTGGCATTGGGTCTGGATGTCTCTGGCTCGGTCGATAGCGCCGAATACAGGTTGCAACTCGGTGGTCTGGCCGCTGCCCTGCAACGACCCAAGGTCAAGCAACTGCTTCTTTCGGGCCTTGGCCCTGCGGTGCGGCTCGCCGTATTCGAATGGAGTGAGGCCAGTCATCAGCGCATGCTGCTGGACTGGACAGAAATCCGATCCGACGAACAACTAGCTGGCATTTCAAACCTGTTAAACTCGGTAACGCGCAGCTCGGCGCCTCAGGGGACAGCAGTTGGATCGGCAATGCTGTTTGGGGCTGAATTACTGTCCCAACAGCCAGAGTGCTGGAAGCAAACGCTGGACCTTTCTGGCGACGGAAAGCACAACATTGGCCCTCACCCCCGCGAGGTGAAACAAGCACTGCAAGTCAGCGGGATCACCATCAACGGACTAGTGATCGGCCCCGATGACGCCAATGTCGGGGACAAGCGCGACGTACAGATCAGTGAGTTATCCGCTTATTACAATGCCTGGGTCATTCTAGGCCCCGACGCCTTTGTCGAGGTTGCCGTCGGGTTCGAAGCCTATGAGGATGCGATGACCCGCAAGCTAATCCGCGAGCTTGAGGGCTTGGTCCTGTCCGACGCCGGGCCATACACCCGACCCTGATCAGTAAATATAACGGATCTGGTCCGTCCAATACCGTTCAACCCGACGGAGAGAGGTGGTGATGTCCTCGATCCCCTCAAGCCCCAACACGCCACGTGACTGCAAACCATCGGCATGGCGCGCGAACAGCTCGGACACAGTGTCACGAATTTCACGTCCACGCGGCGTCAAACGCACACGGACCGAACGGCGGTCAATCTCGCAACGCTGGTGGTGCATATAGCCCATCTCAACCAGCTTTTTCAGGTTATAGCTGACATTACTGCCCTGGTAATATCCTCGGCTTTTCAGCTCACCTGCCGTGACTTCATGATCGCCGATGTTGAAAAGCAGCAATGCCTGAACCGCGTTGATTTCAAGTACGCCGACACGTTCGAACTCGTCCTTGATGACGTCCAAAAGCAAACGGTGCAGCCGTTCGACAAGGGCAAGCGCCTCAAGATAACTGGTCATGAAGCCCTTGGCCCCGTGCGCGGAGACCTGCATTTCCATACTCATCCGATCCTCCGATTCAATCGCGCTGTTTCAGGCAGAATGAATCGAAAAACCGAAAATTCCGTTAAACCGTCTTTTTCTTTATTTTTGAAATGTTTGTGCGATATCAGTTATCAGATCCCCGAACCGCTCTGGGGCGGTGACCTGCCCGGTCACCCATTGATACAGGTCCTGATCATTTTCGTGCAGCAGCGCATCATAGGTTTCCAACCCCGCACTGTCCATCGCCGCCAAATTGCGTTCGGCATACGCTTGCAGGATCAGGTCCATTTCCTTAATCCCCCGGCGCATGGAGCGCATTTTCAATCGCTTGATCTGAACGTCACGCGGCTCGGTCATTGATTTCGCTCCAACATCAGGCGCACGCGTTTCTCCAACTTGGCGGCCCGTTCGGCGCTGGCCCGCATCTCGCCACGGATGGCGCGCAACTCGGTCACGACTTCAACAAGCTCAGGCGCGTTTTCCACCACTTCAACCGGGGCATCCATGCCCTCACCCTCGCCAGTCAAAAGCCACATGATCGAGACGTTGATCATTCCAGCCATCATCGACAAACGGTTGGCGCGCGGCTCAGACAGGTCGTTTTCCCAAGCGACGATCGTGGCCTTCTTGACGCCAAGCCGCCGCGCAAGCTGCGATTGCGTCATACCTGCCGCTTCACGCGCGCCTGCCAGCCGGTCGCCAAAAGTTGCTGATTCCGGGCCGTACCAGTCGCTTTCATCGTTCATTCGCGTCTCCAATTCCACTGTGCATATCGCTTGATCGTCATTCGGGCGCACCCTATGACAGACAGGTTGAACATACAAACCGAGGCCGATCATGAGTTTCCTGTCTGCGACACTGTCACGCGTAAAACCATCACCGACCATCGCAATGACAGCGAAAGCCGCCGAATTGAAGGCCGCAGGGCGCGACGTCATCGGACTGAGCGCGGGCGAACCCGATTTCGACACGCCGCAGAACATCAAGGACGCGGCTGTCGCCGCCATTGCCGCGGGGAAAACGAAATACACCGCGCCCGATGGCATCCCCGAGTTGAAACAGGCGGCTTGTGCCAAAATGAAACGTGATCACGGGTTGGACTATAAGCCTGCCCAGATCTCGGTAGGTACCGGCGGCAAGCAGACGCTGTATAACGCCTTAATGGCTACCATGAACGACGGCGATGAGGTGATCATCCCCGCCCCCTACTGGGTCAGCTATCCCGATATGGTTCTGCTGGCAGGCGGCACGCCGGTCGTGGTGGAAACAACCTTGGAAAACCAGTTCAAGCTGACAGCCGAACAGCTTGAGGCCGCGATCACGCCGAACACCAAGTGGTTCATCTTCAACTCTCCGTCCAACCCTACTGGTGCGGGTTACAGCCGGGCCGAGCTAAAGGCGTTAACCGATGTGCTGATGCGTCATCCGCATGTTTGGATCATGTCTGATGATATGTATGAACATCTCGCCTATGACGGGTTCGAATTCTGCACCCCGGCTGAGATCGAACCCGGCCTGTATGAGCGCACACTAACCTGTAACGGTGTGTCCAAAGCCTATGCCATGACCGGCTGGCGGATCGGGTATGCCGCAGGCCCGGCCGAGTTGATCGCAGCGATGCGCAAGATCCAATCGCAGTCGACCTCGAACCCTTGTTCGGTCAGCCAATGGGCTGCGGTCGAGGCGCTGAACGGCACGCAGGATTTTCTGGCCCCTAATGCCGAGACATTCAAACGACGCCGCGATCTTGTGGTGAAGATGCTAAACCAGATCGACGGCATCACCTGCCCCACGCCCGAAGGTGCTTTTTACGTCTATCCTTCGATCGCGGGTCTGATCGGAAAAACAACCCCGGCGGGTACCGTGATCGCATCGGATGAGGCATTTGCCACAGCGTTGCTGGAAGAGGCTGACGTTGCCGTTGTTTTTGGTGCCGCGTTTGGCTTGTCTCCGAATTTCCGTGTCAGCTATGCTACATCGGATGAAGCGCTGACCGAGGCTTGCACCCGCATCCAAAATTTCTGCGCCGCACTGACCTGAGCCCGGAGGCCGTATGGCGACTGAACTGCCCGAATACTATTTCCGTATCCGCGAGAATGGAGCTGCGGTATTCCGGATCGACACGGAAAACCGCCAGCAACGGATCGAGATGGACCAGATCGCCGTCATCAACATCCGAAATGGCGAGGTCAAACCGCAAGGCCAGCGCACCCTGACCGAAGCCGACCAAGCCGAAATCGCGCGCTGGATGGAGGCGCGCAAGGCCTTGCTGGCCCAGCGCGACATGGATGATATCCACCGGGCCGTGGATTACCTGAACCTGACGACTCAATGGGCACAGTCAAAGGCGACCGATGATCAGCTTGAGGATGTGACCGACAGATTGTTGATGGCCATGCATGACCTGCGCAGCGTCCTCGTGCGCAAAAAGGCGGATCGACTCAGCAAGGGCTAAGCCGCCACCGGCACAGACCGAACCGATCGCATCCAGAACCGTGCCATCAGAAGCACCGCCGCACAAGCCAGCCCCAGAACAAGACCCAGCCAGACTCCAATTCCGTCCATCCCCCGGACAAAGCCAAAGTAATACGACGCTGGAATGCCCACGACCCAATAGCTAAGCCCTGCCATTACCATCGGCACTTTGGCGTCCTGCAAACCACGCAACAGGCCCAGCGCAATCACCTGCGCGCCATCCACCAGTTGGAACAGGGCCGCCATGGCCAGCAACCCGGTGCCAATCAACAGGATTTCCCCCCGCTGCGGATCGTCTGTTTCCATAAACAACGAGATCAACGGCTCGGCGCAGGTCAGGAACAGGATGACCGTCAGCACCGACATCACCAAAGACATGCCCGTTACGGCAATCGCGCCTTTTTCCAGATGCGCCCGGTCCTTGCGGCCCAGCGCATTACCCGCTCGGATCGTGGCTGCGTTCGACAGGCCCAGATGCACCATGAACGTGGCCGAGGCCAAATTCAGCGCGATCCCGTGCGCCGCCAGCGGCACCTGACCCAGCCACCCCATCATGATCGCGGACATCGCAAACAAGCTAACCTCGGCCAGAGTAGTCAATCCGATGGGCACGCCTAGACGCAGGACGCTGAAGAAGAACTCCCAATCCGGGCGCCAGAAACGCTGAAACAGGCTGTGTTCGGGCAAGACACGCACCGCATAGATCACCACAAAGACCAGCGAAACGATCTGTGTAACCACCGAGGCGACGGCGGCGCCGATCACGCCCATCTCGGGCGCGCCCCAGTTCCCGAAGATCAGCGCATAGTTAGTTAGGCCGTTGACCACGGCGGCTGTTACCGTAATCCAAAGAACGATCTGGGTCCGTTCCAACGCGGCCAGATAAGACTTCAAGACCATCACGATAAGCGCCGGGAACAGGCCCCACCCTGCGACCCGCAGGTACTGGGAAGCCGTTCGCGCAACATCAGGGTCCTGATCCAAAGCAATCAGGATCGGGTAGGACCACCATAGCAACGGCATCATAAGAGCCGCATAGATCAGTGACAGCCACAACCCCATGCGGGTCGAGCGGCGAATACTCGTCTCGTCCTCTTCAGCAGCGGCCGTGGCGACGATAGGCATAACGGCCCAGCCGAACCCGGCCCCGAACAGAAACAGCACGAAATAGTAGCTGCTGGCCAAGGTTACAGCAGCCAAAGCCTCGACCCCGTACCAGCCCAGCATGATCGTATCGGTCAGGCCGATAGCGAACTGCGCCAGATGCCCGCCCACCAACGGCAGGCCGAGCACGGCGATGGCCCGGAAGTGGCCGCGATATGTCATCACCTTGTTCATTGCCCCAGCCTTATGCCCGGCTAGAAGCCGGGACAAGACCAGATCAACGAAATTTCAAGATGAGACTCTCGATCAAGAGCCGGTAATCAGCTTCGAATGGCCCTTTCAAGCGTCCGGATGCAGAGACGTACCCAGTATGTGCTCGGAGCGATGGATCACGTGATGTGCCTGCCCGACGATCAGCGGATCCGGGTCGCTTACGATGTCATGGTTCTTACCGGGATAGTCCAGCGTCGACAGGAAGTGGCGCATCGTGTTCAGACGGGCACGTTTCTTGTCGTTGGACTTGATGATCGTCCAGGGCGCATCGGCGGTATCGGTGTAGAAGAACATCGCCTCTTTCGCCTCGGTGTAGTCGTCCCACTTGCTAAGGCTCGCCTTGTCGATCGGTGACAATTTCCACTGTTTCAGCGGGTCGGTTTCACGGCTTTTGAACCGGCGCTGTTGCTCTTCCTGCGTGACTGAGAACCAGTATTTGTAAAGCTGAATGCCAGAGCGCACCAGCATCCGCTCAAAATCCGGGGTCTGGCGCATGAACTCCAGATACTCATTGGGCGAACAAAAGCCCATCACCCGCTCAACGCCCGCGCGGTTGTACCAGGAGCGGTCATAAAAGACCATTTCGCCCACGGTCGGCAGTTCCTGAATATAGCGCTGGTAATACCACTGACCCTTTTCTTCCCAGGTGGGTTTGTTCAACGCGACCACACGGGCCTGACGCGGGTTCAGGTGCTCCATGAACCGTTTGATCGTGCCACCCTTTCCAGCAGCGTCGCGGCCTTCAAACAACAACACAAACCGCTGACCCGTCTCTTGCGCCCACAGCTGAACCTTCAGCAACTCGGCCTGCAACTCGGCCTTTTGCGCCTCATACGTCCTACGCGCCATTTTGCGACCATAGGGGTATTTGCCGCTTTCAAAAGCCAGGCGAATTTTCTCGGGACTGGGCGCTGCAGAGGCGGGCACCACAGTAACGGGCGTTTCTGTCTTTTCTATCTGTGCCGCTGTTTCCATTCAGTTTCTCCTTGCTAAGCTTGTTAGATGAAAGGCTAACAGGGACCGGCACTTCGCGCTTTGATTGGTGTCAAATTGCTGTATCTTAGGTGCTCTGTATTTCGATTTCAGACCATAGGGTTAGCCCCATGAACAGCAGGTTTGTCACACTCGACGGTCAGCCGTTTTTTCTACGCGGCTGGGGTGATCCCAATTTGCACACGCTGCTGCTGCTGCACGGCTTTCCAGAATATGGCGGCGCATGGGCCGATCTGGCACCGTACCTCGCCCAGCACTACCATTGTGTTGCGCCGGATCAGCGCGGTTACGGGCAAAGCTGGGTGCCGGAAAGCGTTGGCCACTACACCCTGTCCAACCTGGTGACGGACATGGCCGCACTGATCGAAACGCAGGGCGGGCCTGTAACGGTTCTGGGTCACGATTGGGGGGCTTCGGTGGCCTATGGCCTGGCTATGTTTCGGCCCGAACTGGTCGACCGCCTGATCATCGCGAACGGAGTTCATCCGGTTCCATTTCAGCGCGCCATGGCGGCCGGAGGAGCGCAGTCCGCAGCCTCGCAATATATCAATGACCTGCGCGCCGAGGACGCAGCCGATCGATTTTCAGCCAATAACTTCGCCCTGCTTGAACGTTTCTTCAGATACGGCATGGGGTTGGATTGGTTGTCTGATCATCAGATGCAAGACTATCGCACCGAATGGGGTCGGCCCGGTCGGTTGAACGCTATGTTGAACTGGTATCGCGCTTCTCCTTTGGTGGTGGCCAAACCGGGCGAGCCTTTGACGGACCTGCCCGAGTTGCCGGTAGAGCGCCTGATGGTCCGATGCCCGCATCTGCTTCTTTGGGGACCGGAAGACAAAGCGCTGCTGCCAGAGGCGACCTCTGGGCTCGAAACCTTCGCGCCCGACCTGAAGCGTGTCGACATTCCCGGTGCCGATCACTGGCTGCATCACCAACGACCTGATGCAATGGCGCAGGCAATTCTGGACTGGAGCGGTGCCTGACGGCCTAGCGATGCCCCCAATCCGCCGGGTCCTCGGAGTTGTTGGGCGATAGTCCCAAAACATCCCCATCGGTGTCGCACCCCAGCCCCAGAACAGTGCGGTTGGCATACGAGAAATAGGCGCAGACCTGATTAATCTCGAGTATCTGGCCGTCATCCCACCCCGCCGCGCGTAACGCGTCGATATCTGCTTCTGTCATATCCGCCGGTGCCTGAGTCAACATGCGCGCATAATGCATCCCAGCGACCTGCGCGGCATCCAAAGGGGCGGTATCTGGCGCTTTGGCCTCAATCGCTGCACGAATAGCTTCTGCGCGTGCAGGATCGTCCAGCAAACGCTGTAGACCACTGAAGTGATGCTCGACACAGTATCCACAACGATTCAACGAACTGACCCAGACGCCCAGAACCTCGAGAAACCATTTCGGAATGGTGTTGGCCGAATGGTGCAACACGTTTTTGTACAACGCCATGTGGCCTTCCATCGAATGCGGGCGCAGGGAATGCACCATCATGATGTTGTCAACGTTGTTCCCCGGCCCGGTGACCCGTTCATACAGTTTCTTCAGTCGACCTGTTGCCTGCTCGAAGGGCACCGTCTTGATCCAACTCATTCCACTTCCTTACGATTTTGGTCGCGTCAATCACAGATTGAGTTGTTACCGGCGATGCCCCAGGAGGCAAGCTTCGATTTCAAAGGTGGGGTTAATCCATTTGTCCGACAAAAGTCGTGGCCGACAAGGGCATCACCATGTCCTCTGACCCAAATCGCTGATCCAATGCCTTTGCCATTTCCACCGCGACCTCCTCGGGATCGGCACCGCCGCGCTCTTTTATTTCGTCCACCAAAGGGTTTCCGAACACCAAAGCGCGCGAGAATGCCGCGGGATCCAGGATCTTTTTACTCAACCGTATCGTCTGGAATGTCACATTGTGCCAACCGGCGGCGGACAAGTCAGCCAATACGGCCTGCGGGTCTCCGTAGTGAAACGGAACTTGGTAAAAACCCGGAGGGTCGTCCGGGAAGACCTGCGCAACAACGTCCTGAGCCATCTGCGAAACCGGGTTTTCAGCCATAGAACTCCAGACATTAAAAACGTAACGCCCTCGGGGTTTCAGCGCTCTCGCGGCCTCACGGAACGAGGCGACTTTGTCGGGAAAAAACATCACGCCAAACTGACACACCATCAAATCGAACTTTGGTGTTTCGAATGGCAGTTCCATCGCGTTGACAACGTCAAAACGAACGTTTTCCGAGCTAGAAAACTTAGTCTTGGCAACATCCAACATAGGCGCGTTCAAATCAGTGACCAGCAGGTTTGCTGTTGCAGGCAACTGATCTCGGAGCATTCTGCTGACTATGCCGGTTCCGGCTGCAAGTTCGACCACTTCGCTAGCGGGTTCGCTGCAACATGTCTCGACCAAGTGTTGTGCGTAATCGACGAAAATATTTGGTCCAAGACCAGTGTCATAATATGTCGGAATGTCACCAATAAACTCTGCGGAATTTGCCGTCATCCAATTGCCCCTAGTTGATAGAAAATACAAACTGCCCCCATCTTAGTCGAAAACAGGCCATATACGAAAACCCGCGTGATCCTCGCATTTTTCTACAACACTTCGCGCCCCTCTTCCCCCGGACCACATCACCTGCCATAATGGATAAAACTCAAAAACAAGAGCAGCACCGATGCCCGACGATCTGTTGACGCCTGAAGCGACTTCCACCTATGACGCCTCCTCGATCGAGGTGCTTGAAGGGCTGGAACCCGTTCGCAAACGCCCCGGCATGTATATCGGCGGCACGGATGAGCGCGCGCTGCATCACATGGTGGCCGAAATCCTCGACAACTCGATGGACGAGGCGGTCGCCGGTCACGCCAACCGGATCGAGGTCGAGCTGCACGCAGATTACGCCCTGACCGTGCGCGACAACGGGCGCGGTATCCCAATTGATCCACATCCGAAATTCCCGGACAAATCCGCGCTTGAAGTCATTCTGTGTACCCTGCACGCGGGTGGTAAATTCTCGGGCAAGGCCTATCAGACCTCGGGCGGTCTGCATGGGGTTGGTGCCTCGGTGGTGAACGCCCTGTCGGACTCGATGGTCGTACAGGTGGCGCGGGACAAGACGCTGTTCGAACAACGGTTCTCACGCGGTATCCCCTTGGGACCGGTCGAGAAAATCGGTGCGGCTCCCAACCGGCGCGGCACCACCGTGACATTCCACGCCGATGCCGAAATCTTTGGCCACCACAAGTTCAAACCGGCGCGGTTGTTCAAATCCATCCGGTCCAAGGCCTATCTGTTCTCGGGCGTGGAAATCCGCTGGAAATCCGCCATCGACGACGGCGAAACGCCGACCGAGGCCACGTTCCATTTCCCCGGCGGCCTGTCGGATTACCTCAAGGAGACGATGAACGGCTCGTCCACCTACGCCGAGCAGCCCTTCGCAGGCACCGTGGACTTCACCGAGAAGTTCGGGACACCGGGCAAGGTCGAATGGGCGATCAACTGGACACCTTCGCGCGATGGGTTCATCCAATCCTACTGTAACACCGTCCCCACCCCCGAAGGCGGAACACACGTGGCGGGATTCTGGGCCGCGATCCTCAAGGGGATCAAGGCTTATGGTGAGCTGATCAACAACAAGAAAGCCGCGCAGATCACCCGCGAAGACCTGATCACCGGCGGCTGCGCGCTGGTGTCCTGCTTTATCCGCGAGCCGGAATTCGTCGGCCAGACCAAAGACCGTCTGGCCACGGTCGAGGCCCAGCGACTGGTTGAGAATTCGGTCCGCGACCATTTCGATAACTGGCTGGCCGCGGACACGAAATCTGCCGGCGCGATCCTCGACTTTGTGATACTCCGAGCCGAGGAACGTCTGCGCCGACGAGCCGAGAAAGAGACACAACGTAAATCCGCCACTAAAAAACTTCGTCTTCCCGGCAAGCTGGTGGACTGTAGTAGTTCAACACGGGACGGCACCGAATTATTCATTGTCGAGGGCGACTCGGCCGGTGGCTCGGCCAAAATGGGGCGTGACCGCAAAACGCAGGCCCTGCTGCCTCTGCGCGGCAAAATCCTGAACGTGCTGGGCGCGGCCAGTTCGAAACTGGGCACCAATGCCGAGATCAACGATCTGACCCAAGCGCTGGGTGTGGGCCTTGGCACCAAGTTCAACGTCGACGACCTACGCTATGACAAGGTCATCATCATGACCGACGCGGATGTGGACGGCGCGCATATTGCGTCCTTGCTGATGACATTCTTCTTCACCCAGATGCGGCCCATGATCGACGCGGGCCACCTGTATCTGGCCTGCCCGCCTCTGTATCGCCTGACCCAAGGCGCCAAACGCGTCTATTGCCTGGACGAGGCCGAGCGCGACGAATGGCTGGAAAAAGGTCTGGGCGGCAAGGGCAAGATCGACGTCTCTCGCTTCAAGGGCTTGGGCGAAATGGACGCCAAAGACCTGAAAGAGACCACGATGGACCCGGCCTCGCGCAAGCTGATCCGCGTCACGATTGACGAGGACGAACCCGGCGAAACCGGCGATCTGGTCGAGCGCCTGATGGGTAAGAAGCCCGAACTGCGGTTCCAGTACATTCAGGAGAACGCGCGGTTTGTTGAGGAGTTGGATGTCTAAGACCAGAAACTTACAGCGAGCGAAGGCCCGCCATCGCCGTATTTTGCCGCAGAAAAAAATTGGTGTTTTCGAAATTGCAATTTCCATTAGCACATTGCTCATTGGCATTGGAAGCTTAGCTACGGCGTTTGTTCAAATTCGCCAGCAAAACGAACACCAATTGAGAAACGAACTTCTTGAAAATCCGAATTTCCAAATTCAGAGCGAACTATGGCCCGGCGTGATCGATATCAGCAGCGGCTGGCTTCCCGAAAACGAGTCAATAACTGTCTGGGGCGACACGCGCCACGCTAGGAATTTTAGTATCCAACATATTTCTGTATTGGAAATTAGACTGCGTGGGAGTGGGGAGAACGATGAATATGCATTTCCAATATCCGACTATTTTTATTTCTGCACTATCTCGGCTTACCCAGAGGAACAAAATAAGATATTCCATTGCCAAGGTCAAAGTAACGCGAATTTCAGCAGAAATTTACATGTTGAAAGTAGGTTGAGTGAAGAAACGCAGTATGATTACTTCCAAGTTTCGCACTATTTCCGGATAGACTACGAGAATTTGGCTGGTGCAAAATTTCGGCAATATATTCTTTCTGACCCATTTCGCGTTATTGTAACGGATGATGCACCGATCGTTTTTTCGAAAATGAATGACAAGATCCTGAATGACGAGACTGTGTCTATTAACTATTCTCTAGTGGACATCAAAAATTTAGTTGAAAAGACCAAAGAGCTGGCCTTAGGTGAAATTAACTAACTGCAACTTAATATACACTATCGTCACAGCGGTTAATCCTAAAAGTGTGCAGGCTAGGTGCCGACAATATTTACTCAAAACAACGACAAGAAGTCTGAGGTAGCTATCGTAACAATTCACTTTTTTGAACCAACATTAGAATGTCGGATCCGGCGCGAGCTTTACGCAACGCTCCAAGCATTGGGTATGTGACCAGAACATGTCTGCAAACGCCCTCTACACCCCCTTGCCTAACCCGTTGATCTCGTTCACACTTACCCTCAAAACGTCATTCAAGAGCGATATTTGAGGTTCTCGAGCGTCCAAGACCCAATGAGACCAAGTGATTTTCGAACGGGAGGACGACATGAAGACAGCAACCCTCGGGCTGGCACTGGCATTGCTGGCCAGTCAAGCAACCGCGCAACAAACGCTCAGCACTGCATCGCCAATTCCGGATGGGGCTGAGACCCGGTTTTGCTATTACGCAGGCATGGCCTATTCACAGGACGCTTTTGTCGTGATCTTCGGCGACAATACTGTGACCGACACGATCAGTACCCGTGAAGAGCACCTACTGCGCTGTGTCAAGAACGACGACGGCTCACTCAGCTGGAAACCCCAAAGCAGCTTTCAGATCAGTCGGTGACACCCGGCGTCTGATCCAGCCAATCCGCGATCTGTCCGGCCGGTCCTTCCCAGCCGGGCTCCATAAACAGAAAATGCGCGTGGTTCTCGGCGGGTAGAAAGGTTGCGCGGTCGCCGTAGAGTTTCGCCAACGCGCGGCAGGTGTTGGGGTTCACGGCCCGGTCCTCGGTGCCGGAAACGATCAGGACGGGACAGTCGATCTTGTCGATATCCACCTTCATCGCGTGGTGGTCGTCGAACATCCAAAAGAACATCTCGAACATCACTCGCCCGCTTTCGGGGCCGAGTTGGTCGAACACCTCATGCTGCTGCGCTTCGGGCATTTTATTCAGCGCAAAGGGCGCCATCAGGTCGAAATCAACCCGCATGGGCTGTTTCCAGAATGCCCCTCCCTCCATCAGCGCACGCGGCACGGCGCGCTCATCATCGGTTTCAGGCAACGTCCCCCAGGCAGCGTTCGGGTTGATCAGAACAATGGCACTGGCCAGCCCGCGAGACGCCACCTGCTGCGCCACAACCCCCGCGATGGCGTGGCCGAGCAGCACTGGCTTGCTGTCCAGCCCCTGCACGAATGCGGCGATGTCATCGGCGTAGTCCATGACGCTGGTGTCGGTCAGGCCGGGATCGGGCTCGGCCTTAGGGTCGCCGCCATGGTAGCGCAGCGCAGGGGTGTGAACCGTCCAGCCGCGCGCGCGGAAGAAGCCCGCGTAATCCTCCATACACCACGGCCCGGCAAAGGCCCCGTGGATCAGAACAATCTCTTTGGTCATGAAAATCTCCCTCACCTGCACACAGTATGCGAGGTGAGGGAGCGGGTCTGCAACCCTGTTACAGCGCGGCTTTGAACAGCGCGGTCAGGTTGTCTTCGGTCAGTTCAATCGGGTTGCCGCCACAGGACGGGTCGGTGATCGCGCCTTTGACCAGTTCAGGGATCGACGCTTCGGTCACGCCCAGATCAGAGAGTTTGCGCGGGATGGCAAAGCTGTCGTTGAACTCCTGCACAAAAGCGCGGAAGCCGTCAAAGCCGCCTTCTATGCCCAAATAGGCCGCGGCCTGCTGGAGCCGGTCGGCGATGGCGGGCGCATTGAAGTCCAGCACGGCGGGCATGCAGACCGCGTTGGTGGTGCCGTGATGGGTGTTGAACACCGCGCCAATCGGATGGCTCATCGCGTGGATCGCGCCGAGGCCCTTTTGGAACGCCGTCGCGCCCATTGCCGCTGCGCTCATCATTTGGGCGCGGGCTTCGATGTCGGTGCCATCGGCATAGGCGCGCGGCAGGTAGTCCTTGACCAGCCGCATCCCTTCCAGCGCGATTCCTTGGGACATGGGGTGGTAATGCGGGCTGGAGAACGCCTCAACACAATGGGCAAACGCGTCCAGACCGGTGCCTGCGGTGATGAACTTGGGCATACCCACCGTCAGCTCGGGGTCGCAGATCACGACCGCGGGCAGAACCTTGGGGTGGAAGATGATCTTCTTCGCGTGCGTTTCCGAGTTGGTGATGACGCTGGCGCGACCCACCTCGGACCCCGTCCCGGCGGTGGTCGGCACGGCAATGATCGGTGCGATGGCGTCAGCATCCGCGCGAGTCCACCAGTCGCCGATATCCTCAAAATCCCAAACAGGGCGGGTCTGACCGCACATGAAGGCAACCATCTTGCCAAGATCCAGCCCCGAGCCGCCACCAAAGGCAATCACCCCGTCATGGCCACCCGCATTATAGGCGGCAACCCCGGCTTCGAGGTTCTTTTCATTAGGGTTCGGGTCTACTTCGCTGAACAGCCCTCGTCCCAGCCCTGCGGCCTCGAGGATATCCAGAGTGGCCGTGGTGATCGGCAGATCGGCCAACCCCTTGTCAGTCACCAGTAGTGGGTGTTTCATCCCGGCAGCCGCGCAGGCCTCGGGCAATTCCTTGATCCGGCCAGCGCCGAACTTGATCGCGGTCGGGTAAGACCAGTTTCCAACAAGGCTCATGATGTCACCTTTTTCAGATGGTAGGATTTGGGACGTGTGAGGTTGTGATAGCCGATGACCGACAATCCGCCCCCGCGCCCGGTATTCTTGCAGCCGGTCCAGCACAGGCCCGGGTCCAGGTAATCTGCGCGGTTCATGAACACGGTACCGGTTTCGATCTGGTCCCCCACCCGCGCCGCACGATCCACGTCGCGGGTCCATAGGCTGGCGGTCAGGCCAAACTCGCTGTCATTCATCAGCGCGATGGCTTCTTCGTCCGAGGACACTTTCATGATGCCCACAACCGGGCCAAAGCTCTCATCCCGCATCACGCGCATGTCATGGGTGACATTCGTCAGGATCTGCGGCGTCAGGTAGGCACCGCCATCATCCTCGGCAAAGGTCTTGATATGGGCGACGGCACCTGCCGCGACCGCATCAGAAATCTGCGCGCGTACCTCATCAGCAAAACGAACATTGGCCATCGGGCCGATCGTCGTTTCAGTGTCTAGCGGGTTGCCCAGCTTATAACCCTTTACGACCTCCACCGCCTTGGCGACGAAATCGTCGAACAGGCTCTCATGCACATAAATCCGCTCGATCCCACAGCAGCACTGGCCCGAATTGAACATGGCCCCGTCGATCAACGTATCGACCGCCGCATCCAGATCGGCGTCGTCCATGACATAGCCCGGATCCTTGCCACCCAACTCGGTGCCAACGCCAGTAAATGTGCCTGCCGCTGCGCGTTCCATCGCCTGCCCGCCCCCGACTGAGCCGGTGAAGTTTACGAAATCAAACGCCTTGCCCGCGATCAGATCATTGGTCACGTCATGGCTTAGGAAGACTTTCTGGAACACATCCGCGGGCACTCCCGACGCATGGAACGCCTGCGCCATACGCTCACCCACCAGCAAGGTCTGCGTGGCGTGTTTCAACACCACCGCATTGCCCGCGATCAGCGCAGGCGCAACCGTGTTGATCGCCGTCATGTAGGGGTAATTCCAGGGTGCCACCACAAACACGACCCCGTGCGGGATGCGCTTGATATAGCGTTTAAAGGTCTCATCCTCACCCACGGCGATATCGGCCAGAGCGTCTGAGGCAATTTCGGCCATATGACTGGCGCGCTCATTGAACCCGCCAAACTCACCGCCATAGCGCACCGGTCGGCCCATCATATGCGCAAGCTCTGGAACGATCTCATCATTCATCGCGCCCACAGCAGCCACACCTGCCATCACAAGATCAACCCGCTCCTGCAATGGGCGCGCCGCCCATTCCCCCTGCGCCGCACGCGCCCGCGCGGCGGACTTGAAAGCCGCTTCTGCCGACAGCACTTCACGCTCTGCATAAACCGATCCATCAATCGGCGAGACACATTTCAACATCTGCCCCATCTTCACTCCATTTCCGAAAGAAACAGGATCCCTGCTTCATCTGGCCAAAAATACCTCGGGGAGCGCGAGGGGCTGGCCCCTCGCTTCCACCGCTAAGCCCGCTCAAACCCGCGCGCAATTTCCCAATCGGTCACCACACGCTCGAACTCTTCAATCTCGACCTCTGCCGCGCGGGCGTAGTGATCGACCACGTCATCCCCCAGAGCCGCGCGCAACATGGCCGACCCATGCAACGCATCCCGCGCCGCACCCAGATTGCCGGGGATCATGCCTGTTTCCCCCTGGTAGACGTCGCCCTGTGTCGGAGGCTGCAATTCCAGCGCTTCCTCGATCCCGGCAATCCCTGCAGCCAGCATCCCGGCCATCGCCAAATAGGGGTTCATGTCCGAACCCGGAATCCGGCACTCCACCCGAACCGCCTTGGTGCCATCGCCGCAAAGACGGAACCCCGCCGTGCGATTGTCCACCGACCAGATGATCCGCGTCGGCGCAAAAGTACCCTTCATGAACCGCTTATAGCTGTTGATATAGGGGGCCATAAAATAGGTGTAATCAGCGGCGTATTTCAGCAAACCCGCCATATAGCTTTTCATGATACCCGACATGCCCAGCGGATCTTTTTCATCAAAAAAGGCTGGCACCCCGTCCGCCCAAAGCGACTGATGCACGTGGGACGAGCTGCCGACTTTCTCATGATGCCATTTCGGCAGGAACGTCGCCGCGTGGCCGTGCTGCCAGGCAATCTCTTTCACCGCGTTCTTGGCGATCGAGTGATACTCGGCCGTCTCCATCGCGGGGGCGTATTTGATGTTTAGCTCTTCCTGCCCGGTCTCAGCCTCACCTTTCGAGTTCTCGACCGGAATCCCCGCGTTCCACAGATGGTTGCGGATCGGGCGCATCACATGCTCTTCCTTGGTGGTCTGCAGGATGTGATAGTCTTCGTTATAGCCCGAGATCGGCTCCAGATCGCGAAACCTTTCCTTGCGGATCTGGTCAAAGCTCTTCTCGAACAGGAAAAACTCCAGCTCGGTGGCGCACATGGCGTCATAGCCCATGGCCTTCAGCCGGTTCACCTGCTTTTTCAGGATGGACCGAGGTGCGTGGGGTACTTCCTCATGCGTATGGTGATCCAACACATCGCACATCACCATGGCGGTGCCCTCAAGCCACGGAACCGGGCGCAGAGTGCTTAGGTCAGGCTTCATCACATAGTCGCCGTATCCGCGTTCCCAGCTGGTGGCAGCATAGCCATCGGGCGTCGCCATCTCGAGGTCGGTGGCCAACAGATAGTTGCAGCAATGGGTCTCTTCCCACGCGCCCGCCACGAAATGCCCCGCGTGGAACCGCTTGCCCATAAGACGCCCCTGCATGTCGACCATGCAGACCAGCACGGTATCGACCTCACCGGCTTCGACCTTGGTTTTCAGGTCGTTCAAACGTGCTTCATTGCCCATCCCGTTCATCCTTTGTCACTTTCCGGGACTGTTGTCCCAAGCTCTTGCCCTCGGCCTTAGTCCTCGACCGTTTCGTTATCCATTTCCATCACCAGACGTGTCTCCAGCACCTGCCCGCTTTGGTAGAGGATCGGATAGGCGATGGCGGCGATATGCCCGTGCAGGTCGCGCATGGCGCGCAACGTCTCAAGATGTAGATCACTTGAGGCAAAGCTTTCGGTCTGCCCCCTCTCAAGCCGCTTCAAATGCGCCTTTCGGCTGTTCCGCGACAGGCGCTTAACCTCGGCTTTGTCAAGCACCAAACGGCGGGCGCAATCCATGTCATCCACCAGCAGCACATGACGAGCCAGAGAGAAACTGGCCAGCACCGCCGCGTGCAAATCCTTGAGTTCCTTCCAGCCCTGTGCCGAAAAATCGGTGCGTTCGGTGTGTTTGATCTGCGCAGTTCGGGTCATGCGGTTCGACACCACGTCGCCCGCCGCCTCAAGCCGGATCGCGTATTCGACCAGGCCGCGCGCCGCCTTGATCTGCGCTTTGTTCATGTTCTGGCGCGGCAGTCGGGCAACAAAGCGTCGGATTTCGGTCAGCTGCGCGTTCACCCTCTCATCCTGCTGCCACAGGGCCGAGATCGCATCGCTGTCATCCTGCTCGTAGATATCCAGAACCGGGCGGAACATGCGCTCAACCTGTGTGACCATCTGCAACAGCTCATGCCGGACCGAGGACATCGCAACATTCGCCCCCGAAGCGCTGGGATCGTTCAGTGGGCTAAGCGCGTCCGAGAAGTGGTCCATCGCGTGCGCCTTAACCTCGGGCTCGGGCAGCAGCAGCGCCATCGGTCGCTCCATCCAGTTCACGAACCCTGTGGCCAGCACAAAAACGGCGAGGTTGAATCCGATATGAGCCAGGATCAACGACTGCCCTGCCCACGCGACCATCAACGTCTGATGCGTGCCGGTCACGTTGACCACAATCAGCATCACCAGCGCAGCGCTGCCGCGTAGCAGAAGGTTGGCCAGTGGAATACGACGCGCGGAAACGGTCAGGTCACGGGTCAGCCAGATCGGAATAAAGGCCGAGCCCAGATTGGCCCCAAGAACCAGCGACAGCCCGGCAGCAAAAGGGATGGCTCCAATCTGAACCAGTGTCACGCACATCAGGATCGTCGCAACCGAACTGTGCATGACAAAGGCCAGTACCGCGCCCACGATAAAGGCGCTGAAATAGTCGCTTTCCAGATAGCCCGCGATGGCGGGCAAAAAGGCGCTCTCGCGGATCGGATCAACCGCATCGCGCAAGAACTGCAATGAAACCAGAATGAACGCGATGCCCAGAACAATGCGCCCGATCAGCCGCACATTGGCGCGGTCGGACTTGAGATACAGCCACCCGCCCAGCGCCAACAGCACGGGCTGCAGCCAGCCCAGATCATAAGACAGAACCTGAATGACAAGCGCTGCACCCAGATCCGCGCCCAGCACCCCGGCCAATGCAAGGCCAAAGCTGACCATGCCTGCCGCAGCAAAACCGGTCAGCAAAACTGTAACCGCAGCCGAGCTTTGCAGGATCGTTGCCAGAACCATGCCGGCGCCACCGGCAACAAACGTGTTGGAATGACGCGTCAGCAGCGACTGGAACAATGCGCCAAAACGTCTTTCGATGCCCGTACGGACCAGCCGCACTGCAAACAGCAGCAACATGGTCGCCGCAAAAATCTCGATCAGGAACCCAGCTATCGCCATTGGCCTATACCCCCCTCGCCCGGTTCACGCCAACGCGCGACCAGAATGTTTTTGTCTGTTTCAGAGGCAAGCGTAGCATCAGGGATCGGGGGTCCAGAGGTCCAATACCGGCACGCGACCGAGGCCGCGCGCCGAAATTGTATGGAATTTAGCCGTAGCGATAAGGCCGTCCGGCCTTGAGCATATCGGCGTTATACTGCTTGAAGATTTCGACAACCTTGGCCTTGGTTTCGGATTCAGCCGCGATCTCATCCCAGAAGGCAACGGCGGCCTCTTCGACCTGCGCCCATTCTTCATCGGGGATCGTGGTCAGCTGCATCTTGTCGCCATTGACACGCAGGCTGGCCTCGCCGCCCCAATACCACCACTGACGATAGTAGTGCGACTGGTCACAGCATACGCGGAACAGGGTCTGCAGGTCTTCGGGCAGCTCGTTCCAGCGGTCCATATTGGCAAAGAACGACCCGGCCCATGCACCTGAGATATTGTTAGTCAGGAAATAGTTGGTCACATCGGCCCAACCCACGGTGTAGTCCTCGGTGATGCCCGACCACGCGATGCCGTCCAACTCGCCGGTTTGCACTGCGACCTCGATGTCTTCCCACGGCAGAGTGACTGGCACAACACCGAACTGCGACAGGAAGCGGCCCGCTGTCGGGAAGGTGAAGACGCGCTTGCCCTGCAGGTCGGCCAGGCTGTTGATCGGATCTTTGGTGGCAAAGTGGCACGGATCCCAAGCACCCGCGCTGATGTGCTTGACGCCGACCTTGGAATATTCCTCATCCCAGATCTCGTTCAAGCCGTATTGGTTGAACAGCACCGGCACGTCCAGCGAGTAGCGCGAGGCAAATGGGAAATAGCCGCCGAACACGGTCACATCGGTGGGCGAAGCCATCGAGTCGTCATCTGACTGAACCGCATCAATCGTGCCTTTCTGCATGGCGCGGAACAGTTCTCCGGTGGGAACCAGCTGATCAGCATAGAACAGCTCGATCTGCATCCGGTCACCAGCGATCTTGTTGAACATCTCGATCGCGGGGTCGATCACATGAGCAGCCAGCGCAGGACCGGCATAGGTTTGCATCCGCCATGTGATCGTGCTTTGCGCCAATGCCGGCGCGGCCAGAGGGGCAGCGGCAACGCCGACCCCGGCTGTTTTCAGAAACTTACGTCTTGTTGTCATGTCATTTCCTCTCTGTTGCAGGTTTGCGTGCCTCTTGAGCGGGCATTCTTGTTAATTTCCGTAGACATATCCGGGCAGCCACAGGGCCAGTTCCGGGAAGATCATGATTATCGTCAGCGCCAGCACCATCACCGCCACGAACGGGAAGATCGAGCGATAGATGTCGCGCAGCGTGATCTCGGGCGGGGCCATCGCGCGCATCAGGAACAGGTTATAGCCGAAGGGCGGCGTCATATAGGCGATCTGGGTGGTGATCGTATAAAGCACCCCGTACCAGATCAGGTCAAATCCGAGCACGCCCACCAAAGGCACATAGAGCGGCGCCACGATGACCAGCATTGCTGTGTCGTCCAGAAACGTACCCATGACGATAAAGCTGAGCTGCATCAGGATCAGGATCACCCAGGGCGACAGGCCAAGCTGTTCGGTGAACAGGTTGTCGATGGCTTTCACCGCACCCAGCCCGTCGAACACCGCGCCAAAGCCAAGAGCCGCAAGGATGATCCACATAAACATGCACGAAATCGCCAGTGTCTGCTTGGTGCAGTCTTCGAAAATCTTCCACGTCATGCGGCGTTTCACGACTGACACCACCAGCGCCGTCAGCGCCCCGATGGCCGAGCTTTCCACCAGCGAGGTCCAGCCATTCACAAAGGGCACCATCATAGCGGCAAAGATGATCAGCGGCAGTGCGCCCGCGCCTAGCAGCCGCAGCTTTTCCGCGCGTGGCACTTCATGGGCGTCTTTCATCGCGGGGCCAAGCTCGGGCTGAATGCGACAACGGATCCAGATATAGAGGATGAACATACCCGCCATCAGCAGCCCCGGCACGATCCCCGCCAGCCACAGTTGCCCCACCGGTTGCCGCGCAATCATCGCATAGAGAACCAGCACGACCGAGGGCGGTACAAGGATGCCCAGGCTGGACCCCGCCTGAATGACACCCGTGACCATCGTCTTGTCATAGCCCCGCCGTAGCAGTTCCGGCAGCGCAATGGTCGCGCCAATGGCCATCCCCGCGACGCTCAGCCCGTTCATGGCCGATACCAGCACCATCAGGCCAATCGTGCCAATCGCGAGCCCGCCATTCACCGGACCCATCCAGACATGGAACATCCGGTACAGGTCATCGGCCAGACGGCTTTCCGACAGCACGTAGCCCATGAAAATGAACATCGGTAGCGTCAGCAGCGGATACCACTTCATCAGCTTCATCGCGGCCGAGAACGTGATGTCCTGCCCGCCTGTGCCCCACAGGGCCAGCGCCGCAACAGTGGCGACCGCACCAATCGCGCCAAACACACGCTGACCTGTGAACAGCATCAGCATCATCGACGCGAACATGAAAATGGCGATGTATTCCTGGCTCATGCCCGAGCGACCCCGATTTCCTGCCCGTTGATCCGGGCAATGTCTTTGAAAAATTCCGAAATTGCCTGCAGCAGCATCAGGAAGAAGCCCAGCACCATGATCGCCTTGATCGGCCAGATGTAAGGCCGCCATGCGGTGGACGAGCGTTCTAGCCGCCCGATCTCTTCACTGCCGGTCAACAGACCAGTGAAGTACGAGATCGGGGAATCCCCCCAATATCCAAGGCTATAGGCGGTGGACCCCAGCCCGCCGTAAAACAGCACGCCCAAATACAGGATCAACAGCAGAACGGTGAAGGCGTCGAACCACGCTTTTTTCTTGTGGCTCCAGTTGTGATAGAACAGGTCCATCCGCACGTTCGAGCCCAGCTGGATCGAATACGGCCCGCCCATGATGTAATAGGTCACCATGGCAAACTGCGCCATTTCCAAGGTCCATAGCGATGGCAGGAAGAAGGTTTTCGAGACCGACGACCACAGCAGGATGCCCATCATAACGAACAGACCCCACATCATCACCCGTCCGATCCTGTAATTGACCGCGTCAACAACACGGACATATACGCGCATGGCCCGGATCATTCTGCCGCCCTTTCTTCAAACCCCGAAAGGGTTCGCGATATCCAAGGAACAAGGCAGCCCGCGACCGCATTTTGCTGCTCGGACGTGCGGATCAGATCGTTTCGAACCTCGATCATCACGTTCAGCAAACCATTCGGCAAAGCCTGCGCATCCAGAGTGTGTGCAACACCATCAGCGGCCGAGTATGGCTCGTTCAACATCGTAACATAAGGGTTTTCAACCGCCTTATGCGCCATCATCGCTGCTGCAAACCGGTCATCGGCGCCGTGCAGGATACCCAGTTCGACCTGTCGGCGCTTGCCCAAATAGACCGGAGTGAAACTGTGGACCGTCACCATCAGCTCAAGCGTTCCCCGGTGCTGCAGGATCAGCTTGGAGAGGGCTTGGCGAAACGGTTCGTAGACGCCCTCAATCCGCGCCTGCCGTTGATCCTGCGTCATCCGAGTATTTGCGGGTATGTCGATATCTTCACTGCGCGACGGCATAGCGCCTTTTGCCTCGGGCGGCCGGTTGCAATCATAGACCAACCGGGACACACCACCATGTACCAGCGGTGCGGCCATTTGCACCGACATCCGCTTGGCCACCGCCAAAGCTCCGGGATCCCATGCGATGTGGCTTTCACGTGCCTCAGCACTTAGCCCCATATCCCCCAGAAACGCCGGGATCCGGTTCGACGCGTGCTCGCAGACAAGAACGACTTTTGGCGCACCGTCTGCCATATCCGTGTGAACGACTGTTCCGAAATCCAACCTACTGCCCTGCGATTCCCAAAATCCTCATTGCGGAAAAATTTCCACACAGTCCGATCACCTGTCAATAATTTTCCTGTATAATTTTCTCCACACTTGATCTTGATGAAAAATTATTCACATTATGCCTTTGTCGCATACAGGAGGATCGTTCAGTGCGGGTGACGGACAGGCTGCTGGCCCATCGGGACAAGATGACGCCCTCGGAACGGCAACTGGTCAGTGTTCTGCTGGATGACTATCCAATGGCCGGGCTGGGCAGCATTACCGAATTGGCCAGCACCGCCTCGGTTTCGACCACCACAGTTGCGCGGATGTTGCAAAAGACCGGGTTTGACGGCTATCCGCAATTTCAGGCCGCCCTGCGGGGCGAAGTGAAAGAGATGATCTCGGGGCCCATAGCCAAGCGCGACGTCTGGCAAAACGACTTGCCCGAGGAACACATACTCAACCGCTACTCCCAGCAATCCCTCGCCAATCAAAAGCGCACGATTGATGAGGTCGACCCAGAAGAATTCGACAGTTTTTGCAACCTGTTATCTGATCCCGATCGGCGCATTTTCATCACTGGGGGGCGCATCACGGGTACAATGGCGCAGTACCTGTACCTGCATTTGCAAATGATCCGTCCCGACGTCCGAATGCTACCGGTGGCTGCGTCGTGGACCCATGATCTGCTGGATGTACGCAAAGATGATGTCCTGATCGCGCTGGACGTGCGACGATATGAAAACTCGACCATGTTGATCGGTCAGCTCTGCCAGGAACGCGGGGCCGAGATTGTGCTGTTCACAGACCAGTGGCGTTCCCCCATTCACCGGCTGGCCAAACATACCTTTGCCGCACGGATCGCGGTGCCGTCCGCTTGGGATTCGATGGCGTCAATCCTGACACTGATGGAATGCGCCATCGCCGAGGTTCAAGAACGCCTTTGGGACTCAGTCAAGAACCGCACCGACGAGCTTGAGGCCGCTTTTGACCGCACCAAGCTGTTTCGTAAATTCGGCCAAAGCTCGGGTTCTTAACATCTGAATTTGCTATAATTTACAACTGCCCGTGATCAGTGTTGCCACTTGGGGGCCGCGCGTTCACTTTATGGGCATGAGCTTTATCGCCGATAACCAACTGCCGCTTCTGATCCTGTTCTTTCTGGTCGGACTCGTGGGCACCGGGTTTCTGTTCCGCAAACCTGCGGGGCATCGGGCGTGGAAACTGGCCGATCTGGTTTGGGTCGTGTTGGGCGGTATCGGTGCGTTGGTTGCCGTTTTGGCCGGTCTTTACACCGCCGACAGTTCTCGGTTGGACCGGCAGATCGACGTAGCCTATGCCGCAACCCTGGCCTTTGACCGAGACGCTGCCCGCTTTCGCCTGCGGTTTTGCGATCCGGCCTATGATGATGACATTGGCGTTCTATGCGAAAAGGTGGAGTTCCTATCGGCCTCAACCGCCAGCAACGCTGACCTGCCCCTGTTTATCGCCGTGACCAACGAAGTCGCGCCGCTGCAAGGATTGCACTTCCTATTCGGACGTCAGGCAAAAGACGATATGGACGACGCACGCGCGATGGCCGCAAAGGCCAACGCTTTCGACATTGACCAGTTTCTTGTCTTTACGACCGTTGACGACAAGACCCAGATTGCCATCGACAATATGCGCCGCAAGGTGCCTGCGATAGCCGGTGACTATCTGATCCTTGCCCGAAGCTATGAGGATCTGATTGCGCAGGTCGGAAAGCTGAAGGACGAATGGGAATACCTGCAGGCCAACGCACATATCCTGGTGCTGCAGATTATCGCTTTGTGCCTTGTCAGCTTCGCCGCCCCGTTCCGATTGGGCAAGTCGATCGTAGAATTGCGCACTGCCTTCAGCGCCGATACGCCCGCGCCAGTTTTGCAGGATCTGCCCCCAGAAAATACCGCAACAGAGTCCACAGATTCCGCGCCCCTCGGCGCATCCACCCCGCCTTCTGGTATCGATCCGCGCTCGTAAACGCACGAGAAGGCAATAACGCGACGCCCCGCACCCGGCGCATAAGTGCAACGTCTTCCATGAGGGGTTGATCCGGGAACCCTCCGGCCTGTTCATAAGTCCGTCGCGGGATCAGCAACCCCTGATCCCCATAGGGTAACCCCAACACCCGGCTGCGCAGATTGGCCCATCCAGCAACCCAACCGGGCGCAAATCCCACAGCGCGAAACGCCAGTCGGAAAACCGCTGGCTTGCCTGATCGAAGGTGATCGCCGACAGCTTTGGTCCAACCATCCTCGAGAACCGTGTCGGCATGCAGAACCAGCAGCCACTCGCCTCTCGCCTGTTTGCACCCGCGACGCAACTGCCCGCCACGCGACGCGGCGCCGGTGACGATCTCGGCCCCGGCCTCATCCGCAATCTCCAGAGTTTGGTCGGTGGATCCGCCATCCGTAACGATCAATTCGCGGATCAGCCCGGTGTGCAGTCCTTCCATCAATGCCTGAAGGGTCGCAGGCAAGGTCTCGGCCGCGTTCAAAGTCGGAATGACAATCGAGATCGGTGCTGGCACGTGGATTACCCTCTGGTCTTGTCGGCGCGAACTCCTATATCACGGGACCGAGGGAAAGCACGAGGATACCCCCATGCCCAATCGCCGCATCCTGCGCCTGAGCGGCGCAGACACTGACAGTTTCCTGCAAGGGCTGGTGACAAATGACATCGGCGGGCTTCAGGATGGTCTGGTCTATGCTGCGCTTTTGACTCCGCAAGGCAAATATCTTGCCGATTTCTTCCTCAAGCGCGAAGACGATGCGGTACTGCTGGATGTGGCCGAGATTTTGGCCGAAGGGCTGGTCAAACGTCTTGGGATGTACAAGCTGCGTGCGGACGTCACCATCGAGGAAAGTGGGCTGAACCTGCAGCGAGGCACCGGCCCGGCACCACAAGGTGCCTTACCTGACCCGCGTCACGCTGACATGGGCTGGCGGGCCTACACCGCAGCACCCGAAAGCGATGATGACTCCGATTGGGATGACATCCGCGTTCGCCATTGCATCCCGGAAACAGGCATCGAGCTGACCCCAGAAAGCTATATCCTTGAATCCGGGTTCGAACTGCTGAACGGTGTCGATTTCAAAAAAGGCTGCTATGTCGGGCAAGAGGTTACAGCTCGGATGAAGCACAAAACCGAGCTGCGCAAGGGACTGCGCCACGTGACGGTAGATGGAAGCGCGCCGGTCGGGACTGAAATCTTTGCAAACGGCAAGCCAGTGGGAACCTTGTTCACCCAATCTGGCGGCGCCGGAATTGCCTATCTGCGACTGGACCGCGCCACAGGGGATATGCAGGCCGATCTGGCCAACGTTCGTCTAAGCGATTGAATTGTTGCACAAGCGGCACGGCTGAACTGCGGCACAGCGCGTATAGATTGCACCCCCTACCCTGGCCCTGTCACAATACGGGCAGGTCACAAGACGGGTGCGGGCATGTTCAAACTATATAGGGCAATCTGGCGTGCCAGTGCCGGACGGCAGATCATCCTTATCATTCTTTCGATCGCCGTGGCCGCTCTGGCGGCTGTGCCGCTTGAATTTCAGCGCGACATTATCAATCACCTTACAACCGAAGATGTGAAGGCTGACCGCCTGTTATGGCTAGGGGCCGGTATGATGGCGGTCATTCTGCTAAGCCTCGGCCTGAAATGGGTTCTGGGTTACCGCGCCGGAACACTGGGCGAAGACATGGTCCGCCTGATCCGCCAACGGCTGTTGTTGCGTTCGGCCGATCTGAATGAAACCGGCGAAGATGTGCGTAAGGGCACCATGACCACCGCCATTTCCGCCGAGGCCGAAGAGCTTGGCAAATTCGCAGGTGGTGCCTTTTCTGACCCCGTCGTGCAGATCGGGACGTTGATCAGCGTGATCGGCTATATCTCATCGACGCAACCGGGGCTGGGGCTGATCGCGTTCTCGATGATCGTTCCGCAGATCGTCATCGTGCTGGTTTCACAGCGCAAGGTGAACGTCTTTGTCGCCGAACGAGTCCGCATCCTGCGCAATGCAACCGACCGACTGACCACTGAGCAGATCGAGGAAACCTCGCGCGAGATCGAGACTGAATTCGATTCAATCTATGAAACTCGGCGCAAAATGTTCATCTGGAAACTATCCGCCAAATTCCTGCTGAGCGTCATCAATGGCGCAGGTACTGTTGGCATATTGATGCTGGGTGGCTGGCTGGTCCTAGAAGGCCGCACAGATGTTGGCACTGTGGTCGCTGCGACAAGCGGGTTGGCCCGGATACAGGGACCGACCGCGTTTCTGATCGCCTTCTACCGACAGGTCAGCGCCAACCGCATCAAGTATGAGCTGATGTTGGAACTGTTCGGCCCCAACCCCGAGCAATACCGCCGCATCAAGCGCCGCACATAAAAAAGGCCGCGTATCGTTGCTGACGCGGCCTCTTGGTGATTTCAACGCGGATCAGGCGCGTTCGGAATATTCCATGGTCTCAGTGTTCACCACGATCATCTCATCCTGACCAACAAAGGGGGGAACCATGACCTTGATGCCATTGTCCAGAATGGCCGGCTTGAACGAGTTCGCCGCGGTCTGACCTTTTACGACCGGTTCGGTTTCAACGATCTTGCAGGTCACCTTTTGGGGCAACGAGGCGTTCAGCGCCTCGGATTCGTAGAACTCGACAACAATTGTCATGCCGTCCTGCAGAAAAGGGCGACGCTCACCCAACAGGTCCGATGGCAGTTCGATCTGCTCATAGGTCTCGGAGTCCATGAACACCAGCATCCCGTCGGATTCGTAGAGGAACTGCTGATCCTTCTGTTCCAGCCGCACCCGCTCCACCTTGTCCGCCGAGCGGAACCGTTCGTTCAGTTTCGAGCCGTTGCGCAGGTTGCGCAGTTCGACCTGAGCAAAAGCGCCGCCTTTTCCGGGCTTTACGTGATCAACTTTGACAGCGGCCCAAAGACCGTCATTATGCTCAAGCACATTGCCGGGGCGAATTTCGTTCCCATTTATCTTGGGCATGACATAAATCCTTCACAAACGGTTGATGCGTCAGTTGCGCTTCCTATATCTGGCGGGACAACACGTGGCAAGACAACGAAACCTTGTGTTGCAGGTGCAGCGAGCCATGCAGATGACGCAACGCAACTATGCATATTAGCTGTATCCGAATCACACTTTATCGGTCATAAGGACCGTCACGCCGAAAATGCAAGAGCAAGAACAACAAGGAAAACGAGATGAGAGATTTCGTTGACGGCACCGCCTTTAACAACGAACAAGGCAACCGTGCGCGCAAACTTTTTGCAGCCGTTGTGTTGGCTGCGCTGGATGATGCTATTGCCGATGACAAGAAATATGGCAATGGCCCCGAACAAATTGCCCGCTGGGCACGTTCGCGCGACGGCCGCGAAGTGCTGTCCTGCGCCGGTATCGACCCGAACGAACGGGTTGTGAGCGGCTTAATGGATTTCGTTGGCCGTGGTGTGCGCACCTCGGTTGCACTGTCGCGTGAAGAAAGCGAACGCCGTAACGCTGCTCAGCAGGCCGAAGCCGCCTGACCTAAGCCGCTGTTTCCAAGAAAAAGCGCGCTCGTGCATTGCAGAGCGCGCTTTTCTTTTGGACAGTGGCTATCTCAGAAAAACATCAGCCATTGCCGCGCGACCCATATTTCCGCTCCAAGCAACACCCCAAAGAACATCTTGGTCGAAGCGTCTAACCCGCGCCGCCAGAGTATCACGTAGGATGCCGCACACGCCGTGATCGAGACGGGAACAACCCATTGCGCATGATGGGCACTGTCCCAATAGCTGACCGGGCTATGAAAAACCCAGTTGCTTATCGGCCAAAACTGCGGCCGCCCATCCCCGGCATGCAATACAAAGTCGGTTATCAAATGCAGTAACCCGGCCGAGGCCCCAAGGACCACAGGTCGCGCGCCCACCCACAGCGCCACGACTAAAGCCAACCCCCAAACCAGAAACGAATTGTCGATGGCGAACACTGTTTGCCATGCATCGGAATAGTACAGTTGCCCGAAGACCACCTGCTCGGGGATACCCAGAATGAACAGCGACACACCAGCCATCAGGTAAAGGGACAGATCCGGCAAAACTGATCCGATCAACACTGCGCGCAGAATGCGCCCTTGCGGCGGGCGGGCAAAGAGGGCGGCCCCGATCAAAAGATGGGCAGGTGTGTTCATCCGGTCTTTTCCTCTGCCGTCAAATCGGGTCATGTGCCCGTCAGGTTATAGGAGATCAATCATGGTTCGCGCCATCATGATTCAAGGTACTGGCAGCAATGTGGGCAAATCGGTTCTCGTGGCCGGCCTGGCACGCGCTTATTCACGGCGTGGGCTTAGAGTGGCTCCGTTCAAGCCGCAGAACATGTCGAACAACGCAGCCGTAACCGAAAACGGAGGTGAGATCGGGCGTGCGCAGGCGCTGCAGGCGTGGGCTGCGAACAGGCCAACTCACACCGACATGAACCCGATCCTGCTGAAGCCCGAAACCGACACCGGTGCTCAAATCATCGTTCAGGGTCAAAGGGCGGGCACGATGAAGGCGGGTGACTACCGCAAGGACAAATTCAAGCTGTTGAGCGCCGCGCTGGAAAGCTTTGACCGTTTGTGCGGTGATGCCGACCTTGTCCTGGTCGAGGGCGCAGGCAGTCCGGCTGAAACCAACCTGCGCAAGGGTGATATTGCCAATATGGGATTTGCTTGCGCTGCAGGCGTACCCGTAGTGCTGGTCGGCGACATTCACCGCGGCGGCGTGATCGCGCAGATCGTGGGCACGCAGGCTGTGCTGGATGCCGGTGACCTTGCGATGATCAAGGGCTTTGCAGTGAACCGATTCAAGGGCGATGTGTCCCTGTTCGACGAGGGGCGCGATGACATCGCCGCACGTACCGGTTGGCCATGCCTGGGCGTCGTGCCGTGGTTCCAAGACGCCTGGAAGCTGCCCGCCGAAGACATGATGGACATCCGCTCTCACACCGGTGGGGCATGCAAAGTTGTAGTCCCGCAACTGGAACGCATGGCAAACTTCGACGATCTGGACCCGCTGTCTGCCGAGCCCGGCGTCACGGTCGAGGTCATTCCAGCTGGTCGCCCCCTACCCGGTGACGCGAACCTCGTGCTTTTGCCCGGCAGCAAATCCACCATCGGTGATCTGACCTATTTCCGCGCACAGGGTTGGGACGTTGACCTTTATGCCCATGTGCGGCGCGGGGGGCATGTGCTGGGTCTGTGCGGCGGCTACCAGATGCTTGGCAAGACCATCTCTGACCCCGAGGGCGTGGATGGGCGACCCGGTACTGTCGAAGGTTTGGGTCTTTTGAATGTTGAGACCGTCATGGTCGGACAGAAAAAAGTGACACTCCGAACGGCGCGCGCCCTACCGGGACACGAGCCGGTAACTGGATACGAAATCCACATGGGTCGCACGGATGGCCCCGATTGCGCGCGTGCCTGGCTCGAGGTTGCAGGCCGCGCCGAAGGTGCCACTGATACAACCGGACGCATCCGCGGCAGCTACCTGCACGGCATATTCTCATCAGATGCGTTCCGCGCGCGGTATTTGTCGGAACTAGGCGTAACTTCCGATCTGTCCTATGAGGACGGTGTCGACAAGACATTGGACGCACTGGCCGATCATTTGGAACAGAACATGGACTTGGACCGACTGCTTTCGCTGGCCGAAACACCCCGCAGGGCGTGAGCGTTAGTCGGGCTTGTGTTCCGCCAGCGCGCGGTAGATTTCGCGCCGCACCAGTTTGCGAACGTTGCGCGTGATCCGCTCACCCAATACGCCCTGCAGTTCTTCGCGAACCACCTGTGCGATCAAGTCCCGGAGCGCGTCTTCATCCAGCGGTGTGTGCTCCGTTTTAACGTCTTGCACCGGGTCAGCCTTCGCCGTCACCTTCGGGTCGCGGATGAAAGTGGCTTTGGTTTCCGAGACGAGCGGTGCGTCAGCGGCAATTGCTTCGTCTTCGTCGGCCTCGGCCTGCCAACTCAACGACTGAGTCAAGGTCCCAGCATAGGCATCTTGACCTTCACCGTCAGGTTCCCACTGATCCTCTGTCTTGGCGATCGCCGCCTCCAGCGCTTCGATCTTCGAGCTCAGGCTTTCAACAGGATCGTTTACGTGTTCTGTTGGCTCTTCAATGCGTGGCTCGTTTTCTTTCACTGCGTCGGACGCCCGCAGAACCATGGGCTTCACAGAGACCTCGGCCGCATAGCCTGATACCACCGTATCAGACGGAGTTTCCTTATCGCCTTGGGATTCGCTTACGCGCAAGGAATCGGTCAGAACCAACCGGCCAGGCTTACGCGCACGAGTGGATTGCATGATATCCGGGATTTTGCGGCCTTCTTCGCTTACCAACCGCTTAATAGAGGACAGGACGTCCTCTACATTCCCGTTTGCGACATTGTCCGACATTCTTGAATACCACTCTTTCCTCAGGATTGAGTGTAGCCAAACACTTTCAACCTCACAACAGATAGTCGCGGCGTTTAATCACGCCGCAATGCTTTGAGGACGCGATCCAGATCCTTGCTCTGCCTGCTAACCTGTGCTGGGGCTTTCTTCACCAGATTGTAATAAAGCGTCGGATCATAAATCTGCACCGCAAGACCCAGGCGTTCAGCGGTAAGCAAGCCTTGCGCTTGCAGCAGCTGATATGCCGCCCGCGACCGTTCAGTGCGCGAAGCAACTTCGTTCAACTGCGCATCCAGCAGATCTTGCTGCGCATTAAGCACGTCCAGCGTGGTCCGAGCACCCAATGTTGCTTCTTCGCGGATGCCATCAAAGGCAACTTGCGAGGCCCGAACCTGTTCTGTCGAGGCCCGGAGGCTAGCCGCTGCAGCCTGAAAGTTGGCGTAAGATGCCGAAACACCCTGAGTGATATCCTTTTGGACGTTTAGCAAGTTGGCGCGGGTTGCATCACGTGTCGCCATAGCGCGGCGGACCTGAGCGGCCAACGCACCGCCAGCGTAAATAGGTTGGTTGAAGTTCAACGCGATCCTTGCATCTTCGAGGTCATCATCATTGTCAAAGCTTTCGGTGATACCAGCATCGGCGTTCAGTGACACGTTCGGACCCAAATTGGCCCTTTGCTGCTGAACCAGCAGATCAAAAGCGCGCACTTCATGCTGCGAGGACAAGATCGCCGGGTGGTTGCGTTGCGCAAAAGCAATGGCCTCAGATTCTGAATTGGGAAGGCTCGGCAAATTGGGCTGACCCGCCGTAGCGCCGGGGGCATTACCAACAGCGTTCACATATTCGGCCTGCGCGGTGCTGAGGTTACCGCGCGCGACCGCCAGTTCTGCCTGTGCACTGGCAAGCTGTGCTTCGGACAGCGCCACGTCAGTACGAGTTACTTCACCAACGTCAAATCGGTCCTGCGACGCACGCAGTTCTTCGGCCGAGACTTCGACATCGTTTAACTGAATTTGGACGGTTTCTTCTTGAAGAACTACATCCAGATAAGCGTTCACAGCCCGGAACAAAACGGCTTGTTCGATATCAATCAGATTTTGACGCGTGGACAGAACGATTTCTTGCGCAGACTGTTTGCCCAGCACCGAAAAACCACCATCATAGATCAATTGGCTCAACGTCAGGCCGGTAAAGAAGTTAGTCGGTTCCTGACGGTTCACAACGTCATCAACAGTCGAGCGAGTGTAGTCTTGACTGATTTGCACGGTCCAGTTGATGATCGGCCGCAAAGCTGCCAGCGCAATCGCAACGTCTTCGTCAGCAGCACGCAGCAAAGCCCGGTTCTGCTCGAGCAACCCGCTCGTATTGTATGCCCCGATGAACGCATCCGTCAGATTATCCGCCCAGGCGAACCGCCCGGGTAAAACACTAAGCGCAATTCCGGCCGTCAGCGCCATCGCCTTGACCAGTTTACCTCCCGCTTTGGAACTCATCACGAAATCCTCTCAAATCAAAAATTACGCTGCCCTGTCGACAGTTTGCGTGTTTGTTTTCAACTAATCAAGGCGACAGAAAAAACTATCACGGAATTATAGCGAAAATACACTTTCTGTGGAAAATGCCGCCAAAACCGGTGCATTGGCGTTGAACGCATGACGCCAGGTCACACGGCCATTCGACTTATGACCGATCCGAACGGTGCCCAGTGCACCTTCCATGAACACGCACGCAATTCGACCGTGGTCTTTCAACTGATCAATCAGCCTGTCCGGAATCTGCTCGACCCCTCCTTGCACCATGATCACGTCGTATGGCCCATGCTCGGTCGCGCCTTGCTCGAGCGGCCCGACATGGACGATGGCATTGTCGGCGTCTGCGTCCATAAGAATGGTCTGAGCCTCTGCTGCCAGGTCTTCGTCGTCTTCCACGGCCACGACCAATTCGGCCATCCGCGCTGCAATTGCTGTCGAATACCCCATGGCCGGAGCAATATCCAACACGGCTTCATCATTAGAAATATTCAACACATCCAGCATCTTAGCCAGAGTTCTGGGTTCAAGCATACAGCGACCGTTCCCGAGGTCGATCAGCTCCTCGACATACGCCGCCTCGCGCTGCGAATCCGGGACGAAATTCTCGCGCCGGACGGTAAGCATCGCGTCGATGATAGGAAATTTCGTGACGTCAGAGGGTCGGATTTGCGTGTCAACCATTGTACGGCGACGGGCTGCGAAATCTGTCATTGGATCGCTCGTTCTGTTCCCTAGTGTGCGTGGCTTGTGCCATATCCAGAAGAAACCGGCAACGCCTCAGTGCCTTCAAACTTACGATATCAGGCAATAATTCAGGACAAGAGCACTGCTGTGACAAATAAGCAGACTGAAATTTGCGCCCACCCCTCTGGACGCCCCAGACGAAAGCTGCTAAAACGCCGGTCACACCACGACAAGTATTTGATTTTACTTGAAAAGGCGAGTTGGCGGAGTGGTGACGCAGCGGATTGCAAATCCGTGTACACCGGTTCGATTCCGGTACTCGCCTCCAATAAAATCAATGACTTGCGTCATCCTTACTCTCCTTCACTGCCATTTTTGAAACAACCGTTGAAACTTTCACGTTTCGGTCTTGCTTCGTTCCATTTGATTTCTTGCCTCTTGAGCGCGCTTCGCGAGCTCTCTTTGCCGGATCGGCCCACCGTACTTTTTCAGCATTTCAACGCCTGAATGGCCGGTGACCGCCTTGACCATTTCGTCATCACATCCAGCCAGATAAAGCTCGATCGTCGCATTTTTCCTGAGCCCGTGCGTTTTGTAGTAGCTCGCCTTCTCGTGCTTCATCTTCTTTTTGATAGTGCGCATTTCCTCCGCAACGATCCGGTAACTCACTGGTCGCCCCTTGGCGTCGGTTACAACAGTGCCGTCCGTTCGTGCGAGCCCGTCGAGATGGGTTTTCAGGCGGTCTGTAAGCGGAATCCACAGCGGCTTGTCGGTTTTACCCTGCGTGAAATCGAAACCTTCATCGGAAAAGTGCGCCCACTTCATCTTCACGACATCGCCGATCCGCTGGCCAGTTCCAACGCAAAGTTCATAGACCAGCCGAGCACGATTTGAAGCCAGCGCTTCGAACTCGGCACGAACGTCATCGGGCCAAGGTTCCCAGCCATCGCTTTGCTGCTTGAAAAGCGGTATGCCCTTTGCCGGATTGCCGTGCTCTTTCTTGATGAAGCCGATCAACCGGGCGTGATTCATCAAGACGACCATGACCTGGACAAGATAGTTGGCTTGCCGCCAATGATCCGCATTTGCCCGGTGCAATTCATAAATGTGATGGGTTTCGATCCTGGCCGGGTCTTTGTCGGCCCAGATCTCGCGAATGTGGCTGATATACCGCCGATAGTCGGATCTCGTCCGAGGCTTCAGCTTCTTGTAGGCGTCGCTCTCGTAGTAGCTAAGGATCAACGCCTCAAAATTGCGCTTCACCGGCGCTGGAGCAGGCTTTCCTTTCAGCAGGCGATTGTAGTGATCCCAAAATTCCGGCGTGCCCGCGTCCTCGTGCATCATGACCGAGATACCGCGCGAACGCCGGATGAACCGGAGATACCCCCGGTCATTGTAGACGTATTTGGGCAAGCTCTTGCGAGTCATTCGCCCATTCTCAGATTATTGTTGAGAAAGTCGTCTGCCGCCTCTGGCGCGACCATGTTGGCATCGACGATGACACTGCCATCCGGCTTGATCTCAAATTTTGCCCTCTGCCAACCTGCCTCCCGCGCCTCACGGATGAAGGCGGAGGCTGCCTGTCTCGCCTTTGTCTGTACACTTGCTTTGGTCATATGATCGACACCTCTCTTAATCGTTAACAACGCGCACTATCACCCTGATCCATATTGATATTTCCAACTGATCCGAGTGCGGACCTCCTGTCTTTCGCCGCGCGAATGGCGCGGATCACTTCTGAATTTTGGGAGTTTCCATTGCGATCTGACTCCGCCTTGATCCACTCCTTGAGCTCTTGCGGAAGCCGAAGTTGCATTGGTTTACGACTTTTCAT
The DNA here is from genome assembly GCF_059613525.1 of Ruegeria sp. SATB045. NCBI lineage: Bacteria > Pseudomonadati > Pseudomonadota > Alphaproteobacteria > Rhodobacterales > Roseobacteraceae > Ruegeria > Ruegeria sp. SATB045. Next base: position 423,509 of record NZ_JBXWSR010000020.1, on the reverse strand, counting down.
GAAACGCCTCCAGGTTGAAACCACAATCTGTTAGTGGCACTTAGCCACTATTGCGTCAATTGCTTTTTATGGCACAGTGCCACCATGCCAGAACAAAGCTCTCAAAATCAGGATAAATTCATCGTGCGTCTGCCAGACGGCCTGCGCGATCGAATACGCCTCGCGGCCGAGGCCAACCATCGCAGCATGAATGCTGAGGTCGTTGCCCTCCTCGAAGAAAACTATCCGGCCCCTGTACCGGAAAACGTCACCGATCCTGCTGCAAGGCTTCTTTTTTGGCTTGCCAAAAGAATACGACGCAGAACGCCTAAACCGGGCTCAGCGAGAGAGCGCCAAGCGGCGCTGTACGAGAGCATCGCGAGCGACATTACCGCTCGGATGGAGGCGATTCATCAGAGCAATCAGAAAGGCGGCAATGGTTAGCGAATTGAACGTTTAACCTCTAGAATCTGCCGAGAAAAAAATGCCCAAAACACTTTGGCAGCGCACGAAACACGTTGCCTCAACCTATACTTGGACCTTCATAGTTGTGATGGTCCTCAATCAACTGCTATTCTTCGGCTTTTGCCTAAATCCAATTTGTTTGATCGCGGCTATGCCGCATGTTCTTGCTATCACAGTGGCGTTGGGTAGCTGGTTCAACAAAATCAATGGCTGGGGCGGTGGCGACCAAGAAGTGGAGCGATCCCCCCCTTCAACGAGGGTCGTTCCAAAAAGAGTCCCAGCAATTGGGCCCAGTTCAGAGTATTCAGATTGGCGCAGCGCTTGGTCAACATCCATTGAACCGAACAGATGGATCCCCAAAGGTGAAGCCGAGAACATTGTCCGACGCTTTCCACCATTTAAGAACGGGAGCGAAGAAGCTGAACCCACTTCGCAGTATCCGCATTTCCAGAAGGCTCTTGCAAAGGAGTTTGATGCGGCTAACGCCGCTTTTGGGAAAAAACAGAAAGAACGGTTGAGCGATTTTTTTTCGTCAATCGAGCGGAACCCGCTCACCGATGAGCAAATGGATTGCTGTATCTGCATGGACAACGCGCTTCAAATCGTTGCCGCCGCAGGATCCGGTAAAACATCAACTATCGTTGCACGTGTCGGGTATGCCCTAAAGGAAGGCTTGGTCCCACCTCAGGAGATTTTGATTCTTGCGTTCAACCGATCTGTAAAGGACGAACTGGAAGCTCGTATCAAAGAACGCCTTGGTGATTTTCCCAATGTTAATCGCATTAATGTAAAGACATTCAACGCTTTCGGCCTGGAGGTAATCGGAAAGAGCATCGGGCGAAAGCCAAGGTTGGCTGACTGGGTTGAACCAGGCAAAGACATTCAAGCCATCTCAGAAATTGTAGAAGATCTTCGCCAACGCGATCCCCGCTTCCGGCTTGACTGGGATCTATTCAGAACGGTCTACGGTCGCGGCATTGATGAGTGGGACAACCTCAAACAACCGCAAACCGACGTCATAGGTAAAGGCAGCATTCCAACTGCAGACGGGAAACTGGTTAAGAGCCAAGAAGAGCGCATGATCTGCGATTTTCTCTTCTACCACGGCGTGCCGTATGAATACGAAAGAGCATACGAACACGACACTGCCACAGAAGATCACTCCCAATACCATCCTGACTTTTATTACCCCCGCTTGCACCTCTACCACGAGCATTTTGCGCTAGACGCGGATGGCAAGGCACCGGCCCATTTTTCCGGCGATTATGTTTCGGGTGTCCTCTGGAAAAGGGAGCTACACGACGAAAAAGGAACCCAGCTATTCGAAACCACCTCGCATGGCTTGCGAAACGGGAACGACCTAGATCGGCTGAAATCCGAACTGGAGAAACACGGCGAAGTTCTAGTGTTCGACGAAAACCGAAAATCCACCGGCCAAGAGCCAATTCCAACCAAGCAACTAGCCACGACGATCCGTGCTTTCCAGCAGCATGTCAAAAGCAATGGACTGAGCCCAAGGGACTTGCACCAGAAGATTGCTGATCATGAACGTGGTCACCGCGACCGGCTAACGCGCTTCGTTAAACTCTACGAAAGAGTCGCCGAGGAATGGCAGCGGCGTCTTGCTGTCGAAAACTACATCGATTTCGATGACATGTTGCTCGATGCGATCAAGCACCTGAATGAAGGGACATATCAAAGCCCCTTCAACATGGTTCTTGCGGACGAGTTTCAGGATGTTTCTCAGGCTAAGTTGCGTTTACTCAAAGCCCTCATAGAAAGCGCAGGGACTTCGGCAAGCTTGTGCGTTGTTGGCGACGACTGGCAAGGGATCAATCGTTTCGCTGGTGCCGATATTTCCGTAATGACCGGTTTCGCCCAAACATTCCCGAACGCTACACAGCTCACACTAAGCAAAACGTTCCGATGCCCTCAGGTTTTGTGCGAAGCATCCAGCGACTTCATCCAGAAGAATCCCATCCAAATAAGAAAGACCGTTGAAACCACCAACACGTATGAAAGAGCCGGACTTCATACATTTGCAGCTGAGACGATGAGTGGCGCTCTTGCGCGCATCGAGAAAGATCTTAGGCAGCTGCATGGTGCCGCCATAAAAGGCCAGCTTGACGTTCCCGACGGCAACAAAATCACCATCATGCTCTTGGGCCGTTATCACAAGGATAAGCCCGCCAGCTTCAACAGTTGGAAGCGCGCCTATGGCGATCAACTTGAGCTCAGTTATTCTACTGCCCATGCCGCAAAAGGCCTCGAGGCTGACTATGTGATGCTTCTCAATGTCACCGAAGGCTTGATGGGTTTTCCAAGTCAAATCGTTGACGACCCTGCATTGCAGCTCGCGATGCCAGAGCCCGATGACTTCCCACTGGCTGAGGAGCGCCGCCTTTTCTATGTTGCCCTGACACGCGCCCGCCGACAAACGCGCATCTACACATTGCAGGACAAGCCTTCGAGATTTGTCGTCGAGCTAGCCAAAGACGGGCATACCGAGATTAAAAGTGAAAAGGCTACGTTGAAGGTTTGCCCAAAATGCGGGGCTGGCACGCTGAGCCAAAAGAACGGACGATTTGGGCCGTTTGAAGCGTGCAGCGCGCATCCAGAATGTGATTATACCAAACGACTACTTTCGGTTGGTAGAGGCGGCGCTTCTGCGGCGAAATCCATTCGACTAAAAGACCCCATAGCTGAAGGGGCCAAATGTCCTACATGCAATCAAGGCACCATGGTTCTCCGAATGGGGCCAGACGAGAAACCGTTCCTTGGGTGCTCTTCCTTCCCTCGTTGTCGAACAACAGCACAGGTTACCAAACTGCAAAACGGAAACGGAAAAAGGGGCACTGGGCACTAGTAGGCCACCCACTCATATCCATGGTTGCCTTCGTGATCTTCCCATTCGACACCGACCCCGCGCCGCCAATTTGATGACGAACAGCGTCGCGTCGGCAGAACCCATTGTGGGGCGGCGGCTGGTGTCGTGCGTTGCCAGTTGAACTCGCCCTGCGTACCGTAGCTCCCGAGACGCATGTTGTAGCTCTCCGAGCAATCATCGTCGCGACCGCGCTCGCGATGGCTGTAGTGCCGCACATCCCAGACACGGATCGAGCGGACAAAATCGAATTCCAGACCGCTGATGTCGATATCTGCACCGCCTTCAGTTACCTGAGCCTGAATAACTTTGGCGAGTGCCTGGCCATTGTGATTGCTGGCCTCCCGGATCTTCGGGACCGTGCTTTGCAAAGGCGCGCGCACAGAAACGCCCATAGGGCAGCGCCAGATTTGCAAAGGCGGCTCAATCGGCCAAGGCGTGATCCTGCGGATAAACACGGCACGGGCATGGGCACATTCTGCTGACGCAGGCCACCCACCAGCCAGGCAAAGCAGAATTGCGCAGTCAACCTGATAGGCCTTAGCCGCCTGCGGAGCCACGGCTGAGAGCAGAGCCACGACAGCTCCAAGGCTCCAAGTTCTGAAAAGTCTGCACCACATATCAATAAATGCCTTATGATCACATTACTGCATTATTGATACATTACCTCCAACCCTGACCCTCACACCATATGCGAGGTTAGTGTTTGTTAAGCTCGCGCGCTTTTTGTGGAATATATTCCGTAGAGCGGTTCCTATGATCTGGCCGAATACAGGCCATGAAATTGAGGGAACAAGTAGGGCTAAACATCCGGAATCTAAGAAATTCCAAAGGTATGAGCCAAGAACAACTAGCTTTGGCTGCGGACGTGGACCGCAGCTACATCAGCGAGATCGAACTCGCCAAGAATTCAGCATCAATCGATATTCTGGAGCAAATTGCGCTTGCCCTCGATGTTGCCCCAAAGGAATTGTTTAACGAGAGGGGCTAGTTTTGCCCGAACTTGAGAGTGTTCGCACGACGGCCGAAGCCATCGGTCGCATTACGTGTATCAAGACTGGCGAAGAAATCGGTCTGTTGTATCAGTGGGATAACGGCGAGACGCAGGCAGCGTTATACGATGGCGGCCATCCTAAAACACCACTCTGCTCGGATCATTCCACTGAACCGGACCTTGGCGCAAAACGCAGCTAACGGCCGGAACGAGCCCAAATTGCGTATTTCTGCGCGATGAATGAAGGTCTGCAATGCCGTGCTTCACGCCGGTTGCGCGATCCGGGCAATGCGTTGGAACTTCTTGCGATAGGCAGCGGGTGTCATGCCAGTACCGCGTTTGAAAACCCGTCGAAAGGACGCCGGATCGTCATAGCCGATGGCGGCACCCACGTCGTCATTGCTGATCTGGTCCATCTCGAGCATCTGCTTGGCTTCTTCAACCCGCAGCGCCTGCACGTATTCGATTGGGGTAAAGCCCGTGGCCGTTCGGAAGCGCCTTGAAAACGTGCGCGGGTTGAGGCCGGATCGTTCAACCATCTTCTCTACCGGGTTGGCGGTGGCATAATGTTCGGCAATCCATTCCTGACTGTCGGTGATCGGGCCGTCGTTCGATTCCATGGACCGGGTCATCACCGCATAGGGCGACTGGCCCTCGGCATGTCCCCCGATCAGGAACACCTTAGCGGTTTCAATCGCAACCTGATAGCCACAGAAGCGTGCAATCAAGTAGACTACCAAATCATGCCAGGCGCTTACGCCCCCGGCGGTGACGATCCGGTCTTCCTCCGCCGCCAGACACAGCACTGATTCCGTCTGGAACGAAATTTTGGGGAAATGCCGCTGGAACATGTCACGATAGGCCCAATGCGCCGTGGCGCGATGGCCATCCAGCAAGCCTCCCTCGGCCAAGAGCAGCGATCCCGAGCAGACCGACGACAACAGCGCCCCGCCCGCATGCATGGCCTTCAGCCAGGCAATCTCACGCGGGTAGCGTCCGTGCGGCACATCGTAGATCGTAGTGTACATGTCACAGACAATCACCGCATCAGGGTTCTCAACATCGCCGATGGCGGCATGTGGCTCCACCGGGATATTACCAATACAACGGAAAGGCTTTCCATTGGCGGTGACAATCTTCACGTCCAGCAACTCATCCCCCGGTTTGCCAATCACCATATCCAGATAAACAGCCCCCGCCGACAGCAACACATCATAAAGCCCATAAAGCACCGAAGCCGAAGTCTCGGGCGCGGCCAACAACAAGATCTGCGGTTTTTTTGCCATTTTCTCGAATTCCCCCTTTACGCACAAATGTCCAAAATGGCCCGGTTCTGGCCTATCTTCCATAATCATTTGTCCAGTATGCCGCTAAACTGGCAAAATTGCCACTGATCACGCCAAGCCCGATGCGCTACCCTTTCTAAAAATGAAGGAAAGGATTTGATCATGAGCACCCCAGACACACATATTTCCGGCTTTGACGGTGAGCTTCTGACAGCAGGAGCAGACGGCTATGACGCGGCCCGTAGCGTCTGGAACGCGATGATCGACAGGCGGCCCTCGCTGATTGCACGGTGTCGGAATACGCAGGATGTGATTGCAGCTGTGCGCCACGCCGCAGCCCATGATTTGGGCATTTCAATCCGCGCAGGTGGCCATAACGTGGCGGGCCATGCGGTGTGTGACGATGGATTAATGATTGATCTGACGCAAATGCGCGGTGTCAGCGTTGATGCCGACCGGCGCATCGCTTCGGTGGAGGGCGGCGCCCTCTGGGGGGACGTGGACGAGGCCACCCAGGTCCATGGGCTGGCTACTCCTGGGGGATTGATCTCTGATACCGGCGTGGCGGGGCTGACGCTCTCGGGCGGGATCGGTTGGCTACGCGCCAAACACGGGCTGTCGATTGACAACCTTGTGGCGGCGGATGTGGTCACCGCTGATGGCCAACTGGTGCACACTAGCGCAGAAGAGAACCCGGAACTTCTCTGGGCACTCAGGGGCGGCGGCGGCAATTTCGGTGTGGTGACCCGGTTTGAATTCTCCCTGCATCCGACCGGACCCGAAGTGATGTTCGCCGCCCCGATCTATGCCGTGGAAGACGGCTCCGGCCCGATCCGCGCCTGGCGCGATTTCATGCTTAAGCACGACGGGCTGATCGGGTCGCTGTGCGAATTTTCCACCGCAGGCGGCGAGGATTTCCCCGAAGAAAGCTGGGGCAAGCGCGTCTATACACTAGCCTGCGTTTACAACGGCGACGCAGCTGAAGGTGAGGCGCTGATGCAGCCGCTGAGAGAGCTGGGCGACATGGTCACCGATTTCTCGGGTCGGATGGACTATTGCGAGGTCCAGAAGCTATTTGACACGCTGATGCCTGCCGGCGATTTCCGTTGCTACTGGAAGGCGCGCTACCTGACTGACCTGTCCGATGAGATGATTGACCTGGCCATGGCAAATGCCGAGACCGCACCTTCTGAAAACTCAATCTCGTCACTGTGGAATTTTGGCGGGGCTACTGCGCAGGTACCTGCCGATGCCACCGCCTTTGGCGACCGAACCTTTGGCTGGATGTATTCGCTCGATGGTGTCTGGCCCAATGCCGCGGACGACGCCGCCAACATTGCCTGGGCGCGCGATGGCTGGGACAGCGCCGCGCGTTTCGGGCATGAAGGGCGCGCCTATCTCAACTTCCCGGGCCATGGCGAAGACAATGACGCGCTAACCCGTACCACCTTCGGGGCAAACTACCAAAGGCTAGTCAAAGTCAAAACCAAATACGATCCGCAGAACCTTTTCCGGTTTAATCAGAACATCAAGCCGGAGGCATAAGGCATGGGCCGCCCCAACCCGACCCCTGCCACTGACACCGGCACAATTTTCTTAACCGAAGGAGGCACCGAAACTGAAATCATGTATCGCCACGGGTTCGAACTGCCTGAGTTCGCCATGTTCCCGCTGCTGGAAAACCGAAAGGCCGTAGCCGCCATGCGGCAAGTCATGTCAGATATGCTGGACGTCGCCGCCGAATTTGGCCTGTCGTTCATGCTGACCGGGTTGGATTACCGCGCCAGTCCCGATTGGGGGGAAAAGCTGGGCTATTCACCCGCTGGTCTGGCCGAGGCCAATATCGCCAGCATCGAGTTCCTGCGTGATATCGCAAAGCCCTATGCTGGCCAGATCCCGCAACTGCTGATCGGCGGCTGCATCGGGCCGCGTGGCGATGCCTATGGGTTGAACACCGAAATTACCGCCGAAAGCGCTGAAGACTATCATTCGGTGCAACTGGAAACGCTGAAAGCGGCAAACGTGGATTTTGCCTGCGCGGCAACCTTCAACAACATCCCCGAGGCTGTCGGCGTATCCCGTGCTGCAGCGAGGATAGGCGTTCCGCTGACCGTTTCACTGACGCTGGACAGTTCTCATCGGCTACGCTCCGGGCCGACACTGGCGGAAGCCATCCCTGAGATTGACCGTCAGGCCGGGGGCGCCGCGCCGGATTATTACCTACTCAACTGCTCGCACCCGTTGGAATACGAACCAGCATTGACCGAGGGCAACTGGATAAATCGCCTGCGCGGCGTGCGGCCCAATGCTTCCAAGATGGAGAAAATCGCATTGTGCAAACTGGGCCATATCGAAGATGGCAACCCTGTGGAGCTTGGCCAGCAACTGGTCGACCTGCGGGCGCGCTATCCGCATATGGACATCTTTGGCGGCTGCTGCGGCACTGGCCACGTCCACCTTCGCGAGATTGCCCGCGCGCTGGTTTAGGCGGATGAGAAAGCGGCAACGCGGAACAAACCTGCCGTTCGGGCTATAGATTCCGATGACCGGATCGTCCCGCGTTGGCGACCTTCGCGGCAGCTTTGTTGAACGGCAGCTTTCTCTACTTGAGGACGTGTATCATTTCCTCATATCGTTCAGGAAATCCATAACGCGCGCATAGTCCTCGCTGACCTCGCGCGCTTGTTCGAAGACCTCTCGCCGTTGCTGATACATGCAACGGAAGTACCGCTCGACATCGGTAAAATACGTCTCTGCATCGCGCTTCAACAGGTCCGCGTAGGCCTGCACGTCATCGGCATCGGTCGGCATCCAGGGCGGCGCAGGCGGAAGGCAACTGCTCGCGATCGCGGCAGATCCCCAGCTCACAACGACCATAACCGCCCATGTTTGTTTCAAAAGCGCCATATTATCTTGGCTCAGCCACTCCGTTGCAGTAAATTTGTTTCAACGCATGAAGGGAGCAATACTGCAAATTGCACCTATTGATTGCAAGATTATAATATTGTATCGGTTGGGTAGTCCATGAGGGACTGCCGGGCCAATGCACAATTCGGCAAGGCTCGATCCTATGAATTTGATGCAAGACGCCCCCAATGTTGTCAGTGAAGACGGGCTGCGCACGCTGCTTGCCGAGGGTCATTCGGCAGACGTTGTGTGCCGAGTTACGCCCACACGCACAGGTGCTCAGTGGTCCGGAGTTTGGACCGTACATTGCGTCTCGCCAGACGGCGAGACACGCCGCCTGCTCGTCACCGCGCGCAACAACATGGCCGCTCGGGAGTTCAAGACAATCAACGGCTTATCCAGTTTCCTTGCCGGGCTTGGCGTTTCGATCATTTCTATCCCGATGTTCGAAGGCAAGGTCGCCTCGCACACCGTGGACGACGCGAGCTAAGCCACTTGCCGTCCTCGCAGCATTCCTTGCTGCACCCGCCTATTCTGAAGGTTTCGTTCTTTCTATGCGGGCCAATGGCCAGCTGGAGGCCAAAACACCCCAATCAGGTTTTGCGCAAAGCTATGTCGATGGGATCGGCGCGAACCCACCCGAACTGATCGTTTTCGCAGCACCTGAGCCTGAAGTGCCGCGAACTGCACCCGCTCCGGCACTCCCTCGCCCCGAAATCCTCGCATCCCTCGAAAGCACCGCGCATCGATATGGCGGGCACCCCGCGTTGCGTCGCGCGGGTCTATCGGTGACGGAATGGCAGGCCCTCTTCCAAGCCAATATCGAGATCGAAAGCGCCTATCGCCCGAATGCGCGCAGCTCTGCAGGAGCAATCGGCCTCGGGCAGTTGATGCCTGCGACGGCCGCGCAGCTTGGTGTGGATCCGCATGACTGGCAGGCCAACCTCGATGGCTCCGCCCGCTACCTTTTGATGATGCTGGCGCAGTTCGGCACGCCCGAACTCGCGCTTGCCGCCTACAACGCGGGGCCTGACGCGGTCGCGCGCTACGGCGGCATTCCCCCTTACCGAGAAACCCAAAACCACGTGCGCCGCGTCATGGCCGTACGTGATCGACTGACTGGAGCCTCCTGATGCACACACAATTCCGCACGATCCTGTCGCTGGCTCTAGCCAGCTTTATGATTGCCAATCCCGCCTTTGCGCAGAGCATCGACCTCTCGCCGGTGCAGAACCTTCTGCAAGGCATCGTCGACACAATCACCGGCCCCCTGGGTATTGTCATTGGCACTCTGGCTCTGATCGGAGTGTTCCTCTCTTGGCTCTTTGGCATCCTCGACTTCCGCCAAGCCCTCTGGGTACTGGTTGCCATTGCAGGCATCGCAGCTGCGCCGACCATCGTGACCGCGATCTGGGGCGCGTAAAATCGGCATGGCAACGCAAACCCGCCTCTTCCTGGGCCTGATCCGGTCACCGAAGCTCATTGGCTTGCCAATCATGTATGCCATGGCCTGGCTCTTCGGGTTTGTGTTGCTGTTTCTGTGGGTCCAGAGCTGGCCGGTGATCCTTATCGCCGCTCTGGCCTATCCTGCTTTGTGGAGGGCGGCGGATTGGGATCCGGCCTTTCTTGAGGTGATGGTTACAGCGCTGCAGGAGACGCCACCAACCCCGAACCGCAAGATCTATTCGGGGGACAGCTATGCTCCGTGATCCGTCGGATGATCTTGCGATGCTGCCGGATTGGGCGCGCAAAGAACGGCCTATGGCCAGCATGCTGCCCTATGTCAGCCTCGTGAATGACGTAACGATCCGCACGCGCGGCAATGCTTTGTTCCAGTGTATCCGCCTTGATGGCGTCAACAGCATGACCAGTGATGACGCGCATTTGGAGAAGATCCGCGCACTTTTCGCGGCGATCATCGCGCAGATCGGGCCGGAGTACAGTTTCTACGTTCACAAGGTCTCCAAGGCGATTGAGACCGCCTTGCCAACGGTGTCCGAAGAAGGGTTTGCTCAAGCGCTGGACAGCCGTTGGCAAACGGCCATGGCGCGGGCGGGCCTGCGGGACAAAACCCTCACTCTTACTGTGCTGAAGCGTCCTCCCCTCGGCGCGCGGCTGCGCCTGAAGCGCGCAGACTCAATCGCACAGCTGAAGGACCAGACAGCCAAGCAACTTCGCAAGCTCGGGGAGGTCGTTGGGTTTATGCTATCGTCCTTTGCAGAGATGAAACCGCGCCTCCTTGGGGCTGAAAACGGCGAGCTTCTGGGGTTCCTCGGGTCGCTCAACATCGGCCAGGAACGACAGCTCTTCGCAAAATCCCGCTTTGGAATCATTGCCGAGGATGTGGCCAACACCCGCGTCACGTTTCAGGGGCGAGGTTTTGCGCTGGACGATGGGACGGCGGGCAAGCGGTTTGGCACAAGCTTTGCGATCAAGACTTACCCGGCCAAAACCAGCTGCACCATGTTCGATGAGCTGAACCTGCCTGTCGATATGGTGGTCACGCATTCTTTCACGCCGATCAACAGCAATATCATGGCCAGTCGGATCAAGCGCCAACAGCGTCTGATGAAGGCCAGTGATGATGGGGCGATTTCCCTTGCTGAAGAACTGGTAGACGCATTGGACGATCTGGAATCCAAGCGGCTCAGCTTCGGCGATCATCACATGACCGTTACGGTTTTCGCCGAGACCGAAGAAAAGCTGGAAGCAATCGCCGCCGAGGTGCGCAACATCGCGGCCAGTGAAGGGGTTAATCTGGTGAATGAGAGCTTTGCGGCTCGGACCCATTATTTCGCGCAGCATCCGGGCAACGGACAGATGCGCAGCCGCAAGGCCGCCATCACCAACACGAACTTTGCTGATCTCGCGGCGCTACATCGCGGTCAACTGGGCAAGCCGGGTGATAGAGTGCCTTGGGGCAAACCGATAACCCTGTTCCCGACACCTGAACGTTCGGGCTTCCTGTTCAACTATCACGAGACAGGTCAGCCGGACAAAGAACCGACCGGCGGGCATACTTTGATCCTAGGTCGCCCTGGTTCCGGCAAGTCGGTCTTGTCGGCCTTCCTCATGACCCAAGCCCGTCGCTGCGAGGCACGGGTGTTTGTCTTTGATTATCGCATGGGCATGGAAATGGCTGTGCGCGCAAACGGCGGTTGCTACAGCGCGATCACGGCAGGCGAAGCAACAGGTCTCAACCCGCTGCGCACCGAAATCGACGGGCGCGGGCAAGCCTGGCTTTCTGATTGGCTGGCCACGCTGCTGCATCGCGCCGACAAGCCCCTGAGCCCGGTCCAGATCAACCGCATTCAGGAAGTGGTACGCCAGAACGCCGGAGCGAGCGATGCCGCCCTGCGCAACTGGCAGGATTTGGCCTCCCTCTTTGTGGCCGGGGCGGATGAAGGGGATCTGTTTGAGCGGATCCAGGAATGGACCGCAGATGGTCGCTATGGCTGGATCTTCGGGCAAAGCGCTGAGGATACCTTCTCGCTCGATGGAGATGTCGTGGGCTTCGACCTGACCGGCATTCTCGACAGCGAAAGCGAGAAAGAGCGCATGGCAGTGCTGTCCTACCTGTTCCGGCGGGTGGAGCGTGTAATCGAGGACCGCAAGCCGACATTAATCATCATCGATGAGGCCTGGAAAGCACTCGACAACCCGTATTTTGCGGACCGGCTGAGCAACTGGCTGGTAACGGCGCGCAAACAGAACGCGGTTGTCGTGATGATGACCCAATACGCAAGCCAGCTTGAGAAAACCCGCACCGGCAAAACGATTGTCGAGGCCGTGCCGACGCAGCTCCTTCTGCCCAACATCCGCGCCTCGGCCAGCGACTACACCATGCTGGGCCTCACTGAAAAAGAGCTGAGCGTCTTGCTCGGCACAGGCAGTAGTTCCCGTCTGGCGCTGGTGCGCGATGATCAAGGCTCGGTGGTGATCGACGCCGATCTCAGCGCCCTTGGCCCTTACCTCACGATCCTTGGCGGCATGGAAAAAGGCGAAGCGCTGGTTGGTGCGGATTACCGCCAGAACCTCGATTTTTGGAGACAGATTGATGCGTAGACTTTGCGTTCTTACCCTCACCCTTTTGACGCTGACAGCCTGCGCGGAATACCGGCCGTCGGAAGCAAAATGCTTCAATTCGTTTGCCGAAGTCAGCCGCAGCAACTGCAATTTCGAGCTGCTCGGACCGATTGGTGGTCTCGGTGACTAAGCACTGCCTGCATATCTTTGCAGGCTTGGTGTCGCTCGCCGCGCCATTTGCGTTTGCCCAAGGCGTGCCGACCCTTGATGCGGGCATGTTCTTGCAGCGCGAGCGCGTGCTGCAGCAGGGCGAACAAGATCTGGCTCTGCAGCGAGATCGGCTGACCAAAGGAGAAGAGCTTGAAGAGCTCGAGCAAGAACAACTTCAAGCGCTGGAAGACATCCTCAATGCCGCGACGCTGGCCAGCGGGGATACAGGCGCACTGGTCGCAAGCCTGGAAGCTGGTTCATCACCTGAAAGCGCCGCAGACACGCTCTATGGTTCGGTCGACCCGAACCCCGGCGCGGGCCAGATGTTCGGTGATGCCTCGGGATCAATTGAAGAGCTGATCATTCGTGCCGCGCAAGAAACGCACCACATGTCTGGCGTGCGCGCGGCGGGTCTATCGCCCAAGCAGTGGCGCTGCCTCCTGCAGGCGCTGATATGGCAAGAAAGCCGCTTCACCGTCGGAGCGCGGTCCCCTGTCGGCGCGTTCGGCTTGACCCAGATCATGCCCGGCACGGCGCAGGATCTCGGGATCTATCCGGCCTACTATGAAAACCCCTACATCCAGGTCACCGGCGGCGCGCGTTACCTGGCGCAGATGCTGGCCATGTTCGACGGCAACATCATTCACGGGCTGGCCGCCTACAATGCAGGTCCCGGCAACGTGCAGCGCTACGGCGGCGTGCCGCCCTTTGCTGAGACCCAGCATTACGTTCAGGTCATCCCTGAACGCTACAATCTCTACCTTGCCCGCGTGGGCGGCGTCGACGCGCTTGGCACCATTGATCCGGTTTTGCTCGCCAACTCCACGATGAGCCTGACCTCCTTCGGCGCAGGTGTCTATGGCGACTACTCACTGGTCTCGGTGCAAGCGGCCGCCCTGCGCGTGCAGGACATCATCACCCGCATTGGCGAAACCGACGACATTCACGCGGCCATGTCGCTCAACACCTATGCGCGGGCCGAACTCGCCCGCCTAATCGCCATCCGCACGCGCCTCAAGGCCGCCCATACCCGCCCGCTCAGCGCGGCAGAGCTGGCCATGGCGGCCGCGCAGGCCCGCGAAAAAGACTTCATGCAATTCGATCTGGAGGTCCTACGATGATCCGCTTTCTTTCTGTCATCTCCACTTGTGCCCTCTTGGTTGCGTCACCTGCGTCTGCCCAAGGTGTTCCGACAGTCGACACGCGCAACATCGCACAGGAAATTCGCCAGCTGCAGCAGATGCTGGAGGATTTCGGGATCCAGACCGACCAGCTCGACACGCTTCTCGAACAACTCGATCTAGTGCAGCAGCAACTCGACACGCTCAACGAGACCTACGCCGCGCTGACCGGCGCGACGGATATCATCGAAATGGCCATGGGTGGTGATCTCGACGGGCTGCTCGATCAGGAATTCGGAGATCTTCTTGGCACCATCCGGCAAATCCAGAGCGGCGATTTCAGCGGGCTCATCGGCAATGCCGCCCCTCAGATGGAAGGCCGCATGACGCAAGCCCTCGAAGATGCGGGGTTCGACCAAGATACCCTCTCTGACATGGCCAGCAGCGGCAATCCGGGGGCTGAGCGCATTGCCAGCCAGGCGGGCACCGGGGCAGTGATGTCGGCGGCCGCTGAGAACAGCTATGACGAGGCCGCGCAATCCCTCGAACGGGTCGAACAGCTAGTCTCATTGATCCCGGACATGGAAACGCTCAAGGAGGCTGTCGATCACAACACACGCGTTACAGCCGAACTGGCGATTGCCATGACGCGCATGTGGGAACTCGAAGCCATTCAGACCGTCGGCGCGGGCCAGTCCGGCGTGGTGGATGCCGCCACGCTGGCCAAAGAGCGCCGCTACATGGACTTCACCCTGCCAGAGCTGCGCGCGGACTGATCCTATGAACAGTGAGGCAGAAATCATCGAAGAAGAGCTCGTCTACGGCGCACGACGACGCGAGCTCTTGTGGCAGAAACTGGGGCTGACAGGCATGGCGTTTGGCATGGCAGGTTGCCTCGCCGCTGCCCTCGTGGCCCTGTTCGATGTGGACCCGCCGCCCATGATCGTGCCCTTTGATAGCGAAACCGGCATGGCCCTCCCCAATGCCATGGTTGAAGCGGTCTCACTCACGGAACGCCCCGCTATCATCGAAGCACAGGTCTACCGCTATGTCATAGATCGAGAGACATACAACCAGCTCGACAATGATGTGCGTGTGCGGCGGGTCCTGGACCAGTCGGACGGCGCGGCCGCTACAGGACTGCGCGCGCTTTGGACCAGCGGCCATGAGGCCTATCCGCCCGACAGCTACGGCACAGATGCCCGCCTTGAAGTCGAGGTTCTGTCGATCACCCATATCAGCACCAATCGTGCCCAGGTGCGCCTGCGCAAGTGGCTCAACTCGCCGCGCGGCAGTCAAAACGGGCTCTTCACCGCAACGCTTATGTTTGAGTTTCGGCCCGAGAATAGCCGGTCAATTGACGACGTCTGGCAGAACCCCTTCGGCTTCACCGTCACCGAATATGCGATCCGTTCGGATCGTTTGGAGTAACCCATGCGCCGCCTGTTCTTGATCCTCGCCCTCGTTGCACCGCTTGCTGGCACCGCCAATGCCGAAACCCAGCCCCGACAAGGCCCCTATGATGCCCGGGTCAGGCTCGCCACGTATCAAGATGGGCAGGTCTACCGCATCCGCACCAGCCTGACCCACGTGACCAGCATTGAATTCGGCCCAGGCGAGACCATCCGCTCGATCATTGCGGGCGACACCGAGGGCTTCCTTCTGGACGGCGTGCCTGGTGGCCAGGCCTTTGCAATCAAGCCCGTCACACGCGGCGCGCATACAAACATCACCGTCTACACCAACCGGCGAAGCTATTATTTCAACGTCACTGAGGCGAGCTCGCCGACCTTTTACGTTATCCGTTTCACCTATCCTGAGTCCGCTCCCCAACAATCCCGAGTGGCGGCAAGCCAACCTGCAAACCATGCCTATGGCGTCAGCGCACGATCTGAGATCACCCCACGGGAAATCTGGGATGACGGCGCATTCACCTACTTCCGCTTTGCAGCGAATGCGCCGTTGCCCGCGATTTTTCGTTGGTCAAACGGCAATGAGCGCAGCGTGAATGCGCTCG
This sequence comes from Ruegeria sp. SATB045, assembly GCF_059613525.1. Lineage (NCBI taxonomy): Bacteria > Pseudomonadati > Pseudomonadota > Alphaproteobacteria > Rhodobacterales > Roseobacteraceae > Ruegeria > Ruegeria sp. SATB045. The sequence continues at coordinate 407,620 of NZ_JBXWSR010000020.1, read as the reverse complement.
CGCGACCGGATGGAGTGATCCGCGTGTCAGGTGTCAGCGATCGATGGGTTCTCAGGCTTGGCGAGGACGAGATCTGCGTCCAAGAGATGAGCGAGGCAAATCAGAATGAGTGAAACAGCAAATCTTAAGAAACGCCTCGAAGCACCTGAAGGAAAACCACAAAACCGAAAATCGCGACCGTCATTTTTCGCTATCGCCCTAGGCATCGGGGCAATCGCGGCCCTTGGTGGCCTCTTGCTGCTGTTCTCTGGCAGCTCTGAACCCGACAGCCTGGAAACCGCGTCCCCTGATGAGTTCCAAGCGGCCGGACCGGGCTTTGGTGCGCTCGAGCCCGCGCCTGCACCAATTGACACATCCCCACCGCCAGAGCCGGAACCGGCCAGCGACACAGAAGAGCTGCGCGCCCAAATGGACGCTATGCGGGAAGAGCTTGAAGCCCTGCGCAACGCACCTGCACTTGAAGCGCCAACTGTCGACCTCGAGGCACTGGATACCTTGAGCGCAGAGATCGATGCCCTGCGCAGCGAAGCGGCAGCAACGCAAGCCGCTCTGCGCGAAGAGTTGGAAGAACGTGCCCGACAAATCCAGCGACTGCAGAACGATCTTGAGCTCGCACGCCTGGAAACACCGCGCACGCCCGCACCAACCGGCCCCACGGCCGAGGAACTGCGTCTTCAAGAGCTCGAGCGGCGGCGGCAAGCCGAACTTGAGGAACTCCAAGCCCGTATCGCCAGCCCAATCATCGCCTTTGGCGGTTCGGGCAACGGCAACAATGAAACCGCCGCGCAGCAGCGGCGACTTGATGGCGACACAGACTTTATCCGCAACGGCGCTGAACCTGCTGAGGTGACGCAAGCCCAAGTGATCGTGAACCCGTCAAACACGGTTGTTCAGGGCACGATGATCCAGGCTGTGCTTGAGACAGCAATCGACAGCTCGCTCGCCGGTCAGGTCCGCGCGATGGTGTCTGAAGATGTCCACGCCTATGACGGCTCGCGGATCCTGATCCCGCGCGGCGCACGCCTCATCGGGCGGTATCAATCTGGCCTCGATACTGCGCAGCAACGCGTGACCATCGCATGGGACCGGATCATTCTGCCCAGCAACCAGACCGTTGAAATCAGCGCTTTCGGTGGTGATGAACTGGGGCGCTCCGGCACAACTGGTTTCGTCGACAGCCGTTTTGGCACACGGTTCGGATCCGCCGCGCTGATATCTCTGATCAGAGCCTTGCCTGCAGTGGCAGCCCAAAACACCGAAGACGAGATCACCTCTGATGTGCTCGAGAGCATAGGCGAAGACCTGCAAGACAGCGCGCAAAGCGTGATTGGCGAATACCTCTCCGTCTCGCCCGTGATTCATGTCGACCAAGGTGCCCGCGTCACCGTGATGGTCGACCGCGATCTGGAGATTTTCTGATCATGACGGCCAGCTATCTGCAAAGCTCGATGGACAAGATCCCCGAGGCGCGTGATTCAAAGCTGATCGAGCTTTGCATCAACCCCGACGGCACGCTTTGGGCCGAGTTTCGGGGGGATCACTTTATGCGGTCCGTCAATCGACGGCTCTCGCCCAATGAGATCAAAGACCTGGGCAATCAGATTGCTTCCGCCGCGAACACCACGCTCAGCCGGACCAAGCCCATCGTGTCGGTCAGCATCGCCTACCGTGACCGCCCAATCCGAGCGCAGGTCATCCAGCCCCCCGCCGTTGATGGTGGCTATGCGATTTCGCTGCGGTTCTTTGCGGACCTGCCATTGGATCAGATCAAGCTGTCCTACCTGTTCGGCAAAGAACGCAGCAACGAGGGAGCAAGACGGAAGCGCAATGCCGAGCTGCGAGATGTCGTGGCCACCGGCGACATCGACGCCGCGATCAAATTCTGCGTCACCCACAAGCTCAACATGATCGTGTCCGGCGGCACCTCGACTGGCAAGACCGTCACAGCGCGCAAGATCCTCTCCTTCGTGCCCGCCGACGAGCGCATTATCACCATCGAAGAGGCTGCAGAACTGCGTCCAATGCAGCCCAATGTTGTCACACTGATGTCAGACCGCGACGAAGCCACGCGCAGCGCTGATGTCCTGCTGACCTCCACCCTGCGCATGCGGCCGGACCGTATCGTCCTGGGCGAAGTACGCGGCAAAGAGGCCATGACCTTCCTCGAGGCGATCAACACCGGCCATGGTGGCTCACTCACCACGCTGCACGCTGAAACGCCTCAGCTGGCCGTGCAGCGCCTCGCCATCGCCGCCCTGAAAACCGATGTGCCCATGACCTACCAGGACATGAATGACTACATCACCCGCTCGATCGATGTGATCATCCAGGCTGGTCGCCATGAAGGCGCACGAGGCATCACCGAATTCTACCTGCCGGTCGATCCGGCCCATTCAAAGGAAACAGCCCATGTTTGAATACAAGATTGAGCAGATCAACACCGCCAAGACAAAGCCGCCAAAGATCGAAGCGCAGCTGACGGCTCTTGGCCAAGACGGCTGGGAACTGGTATCCGTCGTGCCGGATTTCGACGGCGAACATATCCTGAAGGCCTTCATGAAACGTCGCGTTGGCGCTAGCGCCTAAAGCAGACCGAGGAAGTTCCGATGGGCGTCGTCACCTGGATGGTAGAGACAACCGACAACTTTCTGGAAGACGCGGCCCAAACCACTTTTGGCAACGTTGCCGGTCAGCTTGGCGGCGTAATCGTCGTGGCCTCAACACTCGCTGTGATCGGCGTCTTCCTCAACATGGTGTTGCAGTACAAATCCATGGATGGGCGGACTGCCTTTTGGTTTGCCCTCAAGCTCATGCTCATCTCTCTGTTTGCGATGAACTGGATCCAATTCAACTCGGTGGCCAGCGCACTCATCAATGGACTCGACCAACTCGCGGGCGGCATGGTGGCAGGGCTTGGCGGCGGCGGTGCAGGTGCGTCCTACTTTGCCGAGGCCTTCGACGATCTCATCGAAGAGTTCGGCGACTACCTGAACGCGGCTGGTGACAACATGCATTGGATGGCCGGAGCCCTGATCGGCGCAATAGGTGCATTCCTTCTGGGTGTCATCGGCGCGCTCTGCGGCCTTGTTCTGATTTTCGCGAAGATCATGCTGGCGTTCATGATCGGCATCGCCCCAATCATGATCGCGCTTTCGCTCTTTGATGTCAGCAAGGACTATTTCCATCGCTGGCTGTCGAGCACAGTATCCTACGCGCTCTACCCCCTCGTGATCGCCGGGGTTTTTTCCACCGTTGTCGGCATGTCGCGCTCGCTCATGACCGAGCTCGGAGATCCTTCCGGAGCCAGCAATATCGGCGCGCTGGTGCCCTTCTTCATGATGATGTTCCTCGCAGGCGGCATGATTATCGCCACCCCGCTGATCGTCCGCTCAATCTCAGGCAACTTCATGATGGCCGGACCGCCGAGCATTCCCGGACCGGGCGGCTTCGCCAAAGGCTTAATCGGCACCAAGGGGTCACGGGCGCGGGCACGGTTTGGGACCAGGTCAAATGCCGAGATCGCTGGGGCGGGAATGCGGCAGGCGGGCGGAGCTAGTGTTTTACTGGTTCAAAGGCTTGCTGATAGGGCGAAGCGGTTGGAATGAATCCGGCCCTACGCGGTCATTCGAGTCTGGCCCGACGCATGACCGGTCCCTGCCCAGAGCAGACACCCGATCCACACCTCGGGCGGTCATTCGCTGGATAGGTCTGCAGGACCGAGATAGGCGATGTCAATGCGCCCTTCCTCTTGTGCGACCTGAGCCCGCAACAGCCCGACCCGCCCAGGATTGAGCGCGGCCTTCACTGTGCCAAGCAACTCTCCATCTGGGGCAAATATTTGCGGCTGGCCTGCAATGTGATGGATCTGAACGGGCGAACCAGTAACGGGTTGGACACCATGCCACTCAACGTTCGCCCAGTACCGACGATCGTTCCAGACCAAGCTTTCTGAAGGAGCGAAGCTCTTTGTGAACGCCAGCCAGATATCCCTGGTGTCGGGCGTCGGCCAATCAGGTTGCGCGCTCCACGCGGTGACAGCTTCAGAGTTCAACCATTGGCGAAGCTCTGCACCGGTCAGGAAATTGGTGCCCGTGTCTGTCACGGCTTTGATCGCTGCTAACCGTGAGTTGAAACCGGCTTGAATAAGAATGGCTGCAGATCGGTTGACAGTACCGGTCTCAATCGCTGCAACGGCGTATCCGAGCTCATGATCATCCAAAGCCAACCCAAAATCGCCGACTGTATCGCCGTTAGCAGAGGCGCGAACACGAATGGCTTCCATCGCCCAGGACAGCCGATAGACCAGCACTCCTTCGACGAATTGAAGAGTTTCAGTTTCTTGGCCAACAGCCGTCGCCGCCAGACGTTCGCCTAGAAGCCACGCACGAAGGATGTCACGCCAATTGTCAGGCATCTGTTCCGGCACAAACGGTTGGATTGCGAACACTAGCTCGGCCAGTGCTGTGATGGCCACAATCGCCTCCTCAGATTCACCGCTCAACAAGGCCCCGTTGGCTTGGATAAGCAGGAGGTTCGCATCTGCAGCGATCGCGTCCAGGGCGAGCCCTGTCGAAAGGCCGACACCGGCTAGAAAGTACCCGCGGCGTCCCTGCGCTGTTGATTGGTTCCAGATGAATTGGCTTCGCGACACAAGGCCTGCCCTAAGCACCCGTTGCACATCTTCGTTCTGGCGCAAGAGGCGACGGTGCCAGAGCGAGGACTGGAGAATTGTATCGAGCGCGACTTCGATCTCGGCGTCCGCAATGTCGTCTTCCCCTATCAGGCTGAGGATCGCCGTATCGAGACTGGCGACATGTCTCTCCCAGTCAGCCAGCGCGCGTTCTCGATCCTCCGGGTCTTCATTTGGCACCTCCGGAAAAGTCCAAGCCGCTGCATTGTTGGTTACGTACTCGACGAGCTGGTCGATCTCGCCCCCAACCCGCGCATACATTCGTGTCAACAATGTCCAAACCAAGAGCGCAAGCCCGCTCTCCATGTTGCGAGCGCCCAGATCGTTGATCAGCGCTTCCCAATCTCGTCGCTTCTTGGCGATTCCGTCGAACATCGGAAAGAGGACGACGCCTTCCACATCGACGTAGGCCCGCCCAGCTCGGCCGATAACGTTCTTGAACTCAGAAACATCGATCCGTTCGCGATTGCGGTGCAAAGAATGCATCACGACGGCCGTTGCAGAGAGGTTAAGGCCTTGCGCCAGAGTTGGGGACGAGATTGTCACCTTGAGAACGCCTTCGCGCAGCAGGCGTTCAACTTCCTTTCGGTAAGCGGTGGGGAGTGCGCCATGATGGAGAGCCACTCCCAGGCGCAAGCATTTCAGGATTGCGCTATCGGGTCCCAACCACTCCTCGCCCAAGGCTATCGCTGTGTTCAATGTGCCCGGATCGGCCTCGAAGAGGGATCGAAGTGCACCGCGTTCATGCAGGTCTACGATAACATCGGCGAAAGGCTCGACGCTGCGCCGAATGGGGCAAAAGATCAGAACCGTTTGCCCATCGTCGACCAAGCGCCAGGCCGTCGCCAAACAAAGCTCGCGTTGATTATCGGGAAACAAGCGTGTGCGCCGACGCTTGGGGGGGACCCAGTTTGGTGGGGCTTCCCCTACAATGAAGCGCTGAACCCAAGGTCGTTCTTCGCCAACGCGCAGGTTCAGGCGCGCTGTCGGTGATGACCAGACCACCTCACCAAACCGCAACCTGGTCGGGCGCCATTCGTGCTTGATCACACCGCCCGGTTGGTCACGCCGTAGCCAATCAGAAAAGTCCTCAAGTTGATCTCCGTCCGGTAGGATTGCCGAGAGGCAGACAATTCTCCGCTGATCAGCATCCGGACGCCTAAGGAGCCGTTGGATCTGGACCTCATACCGCACCTCCCGCTCGTTGATGCCAATCATGTGCCCTTCATCAAAGACTAGTAGGCCGACATCATCCAGAAGGGAGGGATCGTTGCGCAAAGCGAAGTCGAGTTTCTCAGGCGTCGCAACCACAATATCGCGTTCACGGATCGCATCTTCGTCAAATCCGCTGACCCCGACACTGCCATACAGGGCCGAGATAGTCTTGCCCAAAGGGCCGAACGTCCTTTGTAGCGTAGTCTCTGTTTGGGCCGAAAGCGCACGCAACGGAGTGACACAGACCACCCTTCGTCCGGAAGCGAGGCAACGCAGTATGCAAAGCTCTGCGATCCGCGTCTTTCCGGCGCTTGTCGGCAGAGACACCACAAGATCATCGGATTGGTCAACTGCTCGGGTGGCTGCCTCGATTTGCGATGGCCAGAGGTCGATCTCGGATTTTGGTCGCTGTTGAAGCGATGCTATGAACAACTCTCGGAGATCTCGCCAATGAACCGCTTCCCCACCCACCGGTTGGATTGGCACTCTCTCGTGAAAGGTGTTCGACCAAAGATCTGTCAGAAGATGAATGGCGATGCGGTGAGACCACCATTGGGGTAGGAGGTTCAATTCGGAGCAGATTGACAGGCTGCCCTCGAGCCTTTCAATTGCCTGATCCAAGAGCGGCTTTTCGCCTCGCTCAATGGCAAGAAGATAAGACGACATCGAGGAAAAGAAGTTGTCGATCAATGCGGTGTCGAGCGCCTCGAAAAGAAAATCGTCACCACCATCAACGAGAAGGTCGGCTGCCTCTTTCTGATCAAGTTGGGCCTGAAGCGCTGCCGCAATGCTGGCATCACTGCCCGAGCCTGAAGCACGGTAATCGAAAACGCTGGTACGCAATGCAGTGAAATCTCGGCGCATCAGCAGAGCAAGGGCGCGTTCAAGAGGCGAAAAGTTCTCGTCGCTCTCAACGATGGTGAGAAGCGAGTACGCCCGCGCCGAAAGGTGGGCGAGATGGTAGCTCGCTGCCGCCATGACGAAATGGAAGTTGCGATTGCTTTCGTTGGGGTCGCCCTTGGCGATGACCGCCTCAAGTGCCGTTGCCGCTTGCTCAAATGCGAGACGCGCCTGTGAAGCGTCCCCTTCAAGTTCACGAAGGCGTAGACCAAGACCTAGAAGGGCATAGCCATATGAGCTCAGATCATAGCTCAAGCGGCTATCGAAGTTGGGCGAGTCTGGCGGTAGAATGCCATTGCGCCAAATAATTGCTCGCGCCTGCCCGCGCGCGATCAGACTGCCGCGAAATCCTGCAGTTGTGGCCTCTGCAATGTCAGCAATGATTGCTTCAGGGGTTGTTGGCATTGGCAATCACCTGATCATAGATAGCACCAATGAACGCCCCGTGACCCTCGACACGCAGGCCAACCCCCCACTGGTTTACTTCCCCAGGATAAGCCTTCAGCGCTGCCGTCAGAAGGGCATTGGGGGCGTTCCCGGAAAACGTGAATAGGAGATGCCGGACATTTCCCAAGGGGATGCCGTGCTTTAGCAGCGCATCGTCGATTGCATCGGCCATTGGCAACTCGTTCAGTTCCAGCAATCGTGCAGAAATGAACGACAATGCGTGCGGGGATGGTAGCCCGCCATCTTTGTCCAGTCCCGTGCGTGCATCATTGAGGACCTGGGCAGTAAGTGCGGCCCTGCTTTTTGCTTCGGTCTTCAGAAAATGAAGGCGCAGGCTTTGGGGATCTTGCAACATCCCAATCACGTCTTCGCCGCGCATAGCCATATTTCGGTGATCTTTCCACCGCAGGCGCTTGATGGGGGCCCTATAGCCACCGCTATGGGCATCAATCCATTCCGTTGCGTATATCTCGCCAAGGTCGCCTGAGCGGATCGCCTTTGTGGTCGGAAGCTTTGCCTCAATCAGCGCGGCGGCCTCCGGTTTGCCAAGCCGCCTCAGGGCACGCGCGACATGTTCTTCTGAGGCATAGTGACATGGCACAATCGTTGCGGTTGCCTGAATGCCCGCATCAAAATGTGCGGCCTGACCCGTCATCACCCTCAGGAAGTGCTCTCCCACTGGAGCGTCCACATGATCGCACCACCCATCAAATAGCGGCATTCGCAACTCACCCTCTAAAATGCGGTATGTATCTAAAAAATCTTACCCGGAACCTTAGCGCAACTCTGTGGGGAACGCCATCCTATCGAAGACAATGATCAGCTGTTTTGACGGCTGAATCGAAGCATCAAAATCTGCATCTGGAAGTGTGCTTCAGCCCCTTGGTCAAATGTTGCAATGATCGCTGTCTACGCATTGCTGCCTTTCATGACTGACGCGGCGAATGGCAGTACACCACCAATTCATCCCCGAGCTGCCTCCTCCATAAATCTCTCCACCCGTGCAGCTCCTGCTTGATACTCGCCCAAACCAGGCTTTTCGCCTGACGCCGGACCCCGCTCTTCATTGGCCAAAGCATCGATCTCTTCGCGCCGTTTCTCACCACCTCCAGAGCCGTCCCCTGAAAACGCTTTCGGCATTTCAAGCGCTCCAATCTTAGCCTCCAGCGCCTTAATCTGTCCTTGCAGGCCGCGCATCTGATCTCCCGCCGAGGGATATGGCAGATCGCCGGTCTGCTTTTCGAAGATCTGTTTGAAGAACCGATCCCCATAGTATTTGATCCGCTTGGCCCGCACGGGCATCTGCGCGTCGACCACCAGAACGATGTCATCAAGATCCATGCGCCGCGCCTCATCCTCGGGCAGCAACGCGGTTTCTTCCGTTCGTTCAGACATGCTGCGCCCAGCAAAAGGGTTGCGACCGACCGAGCGCGAGCGAGTCACAACACGCTTGGTGGTTTTGCCGACGGCTTTGCTGAGCTCTTCGATGGTCTTTTCATCTGAGGGCGTGAGATAGAGCTTGATGCCCGCGTTGCCCTGCAAGGCGCGGCGGGCGTTTTCACCGTAGATCTCATCCAACGCTGGGATCGTCTGCGTTACGATCGCAAGGTTTGCGCGGTAAGATCGCAGGGTTTCGATGCTGTCGAGCACGATCGGCATTTTGCCTAGACGGTTGAACTCATCAAGCATGATCATCACCGGCCAAGGCTCGTCCTTGCCGGGTTCGTGGTCTTGAAGGGATGCGAGCAAGTCCGAGAAGAACAAGCGGATCAGTGGTGCGAGCGGTTTTACCATCAGCGGTTCGACCACGAGATAAACCGAAAACGGCGATTTTCGGATGTCGCGAAAATCGAAGTCTGACGTTGCGGTCGCCCGATCGATGGCGGGGTTGGACCATTGTTTGAGGCCAGATGTCATCAAGAGCGAAAGGTAAGAGGTCAGCGTGTCGTTGTTTGTCGAGGCCATGCGCATGAAAATCAGCTTGGCGGCTGGATTGACCACCTCGTCTGCACGGCGGCGGTACTCTTTCTGCTTGTCTCCGCCTGAAGCGGTGATGCGGTAGATCTCGCCCAGGGTCGGCCGCTTTCGCTCGAAAGCTAAAAGCCCTGCCGCCACGAACAGATCGATGCCGCCATCAAGGAGCCCCTGCACCCGGTCGTTATCAGCTTGCAAGAACAGCGAGGCCAGAAGTTGCAGTTCCATCTGCTGACGGTCGACATTTTCCAGCGCCGATATTCGCAGCACGGGATTGTAGCGGTGCGAGCGGCCGTCCTTCCAATCAGTGGGCGCAAACCGGAACACCTTGTCGCCCTGCGCGGCCCTGTGGCGCGCCGTCGCCTCGAAATTTTCGCCCTTCACGTCCAGCACCACGGCACTGCCCTGATAGGTCAAAAGGTTCGGGATGACGAACCCCGTCGTTTTGCCGCGTCCAGTCGGGGCGACGATCAGGGCATGTGGGAAAACCTTGGACATGACAAAGGGCTTTCGACTCTTCGGCTTGCCCATTTTGCCGAGGACAAAACCATGACCAGGCTTGCCGAAAAAGCCGTTTCGTTTCATCTCAGACATCTGCTGCCAGTGGGTTTCACCGAATTTGGTCAGCGCATCGTTCATCAAAACTGCGCTAAGCAAAACACCTCCCCCGGTGCAGATCCCGACAAGCAAGTGAACGATCTGCATATCGCCTGGATGGGTCGTTCGGAGAACCCCATAGCTGCGCGCCAGCATCAGGAAATCGATATCGGCCCCGACCCCGAACCAGCGGAAGGTCAGAAAGGCCGACGACAGAACATACCCGAACACCGCGCCGAGAAAAGCAAAGCTTATGACGCCGAGTGCGATCCGCGTCTTACCCATGCGTCAGACCCTTTTCGCCGTCGGCATCGACTTGCCGCTCGCGTTGAACATCAATTTCTTCATTGGCGATCTCGTCGAGGACGTGCTCCATGGCCACGCTGTTCGCCAGAGCTGCGTCGCTCTGCAGATAGGCTTTAGCCGCATAGAGCCGGTCCAGGCGGTCTTCGATATGTTCCTCCAGCGCAGTCTCATCGCCAATTGCCAAGTCTGGGGTGTTTTCTTCACCGGCCAGATCCTCCAGTTCGGCCCTCAAGGTCTCGCGCTCCAGATCGCTGCGGAATGGATCTGCGGTTGGGTCGTCCCTCATACGGCTCAGGACTTCAGCAGTGATCGGCGGAAGCCGGTCGGTGATGGCTTCCTGCCGGTCAGACTCCACCGACCCACTATCCTTGAGAACGTCAGCATCGGCCAACAAACGACCCAGATCACTGTGCACCTGGTCAAGGCGGTCGATCGCTTTCTCGAGCTCATCAGCGCGTGACAGGTCAAAGCCTTCCTTGTCGGCAATCGCATTCAAGTCCTGTCCGAGCCATTGCCGCTCCAGCGCGGCATTGCCAGCGCCGATTTCGACACGACGTGTCACCTCCTGCTCGTCAATGCCGGTGCCTCTCAAAGCCTGCTGAAGACGTTCGGCAAGGGCTGGATCCTGCAAAGCGCTTTGGGCGTCGGCCTGAATGTTCGCGGCGGAATAGATCCCACTTTTGGACGCGTCTTCGAGCAAGGTGTGGGACTGCGTCCCCATTGGGCTCAGATGCGACAGTGAACGATAAATGTCGTTCAGCTCATGCTCCAGCGCCGCGCGCCGCTCCAATGGGGCGTCCGCTACGATGCGTTCAGCTTGGTTGATCTTGTCGTGGAAGGCATCCACGACCTCATCAAACGAATGCTGTTCTTCGGCCATGCCATATACCTTTCCATCTGCTTCAATCGGTTTTCCCTGTGCCAAAAGCGTCGCGGCCTTGTCCAAGGCTGCTGCAATGTCGTGCTGGTTCTCGCGCGTGGCTTCGGCCGCTAGACCCCGATAGAGCTGCGCGTTCTGCGCTATTTCTGCCAAGGCACGGTCAAGCTCTGGCCCCACGCGCTCACGCTCGGTCAGCTTCTGGCCGGTGGATTCCGCGCGACGCTGCTCTAAATCGCTTGGCCTCTGCGTCGTGACCCCGCGCTCAAGCTTTCGGGTCGCTTCAAGGCGCAGCCCATAGCGGTCCGACACCTCGACCATAGCCTCGCGAAAACCGTCGTAGTTGAAGTGGTGGCCTTCCTTCAGAAAGAAGAACTCCCCATCCTTGCTGCGCCGGTTCAAAACGATATGCGCGTGCGGGTGATCCCGATCCTCGTGCACGGTCGCGATGTAGTCGAAGTGGCTGCCTTCGCCTTGAAAGAACCGCTCGCAGATCTCGCGCGTGATATCGGCGACATCCTCGCCGTGCGTGCCAATTGGGAAAGCCATCAAGAGATGTGAGGTATGTCCCAGCTTCGGGTGGAACCCCTCATTCCACTGCGCTGAAAACCGGCGCGTGACCTGCTCGATCTCTTTGACTGACAGAACGCTTTGGCCGTCATAGGTGCCACGGCTGTCAATGATGAAGCTCGACTTAGTGGTCAGGTATTCCAACTGGTTGCGCAGCTGCGCTTTGTTGTGTGTGCCGCCATCGCGAATGGCTTTAAAGATCGCGGGTGAATGCCCCATGGCCGCGCGCGCCATCTGCTTTGCGCGGGCGCGCGGGACGCTGCCGCGAATGCGGCTCCAGTCCCGATCGAAGAAGGCCTCCTGCGCGGCGACTACAGCGCTATTCCGGGCCATCGGCAAAGCCCCCCAGAACGCGGGCAACTTCGCCGGACAAAGCGCTGCGTCGCCGCTGCGCCATGTCCTGAACCTGGTCCGCTATGTCGAAGATCAGCCCTGCCAATGCGCGGACCTGACCATGGGCAGAATTGCCATAGGGCGGCGTCTTGCCCTGGCGCTTTGCCTCGTTCAAGCGCTGTGCAATCTGGTTGATGTTGTTGCCAGTGCGATTGAGCGAGGCCGACAGCCCTTGCATCTGATTGGCCAGTTCATCGTCGGGAACGAAGAGATCGTTTGAGGCATGGATCAAACGCCGAAGCCCCTCGGCGCGGCTGGTGATATCATGCCGCGTCAGCACCGCATCAAAGCCTGCCAGCTCCTTTGGCGTGAGCCGGACATTCACCAGTTCGGAGCGCACGCGCGCATCAAGCTTGCGGCTTTGATCGGCCTTCAGGGTGTAGAAGATGCTGCGGGTCGTCACGCCGAATTCACGGGCCAGATCCTCGATTGGCACCCCTTCGGCACGCTTGCGCACGATGGCAAAACGCTGGTTTTGCGTCAGTCGCTTGTGCCGTGGTGCGCGCGGTCGGCCCATGTGAAGTAATCACCCCTATTTCTTGCCAGCATCATACAGGCAGCCCTGTTATGGCATTTCGCCATAATTGATTCAATATTATAATATTGCATCAACTGCCTGTATTCCGTTTGGAGCAGCCATCGGCTGCAACCGCCGGGCAAAGCCCGGCCGCATGCGCAAGGCATGGCACCACTAATCGTGGTTCCACGCCTCAGCATCGCCAAGCAATTGCAGCGCTATTGCGCGGGCCGCGCCTTCGGCTCTGGCATAGGTTTGATGATCGGGCAGCTCGTGCAGATCAAAGGGCTGTTGCGGGTCGTCCGGGGTCTCAACTCGGACATAGATCGCCCAGCCATCGATCAGTGCCGGATCGTCACAATACTCCTCCCCGCCATCGGGCAGAATGCAAAACCCATGTAGGTGCACGCTGGCGCGGCCCTCTCGGGCCGCCTGCCTGATGTCAGAATACTTCATGGCAATCCTCGGCGTGTTCCTCGACGAAAAATTCGTCAGGCTGGCCGTTCAAGCGGGTGCCATCCCGACTGGTCAATCCGATAGCTGACCCATTCCGCGTGAAGGTGATGAGGTATTGCCCGAGGTCATCACGCGTCACCAAATATCCGCTGTTGATCCAGTGAACGCGGTTGCCCGCGTCCAGTGCTGCTTTGATCTCTTCCAAGGTCATCGCAACGCCTCCTCAAGGATTGCGAGAGCCCCAAGACAATCGTCGATATAGGGCTGCTCTTCACCTTCCAGATCGTTCAGCTCCAGCCGGTTCAACACCGCGTAAAGCGTGGCGCGGGCCTCACGGGCAGCGCTACGCAAGCTGACGGTGTCTTCCAGACGTGCCGTCGCAAAATCATCGCTGTGATAGTCAGGTGTCATCGGATTTCTCCCGCCTTGTGCTTCCAACGCGGAGCGATGTCTTTGAACGGCACCATGAAGGGCGGCAGCGCGTCAAAGCCGTTCGAGCATTTGACCACCTTCACCTTGGCGCAATCATCCTCGACGCTGAGGATATCGACGCAGAACACGCCGCCCAAACCCGACGGAACAACGATCTCCTTCAGCTCGTGCCGATGCTTCCCGCAATAGACGCAGGTGCTATAGAGCCCGTCGATGATGTGACCGCCGGTCGCGCGATCACAGTCGCAGGTCCAGAATTTCGGGGGCTGATATTTGTGAGCCATTTGTGGCCTCCTCTTGGGTGCTGCGGTTGGGGCTTGGCTCCCCTTCCGCCGATGGGCTGCACACCGGCCAATCTGATCTGACCGAATACGCATGTATTCGGCGGAACAGAGTGGGTGGGGGCACAGCCCGACCCACGGCCCAGGAGCGGCCAGTCAATGGGTCAAAGCCAGCAACTGGTGCGGCCCGCAGCGCGCCCCGCGCGAGGACACGGGTTGCAGGCTTTGACGACGCGCCCGCGCGGCGCTTGCCCATTGACGGGACGTGACAGGGATGTTGGGCGGACCAATCAAATTGAAAGAAGCCTGAAGGAGGTGAGCGGGCTGAAAGCCAGTCGATCCTCCGCACAGTCCGTTTCTCAGGTCGGCCCGTGCGCAGCAGCACGGGCCACAATTTCTCATCTCGTTAAAGATGCCCGCGCCCCGCCACATGAGGCGGGGCGCAGGTGCTCAAAGCTCAACACCGGCTTTTTGGTTTCCGTCCGGGTCCAGCCAGGAACGGGCCTCGGCGCAATCCGAGCAAATACAGGTGCAACTGCCTTTCACGATAACCGGCGCAAGAAAGATCACCGGATTTGACACGCCGCATTTGCGGCACGTCATCGGAGGCAGGATTGCGGGGCCGCTCATGCTGCGGCCGCTTTCGATTGTCCTGCGGCAGCTAGGACAAAATCGGCTGCCTTCTGCGCCTCGGACGCCGCTCGAAAAATCGCCCGCTTGTCCTCTTTGAGCGCTTTCAACCACCCTTCAACATAGGCGGCGCTTTGGTCGAATTCCGGCGTGACCCCAATCTGCGCACCAAGGAAACAAGCACCGATTTCCGCCACCAGTTCTTCAAAGGCATAGGCCTCACAGTTCGCAAATTTCTTGATCCGCTCCAGCCGCTTTTCGCTACCGGTCCAGTGGATCACCTCATGGGCCAACGTCCCATAATAGCCTGCCGCATTGTGAAACGTGGCAATCGGCGGCATGTGGATGTGGTCTTTGGCGGGGCTGTAAAAGGCGCGCGGGTCGTCGCTGGTGAGGATCTCTGCCCCCGTTCGGCTGAACAACGCCTCAAGCTCAGGATCTTCGACCGTGCCAAGATCTCGCGGGGCCTCGGGCCGGATGTAGTAGTCCTCCGGCAAACCCTCGATCTGATCGGCATTGAACACACGATAGGCGCGCGCATAGGGCAGTTCTTCCTCAATGCCCAATTCGTTCTCTCGGGTGAACGTCCCGTATTTGACCACGGTCGACGACGTTTCACCTTTGCGGACTTGGCCGCTCAGTTCCTGCGCCTGTTTGTAGGTCATCCAGCGGCTGGAAACATACCCGTACTTGGCCGCCATAACCCAGAGCATCAGGATGTTAATCCCGCGATACTCCTCGCCGTTGTGTCGGGCCGGCAGGGCAATACCGGACGCGCTCCCTGTCCACGGCTTGCGCCATGGCGGCGTGCCTGCCTCGATCTCTGCAATAATGGTGTCGGTGACATGGGCATAAACATCAAACTTCGGTGCCATTTGTGGCCTCCTCGATCAAAGTGACGCGGGTGAGGCTGCGCGCCCCCTTCCGCCGATGGGCTGCGCCTCGGCCACCTGATCTGACCGAATACGCATGTATTCGGCGGAACAGAGTGGGAGAGGGCAAAGCCCGACCCACGGCCCTGAACGGGGCTGTCAATCGGCCACATTTGCGAAGAAAATGTCTGCTCCAAAATCAGACACCAATTTGCCGCGCGAGGAATGGCTCGCCTGCGAGACAGGGGAAATTGGTGGCTGAATTTGGGGATGGACTAAGGTTGACCGCCACGGTCAGGGATGTTGGGCGGACCAAACAAAAGTAATGATGTCTGGATCGGGGTGAGCGGGCCCTCGGCCCGTTGAGCCCTGATGCAGTCCGTTTGCAAAAGCCGTCCTCACGGGACGACAATCATGTAATTTCGTGGTTAGAGTGTGCTGTGCAAGAAACTATTAGAATCATGTTTTCAAGGAATAAATCGTGCAAACAGAGGGCTCATTCGGTCGGACAATCCAGCTTTTCCTCGTAGACGGAAAGCCAACCGGGCTGCGAAAAGCGACAATCCATGGTTGGACAGGTTTGCTTTTTGTAAGTGGCGCTTCAGCTTTCGGCGACCTGACCGCTCGTGATGAAGTTGATCGGACCGGCATCTATATCCTATCGGGCCCTGATCCGGAGAAAGCCGGTGCTACCCGCACCTATATTGGCTCCGGAAATTCAGTGGCCGAGAGGATCAAGCAAAGCGCGATCAAAAGAGATTTCTGGGAAACGGCTATCACCATCACCACAAGTGACGATGACCTTTCCAAAGGGCACGCGGAATATCTGGAGGCGCGACTCATAGAGCAAGCCGCCCAGGCAGGCCGCGTCACGTTGGATAACGGCACGCAGCCGGACACCAGCAGGCGGCGACTGCCAGAGGCCGACGTGGCCAACATGGAGCAGTTTCTATCAAACCTACGCATCATCCTGCCCGTAATCGGTCTGGATATGCTCAAGCCACAACCGCGCGCGGTAACACAGACGGCGAAGCCTGTTGACGAGCGGACCGAGGGCGAAGTGCAATTCGAGATCCGCCACAAGAGCGGCGTCAAAGCGACCGCTGTCGAAGAAGATGGTGAATTCGTTGTACTGGAAGGGTCTGAGGCGCTCACCGATACCGGCTATGTCCAACAAAGCTACGGCAGCTTGAAGGAAAAGCTCATTTCCGACGGCACTCTGGTCGCCGACGGCAATCAAAAACTCCGCTTCACGAAACCTTGGTCATTCAACAGTCCTTCAGCCGCCGCTGCTGTCGTCCTGGACCGAAACAGCAACGGACGCCTGGAGTGGAAGGTCAAGGGATCGAAGCAGACGTATCACGACTGGCAACAAGCAGAAGCAAAACAGCCATCGTAGAGCACCCCAACGTCTTGGCTAGACCTGCCCGCCAACACCTTTGAATTTTTCGACAAAAGCTGCAATCTTCTCGAAAACCGTCGTCTTCTTGGTCCGAAACTGCGGATTTAGCGGGCTCATTTTGGGGAGTATGGCATTGAGGTCAGCACCGTTTTCACTTGCAAATTCGCGTTTTATGGAAGCAGAAATATAGCGCCTTGCTGCATCAGAATTTAGATCTTCCGATCTGATAAGCTCTTCTACCTCTTTGCGCTGCTCTGCCTGAGCAAAAGAGAAAAATGCATCGATCACGCCTGCCTTATCATCAATCTGATCAAGATCAGTCTGGTTGATAAAGTCCACAATCAGGCTCTCTTTGGCTCGATTTCCAAGGCTACCGCGAATGACGCGGCGAGCATCCTCAATCAGATCCCCTTTACTCTTCACTTTTTTGTTTTTCTCAAAGATGAGCTCGAGGATGTAGTCGAGGTTGATTTCCTGCGATTTCAGAAGGTCCACTTCGAAAACGACATCATCCCACTCGATGTTGCTTTGTTCTTGCTCTGCCGAAGACTTTTCCCGGCGCAGCCAATCGCGAATGTCGTTGTATGTTGATCTGTAGTCTTGAACTGCTCGGTCTGAAGGCAGTTCTATTACCTCCAGGTCGCGTAGGTCCTCGTCGCGCAAATAGTGCTTTTGCTTGAACTCCTCAACGGCAGCGGCATCCGCTAAATCTAGGCCCTGGTAGGCTTTCAATGCTGAAAACTCGTCGTAATTTCTGAGCACATTCTCAACTCTCAGATACTCACCAAAGAGCTTCGCAAACTCCTTTTTGTCTACTTCTTTGACAATCTCGTCTGGCTTTGGAAAGCGCTCGGTCAACTCCTTCACAACATCAATGAACCCGCGTCGCGCCGCGCCGGTTTCCTGATCAACGAAACCATTCATGTACTCGTCGTAGCTCTTCTCAAGCACGACGTTCTTTGTGTTCTTGTCACCGAACAGCGTGATCGCATCAACGGTCGCTTGCTCAAGGTCCCTGAACGCCACGATATTGCCGAAGGTCTTGGTCGCATCGTAAATCCGGTTGGTTCTGGAAAACGCCTGCATCAAGCCATGGAAGCGAAGGTTTTTGTCGACAAACAAGGTGTTTAGCGTTGGCGCGTCAAAGCCTGTAAGGAACATGCCGACGACAATCAGTAAGTCGATTTCTTTCGAGCGAACCCGGCTGGCAAGATCGCGGTAGTAGTTTTGAAAGCCATTGCTATCGACACCAAAGTTCGTTTTGAAAAAGGAATTGTAATCTTTGACTGCGGCACTCAGGAACTCCTTGGCGCTGCTATTCATCGCTGACACATCGAAGCTCTCGTCTTGAATGTCACCGATCGCATCTTGCTGTTCGTTGGCCGCAAACGAGAAGATCGTGGCGATCTTCAGCGGCTTTTCACTGCCCCCCTGCAGATCGTTCAAGGTTTCATAGTAGAGCTTCGCGGCATCCACACTGCTGACAGCAAACATGGCATTGAACCCACTGCTACCCGCTTGCATCCGGTGGGTTTTTTGACGGAAGTTGTTCAGAATATACTGAGAGACTTCCCGAATACGTTCTGGATGAAGTAGCGCTTGCTTGTTTTCAGCCGCGCTGAGCTTCTTTTCGTCTTGCTCAGTCTCGATGGCTTTGAACCGGGGACGCACATCATTGTAGTCGACCTTGAACTTCAGAACCTTTTCGTCGCGAATAGCATCGGTGATCACATAAGAATGCAGCTCGCGCCCAAACACCCCCGCGGTCGTTTCAGCCCCTAGCGCATTCTCAGGAAAGATCGGCGTTCCGGTAAAGCCAAACTGGTAAAACCGTTTGAACTTCTTCTTCAGATTCTTCTGCGCCTCGCCAAACTGGCTGCGATGACACTCATCGAAAATGAAGACCACCTGCTGGTCATATACCGGCAGGTCACCCTCTGACTTCATCAGGTTGTTCAGCTTTTGGATCGTCGTGACGATGATTTTGTTATCGTCCTTGCCTAAGTTGCGCTTCAACCCGGCCGTGCTGTCGGAACCGTTGACACTGTCAGGGGAAAACCTCTGGTATTCCTTCATGGTCTGGTAGTCGAGGTCCTTACGGTCCACGACGAAGAAGACTTTGTCGATGAAATCCAGCTCGGTAGCCAACCGTGCCGCCTTGAAACTGGTCAACGTTTTGCCGGAACCCGTGGTGTGCCAGATGAAACCACCGCCCTCAGGCTTCCTCCAGTTTTTGGCTTCATATGAGCTTTTGATCTTCCAAAGGATGCGTTCAGTCGCCGCAATCTGGTAAGGCCGCATGATCAGCAAAGTGTCGCTGACATCGAAAACAGAATACTGCAACAGAACGTTCAGCAGCGTACGCTTCTGAAGGAAAGTTGCGGTGAAATCCTTGAGATCTTTGATCAGCTCATTGTCGGACTTTGCCCAGTTCATGGTGAAGTCGAAGCTGTTCTTGTTACGCTTGGTCGTGTTGGCGAAATACCGGGTGTCGGTGCCATTCGAAATCACGAAGAGCTGCAGAAACTTGAACAGGGAATGCTCGCTGTTGAAGCTCTCCTTGCTGTAGCGGTGAATCTGATTGAAGGCCTCCCGGATCGCCACGCCGCGCTTCTTCAGCTCGATCTGCACCAATGGTAACCCGTTGACCAGGATCGTCACGTCATAACGATTGGCGTGGGTGCCGACCTGCTCGAACTGCTTGATCACCTGCAGCTTGTTGCGGGCCATGTTCTTCTTGTCGAAGAGGTAAATGTTCTGGATGCGCCCGTCATCAAAGACGAAATCGTGGATGTAGTCGTCGTGGATTTTGCGGGTTTTGTCGACGATGTTGTCGCTTGGCTTGTCGAGGTAGATCTCGACAAAACGCTTCCATTCATCATCTGAAAACGTGACGTTGTTCAACTGCTCCAGCTGCACGCGGACATTGGCAAGCATGGCATCTGGAGTCGTCAGAGCAGGCAGGAACTCATAGCCCTGATTGACCAGATCCTGCACCAGCTCGCGCTCCAGATCGTCTTCGCTCTGGTAGCGATCGGTAGCGTCCCACTCCCTGGTGTACTTGTCGAGGACGATGTAGTTCTTCGTTTCCGCGATGGTCTTCGTTTTCTCAACCATTTTGTTCATCCTGTTGCCAATAGGCGTAATTGTTCACCAGGTTATCCAATAAGAGCTTCACGGTGTTTTTCTCTGCAGGTGAAGGATCCCTGACCTGCTCATTCGAAAGCGCCGAGTGCGTGAAAGTGTTGATTGCCCTTACGTAGGCATCTTTGCTGCCTTCCACCGTGTCGAGCAGATCGCTCCACCGTGCATAACCCAGGAATCCAGCTGTTTTCTCATAGAGGTTTCGAAGCAGCGTAAAATGGTATCGCTCGACAGCGTTACCAGCGATCGCCTCCTCCAACACCTTCTTCAAATGTAAATGATAGGAAAAACTCTTGTTCGCATCGCCGTATTTGACATTCAGATTGAAGCTCCCGTCTTCCAACCGCTCAAGCAGATAGCAACCTTCCTTTTTGCCCTTCTGTTTGAGATCGAGCTCGTTGTGCAAAACGTTGTAGAACAGAGGGCTATGGGTGGTGATCACGAATTTCAGCTGGGACGGCGCAGCCTTGATCAGCTCCGCCAGGTTCACCGCCAGTTCGATCAAGTGGTTTTCATCAAGCGAGCTGACTGGGTCATCAACAAAAACGTACTGCAGCCCATTGAACTGATCTGTTGGTCGATCACCGACTTCGGCAATGCTGAGAACCGATACCACTTCTTCAAGGAGGGTGAAAAATATGCTCCAGATGAAATTGCTTTCTTCACCCTTGGATATCTTGAAGTTACCGGTTTCCTCATCCCCACCAGCTTCGACCGAGAATGTAACTTCAGAGAAAGCCTTAATAACGATCTCTTTGTCTTGCCCAAGCTCATCTTTGGTTTGAACTGTATATTCTTGGTTGAACGTGGGCGTCAGCTTGTCATTGGCGTATCGCTGAAAGTTCCTGGTGATATTTGGCTCTTGCCCTTGCTCGGCCAAGATCCATTCAGTGAACGTGTTCGGCTGGATCACCAATTTGGCGTTTCCATTGCCTTCCAAGTCATTGTCCCAATAGAACAGGTCCTCGGTGAAAGCGTTGTAATAAAGTATTTTCTCACGCGAGAGCTCGCCTTCCTGACCGTCTTCAGCCTTGGGAGCAATCAGATTTTTTAGGGCACGGGATAACCTGGTTTTTCCGGTGCCATTGAAGGCATAGATCAACTGCACCTTCTTATCGGCTGCATGCAGCTGTTGTGCGATCTCCTCGAGGGTCTGGCTCATCTATGCGGCCTCCTCAGGCTTAGGGAAGCTCAAGAGCAGGTCGCGGTAGTGTTCGTATTGCTGCTGACGTAACTTGATCTCACGCGGCAGGCCTTCGCTCAGCGAAGCGGTCAGCGTGTTGAACTTGTCGAGGATGTTGACGACGCGGTCTTGCTCTTCGGCAGAGGGAACAGGGATCAATATCTTGGCGAGGTTGTCGGCATTAACGCGTCTAACCTTTGCGCCGGTAATGTGAATCCGTTTTTGTTTTTGAAACTGCTCCGTTTGGAAGAAGTAAGCGACAAATTTGGGGTTTAACTTGTGTGAGTAGAAGCATGCGTCGCTGCTAACCGCGATATCCTCATCGCCAAGCCAAGCCACGGCCTTGCAGACGTCTTCATCGTTTTCGCTCGTTGTCGCAATCACCAAATCGCCCGGCTTTGCCATGCGAGCTTTCTTCGCAAACTCTTCTGAAACAAAGCTTTTTGTTGTGTGGGCATAGGTCCCGTAGTGGGTGTAAACCTGACCGTAGTGAATGCAGCCCACTCCGGACTCTGCGAAGTCTTTCTTTTGAAGGCCGCCGCCGCGCGTAAAGGATCCCACCCGCTCGTCACCCATCGGCAAATGCTCAACGTCTTGGCCCTCATAGTCTAGCAATTGCTCTCGATAGTGGTTGTATTGCTGCTTACGGGCCTTAAGCTCGGCTGTCAGCTCGGCTGTCAGCTCGGCTGTCAGCTCGGTGAAGCTATCCAGAATCCGAACAATCTCCGCTTGGATCGCGCGCGATTTCTCTGTGTTCTCGGGGCAAGGGATAGGTATCAGGATCTTAGCCAAGTCTTTTGCAGAGACGTCAATAACCTTTGTTCCCTTCGCATACTTGCGCTTTTCTTTCTCGAAAGCAGGCGTTTGAGTGAAATACGCGAAATACTTCCCCAGCACCGACCTGTTGGGTTTGAATATTGTTGCATGCCCGCCGGTTACGGCCTGCTGTTTTCCAAAATAGACCAGTGGCGTTCCTACATCTTCGAAATTTTCGCTGGTATTGGTAATTACCACATCGCCCGTATCCACTTTTTTCAGGCTTGCAGCGGTCTCCGGTGAAACAAACGAGACGGTTTTTTCAGTTGAAAGCCCATAAAAAGTATAGATTTGGCCGTAGTGGATCGCGGGTACGCCAGTTTCGGTGAAGTCAGACTTCGGCAAACCGTTTCCACGAACCAAATCACCCAGTTCTCCCAACGGCGTCCAGTTGACAGAAGCTCCATCAAGCAGGTTTTCCAGAAAACCCAGCTTGCTCATGCCTCAATCTCCGCGACAATGGCGTCGATGTCTGAGCGCAGCAGATCAATCCTGGCGACCGTGGTCGCAATCTTGGAATTCAGCTCTCTGATATCGACGACTTCGCGGGTATCCTTGGGCTCTACAAATGCGCTGACAGACAGGTTGTATTCTGCTTCAACAATCTTGTCATAGCTCACAGTCTCCGCAACGTGTGGCACGTTCTCCTTGCTGTCGAACATCCTCATGATCTCGGCAATATGCCGGTCTTCCATGATGTTGATGTTCACACCTTTGCGGTAGAACTTCTCACCCGTCGCATCGATGAACTGAACGGCCGTGTCCGTCTTGTTCTTGGCCAGCACCAGGATGTTCACCGCGATGGTCGTACCGAAAAACAGGTTCGGCGCGAGGGCGATCACCGTTTCGACGAAGTTGTTATCGACCAGATACTTGCGGATCTTCTGCTCTGCCCCGCCACGGTAGAAGATGCCAGGGAAGCAAACGATGGCAGCCCGCCCTTTGGCCGACAGGTAGTGCAGCGCATGAAGGACAAAGGCAAAATCGGCCTTCGACTTCGGGGCCAGAACCCCTGCGGGCGCAAAGCGCTCGTCATTGATCAGCGTCGGGTCATCCGCGCCTTTCCATTTCACCGAATAGGGCGGGTTCGACACGATGGCATCAAAGGGCTTGTCATCCTGGAAGTGCGGGTCCTCGAGCGTGTTGCCGTACTGGATGTTGAACTTGTCGTAGTTGATGTTGTGCAGGAACATGTTCATGCGGGCGAGGTTGTAGGTGGTGTAGTTGATTTCCTGCCCGAAGAAGCCGTCTTCGATGATATGTTTCTCGAACTCTTCCTTGGCCTGCAGAAGCAGCGACCCTGACCCCGCCGCCGGATCGTAGATCTTGTTGACGCTGGTCTGCTTGTGCATGGCCAGTTTGGCGATGAGTTTGGACACATGGGTCGGCGTGAAGAATTCACCGCCGGATTTGCCCGCGTTGGCGGCGTAGTTCGAGATCAGGAATTCATAGGCGTCACCGAACAAGTCGCCTTCGTTGTCATCGAACTTCAATGGCAAGCCAGCCACGCCTTTGAGGACCTCAGCCAGTCTTTCGTTCTTCTGTTTGACCGTGCTGCCCAGGCGGTTGCTGGTGGTGTCGAAATCAGCAAAGAGACCATTGATGTCTTGCTCGGACGGGTAGCCACTGGCCGACGCCTCGATCGCTGAAAAGATCTCGGCAAGATCGGTGTTCAGGCTGTCGTTCTTGCTCGCGGTTTTCACCACGTTTTGAAATAGTTGGCTAGGATATATGAAGTAGCCCTTGGTCTTGACTGCATCGACTTTAGCTTCGTCGGGGATGTCTGCGTCGGACATACCCGCATAGTTGATGCTGTCGTCGCCACCTTCGATGTAGTTGGTGAAGTTCTCGCTGATGAAGCGATAGAACAAAGCACCCAGGACAAACTGCTTGAAGTCCCAGCCGTCGACTGCACCACGTACACGGTTTGCTATGCTCCAGATTTCGCGGCGCAATGCCTCAGCCTGTTGTTGCCCGGTCATTTTTGCTCCCCTTCTTGTTTTTGTTCCTGCTCGGTAATCCAGCGGTCGATCTCGCTTTTGCGAAATCGCCACGCGCTTCCCACCTTGAACCCGGGAACCTTGCCCTCAGATGCGAACCGATATGCCGTTTTCTCAGCGATCTTGAGATACTCAGCGAGCTCTTTCACGGTCAAAATGTCTTCGTTGGGCATTTCGAAAATGTCCTCTCTGAGGGATATGGGTTGAAACTAGTTGAAAGGAGGAGAAGCGGCAAGCTTGGCTTCCTAGAGGCCGTCGAGTTCAGCGTGAAGCAGCTCCAGGGCTGCGTTCCAGGGCGGAGAACCCGCCCTGGTGCTGAAGTCATTCGGTCACCGGGTCTTCATCGCGGCGAGGGAAGGCGACCATTTCGACATCGGGGAACATGCTGTGTTTGACGTTGATCGACGTGATTTTGCCGCTGTCGTCGGTGTTGACGAAGAGGACGCCGCAGCGATCCCAGAAGTTCTTGCCGTCTTTTTCACCGGATTTGACGTTCAGTTTCAGAGTTTGAGTAGCCATTTTTTTGATCCTCACTTTGAGTGTTTCGATGAACATGATCAAAGCTGGCACCAAGGGGCTGTCAGCGAGAAAGTTGCCTCGCGAGGAATGCGCTGGCGCAGGGGAAATTTCTTGTTGAAGCGGGGCTTGCACCGCGCCTGCTACGGCTGCCCGCTTATGTTCAGCAATCAGAAACACGGCGTTGAGGATCTGAGTTCGGCACTCCAAAATCGACTGCCACGTCGTAACGCATCAGAATGGCCAAGGACCTCAAAGTCTCGCTGCAGCCGAACGGCTTTCGGTCAATCCAATTCAACAGCGGCCCCAGTTCACGTGCGCGCCAGATCCGCTTCCTCGTGCTCGAAGGCTGTCGCCATCTCCCTGATCTCCCGCTCCGGAGCCCCGAGGGCACGCGCAACTTCACGCCAAGCCATAGTCGCTTCGGTCACCTCGGCAATGATACGATCTGCCTCGCCGCGCTCGAGAAGATAGGAGTCATGCTGCGCGCGGTGCAGGGCGATACTGGCATCCGGATTGTCGTCATCAACGTAGCTCTTGAGCACGCGTGGTTGGTTCGGCACGGGGTTGATGTCGTAGGCTGGTGAAAGGTGCCAGCCGCCACGCCCACGCAGAAATCCGTGATTGCGCATATGGTCATCGAGGTTCGTCACGAGAATGGAAAAGGCAACCCGCCGGTAGAGCTCTTCGCGGTCTTGATCGGGAGTGACGCTTTCTGAGGTGATGATATCGGCCAGGTCCAAATAGCTGTAGCTTTCGCCATCCTTGCCGCCCAGCATCGCCATAGCTGAGATAAACGGGATCCTGCCGTCCTCGTTCCGGTCAAACCGATGGGACAGGAAAACAGGCTTGTCGCCAGCCATCTCAAGCGTGTGATCAGAAACCGTGATTCCGGCGCGCCTTGCGAGCTCCAGTGCGATGGCTTCCCAGCGTTCTACGCAATAAGTGTCCGTCTCTTTCGGGAACTTGGCGACAGAAAGACGGCCGTGCTGGTCAAGGATGCTGGCCTTCGGCCGTGCGCCACCTAGCGAGCTTCCCGGAGCAAACAGCATTTTGAGGTCCTCTGCGGTCTCCTCCCCGCGCAGAACGCGCTGAGACGCATGAAGCAAATCTCCGAGGCTCACCAGCGCAGGCACGCCAATGCCCTCGCGGGCTTGAAACACTCCTTCAACCTTGAAACGCAGCGCACCCAAACGGGTCTCATCATTCACCCCAAGCAGGTAGTCGGTTTCTTGCAGCACTCTCGGACGTCGCCCTTCGGCCTCTGCCATGCGCCCCTCATAGCGCCGCATCACCGTTCTGCCCCAGGTGTCCGGGGCAGAATCCCCGAGTGGCGCAAGCATATCCTGCCCCGCTTCCGGCACGAATTGCCCTCTGACGAGTGGCATGTCCGGCGAAAGCCCGAAGGCATTTTCGTCGGCAAGCCAATCGTCATGATAGGTAAAGGAGACCCGCTCTCGGCCCCGCCCAGCTGTACGGTGGAGCATACCAACCCGTTTCAGCCCCTTCCAGTCGATCCAGACCTCAACCATTTTTTAGTCTCGCACGCTGCGGAAGGTCATCCAAGGCCATCTGCTCACCGACCGGGTCATCCAGATCCCCCCAGCCTTTCAAGAGGCCGAGCGCCTGCAATACGGCAACGTAGGTGCCGATCTTGACTGCAGGGTTACCGCTTTCGATCTTGGCGATGGTCTGCCGCGTTGTGCCAGCACGCTGCGCAACAATCTCAGCGGTCAGTTTGCGGCGCAGTCGTGCAACGCGAATGTTTTCCCCAAGTGTCACGAGCTCCTTACGCGCCGCTCTGGGCATTTTGATCGAAACAGCCATAATGATATCTCCAAGAAACACTAAGCCCCAACTTGTTACACTGAGAAAACATTAATGTCAATTTTCGCCGCTTAACCTGACGATCCAACACCCCAGCTCGCACCAAGGTTTATGTTATCTCTACATAACATCGAGAGAATTAAGGTTACCAGTACGAAACATGGCCTCGTTACCTCACCGCACTCATACAACTCGTCTGCTCGAACGAAACCATTGCGTTGCCTTCCTTCGAAAGTCATGCCTGCAGCCCCGCCGCGCGCACCTGCTCGGGCGTCACCAGTTTTGACGCAATCAAATCTTCGATCTGCCGGTTGGTGATGTGGCGGCACAGGGGATGGCGCTCATGGATCCACTCGGCGAGGCTGGCGCGTCCTTTGGCTTCGGACACTCGCGCTTTCTCACGATCCGCTTGTATCTGGGCCAGTCCCTTCTCCCATCGGCGCATCTTGAACCAGTTGTCTGAGAAGCAGACCTTGCTGCGTGTGTAGCCTTCGCTTTCCTTGGCATAGGCTTTGACCGCCAGCAGAAGGTCATCGGGCTCCACACCGGCTTTCAATGCTGCAGCGATCAAGCGCAGAGTAGTTCGTTTGTCTCGGATCCTGTCTTCGGGATAGGCCGCCAAGATCTTCTCAGATTCAAGATCTTCAACCTCCTCCGCCGCCTCGCGCCTGCGCGTAGGTGGTTTATGGATGGTTTTAGGATGGTTTGGGGTCCACCGTGAACCCCGTACCCCGTTCACCGTGGACCCCGTACCGGGTTCAGGCTGGACGGGGTTCACAGTGACCCCCGTGTCGATGTCGGGCTCAGCCGTGGGCTCGAGCGCGGCCACGCGCTCAAGAACGATGCGGTAAATGACGGTGTAGCCATTCTTGCAGTGCCGCCGCCCCGTCTCGATCAGAATGCCTTCGCGCAGGAAGTCGATGATGGTGCGCTTGACCGTGCTCTCGCTGAGCTCTGTGTGGCGCTGGATCGTCCCTTTGGAACACCAGATGCCAGAGCCGTCATCGCTCGCCTTGTCGGCCAAGAACATGATGATCTGCTTGCGCGCGGCGCTGCCAAAGCGACGCTCGGCGCATTCATTTGCGATGCGCCAGCTCATGATCTCACCGCCATTTGGGTTGAGGTCAGACCGGAAATGCCATATGTTTGGAGACGGAAATATTCTTCTATGCCGTTGAGGTGGGTGGCCGCCCCCTCAGCGGTTTTTCTTTGCCCTTTCGCCAGAGCGGGAGACTGTGAAAAACCGTTTACTTGGGCCTCGTAACCTATTGAAAAGTGACCCTGAACGAAACGAGTCCGTTTACAATTTTCCCCTTTGAAATCAACAAAATTTTCCGGATTGCAAATCCGTGTACACCGGTTCGATTCCGGTACTCGCCTCCATTTAAAAACAATCACTTAGCCGAATTCTTGTAGCTATACGTGAATTTCAAACACGGATATTTGAAATTATAGCGCCGAGCCGCCCCTGCCGCTCTAACTCGCAACGAAAGCGCATGTGTGAAAAATCGAGGCTATTGCCTTCTCTTGACGGGCAAACAAAGGACCAACACACAGACTTCTTAAGCAATATCTCAGCATCCCTGCCGTTGATCGAGAAACAAACGAATGTCCGGTGCAGGACAAACCTGCCATCAGGGAAGCTCCATTGGCCCGACATTTGATTCAAAGCAATGCACGGCGCTGCCTGTCGTGATAGAATTGTAACCTCCACAACGTTATCCCTTTCATTTTTTTGGGATTTTTCGAAGGACGCCAAAATGCATATCGAAGTCAGTACAGATAACAGCATCAAGGGGAGTGAAGCCATCACGGCCCAAATTACGGGATTGGTACAGAACGACCTGGCCTACCTTGCAGAACATATAACCAGAATCGAGGTCCATCTCAGTGATGCCAGCGCCGACAAGTCCGGCCCAGATGATATAAAATGTGTTCTGGAAGCACGGCTCAAAGGCCAGCAGCCTATGGCCGTCACGGATTCGGCCTCGAGTTTAGAACAGGCAACGAGGGGCGCAGCCGGCAAGATGAAAAGCGCACTAGAAAGCACTCTCGGGAAACTAACGGACCGTCGCTAACATATTCGGCATCAATCTTTCATTTCACCGATCGATCTACACCCTCGGGCAATAAGGCATCTGACAATGATGGAGTTAGATTATGACAGACGAAGACAAGCTTTGGGCACTTGAAGAGCGGTTTTGGACGGAAGGCGCTGACAATGCGCGGAAGATGACGACAAAGGGCGCCGTATTTGTTCTCCCTTATCCGCCGGGAATACTTCAAGGCGACACTGTGTGGCGCGAGAGCTTAGTCGCGCAGAGGTGGCGGTCCGTCGTATTTTCGGAGCGCTACTATAAACAAGAAAAGAATGTTACCGTTTTGGCCTACCGTGTCTCAGCAGAACGCGGGGACACACCGATCTACGAAGCCCTTTGCACTTCCACCTACCTGCGGGATGAAGGCAAATGGCTTCGAGTTTTGCACCAACAAAGCCCCATAGCATAACTGTTCCACGGCCGCTGTACAGGCTTGCTGTGCGACTGCGACGTTCCGAACGGTCAACGTCCGATTAGGGCACAGGACGAAGACTTGCTGCCGGTTGAGTACTTCCACGTGGTCTTCACTCTCCCATAGCCGACGTCCCTGTCGGTCGTGGAGGCATGCCCTCGTTTTCAGCAGCATGGATTGACGCCATGTCACGTGCACCTAGACGCGCCGGGTTCCGGTCCAGGACATCCCTGTCAGACTGGGGCGTACCGTGCCCCGAATAGAGATGCCGCATATGTGCTGCAGAGACCCCGTCGGCCTCCATCACGAGGCGCACCATCGGATCAGCCAGTATTTCCTCAAGGAAGAAGTCGGTCAACGCTGTGCCTGTCAGCTTGTCCCTGGCGCGTGCATGGTCCAGGTCGGCAAGGGAAACGGTCAGAGTTCGCGCAAGCCCCGGATGCGATATCCGGGGATGAAGTTTCACCAGGACGGAGGCTTTCCAGGCTGCGGGATCTCGCTGATCCGGAGGTGAAACCAATTCCGTTTCGATCTCGTACTCTCCCGCCGGGAGCGTCTCGTCAAAGCCTGGAACCCTGAACGGCCGGGAAAAAACCGCAACGGTCTTGCTCGTCAATTCTTCCATTAGTATGGTCCTTTGCCTTGTTACTGCGAGTGGTCCGCGCGCCCGTTAAGAATGGGGCGCGTGGCCGGTGCAAATCTCAAGATGTCTTGGATTTCGCTGGTGCTTCCGTGCCGAGGGCCTTGGACTCGTTCTTTTTGGCAGGGGTCTTCGCAGGCTTCGGCTTCATTGCGGCCACAGCCCTGGCAGTCAGGTCCTTGAAGGACATGTCATCGATCCTTTGATTGGCCGACGCCAACTCCCCGTCCATGACGGACCAGGATACCTGGCGCCAGCACTACCTATATGGGGATTGGCGACCCCATTTACGATGGTGCGTCAAAAAGGAAGCCAAGGTCGGTCAAGCCAATTCATCCGTCCAGACCTTGAATTCCGTCAAAGTGTTCTGACCGAAGGTCTGGGTCAGAGGGACATCGGCAGCATCGCGACCGCGCGCGATCAGAATTCTGGCAAACCGCGGCTTGTTATTCCGCGGGTCGAACATGTGCCATTCACCAGCGAGAAAAACCTCCATCCACGCCGCAAAGTCCCCGGACGGATGAGGCAAAGGCTCCCCGATGTCGCTCAGATATCCGGTGCAGTAGCGGGCCGGAATGTTCATGCAGCGACACAAAGCGATGGCAAGATGTGCAAAGTCGCGGCAGACACCCTGTCGCTCGGCCATTGACTGCGATGCGGTGCGCGTCGCTTTCGCCTGCATGTAGTCGAAGCGGACATGCCCATGCACGAAATCGCAGATCGCCTGGACGCGTGACCATCCGGGGTCCGTGGTCTCGAACAGGCGCCACGCCTCTTCCGACAGAAGGTCGGTATCGCAATACCGGCTGCCCTGCAGAAACAAGAGGGTCTCGAACGGCAGATCCTGAACCGCGTGCTGCCGCGCGCCGGGCATGGAGGGATCAGGCTGGCCCGTGTCGCGGAAGATGCCATCCGTCGACAGGCAGAAGTCGCCCTCCGGGGCCACCATCCGCGTACACCAGTTGCCGAAGCCGTCGCGGTAGCTTTCGAGCGGCACGCTCGGCGACGTCACGAGATAATCGGCGCGATCCAGATCGCCAAAACGCGAGTAGTGGACGTTCAGCAGCGCGATCAGCGGCGTCGGCTGAGGGAAGCTGTATCGCAGACGACACCCTATGCTGACGCGCATGCCGGACACACGGCCGCGCCTGGTCATGTCATGATTATCTTGCAAGAATGAGCGTTCCGAGGCATCGGGCCGGTGCATCCTGCGCAAGGACGGGGAAGGCCAGGGACACTATCACTCCAGCCACGATGGCCAGCCTCGAGATCAACCTTGCCAGCGGGTGTCTCATCGCCGCTTGCTCCTTGGCGGACCAGAGTCCGCCGGTTGCCGCGCGAGCCTTCGATAGCCCAAGCGTGAGCGTTCCGGTCAGCCGTCGCGTGGGCGCGGGCGGCGGCGGGGAGCCCCTGGAATTCGATCTGGATGGCATGCCTTCGTTCTCGGCCACCTGGATCGCGAAATCCTGCGGGACTGTCGGACGAGAGCTACCGGTCATCGGGGCGACAATCTGTGCAAGGCCGCAGCGGCAAGAGCATGTTCCTTCTGGTGGTAGTCGCCGCGGAACTTGCCATCGACCTGTACCTCCCAGATGCCGTTCCTTTCGCGCACCTGAACTCCACCGCGCTGCGGTGGCCGGTTCATGGAAGAATCCTGTGCTCCTCTGCCTTTCGGTGACACGGGTTTCTTGTCGGTCAATTTCGGCTCCTTCGCGATGGGCGCGCGCTCCTCTCCGAGAAGCATCACGGCGCGAATGAATTCTTCCGCGTAGTCGTCGGTTTCGCGGTGGTCGTGCTCGCGCTGGGTCAATCTCATCGGTTCCACGAACCGTTCTCTCAAATGATCGATGAACCGCGGCTCCGTACGGGCCATGTAGGCGATCAGAGCTTGCAGGATCCGTTCATGGGCCAGTACACGACGTTCAAGATCGGTTGTCTCTGCTGCCGTCCTGGTAAGATGTTTCACTGATGTCATAGCGTATTGTCCTCCTCGCTGCGTGGTGTGACGCTGGATGTCGTGTGTTCGAGCGAGGCAGGCAGTCCTTCGCCTCGTCGCGATCCAACTCTTGCCATACACCTACCAGCCAAGCGCAAATCGTGTGCTGACGCAGATTAGGGGCACGGAAATTAAGTGGGTGTGTCTCGCTTGGAAGCGGAAAAAAAGCCTGGGCAATCCACGTGCCATGACCAAGAAACTATTGCCCCAGCTCGACATCTGTGCGTGTCACGATTGGCGTCGAGGGGTCTTGCGCTGGTCGGGCCCTGCCGGTTGATGCCACGCCACCGTCGTCCGGGACGCTGCCCGGATCGCGGATTGGGTCTGCCTCGCCCTGCATGCCGCGCAGGAACTGGAACAGATCGCTGTCCGTCGTCAGGACAAGCGTCGTGTCGTCGGAGATCATGTCGCCGTAGGCCTGCATGGTTCGGGTGAAATCGTAGAATTCGACCGAAACGGCATCGACATTGTAGGCGCCCGCATAGATTGCTGCTGCTGCGGCATCGGCGGCACCGCGGATTTCCTCGACGGCGCGATAGGCTTCGGACTGGATCTTGTACAGATCCCGCACCCTGTTGCCTTGAATACGGGCCGCTTCACCGTTGCCTTCGGACAGGAATCTTTCGGCGATCTGCCGGCGCTCCGAGATCATGCGGTCATAGATCTTGGGTCGCACGCTCTCATTGTAGTTTATGCGCTTGAAACGAATGTCGAGAAGCTCAATCCCGAAGACGCGCACCTTCTCCGCCGCCGCCTCGAAGATCTGCTGCTCGACCAGCGCCCGCCCCTTCGTGATGGGAACCAGTGCGCCAATGTCCTGCGCAAGCTCCTGATCAGTCAGAAGCGTGTCCCGAAGCGGCGTCCGGCCCCTGGTCGTGCGCACAATCTCGATGAGTTCGTGCTTGGCGACGGCATTCCGCGTCTCGCTACCGAGGATATCATCGAGGCGCGACTGGGCGCTGCGCTCGTCGCGCAGGCGCAGAAAGTACTGCAGAGGATCGGTGATCTTCCAGCGCGCGAAGAGATCGACCGAGATATAGAGCTTGTCTTTGGTGGGCATGTCCGATGGCGAGCCGTCCCACTCCAGAACCCGGCTGTCGATCCGGTTAACCTCCTGAACGAAGGGGAGTTTTATCTTGAGACCGGCCTCGGTGATCGGCGCGCCGACCGGTTTGCCGAACTGGGTGATGATGGCTTGCTCCACCTCCCCGACCGTGTAGATCGCGGATGACGCAGCGACGACCCCGGCAACCGCGATCCCCGAGGCGATAAGCGAAAGGGTCTTCATGGTTGCTCTCCTGTCTGTCGATCCAGGTTCAAAAGCGGCAGGATGCTTGCCGTGGACCCGTCGACAATGATCTTGGAGCCAATTCCCGGCAGAACATCCTGCAGGGTTTCGATGTAGATCCGGCGCCGGGTAACTTCGGGCGCCAGACGGTATTCCGTCAGGAGCGCCGTGAAGCGTGCCGCATCGCCCTCGGCTTCATTGATCCTCCTCAAGCGATAGCCATCGGCTTCGCGGATCCGCTGGTCCTTTTCGCCTTCGGCTAGAGGTATGACGCGGTTGTATTCGCGGCGGGCCTCGTTGATGATCCGCTCCTTCTCTTGTTGTGCCTGGTTGACCTCGTTGAACGAGGCTTGAACCGGCTGGGGCGGATTGATGTTCTTCAGCTGTACCTGATCGATGCTGATGCCCATCGCGTATTTGGTCGCGAGCGCCTGCATCTTCATCAGGGCTTCGCTTTCGATTTCCTGGCGCCCGACGGTGATCACCTCGTCGACTGTGCGGTCTCCCACAACTTCGCGCATGACGGACTCCGAGACGTAACGCAGGGTCGCGCTCGGCTCACGCACCTCGAACAGAAATTTCCGAGGTTCGGAAATCCGGTACTGCACCACCCACTCCACGAGCGCGGCGTTGAGATCGCCAGTCACCATCTCGGTCTCGCGGCGACCGTCCGTCGGGCTCTGATAGGGATCGGAGGCACCCGGAGTCGTGAACCCGAACTCTTGTTTCAACTGGCGCTTGACCGGGACCAACGTGGTCACGTCGATCCCGAACGGGATCTTGAAGTGCAGCCCTGGAGGGACCTCGGCCGCGTACTTCCCGAACCGTTGGACAATCGCAACGGAGTCGCTCGGCACCGTGTAATATGAGGACCACGCCCCAAATGCCGCAAGCGCAATGGCGGCCCCGATTGCAAGACGCTTCACCGGTGGCAGACCGTCCGGCAGGATGCCGTGCAGCCGATCCCGACCCCGCCTGAGAATTGCGTCAACCTCAGGGGGAACGCGGGTCTGCTTGTTTTTCCAAGGTCCGCGATCTTCCGGTCTATAGTTATCAGAAGGCATCGTAATCTCCTATCTCGGTTTTGGCACTCGGGGCGATGCCTGGCTCGCGCGATTGACGGTGCGACCTGTTTTGCGCCGTCACATCGTCGGCTCTGAACAGCATGCCCTCAGAGGTCCAGTTCCTTCAGGCAGGCTTGCGCAATGTCTCGGTCTGGGGCATCGGATCCTGGCATCGTCGCCCAGCCGGCTGTCATGAGAGCGTCGCGCCTCTGGTAGGTTGAGGCTGCCCGGATCGTTGCAAGCTTGTCCGCCCGAGCCGGGTCTGACCGCGCCATGTCGAGGCAGACCGGTACCATGGAGGCAACGACATCGTCTCGGGACATCGCCATCGCCCTGTCATTCGCTGTTCCGCCGGTCACCCAGCCACCCCACGTGAATCCGACGACACCGACAAAGACAGCACCGATCACGGCACCATAGATGCCGGGTTTGAGCCATTCGGGAGTATTCATGTTCTATCCTCCTGCGGGGAAAGCGCCGCTTCGCTGTGATTGTTCGTTTCGGTTTTGGCCGCATCCCGGCCCAGCGCCTCTTTCAGGTCGCTGTCGGAAATCGCCCGTAACTCTGTACGTCCCGCATGACCGCCCCTTCCGCGCACCGTCAGGTAGGTCGCCGTCCGTCTATAGGCCTCGAAGCTCAGCTCCTGGAGAAGCTCCTCTTCGACGAGAACATCATAGTCTCCCGAAGGCAGATCGCCCGGGTATCCCGGCAAGGTGAACGGGTTTGAAAACGTCACCGTCGATCTGGTCGACCGCATGTTCATCTCTGGTCTCCGCGATGTTGGCAGATCCGTCGCTCACCACTGTTGACGGCCCCTTGGAATGCGGGACGGACCAGTCGAACGATTGAGTGTCTTGTACCTCGGGATCGTCCGACTGGTGCTGACGCATGTTAGTCCCGGGCACCGAACCGGCTGCGACCCCGTCCATTGGGCAGTCGCCCACACTGATCTGAGTAAGGGCGGCGAGACCGACCCGCGCGTATTCTTTGGGAAACAGGAGCGATCTGCGTTCCTGCAACCCTTGAAAGGATTGGCGATGGCCGACAACAATGTTCTCAACCCGCACCCGCCCGAGTTTGATCGGTTTCTCCATGCTACCGTCGGGGAGGACCGGAACGGCTATGCCGTGACTGTGCTCTCCACGCTCGCGCGGCTCGGTCTCGATCCATGGAACGAAACCGCTGAACTGGTCACGCTAGGACACGACGGCGCGCGCGCGCGGTTGGGAACGCTGCTTGCCCGGTTTCAGGATGTTCCCACGCTCGCAAGCGATCATGGCAGGGTCGCACGAGACTTGAGCCAGCTGCTTCCCGAAGGCCGGGCGTCAGGTAGCCTGAAGCGAGCTACCTCGACGGTGACCGGCGACCGCCCGGGGACAAGCGGAGCGATCTGGGCGGTGCTCGCGATTATCGTCCTTCTATTTCAGATGTTCATGGTTGGCGGGTCGGGGTCAGGCGAATGACCGTATCAACCGCGACCGCGAGGAGACCGGCCCATGCGGCACACAAGTCCGGTACGCTTTCTCCACACGAACAGGGCATACTCTGGGACATGGAGGAACAGTTCTGGACCAGCGGTGATGATAGTGCGCGGGCGACGACAGCGACCAACGCAGTCATGGTCTTCCCCTATCCACCCGGCATCCTTCAGGGTGACCAGATCTGGCCCCATCTTCGCGAAAGGACCGGCTGGCATTCCGTTGTCATGGCCGAACGGCGCGTCATGCGGTGTCGTGATATCGCCATTCTCACCTATCGCGTCTCGGCGGAAAAACCCGATGTGCCGATCTACAAGGCCCTCTGTGCCTCAACCTACCTCAACGATGACGACAGATGGCTGAGGATTTCCCACCAGCAAACTGCTTTGGATTGAGACGCGCATGGGCAACCGACCTGCCGCAGGCGTCGAGGCTAACATGCGTCAGTGCGGCGGGGTGCCGACTCCGTTTACGTTAGATGTGCCGCCGAACATTCGGTGGTGCATTTTTCCGAGTACCCCAGAAGCGTGTGGGCGTGTCGATTTCCAAAGCACGGCATGTCGACACGCTTCTTATTCTCGGAACGTCCAGGAAAGGACAATTCCAATGACTCCCGAACAGAACAAGACTGCCGAGAAGATGACCTCCGTAAAAGCCGCGTGGGACAAGGCGCCCGCTGGTCCGAACAAGGACGCGGCGCTCAAGCACTACGAGGCAGCCGAGAAGGCGAACACGGCGAAGAACGACGCCGAGACCAACAAGGAACTTGATGCGGCGAGCGAGAAGCTTTCGTGACATCCGACAACTGATGCAAACCTTGGCCGCCCCTCGCTTTGCGAAGGGCGGCCTTCTCATTTCAGGAGCGGGCCGCTCTGATCCAGATACGCCGGATCGAACTCGGCAAGGTCCACCAGCCCGGCATAGTCGTGAAACGTCACGCGGCCGTCCCGAAAGGTCACCAGTCCGTTCTCGCGAAGCTGCCGCAGGACGCGGTTCACGTGAATCGCACTAAGCCCCAAGGCATCTGCCAGGTGATACTGCGTCAGCGGGCAATCATACCCATCCTCAGTCCCCATTCCTACCAGCGCAAGCCGCGATCCCAGTTCCAGCAGGAAGTGCGCCATGCGGGCGTCAGCATCGCGTCTGCCGATCCCGACGAGATGTTCCACCACCATCGCCTCATCCCTTGACGCCGCCCAGAGTATGGCGGTCGCCAAGCGAGGGGTCTGCGCGAACGCATTAAGAAGGTCGCTCTTCAACACTTCAGCGGCCTCAATTTCCACGATAGGTTCGAAGCTGTGATCCGAGGTGCGCAACAGCAAGCTGCGCAAGCCGAGGAAATCTCCGGGCACCTGAAAATCGACAATCTGGCGTGTCCCGCCAGGCTGGAGCTTGTAGGAACAGACCCAACCTGCGGATAGAATATAGGCGGCCTGAGTCGACTGGCCCTGATGCACCATATCACGCCCCGCAACGAAGGAGCGGCGACGTTGGTGCAGGCGCTCGAGCACATCCAATTCCGCCTTTGACAAAGCGACAAAGGCCGAGAGCTTGCGGGTCAGGGGGCTGTGTTCAACTGATGTCATGTGGCCTCCCGGCGTGTCGTGACCCAAGACGTGACCCAAGAGCAGAAATCGGCTCGGACACTGCTCTGGATCAGTCCAGCATAGAGCAATTCCTGCGAGAAGTATCGATGTATTTGAACCTCACATTCCCGAGGGTTCACGATATCAAGGAAGGAAACCCGGATGTCCACCGCGAGCGAACATGCAGGTCGGGCCGCCCTGTCAATCTGCGAAGCGCTCCTGCTTGCCATGAACGATCTCGGGTTGCTGCCGGAGCACGAGATTGTGGCGGTTCTTCGCGACGCCGCGGCGACCCATGAGAATGCCGTTGGCACTGAACTCGAAATAGAAAGCCACCGGGCCGTCGCCGAATTGATCAACGCGATCATCGCTGGCGGAAACTCGGTTCGACGCTCGTGATGCAATACCGCGGCGGTCTTGATCCGCAATCTCGAAGAATAGCCCCATCAGGTTGTCGCCGCCTTGCACGCATCCAAGCCGGGCATTCGAACAAGGTACTTACGCCCGACAATCCTCGACAAGGAGCACGTCGATGTCATTCACTCCCCTCCACGACCGGGTCCTCGTTCGCCGCATTGAAGGCGACGAGACGACCAAGGGCGGCCTCATCATTCCCGATACTGCCAAGGAGAAGCCTCAAGAAGGCGAAGTTGTCTCCGTTGGTGCGGGGGGAAGGCGCGAGGACGGCGAGCGTAACCCGATGGACGTCAAAGCCGGCGACCGGATCCTCTTTGGAAAATGGTCCGGCTCCGAGATCAAACTCGATGGCGAAGACCTTCTGATCATGAAGGAGAGCGACATTCTCGGCGTGATCGCCTGAGTCCGAAACCTTCCACGTCAACCTCAATCTCAGGAACTCACACCATGTCCGCCAAGGAAGTTCGATTCAGTAACGACGCCCGCGACCGAATGCTGAAAGGCATCAACACGCTGGCAAATGCCGTCAAGATCACCCTCGGCCCCAAGGGCCGAAACGTCATTCTCGATAAATCCTGGGGTGCGCCGCGCATCACCAAGGACGGTGTGACCGTCGCCAAGGAGATCGAGCTGTCGGACCATTTCGAGAATATGGGTGCCCAGATGGTCAAGGAGGTCGCGCAGCGCACGAACGACGAGGCTGGCGACGGAACCACCACCGCAACCGTACTCGCCTATGCGATTGTCCTTGAGGGCATGAAATCGGTTGCGGCCGGCATGAACCCGATGGATCTCAAGCGCGGGATCGACAAAGCCGTCGCTGCGGTCGTGGCCGAGATCAAGACCATGTCCCGACCGGTGGGCGACAGCGACGAGATCGCCAAGGTCGGGGCCATCTCGGCCAACGGGGAAGCCGAGATCGGTCGGCAGATCGCCGACGCGATGGCCAAGGTCGGCAAGGAAGGCGTGATCACCGTCGAGGAAAACAAAGGGTTGGAGACCGAGACCGAAGTGGTCGAAGGCATGCAGTTCGACCGCGGCTATCTGAGCCCCTATTTCATCACGAATGCTCAGAAAATGATCGTCGAGCTGGATGATTGCGTCGTCTTGCTTCACGAGAAGAAGCTGACCTCTCTTGCGTCCATGGTGCCGCTGCTGGAGGCGGTCATCCAAGCCGACAAGCAGCTTCTGATCGTCGCCGAGGACATCGAGGGCGAGGCATTGGCCACCCTGGTCGT
Organism: Ruegeria sp. SATB045; assembly: GCF_059613525.1. Classification (NCBI taxonomy): domain Bacteria; kingdom Pseudomonadati; phylum Pseudomonadota; class Alphaproteobacteria; order Rhodobacterales; family Roseobacteraceae; genus Ruegeria; species Ruegeria sp. SATB045. Next base: position 369,357 of record NZ_JBXWSR010000020.1, on the reverse strand, counting down.
CAACAAGCTCCGTGGCGGCCTGAAAGTTGCGGCCGTCAAGGCGCCGGGCTTCGGGGATCGCCGAAAGGCGATGCTTGAGGATCTGGCAGTCCTGACCGGTGGACAACTCATTTCGGCCGAACTCGGGACGAAGCTGGAAACCGTCACGCTGGACATGCTCGGTGCCGCCCAGAAAATCGTTCTCACCAAGGATCACACCACGGTCATCGATGGTGCGGGCGACAAGGCCGGGATCGCTTCTCGTGTCACTCAGATCCGCAGCCAGATCGAGGACACCACCTCCGACTACGACAAGGAAAAGCTGCAGGAACGTCTGGCCAAACTGTCGGGAGGCGTTGCCGTCATCCGGGTCGGCGGGGCAACCGAGATCGAGGTGAAGGAGCGCAAGGACAGGGTCGACGATGCGCTGAACGCCACCCGCGCTGCGGTTCAGGAAGGTGTCGTGCCCGGCGGCGGCGTGGCCCTGGTTCATGCCGGCAAGGTGCTGGCGACGCTGAAGGGCGAGAACGGCGATCAGAATGCCGGCATCAAGATCGTCCGGCGCGCGATCCAGGCACCATTGCGCCAGATTGCCGGAAATGCCGGGGTCGACGGATCGGTCGTCGTTGGCAAGGTCATCGAGAACGACAGCCGGAGCTTCGGTTTCGATGCGCAAGCCGAAGAATACGGCGACATGCTGAAGGCTGGTGTTATCGATCCGACGAAAGTCGTCCGGATCGCACTGGAAAACGCCGCGTCTATTGCCGGGCTATTGATCACGACCGAAGCGATGGTCGCGCAAAAGCCCAAAGAGGGCGGCGCCGGTAACGAAATGGCCGATATGGGTGGAATGGGCGGAATGATGTGAATGGGCGGGGCCTGTGCGCAGGAGCCTCGGGACGAGAAATCACATTCCCGATGGACATGAACGCCGATCTAGTCGGCACAATATTTCACAATAGGAGAAACGGAAATGACCAAAGGTAACAAGAAACGTGGCAACCGCGAAGCAAAGAAACCTAAGAAGGTGAAGGAAAAGGTCGTTGCAACAGCCGACTTCACGAAGGGCAAAACCTTGACCAATCTAGGCGAGCACAAGAAGAAATAGGTAGAGGGCCAAGTGATTGGCTATCACTGAATACGGAGCCTGATGGCGGCAGGAGACGACGCGAATAACACTTTGGCAGAGCTTCCGCTGCGCAAGGCTGCACCTATGAGACGAGAAGCACCGGAGATTTCTTTTTTTTCGCGGAGGCCCGGACGCTTGCCGCCTGAGCCGTCCGGTACGCGGCTGAGGCGCCGACAACTGCTTCTCGTGGTCAACGCATCCGCGTTGCGATGGCATAGGTTCTCACTACCCGAAAAGGTATGCTTCTCCCGTGATCGATACTCATCAAGGCCTGCCCCATGAGGCCGCCGACAGCATAACGAAACCCTTCGCACGCTTCCTGAAGATCGAAGCGGCAGCTGGTAGCCTCCTGCTCCTGGCTGTTCTGCTGGCTTTGGGGCTCGCCAACTCGCCGTGGCAAGAAGGCTTTCTTCGTTTCTGGGAGACCCCCATCGGCCTCACAATTGGCTCGGTGGATTTCACCCGCTCTCTGCGGCACTGGATCAACGACGGTCTGATGACCCTTTTCTTCTTCGTGCTTTCTCTGGAACTCAAGCGCGAGTTGGTGCTGGGCGAATTGCGAAACCCTCGACAGGCAGCCCTGCCGTTCGCAGGCGCCCTGGGTGGCATGGTCGTGCCAGTCTCTCTGTATCTTGTGCTGATGTCCGGCCAGCCCGGCATACATGGCTGGGGAACCGTGATGGCAACCGATACGGCCTTCGTGATCGGGTGCCTGGCGCTCTTCAGAAGCCGGATCCCCTCCACCTTGCGATTGTTCCTGCTGTCTCTGGCCATCTTTGACGACGTCGGTGCAATCCTTGTGGTCGCCTTCGGTTACGGTGAGGCGTTGAACTGGTCGGCTCTCGGATTGGGCTTTCTGGGGATTGGTATCGTCGCAGGCGCGTCGCGCCTCGGGATCAGAAGCGTACCGGTCTATTTCCTTCTGGGAGCGGCAGTCTGGTTATGCTTCGACGCTTCCGGCGTCCACGCGACTATTGCAGGCGTCATTCTGGGCCTGATGACGCCAACGCGCATATGGGTGAGCGATGCCCGCCTGCGTGAGATCCTTGGGCCAGTACTCGCCGTTCCGACCGGCGAACGTCGACAAGGAGATGCCGCAAGCCACCACGACCTGCGTCAAGCCGGCAGAGCGGTCACTGAGTCGCTCTCCCCAGTCGAACGGCTCGAGATGATGCTGCACCCCTGGGTCGGCTTTGCAATCATGCCGATCTTCGCACTGGCAAATGCCGGCATCACGATTCAGGGTGTCGATTTCGTACAACAGGTCTCGCTGGCGATCATTGTCGGCCTCGTGTTGGGAAAACCGATCGGCGTCCTCGGGTTCAGCTGGTTTGCCGTACGATCCGGCCTGGCGCTACTCGCGCCGGGCTTGTCGTGGCCCTTCATTCTGGCCGGCTCTTTTCTGACGGGGATCGGCTTCACGATGTCGTTGTTCATCGCAGGCCTCGCATTCGACAGTTCTGCCCTCAATGCGGCAAAGTTGGGTATTCTCGGCGGATCGGCGCTCTCGGCGATACTCGGCATCTCGCTGCTGATTTGGCACACATTGCGAATGAGGTGACGAAAACACACAGCCGATGCGCTGCGCGACCTCGTTCATGTACCGTTATTGTCCATCGTCGATGTCGACGCCGATCAGTTCTGAGATGCTTTACTGCCCATTGTTGCTGCAACAGCCGACGACGCAGCGCAACGTGCAGCAACTGCCCGTAGGGAAGGGAACACGAATTGGAACGACACGGGAACCGGTATGGGCCTTGGCTGGCTCCGCAGCCTGCTGATCCTCGTATTGGTGGTCTTGGCCATAGAGGCACCGATCAAACATCTTCGACAATTGGCGGAAGCCGGAAAGGGCGCCCCGCCGCCCAGACACCGATCCTATGCTATACTGCGCATGCAGTAGTGAGGGCTGTTTATTGGGCGACCCTTAGGGGTGCAACCTAGGAGGACGAGAATATGAATTGGAACGACATGGGCTTCGGAATGGGTTTCGGGATGGGGTTTGGCTGGCTGTTCGGCCTGTTGATCCTTGTGCTGGTTGTTTTGGCCATAGCGGCACTGATCAAATATCTTCGGAAATAGGAAAAAGGACTTCGCAATGAGCTACACGATCAATCGCGTGATCTCCGGCGCAGGTATCGACGATATTGACTCTCGTGCGCGCACGGCGCTGGCGGATCAGGGTTTCGGCGTGCTGATCGAGATCGAAGTCAAGGCGACGATGAAGAAGAAGCTGGATGTCGAGATGCCTGCCTATCGCATCCTCGGCGCCTGCAATCCGAAGATGGCGCATCACGCCATCGGGATCGAGCCGCGTGTGGGTGCGATGCTGCCGTGCAACGTCATCCTGCGCGAGGCCGAAGATGGCGTCGAGGTCAGCGCCATCGAACCGGTGGCGTCGATGCAGGCGATCGAGAACCGCGAACTTACGGCTGTTGCGGGCCAGGTCCGAGACCTTCTCGCGAAGGCCGTTGCCTCGATCTGAGGTGGGGTTGCGCGCAATCATCCTCGTGGTGATGGCGATCCTCGGGATCGCCGTGCTCGGTGCCTGGCTATTCGCGCCTTCTGCTTTCGACCAAGCACGCGGCCTGATGGACGGCGAGCGTCTGGAAATGCTGGTGGCGCGCGCCGGGATCTGGGGGCCGGTTCTGATCGTCACGCTCATGACCCTCGCAGTCGTAGCCAGCCCGATCCCGAGTGCGCCCATCGCGCTGGCCGCCGGTGCGGCCTACGGGCATGTCTGGGGAACGGTGCAGGTCGTGATCGGCGCCGAACTCGGGGCACTGATCGCGTTCGGCCTCGCGAGAGTTCTGGGGCACGATGTCCTGCGACGGGTCTTTGGTGACCGCGTCGATGCCGGGCTGCTCGGCTCGCAGACCGCGTTGACCGCGACGGTCTTCGCCAGCCGCCTGATGCCGTTCGTGTCTTTCGATATGATCAGCTACGCTGCGGGGCTCAGTCGCCTGCACGCCTGGCGGTTCGCCCTCGCGACGCTGGCCGGCATCATCCCGGCCAGCTTTCTGCTCGCCCATTTCGGCGGCGAGGCGGTCAGCGGAGACTTTGGCCGGGCGACCTGGGCAGTGCTCGGTCTCGGCCTCGTGACGGGCTTACCGCTGCTCTGGGTGGCGATGCGGAAAAAGCCTGAAGAGAGCGTTCGCGACCAAGATTGAATAGGGCTTGACCTTCAAACCGCTGAAGGTCGCAAGCTGAGAAAAAACCGAAAGGCGGACAGACCATGGAACACGATCACCACCACGCGGCACCCGACATGCCATCGGGGGCCGAGACGGCGAAGGACCCGGTCTGCGGGATGACGGTTGCAGTCAGGCCCGATGGACGTCACGCCGAGTTCCAGGGCGAGCCCTTCCATTTTTGTTCGGAGAAATGCCAGACGAAGTTCACGGCGGATCCGTGGTTCTATGCCTCGGGAAGGGCCGCCGGACAAAAGAAGGCCGCACCGGCCAACGTCCAGTACACCTGTCCGATGCACCCCGAGATTGTTCGGGATGCGCCGGGGTCATGCCCGATCTGCGGCATGGCGTTGGAACCGATGGTGCCCTCCGACGAGCCCAGCGAGGAGCTGACAGACTTCACACGCCGGATGTGGATCTCGGCTGCCGCCGCGGTGCCGCTTATTGTCCTGACGATGGGTGAACTGGTGGCGCTGCCGGTGCGCGACTGGATCGGGCACCGGGTTGCGGGCTATCTGGAATTCCTGCTGGCAACACCGATCGTGCTGTGGGCGGCGCTGCCGTTCTTCAAGCGCGGCTGGGACTCGATCGTGAACCGAAGCCCCAACATGTGGACGCTGATCAGCCTCGGCGTGGCGGCGGCCTACCTCTACTCGATTGTTGCTACCTTCCTGCCAGGCGTCTTTCCGGAACAGTATCGGATGGGGCACGGCGTGGGGACGTATTTCGAGGCGGCGGTTGTGATCGTGACGCTAGTCTTCGTGGGCCAGGTTCTCGAACTGCGCGCGCGCGAGCGCACCGGGGATGCGATCCGCGCGCTCCTCAATCTCGCCCCAAAGACTGCGCGGCGTATCCTGCCAGACGGTACCGAATATGACGCGCCGCTGGAAAACATCATGGAGGGAGACCGGCTGCGCGTGCGACCCGGTGATGCGGTCCCGGTCGATGGGACGGTGATCGAGGGCCGGTCGTCGCTTGACGAGAGTATGCTGACGGGTGAGTCGATGCCCGTCGAGAAAGGCCCGGGCGATGCGGTGACCGGAGCGACGATCAACAAGAATGGCTCTCTGGTTATGGAGGCGGGAAAGGTCGGATCCGACACCGTGCTGGCGCAGATCGTCGCGATGGTGTCGAACGCGCGCCGCTCGCGCGCGCCGATCCAGGGTCTGGCTGACCGGGTGTCGGCGGTATTCGTGCCGACCGTGGTCGCCATAGCCGTCGTCGCCTTCATCGTCTGGCTGACCGTCGGCCCCGAGCCCGCGCTGGTCTTCGCGATCGCTTCGGCGGTGTCCGTCCTGATCATCGCCTGTCCCTGCGCGCTTGGGCTTGCGACGCCGATCTCGATCACAACGGCAGCAGGACGCGGGGCGCAGGCGGGCGTGCTGATCAAGGACGCCGAGGCGCTGGAACGCATGGCGGGTGTCGATACGCTCATCGTCGACAAGACCGGCACTCTGACCATGGGTAAGCCGAAGCTGACGGACCTTATGGCGCTTGGCGACATCGCCGAGACCGACCTGCTGTCGCTGGCCGCAGCGCTGGAGCGCGGCTCGGAGCACCCTTTGGCCGAAGCGATCGTCGAGGGAGCCGAGACGCAGAGTGCCCCGCGTCAGGAGGCCACGGACTTCGGTGCCGTCACCGGCAAGGGCGTACAGGGCAGCGTCGGTGGGCTTGCGGTGGCGCTCGGCAACGCGGCGATGATGCGGGAGATGGGTCTGGACACGGGTGCGGCCGACGCGCGCGCCGACACCCTGCGCGCCGAGGGCAAGACGGCGATGTTCGTCGCTTTCGATGGCGCGCTCGTCGGCATCGTGGCGGTCGCCGACCCAATCAAGGACTCGACCGCACAGGCGATCCGCGAACTTCATGCCCAGGGTCTGCGGGTCATTATGGCGACCGGCGACAACGAGCGCACGGCGCAGGCGGTGGCGGGCAAACTCGGGATCGACGAGGTGCGCTCGGGCGTGCTGCCCGAAGCCAAGAAAGACCTGATCGACCAGTTGCGTCGAGAGGGCCACAAGATCGCGATGGCGGGCGACGGGGTGAACGACGCGCCCGCGCTAGCCGCCGCGGACGTCGGCATCGCCATGGGCACGGGCGCGGATGTGGCGATGGAAAGCGCCGGAATCACCTTGCTGGGCGGTGACCTGATGGGCATCGTCCGGGCGCGCAAGCTCGCGCGCGCCACCATGCGCAACATCAAGCAGAACCTGTTCTTCGCCTTCGCCTACAACGCGCTTGGAGTCCCCATCGCAGCAGGACTGCTCTACCCCGTCACCGGCCTTCTGCTCTCGCCGATGATCGCGGCGGCGGCCATGAGCCTGTCCTCCGTCTCGGTGATCACCAACGCCCTACGGCTCAGGCGGGTCGATCTCTGACCCACGCGTCCAAACATGGCACCTCGAAAGGAAAATCCGATGAACCAAGACGCTTTTTCCCGCCGCACGCTCCTGGTCGGCGGAGCTGCACTGGCGGCTGCGCCGCCCTTGAGAGCCCTGGCGCAAGGCGCCGGGCCGGCGATCCACGTGATGGAAGACCCCAGCCGCGGCTGCTGCTCGGCCTGGATCGGGATCCTCGAAAACGACGGTTTCATCGTCACGACCGAAGCGAGCGCCGGTACGCTTCTGATGCGCTACAAGCTGGACAACGGCATCCCGCAGGAGATGGTCTCCTGCCATATGGGTCGCGTGAATGGCTACATGATCGAGGGCCACGTCCCTGTTGCCGACATTCGCCGTCTGCTGGTGGAACGCCCCGACGCGGTCGGCCTCGCAGTGCCCGGCATGCCCTACGGCTCGCTCGGGATGGGGCCGGAAAGCGAGCGCGAGGCCTATGACGTGTTGCTGATCCAGCGCGACGGATCGACCGAGGTGTTCACCAGCTACGCTGCCGCGTGACCTTGAGGCTGCGATTCCGCTTCTGATCAGGGACGAGAACACCGGCGCGCCTGCTCCCGCATCACGGCGTGGTCGCTCAGAATCTCGGCGTGGCGGATCCGTCCGGCAGCAAAGCCAACTCCTTGGTCATTGCTCGTCCCCGATGAACACTATGAGGCCCCGAAGAGTCCAATCTCTGCCAGCGCATCGAAATACCCGCTACGCAGTTCGAAATCACGCGATCTAAACATGAACACACACTGCACACGACACTGATATTCTACCGGAATTGCCACCATCGATCACTGAACAGGCGCATAGCACGTCTTCGAACGACCGCTTCGAACCGGACTACAGACCTTGGTGCAGAGCGCAGCATTCGGCAGTATGGGCTCTCACTTAGCCTTCGCGGCAATCCACCTTAAGGTCCGCATTGCCGCCCATCACATGGAAAATCCGCTGCATCGAATAGAGTGGGGCCTCTGCGACCTGACAATAGCGGCGTTCCCTGGATCCACATACGTGTTGTTGCAGGAACTCGGCCTGCCACTCGATATGATCTACCGACCATAAAACGGAAATATGATCTGCGGATCATACGGCATGAAAGGCAATCGCCCGACGTCGTATGCCAGCAGCAATGGCATCTGCCAATGGCTGTGGAAACCCATCCGGCAAGCCTGCGAGCGTCTTGTCCAAGGCGGGTTCAAGCTCTGTCGCGACGTTCGACAAGACCTCTTCCGCCAGCGCCACACCAAAGCCTGCCGCCTTCGCAGCCTGTAGGAAATGACGCGGCACCACCTCGTTGATCCGGTAGTGTCCGTCGACGGCCATCGCGAGGCGCATCCGGTTCAGGCGGATTTGACCGTCATCCACGGCTTTCTGAGCGCTCAGCACATCGTAGAGTGGGGTCATACGGAACCCGCCAGGGCGCAATGCGATGCTGAAATTCTTTGCGTGCCCGTCTGTCGCTCTCAAAAGCCAAAACAGCACCTGCGCGCGGAAAAACACGCGTCGATCTGCCTCGGGGTCATCACTGCCAGTCAGCAATCCGATCCCTTCGGTGATCCCCGGCCCGCCATCCATTTGGTATTTCTGGCTGGGTGGGACCGATAGTGCCTGACAAAAATCTTCCTGCGGGAGGCGGATTAAGCGGCCATCTTTGGTCCAGCGCCGATCAAACCGCGTCACAACAAGGCTCCGCACGTCTTCGAAGTCGGCGATCTCGACCTGCGCCACATCCAAACCCATGGCGTGGCAGAAGCTCATGCAGAAAAACTCATTCTCAACACTGTCGGACAAATCGATCCCTGCGGGCAGAACGCCGAGTTGGGTCTTGAGAATATGGGTCGTAGGAGTGAGCCCCGATGGACGGATCCACGCGCCCTCATGGCGCAGCAGCGCCGTTTTCTCCTGCGCCCCTGCGATAGAAATGCGGAAGTCGTCTTCCTCGTCTAAGCCAAGGGGGGCATTTGCGAGGTTGCGTAACATATCCGCAATCTGTGCCTCAGATACGGGCTCTCCCTCGAGCACGGCAAACTCTGGAATCTCACCTGAGACGAATTGCAAGGCCCCCACGCAATCGCGGCCGATCTTCTCCAGCATGTGCCACGCGTCCGTGCCGCCCGCACGCACCCGTGCAGCAACGCGTTCTCGTATCGCCTGATTGTCCGGCAGCAGGTTTTCCAAGTAGGCGATAACAGGGCCGCCCTGGTGTGCCTCTTCACTCAAAGGCAGCGAAAGCGAAATGGGCATGGCATGTTCCCATGCCAACCATTCTGGATCATAGGTAAAGCTGATCGCGCCTGAACCAGCGAGACGCAAAGCCCCCACCGTCCGTCCGTTCAGAAGCACTTGCATCGTGCCGCTACGCCCGCGTTTCGCCATCAGAAGATATCCTCGAGCTCAAGCGAGCCACCGCGTTCCACCAATCGGAACTCAAGTCCAAGTGCCGCCATGACAGCGAGCACCGTTGCGAGCTTGGTTCCCGCGTCACCGTTTTCCAGCGACGAAATCGTCGCGACGCGCAAATTCGTGCGCGCGCTGATGTCGCTTTGGGTCCAGCCGCGCGCTTTGCGCGTCCGGCGGAGTGCCTCGCCGATCTGCTCGGCCGTTCGTGCTGTGAGGTCCATGATGCGGCTCCTTTTACGGCACAGCGTAAATGAAAACAAATTACGCTGCAACGTAAATATCTACTTTTTACGCCATGACGTAACAATCGAGCCGCACTTATGCCTGCAGCCCCGCAGCGCGCACCTGCTCGGGCGTCACCAGCTTTGACGCGATCAAGCCCTCAATCTGCCGGTTTGTAATGTGGCGGCAAAGGGGGTGGCGTTCACGGATCCACTCGGCGAGGCTAGCGCGACCTTTGGCTTCGGCCTCTCGCGCATTCTCGCGGTCGGCCTGGATCTGGGCCAGGCCCTTCTCCCACCGGCGCATCTTGAACCAGTTGTCCGAGAAACAGACCTTGCTGCGCGTGTAGCCCTCGCTTTCCTTCGCATAGGCTTTGACCGCTTGCAGAAGGTCATCGGGCTTTACCCCGGCCTTCACGGCGCCTGCCATCAGGCGCAACGTAGTTAGTCGGTCTCGGATCCTGTCTTCGGGATAGGCCGCCAAGATCTTCTCAGATTCAAGATCTTCAACCTCCTCCGCCGCCTCGCGCCTGCGCGTAGGTGGTTTATGGATGGTTTTAGGATGGTTTGGGGTCCACCGTGAACCCCGTACCCCGTTCACCGTGGACCCCGTACCGGGTTCAGGCTGGACGGGGTTCACAGTGACCCCCGTGTCGATGTCGGGCTCAGCCGTGGGTTCGAGCGCGGCCACGCGCTCCAGAACGATACGGTAAATGACCGTATAGCCGTTCTTGCAGTGCCGCCGCCCCGTCTCGATCAGAATGCCTTCGCGCAGGAAGTCGATGATGGTGCGCTTGACCGTGCTCTCGCTGAGCTCTGTGTGGCGCTGGATCGTCCCCTTGGAGCACCAGATGCCCGAGCCATCATCGCTCGCCTTGTCGGCCAGAAACATGATGATCTGCTTGCGCGCGGCGCTGCCAAAGCGGCGCTCGGCGCATTCATTTGCAACCGCCCAACTCATCGAATTATCCCAAGGTTAGAAACGATTTTGTGAGCATTCTGGCACGCAAACAGCGTTGAAACTTTCGCTTTTTGTTCACTTTTTGTCAGGAGGTGTTTTGCACCCATAAGCCGTTGTTTTTGCGACCGTTCTTTCTGGATTGCAAATCCGTGTACACCGGTTCGATTCCGGTACTCGCCTCCATTTTATTCTAAATCATTGACTTAGCCCTGTGGTGCTCGGGTGTGACACAAAGTGGGACACACCTACGATGAAATTGTCATCCTATCTAACCCTCTCAAGACATGGCGTTTATTACTCCCGGTGGCCAATCCCTCCGTCCATAGAACAAAAGCGAACATCTGTAAAAATATCGCTGCTTTAGCGAAAACTACTGGGTTGCCCTCTGCAACGCCCACGTCCTCCGGGATGGATTAAAAACCATAAGTGACAATCTGGATAGCCGAGTGCGCCATTGAACTCAGGGCAACGCTGCGCGCGTTGGCGTGCGCCGATTGATGTTAGGCTTACCGCTTTCAAGCGAAAGTCACAAATACGGTCTTTGATCTGAAAAAAGGACGCTGACTTTCACTAAGACACAAGCGTTTTTCGATGTGCGACTGGAAAAAAGCAACTTGGCATACATGCTTGCACGACCTTGTAGTCGCGAAGTAAGCAGGCGAAATCCTACTGAACGCATAGGCATGAACCAAGCGGGCAGTACCGGATCTACGGAAAACGGGCGGCTCGCGGGAGTGCAAGCTCGTAACTTGCGACATGATTGGCACTTAGTATCTGAACAGGTTTTCCTAGGGTTTGTCTATTGACGATACTTAGGTTTATCCGCACACAAATTGACTGTTGCCCAGGTGGTTCAGGTAGTTCAGTGGCCTGAAAAAGTGGCAGCGAGCCCAACACTCGCCGCCTCTTTTCCAAGCCGGGCAAAGCGTTTTCGCGCAGTGCAATTGCGTCATTCGGCCCGACGTCCCTGAGGAATAACCTCGTATCCGGACGCTTCCGGCTCGTAGTCTTCCATTTCGGACGGGAAGCCGGGGGCCGTGATATCCAGCCCGGTGGCCTCTTCCAACCGCTTGATAATATTAGGTGATAACTCTCGGTCGCCATAGCGGGCGATGCCGTCGTCAAAGATACGCATCATCACCGGGTTGATCTCGAGCGGCACCCCCGCCCGGTCCGCCACATCCTGAAACAGGCCAATGTCCTTTTTCACCAAATCCATCGTGAACGAAATGTCCCGCGAGCCGTTCAGAATGACTTGGCTTTCGGTTTCATGCACGAAGGATGTCCCGGATGAGATCTTGATTGCCTCGTATGTGGTGTTCAGATCCATCCCGGCGGCTTTGGCGGTCACAAGTGCTTCTGCGCAGGTGATCAGGTTGGCGGTGGCGAGGTAATTGGTCAGCACTTTCAACACCGAAGCGGTACCTAGGTCACCGGTATGCAGAACCCGTCGGCCCATGGTGGTCAGAAAGGGCAGTATGCGCTCGAATGTGGCCCGGTCGCAGCCCGCGAAGATCGAGATATTGCCCGTCGCGGCGCGATGACAGCCACCCGATACAGGACAGTCTACCGCTGCGCCGCCACGTTCGATCACCTGGGCGCCCAATCGCTTGACTTCAGCTTCATCAGTGGTGGACATCTCCATCCAGATTTTGCCGGGGCTGACCTCAGGCAGCATCTCCTGCATCACCGCGTCCGATGCGGCAGGTGATGGCAGGCAGGTAATAACCGCGTCGCAATCGCGCATCAGCTGGGCCGGGCTTTCGGCGGCCTTGGCCCCCTGTGACACGAAGCCGTCGACGAGGTCAGAGTTCAAATCATGTACCGTCAGTTCGATCCCGTTGCGCAGCAAAGACCCTGACAGTTTGCCGCCCACATTGCCCAAGCCGATAAAGCCCACCTTCATGCGATACACCTCCTTTTTTGGCGTCGTTTTGTTCATGGCACCATGCCGCCCCACCCAAAGTCATGCCGCCCAGCGACGCTGTCAGGTCGCTTTTAACCCGAGGTGCGAAAGATGTTTGCGACTCGCTTGACAAGGGCCTGCCCGGTGCCGCATGTCCGATCCGTTGGTGTCCATCTGCAGATGGATGAAAAGGGAATGCGTCAGCGGGTCATCCGTCAAACGCAGCCGCCCCCGCGACCGTGACCGGAGAGGGTGCCCAAGCCACTGGCCAGCAAGGCCGGGAAGGCGGGTCATCCGACAGGGCAACCGCCCTGAAATCCGCAAGCCGGGAGACCTGCCAGCACCCGCGATTGAAACCGGACGGGGTGTTCCGGTGCCGGGTCACGCACGACCCGCATGAAACCCCGTCCCCCACGATGAGGATTTAGGGGGATGAGAGACATGACCGAAACCGCTCCGGTCGAGCTGCTGGTTTGCACCACCTGCCGCCGCGGCCTACCCATTGAAGATGACGCCCAACGCCCAGGCACGTTGCTGCACAAGGCATTGGAACAGGCTGAACTGCCCGAGGGCGTGGCGCTGAAGGCTGTTGAATGCCTGTCGAATTGCGATCAGGGCTGTTCCATCGTGCTGCGCGGCGGGCCGGAACGCTGGACCTTTGTCTATGAGAACCTGAACGAAGTCGATCATGTCGACGTGATCGTAGACGGTGCCACCAAGTATCTGGCCACCGAAGACGGTCTGGTCAAATGGCGCGAGCGCCCCGAACATTTCCGCAAAAACTGCGCCTCGCGCATTCCCCCGATTGGAGCCTGACATGTCCACTTTGGAAAAACTCCCCGTTACTGTGATCACCGGCTTTTTGGGTTCGGGCAAGACCACGCTGGTGCGACACCTGATGCAGAACCCGCAGGGCAAGCGTCTGGCCGTTGTGGTCAACGAGTTTGGCGATGTCGGCGTGGACGGCGATATCCTGAAATCCTGCGCCATCCCCGATTGCCCGGCCGAGAACATCATGGAACTGGCCAATGGCTGTATCTGCTGCACCGTGGCCGATGATTTCATCCCCACGATCGAGGCGCTGATGGCGCTGGAGCCGCGCCCCGAGCATATCCTGATCGAAACCTCCGGTCTGGCGCTGCCCAAGCCGCTGCTGAAAGCGTTCGACTGGCCCGATATCCGATCCAAGATCACCGTTGACGGCGTGATCGCGCTGGCCGACGCCGAGGCCGTTGCCGCCGGTCGCTTTGCCCCGAATGTCGCGGCGGTGGATGCCCAGCGTCTGGCCGACGACTCCATCGACCACGAAACGCCTCTGTCCGAGGTGTTCGAGGATCAGATCTCCTGCGCCGACATCATCCTGCTGACCAAGCCTGATCTGGCCGGCCCCGAAGGTGTCGCCAAAGCCAAAGAGATCATCGCCGCAGAGGCCCCGCGCCCTCTGCCGGTCGTCGAAGTGGCCGAAGGCGTTGTGGACGTGCGCGTCGTGCTGGGTCTTGAGGCTGCCGCCGAGGATGACATGGAGGCGCGGCCTTCGCATCATGACGGTCATCACGATCATGAACATGACGATTTCGAAAGCATCATCGTCGAACTGCCGGAACAAACCGACCCGGTGGACCTAGTTGCCAAGATCGAACGTCTGGCCACCGAGCTGAACATCCTGCGCGTCAAGGGCTATGCCGCTGTTCAGGGCAAGCCAATGCGCCTGCTGGTTCAGGCCGTCGGCGCGCGGGTGCGTCACCAGTATGACCGTCCGTGGCAGCCCGGCGAAGAGCGCCGTTCGCGCCTGGTGGTGATTGCCGAGCATGACGACATCAAAGAGGCTGAAATCCGCGACATCCTCGTGGGCGTCACCGAGGCTGCCGAGTAAACCATGCACGTCGTCTTCCGCGAAAGCCACGGGTTAGAGGAATCCGAAACCCCAACCGATCTGGGCCAGAGCCCGGCGGATTTGGTGGTGCTGTCGTTCTCAGACAGCGACCTTGGTGCTTTCGCGGCAGGCTGGCATCGCGGCGGAGGGCCCGAGGGCCGGATGCCGACCCTACGGCTGGCCAATCTGACGGCACTGAAACATCCCCTCTCGGTGGATACCTATGTCGAGCAGACGTTGGAGGGCTCCAAGGGCATCCTGATCCGACTAATCGGCGGGGTGCCCTATTGGTCCTACGGACTGCAGCAGGTTCTATCGCTTGCGCAGACCAAAGGGATTGCTGTGGCCGTGCTGCCCGCCGACGGGCGCGAGGATACGCGGCTGGATGACTATTCGACCCTGCCCGTCTCCACCCTGCGCCGCTTGGCGCATCTTTGCGACACCGGTGGCGAGGTTGCAGCACAAGCCGCTTTGGCGCAGATGGCATTGGCAGCCGGTCTGTATGCGGGCCCGGTGATGGGCGCCAAGTCCTTGCCCGACTGCGGCGCATGGTGCCCGGACCGCGGCGTGATCCCGGCGGAACAGGCGTTTTCCGGGGATGCGAAACGCATCCTCGTCACCTTCTACCGCGCTTATCTGACATCCGCCGACACCGCCCCCGTGGCCGCCCTAATCCGCAGTCTGCGCGCACGTGGATTTGAAGCCGTGGGGCTCTTCGCCCCTTCGCTAAAGACCCCGGCAGCTGCGGACTGGCTGCGCAACACCGTCACCGCGTTGACCCCATCCGCGATCATCAACGCCACCTCCTTCTCGGGTAAAAGCGCATCTGGCACCTCGCCCTTGGACGCCGCCAATGTACCCGTCTTCCAAGTCGCACTGGCCACCTCGCGCCGCAAAGCCTGGGCCGAAGCGGAACGCGGTCTCTCGCCCGCCGACCTCGCCATGCATGTGGTGCTGCCCGAGGTGGACGGGCGGATTTCAGCAGGCATCGCCTCGTTCAAGGAGCCGGGCAAGCGCGACCAGCATCTGGAATATTCCCGCTTTGCCCACCGGGCCGAGGAGGAACGGATCGAGGCCATCCTTGACCGTGTTACCGGCTGGCTGAACTTGCAAGACAAACCCAAATCCGATCAGGTGCCCGCGCTGGTTCTGTCCACCTATCCCGGCAAAGACTGGCAGATGGCCCATGCGGTCGGTCTGGACGCGCTGGCCTCGGCCGAGGCAATGCTGTCCGACCTACAGGCCGAAGGCTATGACACCGCCCCCGCCGAGCCAATTTCTGACGCACTGTTTGACGCGCGGATTGCATGGCCCCTTGCCGACTATCAGGCCGCGCTGGCCGACCTACCCGAACAGCTACGCACCGACCTGCAAACCGTCTGGGGTGCGCCCGAGAGTGATCCCGCTTTCGCGGATGGTGCCTTCCACTTCACCGCGCTGCGCCGGAGCAAAGTTCTGGTCGCACTGCAACCCGAGCGCGGCGCGCCCGAGCTGCGCGATGACGACTATCACGACCTGTCACGCACCCCGCGCCACAGCTATGTCGCCTTCTACCTCTGGCTGCGCAAAAGCCTGCGCACCGACGCGCTGATCCATATCGGTGCCCATGGCACGTTGGAATGGCTGCCCGGCAAATCCGTCGCGCTCTCAGCCGATTGCTGGCCCGAAGCGCTTATCCGCGATCTGCCGGTGATCTACCCTTTCATCGTCAATGACCCCGGCGAGGCCGCGCAAGCCAAGCGTCGGATCGGAGCCGTCACACTGGGCCACATCCCGCCCGCTTTGAAAGAAAGCGGTACACCGGATCGGATGGTACGGCTGGAGTCCCTGCTGGACGAGTTCTCGAACGCCGATGGTCTGGACCCCAAGCGCCGCGACCGACTGCAAGAGGATATCCGCGACGAGGCACAGGCCATCGGGCTGGAGAGCGATCTGGGTCTGGATCAGGCCACCTGCACCGCCGAGGCGATCACCCGCATCGACCGCTTTGTCTGCGACATCAAGGAAAGCCAGTTCGGCGACGGGCTGCACATCTTTGGCCGGGTGCCCGAGGTCACGGGCAATTTCGACCCCGCGCCCTCGGCCCAGTCTGAACACCGCGCATTGATTGATGCGCTGGCCGGAAAGCGGATTGAGGCCGGGCCGTCCGGCTCGCCCTATCGTGGCCGCTCGGACGTGCTGCCGACGGGACGGAACCTTTATACCACCGACCCGCGATCCGTGCCCACGCGCGCTGCCTATACGCAAGGGGTGAAACTGGCCGAAGAACTGGTGCGGCGGCATCTGCAAGAGGAAGGCGATTATCCCAAGGGCCTGATTGTCGACCTCTGGGGCTCGGCCACCATGCGCACGGCGGGTGAGGAATTCGCCATGGCGCTGCACCTGCTGGGCGTCAAACCGGTCTGGGACAAAGGGTCCGAGCGGGTCTCGGGCATTGAGGTTCTGCCGATCACCGATCTCAGCCGCCCACGTTTGGATGTAACGCTGCGTGTTTCGGGCCTGTTCCGCGACGTGTTCCCGACGCTCTCGGCGCTGTACGGTCAGGCGATCCGGGCCTTGTCGGCGCGCGATGAGGCGGCCGACTGGAACCCCTATGCCGGTCAGGAACCCGTTGCTCGCGTCTATGGTCCTGCCCCCGGCAGCTATGGCGTGAACATGACGCAATTGTCGGAAGTCTACACCGACGAGGCGCGCGCGCAGGCGGGTGAAGCATGGCTGGATGCCAGCTCTTACGCGTTGGAGGGCGAGCACATCGCGCAGGACAAGGACGGCATCACCCAGCGCGTCGCCAATGCCGACAGTTTCGTCCACCTGCAGGATCTGACCGAGACCGACCTGCTACTGGCCAATGATTACGCCACGCATGAGGCCGGATTTGCCGCCGCCAAAAAGATCACCGGCGGCACAGCGCAGCTCTATCATCTGGACAACACCAACCCCGACACCCCGCGCGCGCGGACCCTGCCCGAAGAGATCAGCCGCGTGGTCCACGCCCGCGCCGCCAATCCGGGTTGGATCGCCGGGATGCAACGCCACGGGTTCCGGGGCGCAGCCGAGATCGCCGCGACGCTGGATCATATGGCCTCATTCGCGCATCTATCTGGCACAGTCGCGCCGCATCTGTTCGACCTTTACCACGATGCCACGTTGGGCAACGAAGACGTCGACGCTTTTCTGGCCGAGGTCAACCCGAAGGCCCATCAGGCCATGCAGGACCGGTTCCGCGCCTTGCTTGAGGCGGGGCTTTGGAACACACGCCGCAACTCGATTCGCGCCGATCTGGAGGAGCTGGGATGAGCGCTCCCATCGTCCAGGGCTGGTGTCCCGGTGCGCACCGTCCGATGATGTCGGGCGATGGGCTGGTGGTCCGGGTGCGGCCGCGACTGGCCCGTCTGGATGCAACGCAGGCCATGGGTCTGTGCGATCTGGCGGAACGCTTCGGCAATGGCACCATCGACCTGACCAACCGCGCTAACCTGCAGCTGCGGGGTGTGTCCGAGACGAATCATCAATCCCTGCTGGCCGAACTGGCCGCGCTGAACCTGCTGGACGCCGAGCCGGGGATCGAGGTGCGCCGCAACATTCTGGTCTCACCTCTGTACAAAGCCGGAGACCTGACCGCCCGGCTGGCGCAAGAGCTTATTGACCGGCTGGCGGAACTGCCCGCCCTGCCCGCCAAGTTCGGCTTTGCCATCGACACCGGACCTGAGCGCCTGCTGGCTGGGAATTCAGCCGATATCCGGCTGGAAACAGCTCCGGATGGCCTGATCCTGCGCGCCGATGGGGCCGAGACCGGACGTCTGGTCCGAGAACCCGAGGCCATCGACCAACTGATCGCCCTGGCCGCATGGTTCGCCCAAACCTACACGCCCGAGACGCGACGCATGTCACGCGTGGTCTCGGTTCTGCCACCGGAGTGGCAGGGCGCAGCTCCGGGATCTATTGGGCCTCCGTTGCGACCCGGCCCCTGCGATCCGGGAAAGCTCTATGGTGCGGCCTTCGGGCAATTGCCTGCGCACGCACTGAAGGACCTGATCGCGCAAAGCGGGGCCGTTGCCTTACGCGTCACCCCGTGGCGGTTGATCCTGTTGGAGGGCGGGGCGGCGATACCCGCCCCAGCCTTTGTCACAGATGGCACCGACCCGCTGATGATCACCGACGCCTGCCCCGGCGCGCCATATTGCCCGCAGGCACAGGTGGAAACCCGCGACATCGCGCGCGCTTTGGCGGCACGCGTACCGGGCAGCCTGCATGTCTCGGGCTGCGCCAAGGGATGCGCGCGCATAGGCCCGGCCGATGTGACCCTGATCGGCAATGCCGGAAGATTTGATCTTGTCAAACAAGGCTGCGCGGGGGATGAGCCCTGCCAGACCGGCCTGACCGAAGAAACACTTATGAATATGGACTTCACCTGATGCCCTATACTTATGAAACCGATGGCGCGGCGATCTATAAGGAGAGCTTTGCCACCATCCGGTCCGAGGCTGATCTGGCTCGGTTCGACGCCGACGAAGAACAGGTCGCTGTCCGCATGATCCACGCCGCTGGCATGGTGGGGCTGGAGGAGTTCGTGCATTTCTCGCCCGGGTTTGTGGCCGCCGCCCGCGCGGCAATGGAAAACGGCGCACCGATCCTATGTGACGCGCGCATGGTCAGCGAGGGCGTGACCCGGTTCCGTCTGCCCGCCGACAATGAGGTTATCTGCACACTGCATGACGAACGCGTGCGCCCCTTGGCCGCCGAGATGAGCAACACGCGTTCGGCGGCCGCGCTGGAACTGTGGCGCCCACATCTGGACGGTGCCGTTGTCGCCATCGGCAATGCCCCTACTGCCCTGTTCCATCTGCTGAACATGCTGGAAGACACCGACTGCCCACGCCCCGCCGCGATCATCGGCTGTCCCGTGGGCTTTGTCGGCGCGGTCGAATCCAAAGACGCCTTGTGGGAGGCACAGCCGGTACCGTCCTGCATCGTGAAGGGTCGTCTGGGCGGCAGCGCCATCACCGTCGCCGCCATCAACGCCATCGCGAGCCGCGCGGAATGAGCGGCACCATCTATGGCGTGGGTCTCGGCCCCGGCGATCCCGACCTGATGAGCGTGCGGGCTGATCGCCTGCTGCGCAATGCGCGCCATGTGGCGTTTTTCCGCAAGCCAGGTCGCAGTGGGCAGGCGCGCAAAATCGTCAATGGGATGATCCCCGAAAACGCCGTTGAATTCCCGATGGAATACCCGGTCACGACCGAAATCCCATTGACCGATCCGCGCTATAACGAACTGCTTGCAGCGTTCTACGAAGACTGCGCCGCGCATCTGAAGGCGCTGTCTGATAATGGCGAGGATGTGGTGGTTCTGTGCGAGGGCGATCCGTTCTTCTACGGCTCTTTCATGCACCTTTACAATCGCTTGCGCGATAAAACTGATGTTGAAGTCGTACCTGCCATCACTGGCATGTCCGGCGCGTGGACAGCGACAGGTGACCCGATCACATGGGGCGATGACATCCTGACTGTTCTGGCAGGCACGTTGTCCGAAGACGTTCTGGCCCAACAGATGGCGCAGACCGACGCGCTGGTCGTGATGAAGATCGGCCGCAATATTGACAAAGTGAAACGCGCGCTGAAAACGGCAGGGCTGTATGACCGGGCGTGGATCGTCGAATATGCCCAGATGCCCAATCAACGCGTCTGCAAGCTGTCTGAAAACTGCGACGGCATCACTCCCTATTTCTCGATCATCATCGTGCATGGACAGGGGCGCAGACCATGAGCGGCTGGGTCAAGATCGCCGGTCTTGGACCGGGGGATGAGGCGCTAGTGACGCCCGAGGTGACCGCTGCTTTGGCCGAGGCCACGGACGTGGTCGGCTATATTCCGTACGTGGCACGCGTGGCCGAACGCGAAGGACTGACGCTGCACGCCAGTGACAACCGGGTTGAGATCGACCGCTCGCAGCACGCGTTGCAGATGGCTGCGGAGGGCAAACGCGTGGTCGTTGTGTCCTCGGGCGATCCCGGTGTGTTTGCAATGGCGTCGGCAGTGTTTGAGGCGCTGGAGAATGGCCCGTCCGAGTGGCGTAATATCCAGATTGACGTGCTGCCGGGGATTACGGCGATGTTGGCGGCCTCGGCCCGTGCGGGCGCGCCAATGGGGCATGATTTCTGCGCCATCAACCTGAGTGACAACCTCAAGCCGTGGTCCTTGATCGAAAAGCGCCTGCGGCTGGCCGCGCAGGCAGATTTCTCGATGGCGTTTTACAATCCGCGCTCGAAGTCCCGCCCTGAAGGCTTTGTAAAGACGCTGGAAATCCTGCGTGAAGAATGCGAGCCCGAACGGCTGATCCTGTTCGCCCGCGCCGTATCGCGCGCGGATGAGGCCATTCGGATTTCGACACTGGCCGACGCCACACCCGAGATGGCAGATATGCAGACGGTGGTCATCGTCGGCTCGTCCCGCACTCGCGTGATCGAGCGTGACGGCGCGCCGATCGTCTACACCCCGAGGTTCACGCCAGAATGAGCCAGCCAGTCCAGAACCTGAGCGACGCTCGACAGTTCGACCCGCTGCGGCAGGGCCGGACGGTCGATCATCAGCACTGGCAGGCCCAGCGCCCGCGCCGCGTCCAGCTTGGCGCGCGCGCCAAGGCCGCCTGCGTTCTTGGACACGACCAACTGGATCTCATGACGCTGCATCAACGCCTGATCATCGGCCAGAGTGAACGGCCCGCGCGAAACAACCACATCGCAATTAGGCAACGGCAGAGTACCCGGTTCATCGACCAGCCTCAGCAAGTAGCGATGCTGAGGCTGTGTGGCGAACTCCTCAAGATGCATTCGGCCCACGGCCAGAAACACCCGCTGCGGTGCGCCGGACAGGGCGGCCACTGCGCCGTCGATATCCGGAACATGTTGCCAGCGGTCTCCATCCTGTTCCACCCACGCCGGGCGGGTCAGCGCAGCCAGAGGCACCTCGGCCTGATGGCAGGCGGCCACCGCGTTGGCGCTCATCAGCGCGGCAAAAGGGTGCGTGGCGTCGATCACATGGGTTACAGTATGGTCGCGCAGATAGGCGGCCAGACCGGCAACGCCTCCGAACCCGCCCACGCGGACCGGCACCGGTTGCGGGCGCGGATTGTCGACGCGACCAGCATAGGAGTAGGTCGCTGGGATGCCCAGCTCGGCCACGGTTTTGGCCAAGGCGTTGGCCTCGGTGGTGCCGCCAAGGATCAGGAGATGTGTCATGCATGAAGCTCCGTGGCTGACCGTTCTGGGCCTGGGTGAGGATGGGCTTGATGGCCTGTCGCCCGCAAGCCGTCAAGTGCTGGACCGCGCCGAAATCATCATGGGCCCGCCGCGCCACCTGTCGCTGATCCCCGACAGCCAGGCCCAGCGGGTCGAATGGCCGGTGCCTTTTGCCGACGGGCTGCCCGTGCTGACGGGGTTCCGGGGGCGGCCCACCGTGGTGCTGGCCTCGGGCGATCCGTTCTGGTTTGGCGCGGGGTCTGTCATCGCGCGCAATTTCGAAGCCGGGGAATGGACTGCCCTGCCCGGCCAATCGACGTTTTCGCTGGCCGCCGCCCGGCTGGGCTGGCCGCTGGAGGCAACACTGACTTTTGGCCTGCACGCCGCCCCCCTGACCCGGCTGCGCCCACACCTGTCGCCGGGCCTGCGCGCCATCCTGCTGCTGCGCAACGGGGCTGCGGTGACGGAACTGGCGACTTACCTGACCGAGACCGGTTTTGCTGACACCCGCCTGCATGTGATGGAGGCGCTCGGCGGCCCTCGTGAGCGTTCCCGCAGTGTGTCCCTGACCGAGGCGCTGCTGGGCGGGTTCGATCACCCGGTCTGCGTCGCGCTAGAGGTCGCGGGTGATGGGCGCGCACTGCCGAAATCTTCGGGCAAGCCGGATGAGATATTCGAGACTGATGGACAGATCACCAAACGCCCCATCCGCGCCCTGACCCTGTCTGCGCTGGCCCCACAGCGCGGCGAGCATTTGTGGGATATCGGCGGTGGCACCGGCTCGATCAGCATAGAATGGCTTATGTGTGATCCGACACTGACGGCCACCACGATCGAGCCGCGCGCAGATCGTGCCGAGCGTATTCGCCGCAATGCGGATGCGCTGGGACAGGATCGGCTGAGTGTAGTCCACGGCACTGCCCCAGATGACTTGACCGGGCTTGCGTTGCCCGATGTGGTGTTTATCGGCGGCGGATTGAACGCAAACCTTCTGGCATGGTTGCGCGATGCGCTGCCTGAAGGCACGCGGTTGGTCGCTAATGCGGTGACGCTGGAAAGCGAAACGTTACTGGCGCAATGGCACGACGCATTAGGCGGCGACCTTCTGCGGATCGAACTGGCTCAGGCTGCGCCTTTGGGCCCCCGACGCGGTTGGAAATCTGCCTATCCAGTGGTTCAGTGGAGCGTCACGCTATGATCGTCGCCGGCCTTGGCTTTTCCTCAGCCGCGACCGCGGACAGCCTGCGCGCGGCCTTTACGGCTGCCGCCGCACTCCACCCCGTCAGCGCCTTGGCGACCGTCGCGGACAAGGAAGGTCACGCCGCGCTTGCAGAATTCGCCGCCGAAACCGCCCTGCCCCTGCATTTCATCGCACCCGCCGATTTGGCCGGGCAGCGCACGCTCTCTTGCTCGCCCCGCAGCCGCGCCAGTTACGGCACCGGCAGCGTGGCCGAAGCGTCCGCCCTTGCCGCCGCCGGACTGGGCGCGCGGCTGCTTTCACCCCGACAGATATCAGACGACCGGCTGGCCACCTGCGCCATCGCCATCGGAGGACAGACATGACCGTTCATTTCATCGGCGCCGGACCGGGCGCTGCCGACCTGTTGACCCTGCGCGGGCGCGATATCATCGCGTCCTGCCCCGTGTGTTTGTACGCGGGTTCGCTGGTTCCCGAAGAGATCCTGAACCACTGCCCCGAGGGGGCCAAGATCATCAACACCGCGCCGATGGATCTGGATCAGATCATGGCCGAGATCGAAGCCGCGCATAAGGCTGGACAGGATGTGGCCCGACTGCATTCAGGCGATTTGTCGGTCTGGTCCGCCATGGGTGAGCAAATCCGCCGGTTGAAAGAAATGGGTATCCCGGTCAGCGTCACGCCCGGCGTTCCCTCTTTCGCTGCGGCGGCCGCCGCTCTGGGGACCGAACTGACCCTGCCCGGCCTTGCGCAATCGGTGGTGCTGACCCGCACGCCGGGCCGCGCGTCTTCGATGCCCGAGGGTGAGACGCTTGAGAACTTCGCCCGCACCGGCGCTACGCTGGCCATTCACCTGTCCATCGGCAATTTGGACAAGGTCATTGCCGACCTGACCCCGGCCTATGGGGCTGATTGCCCGGTGGCCGTGGTCTATCGCGCCAGTTGGCCCGATGAGCGCATCATCCGTGCCACTTTGGACACCCTGAAAGACGCGTTGGATGAAAGCATCGCACGCACCGCCCTGATCATGGTCGGCCCCGCGCTGGCAGGCGAAGGGTTCGACGAAAGCTGCCTGTATGCCAAGGATTATGACCGCCGCTATCGCCCGCAAAGCGCCGACAGCCCGTGGTCCAGTTGGAGCCCCGAGGATGAATGACGCGATGACTAACCCTCCGGGCCTTTTGATTTCCGCGCCGTCCTCGGGAACGGGCAAGACCACGGTCATGCTGGGCTTGTTACGTGCGCTGGCCGAGGATGGTCTGACCGTTCAACCCTTCAAAAGCGGACCGGATTATATCGACCCAGCCTTTCACCGGGCGGCGGCGGGGCGGGCCTCGTTCAATCTGGACAGCTGGGCCATGGGTGAGCCTCTATTGGACGCGATTTCAGCGCAGGCTGAGGGCGCGGATATTGTGGTCGCCGAGGGTTCGATGGGGTTGTTCGACGGCGTCGCCAAGCCCGGTGAACTGGGTCATGGGTCCAGTGCGGAAACCGCGTTACGGATGGGCTGGCCGGTGGTGCTGGTGCTGGATGTGGGCGGTCAGGCGCAATCGGCGGCGGCGACGGCTTTGGGGTTCAAGATGTATAACCCCGATCTGCCCTTTGCGGGCGTGATTCTGAACCGCTGCGCCAGCCCCCGGCACGAGCGGTTGACGCGGTTGGGAATGGAACGCGCGGGCCTGCCGGTTCTGGGCGTGCTGCCCCGTCGTGGAGACCTGGCCCTGCCCGAGCGGCATCTGGGCCTGATCCAGGCGGTTGAACATCCCGATCTGGAAAGCGCAATTGTGGGCTATGCCGCGTTTCTGCGCGAACATGTCGATCTTGAGGCGATCAAGCGGGCGGCGTCCTCAGGCCCGAGTGGGCCATCGTCCGCCGCGCTGCCGCGGCCCCCGGCGCAACGGATCGCGCTGGCCCGTGATTCTGCGTTTTCGTTTACCTATCCGCATTTGTTGGAAGGCTGGCGCGCGGCTGGGGCCGAGGTGTTGCCGTTCTCGCCCTTGGCCAATGAAGCCCCAGCGGCGGATGCCGATCTGGTTTGGTTGCCGGGTGGATATCCCGAGTTGCATGCAGGCACTCTGGCCGCTGCATCAGTCTTTCAGGAGGGGCTACGGAAACATGCGCGGACCAAGCCCGTTCATGGAGAGTGCGGGGGGTACATGGCGCTGGGACAGGCTCTGATCGATAAAGAGGGTATTTCGCATCAGATGGCGGGGTTGTTGGGGCTGGTGACGTCCTATGAAAAGCGCAAGTTCAATCTGGGCTATCGCCGCGCCGAACTGCTGGCCCCGATGCCCGGCTTTGCCGTAGGCACGGGCCTGCGGGGGCATGAGTTCCACTATTCCTCGATCATCGAGCAACCTGACGCGCCTTTGGCCCGTGTGTTTGACGCAGAAGGGGCCGAAGGGCCGCAGACCGGATCGGTGCGTGGCAACGTGACCGGCACGTTCTTTCACCTGATCGCGGAGGCCTCAGCATGAGTGGGTTTGTTTCGTTCATTGGCTCAGGCCCCGGCGACCCGGAGCTGTTGACGCTGAAGGCTGTGGACCGGATGCAGAAGGCGGATGCGGTGCTGTTTGATGACCTCAGCAGCGGGCCGATCCTGACCCATGCGCGCGACGATGCCGATCTGGTAGGCGTGGGCAAACGGGCGGGCCGCCCCTCGCCCAAGCAGGACCATGTCAGCCGGTTGCTGGTGGATTACGCCCTGACCGGGCAGCGGGTCGTGCGGTTGAAATCCGGCGATGGCGGCATGTTCGGGCGTCTGGAAGAAGAACTGGTGGCCCTGCGCGCGGCTGGGATCGATTACGAGATCATACCCGGCATCCCCTCGGCCGTGGCGGCAGCGGCGGCGGCGGGCATCCCGCTGACCCGCAGGCTGACCGCGCGGCGAGTACAGTTTGTCACTGGTCATGATGTCAGCGGCAAATTGCCCGAGGACCTGAACCTGCCCGCTTTGGCCGACCCGGATGCGACCACCGTCGTCTTCATGGGCAAGCGGACTTTTCCTCTGCTGGTCGAAACGCTGAACGCCCACGGTCTGCCGCTGGAGACGCCAGCACTAATGGCCGAATCCGTCTCGACCCCCGAACAAAAGCTGCATCGCAGTACTGTAGGCGCGCTGTCCGAAAAACTGGCGGACGAGATAGGCACCGCCCCGGCGCTGATCCTTTATGGCCCGCTGGCAGAGTTTGACGATGTTTGACCTGACCTTGATCGGCATCGGCACCGGGAACCCTGACCACGTGACCTTTCAGGGCGCGCAGGCGATCCGCTCGGCGGACCTGATCCTGATCCCCCGCAAGGGCGAGAATAAGGCCGATCTGGCCGGGCTGCGCGAAAAGGTCATTGCGCAGGTGACCGACACGCCGCCGCAGATCGCCTATTTCGACATCCCCAAGCGCCGCTCGGAAGACGGGTATCTGCGCGGGGTGGACGAATGGCACGACGCGATTGCGCTGCGCTGGCGCGAGGCGATTGCCGCCCATCCCGGCGCACTGCACGTGGCGCTGCTGATCTGGGGCGATCCGTCGCTATACGACAGCTCACTGCGAATCGCGGCGCGGTTGGACCCTCAACCGACGACGCGGGTGATCCCTGGCATTACAGCGCTACAGGCGTTGACGGCGGCCCACGCGATTCCGATCAACGATCTGGGTGCCCCCTACATCGTGACCACGGGGCGGCGGATTCGCGACGAAGGGTGGCCGGACGGTGCATCAAACGTGGCGGTCATGTTGGATGGTGAGTGCTCGTTCCAACATCTTCAGATGGCAGATTATGACATCTGGTGGGGGGCTTATGTGGGCATGACTGAAGAAATCCTGATCAACGGCCCTCTGATCGATGTTGCACAGTCGATTCTGGACACCCGAGCGACTGCGCGCGCTGATCATGGGTGGATCATGGATATTTATCTTCTCAAAAAGCGCGTGATCTGACCTAAAACGTCGCAAATGGCGATTGCGCGACAGCAGATGTAACGGCTAAATGAACCTGTCTGGTCCTGTCGGCAATACCGGCAAGCTAAGAGGGAATGTGGTGAGACCGCGCGCGATCGAATCCACAGCCGCCCCCGCGACTGTAAGCGGTGAGCCCTGTTCAACCAGCCACTCCTGAGTTTCAGGGGGAAGGCGAACAGAGGCATCGACCCGCGAGCCAGGAGACCTGCCAGGCACGAATGAAAACACCAACCGTCGGGTGCGACGGTAAAGGAGAACTAAAAATGGCAACTCAAGCAACAACCGCTTCGACCTCACGCGTTGGTATCCTGCCGGTTATGTTCGCTGTGGTTCTGGGCCTTGGTGTCATCACGCTGACCGGCCACGTTCAGGCCGCGGCCCTGCATGACGCAGCCCACGATGTGCGCCACGCGACCGGCTTCCCCTGCCACTAAACCCATGTTAAGCCGTATCCTGACCAGCGCCTTGTTCGCTGGTGCTGCAGCGGGGCTGATTGCCGCCTTGCTGCAGTTGGTCTTTGTGCAACCTGTGTTGCTGCACGCGGAACTGTATGAATCAGGCGAATTGGTCCATTTCGGCGGTGACGTCGTAAGTGCTCACCCCGAGCTGCCGGGAATGTTCTCGGACCTGTTCCGCGATGCGCTAAGCGTCATTTTCACGATGCTTACCTATACCGGTTATGCGCTGATGATGATTGCGCTGATGTCCGTGGCTGAGGGCAACGGCCACAAGATTGACGGGCGCACCGGCGTTTTGTGGGGGCTTGCGGGGTTCATTGCCGTGCACCTCGCACCCGGATTCTCGCTCGCGCCAGAAGTGCCCGGCGTGGCAGCAGCCGATGTCGCTGCGCGTCAGATCTGGTGGTTTGCGACCGTCGCCGCAGCAGGTGTTGCCATGTGGCTGATTGCCTTTGGCGGCACCCTGATCAGCTATGTGATCGCAGCCGCCCTGCTGTTGGCCCCACATCTGATCGGCGCGCCCGAGCCGGACGTGTTTACCGGCCCCGTTCCGACCGAGATCGGCGCGCTGTTTGCCGCACGCGCCTTTGGCATCGGACTGGTAGCCTGGGTTTTGGTCGGGGCATTCGCCGGATACTTCTGGCGACATGAAAGCCAGCGTGCCGAAGCTGCGGCCTGACCAGCACGCTTATGAACACGCCGAGACCAGCTCGGCGTGTTTCTACTACCATCAAGGAACATAAAATGGCACGCTCACTTGCCCTGTTTGCAATCGGCATAGTTTTTGGCAGTGGTGCAGGATTTGTGGTTGCGGCTGCAAATGGCGTCACTTTCGACGGCCATGACCATGGCGATCCCGCACATCACAGTTCGTCTCACGCCGAGGCAGCCGCACACGATCATTCGACTGCCATCAACCTGCCTGCTGGCGCTGATGCTCCGGGGCTTGAGATCGCTCTTACGCCCGATCCTATGGCGGGCTGGAACCTGCATGTCATGCCGCAGAACTTTCGGTTCTCACCACAAAATGCCTCAAAGACCGATGTCGACGGCGAGGGGCATGCACATGTCTACGTAAATGGAGAGAAACTGGCCCGGCTGTACGGTAACTGGATGCATATCGACCATCTGCCGCAGGGCGAGGTCGAAGTCTCGGTCTCTCTGAACGCAAACAGCCACAGCCCGCTGATGGTCGACAACATCCCCGTCAGCGCGGCGGTCACACTACAGGTCGACTAAAGCGCCGGGATACGCGCCCGCAAACACATCCGGAGCCGCCCGCAAGGCCGGGCGTCTTCGATCCAGCCTTTGGGGCTTTCCAGATAGGTCCGGCAGGTCGCCACGATATCATCGGCGTCCGAAGCGACATCGACCCCTGAAAACACATATGACGCCCCGCCATCGGCCTGCAGCGCGATGGCCACGGGTTCAGAGCATCCGCTGAAACAGGCGTGCTGATCGACCGAAACCCTTCCCTCAATCCCCGCGCGGGTCAGGGCGAATTCGACAGCTTTGACCTCAGCCCCGCAATCGCGGGCACCGGCACAGGACGAACATATCAACAGGCGCATCTGATCCAATTCGGACCTCATCGGGTGGCATTTGCCTGTTTCTGGGGGTTTCCGGCCACAGGCGCAATCGGGAAAACGCACAAGATTGTGAGTGCGCCCTGTCCCGCTTTCTGGCATCACAGTCTCAACCCCGTAACAGGAGGCCCCGATGAAAGCCCTTTGGACTGCGATAGCCCTGATAGCGACCCCTGCTTTGGCAGAAGAGCCCCTTTCGGGCTGGGCCAGCTATGCAACCGACAAAAGTTATGACGCGTTGGTTGCCGACACCAAGGATGCCATCAAGGCCAATGGTCTGATCGTGGTCACGCAGGCAGGCCCGACCAAGGCCGCCGCATCGCGCGGGATCACCATCCCCGGCAATCGGGTTATCGGGGCCTTCAACAACGACTACGCCGTGCGCGTGCTGGAAACCTCGGTGAACGCGATGATCGAGGCACCGATCCGCTTTTATGTCACCGAGAATGAGGACGGCACCGCCACCCTGTCCTACAAGACTCCCAGTTTTGTCTTCGCGCCCTACGTTTCTGAGGGCGGAGCCCCCTTACGTGAGATCTCCGAGGAACTAGATGGCAAGTTTCAAGCTGTCGCTGAAACAGCAGTCAAATAGTCACACTGGCGTGATCCGCCTTGCGTCTGGGGCCGTCCTCCGCAATCTGCTGTGAAACAGTTTTTCGGAGCATGACTTATGCAAGACCTCTCGCCCCGCGCAGCGGACCTTCTGGCCCAACGTTTGTACGAGGCCGGATGTCGCCACGCCTTTGGAATGCCCGGTGGTGAGGTTCTGACCCTTGTCGATGCGCTGGAACAGGCCGGGATCACCTTTCATCTGACCAAGCATGAAAACGCCGCCGGTTTCATGGCCGAGGCCGTGCATCACCGCGATGGCGCGCCCGCCATTCTGGTCGCCACCCTTGGCCCCGGTGCGATGAACGGGATCAACGTGGTCGCCAATGCTTTGCAAGACCGTGTGCCCATGATCGTTCTGACCGGATGCGTCGATGCCGATGAAGCGCTGACCTACACCCATCAGGTGATGGATCACGCGCAGGTCTATCGCTCGATCACCAAAGGGACGTTTACACTGACCGCCAAAGGCGCAGACATTATTGCCGATAAGGCGGTTACGTTGGCCAATCAGCCGCGCCCCGGTCCCGTGCATATCGACGTGCCGATCTCGGTCGCGGATACCCGCGTGTCGGGCGTGAAACCGCGCCGCCGCGCCAAGATTGCCTCTGTATCCCCTGCGGGCGACTGCGTCGAGAAAGCCCGCCGATGGGTGTCGCAGGCCGAACGGCCCATCGCAATTGTCGGGCTGGATGTTCTCTATGACGACTCGCGCAACGTGGTGCAGGCATTTCTGGAGCATTTCGACATCCCCTTCGTGACGACATACAAGGCCAAGGGCGTCGTGCCTGAGGATCATCCTCTGTGCCTAGGTGGCGCGGGCCTTTCGCCGCTGGCTGACAAACATCTGGTTCCGCTGGTCGAACAGGCCGATTTGGTGCTGTGTCTGGGCTATGACCCGATCGAAATGCGCCCCGGCTGGCGTGAGATCTGGGACCCAGCGAAAAAGCGCGTGATCGACGTCTCGGCTGTGCCCAATGACCACTACATGCATCAGGCGGGGCTGAATTTGGTGGCCCATACCGGCGAGACGCTGGAGGCCATCGCCAAAGGCACCCCGTCGCGCAAGACATGGCTGGGTGGCGAACCCTCGCAAGTCAAAGCCGCTTTGGCGCAGGCGTTTCCCACGGATGACGACTGGGGGCCCGCGGCGGTTATCGCTGAAACCCGCGCTGCCCTGCCCGCCAACACTCTGGCGACCGCCGACAGCGGCGCGCATCGCATCCTGCTGAGCCAAATGTGGGATTGCTCTGAGGAACGCGGGCTGATCCAGTCCTCGGCCCTGTGCACCATGGGCTGCGCGGTCCCGATGGCGATTGGTCTGAAACTGGCCGAACCCGACCGCCCGGTAATCAGTTTCTCGGGCGATGCAGGGTTCCTGATGGTCGCCGGAGAGCTGTCGACCGCTGCCGAGATGGGGGGAAACCCAATCTTTCTGGTCTTTGTTGATGCCAGCCTTGCGCTGATTGAGCTGAAACAGCGCCAGCGCCAGATGGGCAACACAGGCGTAGATTTCGACCGCCACGACTTTGCCGCCATGGGTCGCGCGTTCGGCGGTAACGGCCACACGGTGCGCAACCGCGAGGAACTGCGCGAGGCGCTGGATGCGGCGGTCAAGGCCGATTGCTTTACCGTCATCGCAGCCGAGATCGACCGTGGAGGTTATGATGGCCGGATCTGAAGGGCCGCTGAAAGGCGTCAAAGTTTTGGACCTGTCCCGTATTCTGGCAGGACCGACCTGCACGCAATTGCTGGGCGATCTGGGCGCCAATGTGATCAAGATCGAAAACCCCGCAACCGGCGGCGATGACACGCGCCAGTGGGGTCCTCCGTATGTGACTGACGCTGATGGCAATGCATCTGATCTGAGCGCCTACTTCATGTCGGCCAACCGTAACAAGAAATCAGTGGCAATCGACATCACAACAGCCGAGGGTCAGGCGGACATCCGACGTCTCGCCTCGCATGCCGATATCCTGATCGAGAATTTCAAACCCGGCGGGTTGGCGAAGTACGGGCTGGACTATGCAACCCTGTCGCAGGAATTTCCCAGCCTCGTTTATTGCTCGATCTCAGGCTACGGACAGGACGGACCAAACGGTTCGAAGCCCGGATATGACCTGATGGCACAGGGTTACGGCGGGATCATGTCTCTGACCGGTGATCCCGAGGGCGCGCCCATGAAAGTGGGCGTTGGCATCGCTGACGTGATGTGCGGCATGTACGCGACCGTCGGCATTCTGGCGGCGCTACGCCACCGGGATCAAACAGGCGAGGGCCAGCAGATCGACCTTGCGCTGGTTGACGCGCAAATTGCATGGCTGATCAATGAGGGCGTAAATTATCTGACTTCGGGCAATGTCCCTCAACGGCGCGGAAACGGGCACCCGAATATCGTACCCTATGACGTCTACCAGACGGCAGACGGGCACGTGATCCTGGCCGTTGGCAACGACAGCCAGTTCAGACGGTTTTGTGACTTCATCGGACAGCCTGACCTGGCGGACGACCCCCGTTTTGCAACCAACCCATCACGTCTGGAACATCGTGATGCGCTGAACGCAATTCTGCGCCCAGCCGTGCAAAACTATGACACTGAAACCGTCATTGCCGAGCTTGAGGCGCGCAAAGTGCCTGTGGGCCCGGTGCAGACGTTGGATCAGGTTTTTGCCACCGATCAGGTCGCCGCAAGGCAGATGCAGATCGCCATGCAAGCCGACCCGGCACAGGTGAATCTGATCGGAAATCCACTGAAACTGTCCAAAACGCCTGTAACATATCGCAGTGCTCCACCGACCTTTGGCGCGGACACTCAGGCCGTTCTGAACGCCGAAAACCCGTTTGAAGACTGAAACACAATGCCTAATTCGGCGGCATGTTGCTGAAACATGCCGTTGAATCGGCGGTTTTTTTCACGTTTTGCACACACAGCATTTCACCAATTCGAGAGGTCGGTCGATACTGATACGACCCCGCTAGAGTCTCTGATAAGTCGAATAATGTACTAGTTCTCAACGGATCGGACCACGAGCATGAAACAAGACGTTTTCGGACAGATGAACACCCTGAGCCATTCGGCAAGCGCCGAGGCATGGGATGGCGTGCTGCTTGGGTTCATGGCGCATGCGGCGGTGACGCCTCAGCATCTGGGAAAAGTCTTGGAGCTTGAGCCGGATTTTGCCCTGGGCCATGCGATCAAAGGTCTGTTCATGGTTCTGCTGGGCCGCCGCGAGATGATGCCAGTCGCCGTCGATGCTCTGGCCGCCGCCAATGCCGCGATGGAGCGTCAACCGGTAACCGCACGCGAACGCCTTTATGTACAAGCGCTGGAGCTGTATCTGTCCGATCTGCCCTCGCAAGCCGTTCAGAAGTTCGAGGAAATCCTGTGCGCCCATCCGCAAGACTCGCTGGCGATGAAGCTTAGCCATGCCACCCGCTTTGTTCTGGGCGACGCCGAAGGCATGCGTCGCTCGATCGAACGTGTGATGCCGGCTTATGAGCCCGATCATGCGGGCCGTGGATATCTGTTGGGCTGCCATTCTTTCGCGCTGGAAGAAACCGGTGCCTATGAAAAAGCCGAGATTGCAGGCCGTCAGGCGCTGTGGATGGTGTCAGATGACGCATGGGGCCTGCACGCGGTGGCCCACGTGCATGAAATGACCGGCAACGCACAGCTGGGTCTGGATTGGCTGGCCGGGCGCGAGGACGCTTGGGCGCATTGTAACAACTTCCGCTATCACGTCTGGTGGCACAAGGCGCTGATGCACCTGGATCTGGGCCAGGTCGATCAGGTGATGGAGTTGTATGACAACTACATCCGTCAGGACAAAACCGACGATTACCGCGATATCTCGAACGCAACCTCGTTGTTGTCCCGTCTGGAACTTGAGGGCGTAAACGTCGGCAATCGCTGGGAAGAACTGGCTGACCTGAGCGCCAATCGCACCGAAGACGGCTGCCTGATCTTTGCCGACCTGCACTATTTGCTGGCTCTGACTGGCGATAACCGGGACGAAGCAACCGGAAAGATGCTGAAACGCATCCAGAAAGACGCCCAACGCAATCAGGGCGACACCCCGATCCGAATGTCCGATCCGGGCATCGCGGCAGCTAAAGGGTTGGAAGCCTTTGGCGACGGCCTATACGGCCAAGCCTTTGATTTCCTTTCGACGGCACGTGACGGAATGCAGATGGTAGGTGGCAGTCACGCGCAACGTGATGTATTCGAGCGCATCACAATTGATTCCGGCCTGCGCGCCGGGCGTCTGGATGCGGTCGAGCGCATCCTAGATGATCGCCGCGCAAAACGGGCCGGTGGCGAGGACAATTACGCCCTTGCGCGCCGCGCATTGATCGACGCGGCACGCGATGACCGGGATGCACAAAGCGTTCCGGCTGAATAACAAAAATAAAAAGACCAAAGAAGGACAGAACACGTATGGCGACAGCATCGCCCGCTTCTGATTTTGCGCCTGTGGCGGCCCAAGCAGCCGCCCCTGCCCGCGTGCGCGACCCGCGGCTGGATTTCTATCGCGGCATCGCGATGTTCATCATCCTGATCGCACACATCCCGAACGACCCTTGGGCCAGATGGATTCCGGCGCGGTTCGGTTATTCAGATGCAACCGAGATTTTCGTGTTCTGCTCGGGCATGGCCTCGGCCATTGCGTTCGGCGGGGCTTTTGCCCGCAAGGGTTGGTGGATGGGGACGGCTCGCGTGGCGTTCCGCATCTGGCAGGTCTACTGGGCGCATATCTGCCTGTTCTTCTTTGTGGCCATGTCGATGGCGGCGCTGGACCAGACAGGTTTCTTCGAGAAAACATACATTTCCTCACTGAACCTCCAGCACTTCTTCAACGATCCTGCGCCACAGATGGTCGGTCTGTTCACGTTGACCTATGTGCCGAACTACTTTGACATCCTACCGATGTATCTGGTGGTTCTGGCGCTGATGCCTGTTTACATGGGCCTGTATCGCATTGGGTTCTGGGCCGTGGCCGCCACGTCGATTGCGATTTGGCTGGTGGCACAAACCGGTGCGCTGGCCCTGCCAGCCGAGCCTTGGTCAGACCGTCAGTGGTTCTTCAACCCCTTCGGCTGGCAGTTGCTGTTCTTTACCGGCTTTGCCTTCATGCGCGGGTGGATCCCTGCCCCCCCTGTATCGAAAACCCTGATCTGGGCTGCCGTACTGTTCCTGATCCTGTCGGCCCCGTTTGGATCGTGGAAGGTCTTCACCTGGATCAACAATGCCGCGCCGGAATTGGGTGCCGTGCTGCGCAAGGGCTGGCCCTTGACCTCGGAACTGCGGGGCAAGACCGAGTTTGGCCTGCTGCGCTATGTTCACTTCCTCTCACTGGCCTATCTGGGCTGGGTCGTCGCGGGTGAGCATGGCCATCGCCTGATCGCAACCGGTCAGGGTGCAGCCGCGAAAGTTTGGGAGTTCCTGCTGACCGTCATCACCAAGGTCGGGCAGCAATCCTTGGCGGTCTTCGTCTTTTCCATGGCAGCAGCGCGCCTGATCGGCGTTGGGCTGGACCTGAGTGGGCGGGATGTTGCCAGCGTCTTCATCGCCAACATGATTGGCTTTGCCATGATCATCGGCGTGGCCTATCTGGCCGGTTGGTTCAAGTCACAGCCCTGGAAGTCAAAAAAATGAATTTCACACGTCGCGCTTTTTTGGCCTCAACTTCGGCGCTTGCTTTCGCTCCGGCCACCTTTGCTGCCGGTGGCGAGGTCCCCTTTGACCGCAATGACGTGATCGCACTGGCCCGTGAACTGGCCAGCCAACCCTATGCCGAGCGTGAAATGGTTCCGCAGGAATGGCAGGACTTGACATATCAACAGTATCGCTCGATCCGGTTCCGGCTGGACCGTGCGCTGTGGTATGAAACCCAGACGCCGTTCAACGTAGATTTCTTTACGCCAGGCCTGTATTTCCCGCGCACTGTTAAGGTTTCAACGGTCGAGGACGGTATGACCACCCCGGTGACGTTCGATCTGTCGATGTTCGACAAATCCGAAGATGTGCCGACCCTGCCCATCGACGACACGCTGGGGTTCTCGGGCCTGCGCCTGCGCACCGAAATGCACCGCCCCGGTAAGACCGATGAGTTCTGCGTCTGGCAAGGCGCCAGCTATTTCCGCGCCATTGGTCTGCACGAGGTTTACGGGCTGTCCGCGCGTGGTCTGGCCCTGAAAACCGGCGATCCGGATGGGGAGGAGTTCCCGGAGTTTATCCGCTTCTGGCTGGAACGCCCCAAACCCGGCCAGCGAAACATGGTCGTGCATGCGCTGATGGACAGCCCCAGCGTGACCGGGGCCTATCGGTTCAACGTCACCGCCGGGGCCGACTGCATCATGGATGTCGAAGCAACGCTCTTCCCCCGCGAAGAGCTGCCCCATGTGGGCATCGCGCCCGGCACCTCGATGTTCCTGTTCGACCAGACCAACCACAGCCGGTTTGACGACTTCCGCCCCGCCGTTCATGACAGCGATGGCTTGATGGTTCGCAATGGCGCCGGTGAGGTGCTGTGGCGGCCTTTGGCCAATCCCACCCGCCTGCAGATTTCGTCGTTCGTGGATACGAACCCACGGGGCTTTGGCCTGATGCAGCGCAAACGCAAGTTCTCGGACTATGCGGATCTTGAGGCGAATTACCACAAGCGCCCCGGCCTGTGGGTCGAACCCAAGGGCGATTGGGGTAAAGGCACCGTGACGCTGGTCGAGATTCCGGCGGATCAGGAGATCTATGACAACATCGTCGCCTATTGGCGCCCGGCCGAGCCCTATGCCGCCGGCAGCCAGATCGACATATCCTATCGTTTGATCTGGGGCGAAGAACCCCAGCGCACGCCCATGCCACGCGTGATCAACACCGCGATGGGCGACAATACCTTCGGCGAAGGACGTCTGGCAGTGATCGATTTTGAGGCCTCGGACCTGTTCGATGACCCCGATGCGATGACCATCTTTGTTGACTCGCCCCATGCCGAAACCTCGGACGGCGTGCTGCAACGTAACCCCGATACCGGCGGCTTGCGGCTGGCCTTCTCGTTTCAGCCGGGCGAGCGGAACCACGTAGAGCTGCGCGCGCAGCTTCTGAAGGACAAACAGCCCGCCTCTGAGGTTTGGCTCTACCGTTGGACCACATGAGCCGCGATCTGCATATCATGCCGCCCGAGGCCCCTCTGGCGATGCCCGCGCAGGATTTCAGCGCCGGGTTTCGGGATGCGCAGGTGCCGAATGGCAAGCGCGCCTCGGCCGGGTTCTGGCGTGCGCTGGCCTTTTCGCCTGCGATGGCGGCCACTCTGGGGCTGCTTTGGGTGATGTCCGACTGGTTCGGGGCCGAAGGGATCAACCTGATCGAAGGCATCCTGCTGACGTTGATCTCGTTTAACTTCTTCTGGATTTCTTTCACGGTCTGCACCGTGCTGCTGGGCATGGTGTCCCTATCGCGGCAGGAACAGCCCAAACGCGAAGGCCGCCCTCAGCCCCTGCGCGTCGCCCTGTTGACCCCGGTCTACAACGAGGTGCCGTGGAACGTGCTGGGCAATGCCCGCACCATGCTGGAGGATCTGAGTAAGCGCGGTGGTCAGCATCACTATGCCATGTTCATCCTGTCCGACACGCGCGACCCCGAGATCGCGGCGCAGGAACAGGCCAGTGTCGAGGCGCTGCGCACGACCCTAGCGCCGGGTCTTGAGCTGTATTACCGCCGTCGTCCTGAAAACACTGACCGCAAGGTGGGCAATATCGCCGATTGGGTCAGCCGCTGGGGGGCTGATTGGGACGCCATGCTGGTGCTGGATGCTGACAGTCTGATGACCGGTCGCGCCATCACCCGCCTGACCGACACTTTGGCACGCGACCCCGGAGCCGGTCTGATCCAGAGCTATCCGCAGCTGATCGGCGCGCAATCGGTCTTTGCCCGGATGCAGCAATTTGCCAACGGCGTGTACGGCATCGCCTTTGCCGAAGGACTGGCCCGTTGGTGCGGGCAAGAAGGCAATTATTGGGGCCACAACGCCATCATCCGCACGCGCGCCTTTGCCTCAAGCGCGGGCCTGCCCAAACTGCGCGCCTTTAATGGTCAGGAAAAGCTGATCATGAGCCACGATTTCGTCGAAGCAGGCCTGCTGCGCCGTGCCGGATGGGCCGTGCGCTTTCTACCCCGTATTCGTGGGTCGTATGAAGAGACGCCCCCTACGCTGATCGACCACGCACTGAGGGATCGGCGCTGGTGTCAGGGCAACCTGCAACACCTGAAATTGCTGGGCTCGACCGGGTTCCGCGCGGTGTCCCGCTTCCACATGTTCCACGGCGCAGTCGGTTATCTGATGTCGCCGCTGTGGTTTGCCCTGCTGGTGATGTGGGCGCTGATCGGTCAGGGTGAGGACGCGTCGGTCCTGTATTACTTTAGCCCCGACAACCCTCTGTTCCCGCAATGGCCCGAGATGTCGGAAACCCGCCATGTGCTGATAATCCTAGTCATGTACGCCATGCTGCTGGCGCCCAAGGTGCTGGGCGTTCTGGCCCTGCCGCTGAGCGGTGTGCGATATGCCGAGTTCGGCGGTGGCTTGAAATTCGTCACCTCGTTTCTTGCCGAAGTGGTGCTGTCAATCCTCTATGCACCCATCCTGATGGTACAGCAGATGATTGCCGTCTTCCGCACCGCCTTCGGTGTTCAAAAGGGGTGGTCTCCGCAGACGCGCGATGGCGGCAGCTATGGCTTGCGCACATTGGTCCTGTGTCACGCACTGGAAACGGTAAGTGGCATTGCGTTGAGTGTGGGCATTCTGTCGGGCCTGGTGTCCATCTGGCTGGCCCCGATAGCGATCAGCCTGGCCTTTGCGATCCCGCTGTCTGCGCTCAGCGGGGTATCTTCGGCCTCTGCGCGCCGCATGGTCGGGATGAGAGAAGACGTCAAGGAACCCGCGATCACCCGGTCTGCCCGCCGTCACAGAGACGAGTTGAAGCGCGTGATCGAGGGCAAAGGCGTGATGACCCCGGCAGAATGATCACCCGCCGGGCAAGCCCTCGTACCAATCCACCATCATATCGGCCCAGCCTTTAGGTACGGTATGTCCGCCTGGGAACAACGCAAATTCCAGCGCGCTGCCATCTACACAACCGCTCCAATAGCGGCGCATAAAGGGGCCCGTGGTCGAAAAACCGCTGGGTTTGGTATCAACGCAGCCATTGGCCAAGCGCCAGATTTCCAGCCCAGCAAAGATATCGCCCTGATGGAACCGGCCCCCACCCAGCAGCCGCCCTTCCAGCGGCACCACATTGTCAATCCAGCCATGGGTATGGAACAGGCGCACCGGACCTTCGCAAGTTTCAGGATGCGGCCGCCAGAACCCGCCTGACACGGGCACGTAGGCCGAAAACGTCTCAGGTGCATCGCAAGCCAGATAATTGACCATGAACCCGCCAGCCGAGAATCCGCCCAAAATTACGCGGTCCCTGTCGATACCAAATCGTTCGGCAGCGTCATCTACCACTTCGGTCAGAAAGGCGGTCTCGTCCCGGTCACCGAAACCGGGATAGAAATTCCAGCTTTTGATTCCGGGGCGGCTTGGTCGTTCCAACCCTTCGGGCGCCATCACGGCATATCCCCGTGCAAGCAGGGGCTTGACCATGCTGCGGTTCTTCATGGTGCCAGTACCGCTGCCCCCGTACCCGTGCAGAAACACGACCAGAGGTGGGTTGTCTGCTTTGGGCAGTTCGATGTGATACGCACCCGAGTCGGTCTGACACGCCCCATCCTGATCCGCGCAAGCGGCATAACTGGCCTGCCCCGCAAATACAGCGGCCACCGCCATCGCGACAGCGCGGATCATTGGCCTGCCTCGTGATATGCGCCGACGGGCAGCCCCGTACGTACCCAACCCGGCCCGGCTGCGGAGCCCAGCATACCTTCCGGCACGTCGATAATATTGGTGAACCCCGCCTCGCTGAGCTTGTTGCTGAGCCGCGCAGACCGCACTCCGCGCGCGCAAATCAGCGCAACCGGCGCGTTCTTGTTCCCGTCGGTCAATTGATCCAACGCTGCAACGAAATCGTCACGACGCATGTCCAGCGGATGGGCCCCTTCGCCCACGCCCGTCGCCTGCCATTCCCGAGGCGTTCGGATGTCCAGCAGCAAAATGTCGCCAGACAGGGCTTGCTGGTGCGCGGCTTCGACACTGAGATGTCCGCCAGCATAGCTGGGCGGGATCAACCGGTATTCCCGGATTGCGAAACCGGTGGCGACGAGCGCACCACCGCCAACCAATACCCACCTGCGGTTTTTGACTGTTTTGTCTGTCACGTCCGACCCTCCTGAACGGTCTTCGACGTTCTATCACACAGAGACAGTCAATTCCGCGCAGAATTTGCGAGTAGGGATCAAGTTCTTGTCAGAGATTTTTTCAAAAAATGCATTTGATTGCGCCCCTAGAACGAAGTGAAAAACTTGCAATAGCTGGACAGTCGAAAAATTTCCCTTACAAAAACAGTAATACATTGACCGCCAAGACCGGAGTATCGCACTTGTCCCTATTCCTCATCGCGGCCCTTCCCTTTCTCGGCGCTGTGTTTCCAGCCCTGCTGATCAGGGCAGGACGAAATGCAGCAGCCTCGGCCGCGGGTTTGACCACGTTTCTGGCCCTTGCTGGTCTGCTGATCCACATTCCGTCTGTTATGCGCGGGGATGTCGTAACCGCTCGGTTCGATTGGATACCCCTTCTGGGCCTGAACGCGAATTTCATGCTGGATGGGCTTGGTTTCCTGTTTGCTCTGCTGATTCTTGGCATTGGTCTGCTGATCATTCTCTATGCGCGGTTCTATCTCTCGCGTGAGGACCCAATGGGTCAGTTCTACACCTATCTGCTGCTGTTTCAGGGCGCGATGGTCGGAATCGTCCTCTCCGACAACATTCTTCTTTTGCTTATCTTCTGGGAGCTTACGTCTTTAAGCTCATTCCTTTTGATCGGTTATTGGAAACATCTGCCCGAAGGCCGTCAGGGCGCACGAATGGCATTGGCTGTCACCGGTTCGGGCGGTCTGGCGATGATCGCCGGGATGCTGATTTTGGGCAATATCGTCGGGTCGTATGACCTGAGCGTGATCCTTCAGAACAAAGAGCTGGTCCAAGCCTCACCCTATTACCTGCCGGCGTTGATCCTGATCCTTCTGGGGTGTTTCACCAAATCGGCGCAGTTCCCGTTCCATTTCTGGCTGCCCCACGCGATGGCCGCCCCGACGCCTGTTTCGGCCTATCTGCACTCGGCCACGATGGTTAAGGCGGGGCTGTTCCTGATGGCGCGGATGTGGCCGGTTCTGGCCGGGACCGATGCGTGGTTCTATATCGTGGCCACCACCGGGCTGGTGACGATGCTGATGGGCGCGGTGATTGCGCTGTTCAAGGATGACCTAAAGGCATTGCTGGCCTTTTCGACCGTGTCGCATCTGGGTCTGATCACCATGCTACTGGGCTTTGGCACCAAATTTGCTGCCGTGGCTGCCGTATTCCACATCATCAACCACGCCACGTTCAAAGCCGCGCTGTTCATGACCGCCGGGATCGTCGATCATGAAACTGGCACGCGCGACGTAAAGCGGCTGGGCGGGTTGCGTCACCTGATGCCAATCACTTTCACGATTGGCACCATAGCGGCCCTGTCTATGGCCGGTCTGCCACCGTTGAACGGTTTCCTGTCGAAAGAAATGATGCTGGAGGAAACCGTCCACACCACCTGGCTGCATTCGCACTACCTGGTGCCTGGGCTGGCCCTTCTGGCGGCGCTGTTTTCGGCAGCCTACTCCTTCCGCTTTGTCAGCCATGTGTTCCTGGGTCCAAAACGCGACGACTATCCTGCGCATCCGCATGATCCACCTGTAGGTCTTTGGCTGGCCCCTGCGTTTTTGATTGTTTTGGTCGTTCTGATCGGCCTGTATTCTGCAGCGATTGTTGGCCCATTGGTCGCCGTGGTTTCCAGCGCGGTGATTGGCGGTGAAAAACTTCCCTACTATTCGCTGAAACTGTGGCACGGATTCACGCCTGCGCTTTACATGTCAGTCGTCGCAACCTTGGGCGGCTTGTTCCTGCTGTCGCAGCATCGCCGGGCGGAAAGCCTTTGGAACGCCCTGCCCCGCCCCGAGGCCAAGGTGATCTTTGAAGCTGTGATCGCAGCGTTGACTGCGCTTAGCCGCCGGATCACGGACTCACTGCATAATGGCGTGATCAGCCGCTATGCCATGATCCTGATCGTGTTCACCGTGGGTTTGGGATACTATGCCTATGCCACAGGCACGATCGGTCCGGTCACCCGCGAACCGCTTAAGCTTGAGATCATTCCGGTCGTCGGCTGGATCTGTCTGGTCACCGCGACACTGGCTATCATGTGGTTCCACCGCAACCGCCTGCTTTCGCTGGTTCTGATCGGCGTCGTTGGTCTGATTGTTTCGATGGCGTTCAACTATCTGTCGGCACCTGACCTTGCGCTGACTCAGATCTCGGTCGAAGTGGTGACAATGATCCTGCTTTTGTTGTCCCTGAACTTCCTGCCCACGGACACACCATGGGATAGCAGCGCGGCGCGGCGGTGGCGCGATGCAGCAATCTCGGTCGGGGCCGGGATCGGTACAGGCGCTCTGGTCTATGCACTGATGTTGCGAGACTTTGCCTTTCCCACAATCTCAGAGTTCCATCTGGCCAATTCCTACAAAGGTGGCGGGGGAACCAATGTGGTCAACGTGATCCTCGTGGACTTCCGAGGGTTTGATACGTTCGGAGAGATCATCGTGCTGGGCATTGCCGCTTTGATCATCTTTGCGCTGACGGAATCCGTTCTAGCGACCAACGTTCGGGCCTATCTGCTGAACCGCAAGCCGCACTGGCCTCAATCCGGGGATTCACATCCTTTGATGATGGTAGTGGTGACGCGTATGATGATGCCCATTGCCCTGATGGTGGGTGCCTACATCTTTTTCCGCGGTCACAACCAGCCTGGTGGAGGGTTCATCGCCGGCCTGATCGTGGCAATCGCCTTCCTGATGCAGTACATGGCCAGCGGCTATACTTGGGCGATCGAGCGTCAGCGGTTCTACTACCACGGCACAATCGGTTGGGGTGTTCTGATCGCTGCGGCAACAGGCATCGGCGCCTGGTTCAATGAACGGCCGTTCCTGACCAGCGACTTCGGCTATATTCACTGGCCCCCGCTCGAAGAGTTCGAGTGGGCAACAGCAATCCTGTTTGATACGGGCGTTTTCCTGGCGGTTTTGGGTGCGGTCATGCTGGCACTGGACAGCCTGTCTCGTTTTGCGTGGCAGCCGGGTATGGCGCAGGAATTCCCAATGGATATCAACCCGCTGCGTGACGATCCGCCAGAAGAAGAACAAGAGAAGGAGCAGGTCTGATGGAAGCGCTGGTTGCCTCTGCCGTAGGCGTCATGACCACTGCCGGGATTTTCCTGATCCTGCGTCGTCGTACATTCCCGGTTATTCTGGGCCTGTCGCTGATCACCTATGCAGTGAACGTGTTTCTGTTTGCCACTGGTCGGTTGGCGCTGAACGCGCCTGCGGTGCTGAACAAATACGAAGATGTCCCTTACACCGATCCACTGCCGCAAGCGCTGGTGTTGACGGCAATCGTCATTTCTTTTGGCATGACAGCGGTGATCGTCATGATCTCGTTATCCGCCTATCTGTCGGC
Organism: Ruegeria sp. SATB045; assembly: GCF_059613525.1. Classification (NCBI taxonomy): domain Bacteria; kingdom Pseudomonadati; phylum Pseudomonadota; class Alphaproteobacteria; order Rhodobacterales; family Roseobacteraceae; genus Ruegeria; species Ruegeria sp. SATB045. Next base: position 326,564 of record NZ_JBXWSR010000020.1, on the reverse strand, counting down.
GCGCAATGACCACATCGACATGACCGCGCAAGACAATACCGACCCGGCAGGAGATGACGCATGAACCACTGGATCGTAGCGCCGATCGTCCTGCCCGCGATCCTGGCCCCATTCATCATCATGGTCCTGCGCTACCACCTTGACCTGCAGCGCATCTTCTCTGTCGCTGGAGTGGTGGGCCTGCTGGGGATCGCTCTGACCATCACAGCGCAAGCTGCAGGCGGTGATATCCAGGTTTATGAACTGGGCAATTGGCCTGCACCCTTCGGTATCATTCTTGTGCTGGATAGGCTGTCAGCCATGATGGTCCTGCTGACCGCGCTGCTGGCCCTGCCTATCGTGCTATATGCCATCGCCTCAGGTTGGGACGACAGGGGCAAGCATTTTCACGCGTTGTTTCACTTTCAGCTCATGGGCGTGTGTGGCGCTTTCCTGACGGGTGATGCTTTCAACCTTTTCGTGTTCTTCGAGGTCCTTCTGATCGCGTCCTATGGCCTGATGACCCATGGCGGCGGCGCGGTTCGCCTTAAGGCAGGGGTGCAATACGTCGCCTATAACCTGCTGGGCTCGACCCTGTTCCTGTTCGCGCTGGGCACGCTTTATGCGGTGACAGGCACGCTGAACATGGCAGATATGGCGGTGCGCGTTGCGGAATTGCCTGCCGAGGATACTGCTCTGTTGCGTGTGGGCGCGGTGCTGCTGTTGCTGGTCTTCTGTATCAAAGCCGCTGTTCTGCCACTGCATTTCTGGCTGCCCGCCAGCTATGCCAACGCGCCACTGCCGGTCGCGGCCTTGTTTGCGATCATGACCAAAGTCGGGGCCTATTCGATCCTGCGGATGTATACGCTTGGCTTTGGCCCCGAGGTCGAAGCCACGCAGGGCCTGGTCGGGACTTGGTTGCAACCCGCCGCACTGGTGACGCTGGCCGTCGGAGCGATTGGTATCCTTGGCGCGCAGCACATCGCCCGGATGGTGGCCTTCTGCGCCATCGCCTCGATGGGGACGCTGCTGGTCGCTATCTCGTTGTTCACCGAAGCGGCAACTGGCGCGGCTCTCTACTACGTCTATCACTCGACACTGGCGACCGCCCTAATGTTCCTGGTGGCCGATCTGGTCGTCGAACGTCGCGGCGGGGCGATCGCCCCGACCGCCCCAATGCCGCAAAGCGGGCTGGTCTCGGCCCTGTTCTTCGTCGGTGCGATTGCGTTGGCTGGCATGCCGCCCTTGTCCGGGTTTATCGGCAAGCTGCTGGTACTGGACGCAGCACGGGACGCACCGGACGCAAACGCCATCTGGGCCGTCGTGCTGATCGGGTCCTTCGTGACGATTGTCGGACTGGCCCGTGCCGGGACGCTGATCTTCTGGAAAAGCCACGATGCGCAGCATATCGGCGATGGCAGCCAGGGTGACGTGGCCGAGCAGCCAGCCCCCGAACCCAATCCTGCTCTTGCTCTGACCTCGGTTTTCGGGCTGGTTTTGGGTTTGGTTCTGCTTACTCTTTTTGCCGGCCCTGCCCTGACCTATGCCACGAAAACGGCCGAGCAGCTTTACACGCCTGACGCCTACATCTCAGCTGTATTGGGAGGAGAAGAATGATCAGACTTCTGCGCCGGATTTTCCCCCACCCGCACCTGACGTTTCTTCTGACGGTCGTCTGGGTGTTACTTGCCAACACGGGTTCGTTGAACTCCTTCGTGTTTGGCCTGCTGTTGGGAATTATTATCCCCTTCATCACGCAACCTTATTGGCCCGACCGCCCGAAACTGCGCAACTGGCCAATGATCGCAGAATATATGCTGATTGTGCTGTGGGATATCGTTGTTGCCAACGTCACAGTGGCCATGATCATCCTGTTTAAACGTGACGCGGACCGGAAACCGTGCTGGATCAGTGTCCCGCTGGAGTTGCGCACACCCGAAGCGATCACTGTGCTGGCCGGCACCATCACGATGACCCCAGGAACCGTCAGCAGCGACCTGTCCGCTCAGGGTCACTGTCTTCTGGTTCATTGCCTGGATGCGCCAGACCCGGACGCGGTTCGCGACCAGATCAAACAACGTTACGAGCGGCGGCTGAAGGAGATTTTCGAATGATCGACTTGGCGATACAATTTGCCTTTGTCTGTTTCGGGGCCGCAATCATGATGTGTCTTTGGCGGATCATCACTGCTGATGGCGTGGGTACCCGGGTTCTGGCCTTGGATACGATGGTGATCAATACGATCGCTTTGATTGTGCTTTACGGCCTGTATCTCGGCACCGAGATCTTTTTCGAAGCCGCCATGATCATCGCCATGCTCGGCTTTGTCTCAACCGTGGCCTACGCACGCTTTATGCTGCGCGGCAACATTATTGAATGAGGGCGGAATGACATTCATTTTCGAACTGTTGATCGCCTTCTTTCTGGTTATCTCGGGCATCTTTGGATTTGTCGGCTCGTTTGGGATGATCAAGTTAAAAGACCCGATGTCGCGCCTGCATGCACCGACCAAGGCGACCACTTTGGGGGTGGGCGGCGTTTTGCTGGCCTCAATCTGCCACTCGGTACTTCTGGAAGGCAAGCTGTCCCTTCATGAACTGCTGATCACTCTGTTTTTGTTCCTGACTGCCCCGATCACGGCCCTGTTTATTGCCAAATGGCATATTCACCGCCATGAAAAGCCTGACGATCTGCCGGATGCTGGCGAGGATGAGCTTTGGGCCACCCACGCGGTCGAACAGGTCGAAGACGTCCCGGACCACAGCAAGACCTGATAACCATGCACATGCCTCCGCTGCCCCTGACCCGTGATCTGGTTCTCATTGGCGGAGGCCACACGCATGCGCTGCTACTGCGCATGTGGGGGATGAACCCCCTGCCCGGCGCGCGCGTCACCGTGATCAACCCCGGCCCGACTGCGCCATATTCCGGCATGCTGCCGGGGTTTGTCGCCGGTCACTATGAGCGTTGGGAACTGGATATCGATCTTGTTAAACTGGCCCGTTTCGCAGGCGCGCGAGTTATATTGGGGGCCGTTCAGGGCATCGACAGCAAAAACCGTACCGTCCATGTCCCCGGACGTCCTCCGGTCGCGTTCGATGTGGCGTCGGTGAATGTAGGGATCACCTCTGACATGCCGGCACTGCCCGGTTTTGCCGAACACGCCATCCCCGCGAAACCGCTTGGCCCCTTTGCTGCACAATGGGCGGCCTATCTGGACGGCACCGGCCCTGCCGCTGTTACCGTGATCGGAGGCGGCGTCGCAGGGGTCGAACTGATCATGGCAATGGCCCACGCCCTAAAGGCCAAAGGTCGAACGGCGCAGGTCACTCTGATCGACAATGCGAAAGCTCTGACCGCGACTGGGGAAAAGGCAGCCGCCACTATCCGCCATACCATGGCTGAGCTTGGCGTCGACGTGATCGAAGACGCCGAAATCGACAGGATCGCAAACGATCATGTCGCACTGAAAGACGGGCGCACTGTTCCCGCAGGTTTCGTGACCGGCGCAGCAGGCGCACGCCCTTACAGCTGGATCGCCGACACAGAGCTTGATCTGCAAGACGGGTTCATTTCCGTAAACGGCCAGTTGCAATCCAGCGATCCGGCTATTTTTGCGGCCGGGGATTGCGCCCATCTGTCCGAAAACCCCCGCCCCAAGGCAGGTGTTTATGCAGTCCGCGAGGCGCCAATCCTGTTCAACAACCTCCGAGCCGCGCTTGGGGCCGGAAAAATGCGCCGCTATGCACCCCAAAAAGACTATTTGAAACTAATCTCGTTGGGCGGAAAATCCGCACTGGGGGAGAGGTTGGGAACATCGTTCAGCGGCCCGTTGATGTGGCGTTGGAAAAACCACATCGACCAGTCTTTTATGAACAAATTCCGCAACCTGCCTGAAATGACACAGACTGCTCTACCGGCACAGCACGCGGCTGGACTTGCCGAAGCCGCTGGTGACAAACCCATGTGCGGTGGTTGTGGAGCCAAGGTTGGTCGTGGCGCATTGCGGTCTGCCCTGTCGGCGCTGCCCCGATCGGAAAGGCCAGACGTCTTATCGCTGCCCGGCGACGACGCCGCAATTCTGACAACCGGTGGCACGCGCCAGGTGATGACCTCGGATCATCTGCGGGCTGTGACCGATGATCCGGTAATGATGACCCGTATCGCCGCAGTTCACGCGTTGGGGGATATCTGGGCGATGGGGGCCGCGCCGCAGGCCGCGACGGCAACGCTTATTCTGCCTCGTATGTCTGCTGACCTGCAGCACCGCACGATGGCCGAGATCATGACGACCGCCCATAAAGTGATGCGACAGGCCGGCGCCGAGATCGTTGGCGGGCACAGCTCGATGGGGGATGAAATGACCATCGGCTTCACGTTGACAGGGCTGTGCGAGCGCGATCCGATCACTCTGTCCGGCGCCCGCGCGCAAGACGCCTTGATCCTGACCAAGCCACTGGGCAGTGGTGTCATCATGGCCGCGGAAATGGCGGGGGTGGCCAAAGGTGAATGGGTGGCGCAAGCCTTTGACCAAATGGTTCATCCGCAGGGTGAGGCCGCCCGGCTTCTGGCCGACGCCCATGCAATGACCGATGTGACGGGGTTTGGGCTGGCCGGGCATCTGCTGGGCATGTGCGAGGCCTCGGGGTGTGGCGCGACACTGGATTTGGACGCAATTCCCTTGATGAAAGGCGCGCTGGAACTGACCCGGACCGGCGTGCGCTCGACCCTGTTTGCAGATAACCGAGTCGCGGCTCCGGATTTGCCCGAAGGCGGCAAGGCCGACCTGCTTTTTGATCCGCAAACCGCCGGAGGCTTATTGGCCGCCGTCCGCGCCGAGCACGCCCATGGAATTTGCGAGCGCCTGCGCGCGGCAGGGTATCCAGCTGTGGTGATCGGACAGATTACGGAAACGGCCGGCGTGCGGCTTTCATAGCTGGTCCAAAACCGCTTTGATCTGATCCGCGGCATTGCTCAGACCAACAGCGTCCAATGACGCAGCATCGATACTTGCGATCACGTTCGACACCCGAGTACGGCTGGACTTGGTATAGGCCGGGTCATAGTGCTGCTGCATCAAAGCGCTGGTCAAAGCACGCTTGTCTCCGGCCTCGATCAGTTTGATCCAACCATCGACCACGTCATGGCCCCGGTGGAACCGCAATGGCGACAGGCGATCTTTGAGCCGTTCGGTATCTGCTAGGACATCCTCATAGGCGGACACAAGATAATCCGACCGGGCCGCGATCGATGCCCGCACAAGTATGCGCGATGCATTGCGCAAAGCAGACCAGACCGAGGGCGGCAGGATCAGAGTTCCGATTTTAGACGATTCCGCCTCAACAACGACCGGGCGGCTTGGATCCAGATTGCACAGAGCACAGGCCAGCGCGGATTCGAAGGCCTTTTGACTGGGTTGTCCTCCGGGCATCTCGCCCAGCAAAGATCCTCGATGATTGGCCAAGCCTTCAAGGTCCAGCACTTGAACGCCCTGGGCCTTGAGAAGCGTAAGTAGCTCTGTCTTGGCAGTTCCGGTATAGCCATCCAGCGCATATAGGCAGTGGGGCAACGGATCATCATAGAGGTACCGCTTCACCAGCCTGCGATATGTCCGATAGCCGCCCTCAACCACCTCAGCCCGCCAACCGATCTGTTGCAACATCCAAGTAAACGACCCGGATCGTTGACCGCCGCGCCAGCAATAGACCAGCGGCTTCCAACCGCCTTCGTGATGCGACAGGCTGTTTTCGATATGATTTGCGGCATTTCGGAAGACCAGGGCCGCCCCCAGCTTACGCGCCAGAAATGGGCTTTGCTGAACGTAAATTGTACCGACCCGCGCGCGCTCATCATTGTCCAGAACGGGAAGGCTGATGGCGCCCGGCAGGTGATCCTCGGCGAATTCAGCGGGGCTGCGCACGTCGATCACAGTGTCGAATTCGTGCGCGTAGAGATCGGGCAAACTGTTAAATGTCAAAGCCATGCCAACGATCTATCTTGCGCAAGCGGGCTTGAAAAGGACGGCCGTCATTCGACCAGAGGCTCGATCAGTGACGACCCGCTGGCTCGGTTCGAATTCACGACCGGGTCAACGCGGTGGTATGTCAGGACATCTTCGGCACCCGGCGTCATAAGTCGCGCGGCCCCTTTCCCGGTCTCACCCAGCCACATTGGCCAGTCCTGTTGTTCAAGGATCAATGGCATACGGTGATGAATGGCCCCAAGACGCGTGTTGGCGGGCGTGGTCACGATGGCGCATGTCCCTTGTCGGTTCTCGTCAGAGCCCCAATTCTGCCAGACCCCCGCAAAAGCAATCGGCGCTTGATCCTGACGATGGATATACCATGGCAGGCGGTCACCGTTTGAAGTTTTCGTCCATTCGTAAAACCCTGTCGCTACAATCAGACACCGCCTCTCACGGCAGGCTGCGCGATAGGCAGGTTTTTCAGCCAGGGTTTCTGACCGGGCATTGATTAGCAACGGCCCGGCCGTTTCAGTTTTGTACCAGTGCGGGATAAAACCCCAGCGCAAGGGATCAAGGGTGCGCCCGTCCTGATCCGAGCGGACCACATGCACTTGATTTGTCGGGCAAACGTTAAAGTTGGGCACTGCGGGCAACGTATTCGCGGGCCGCGCTGAAAACAGCTGCGCCATAGCGTCGTTTGGAAGAGTTATTGCAAACCGTCCGCACATAGGAGATGAACCATCAATATTCGTTTCGTTCGGGCAAAGGTTCTCACGGGGTCTCATGCAAAATCAAACAGCGAAAACCATAAAAGGCAAGGCTGTGGCCGCTTTAGAGGCTGGCAAGCTTCAACAGGCACTGAAAAAGGCGCAGTTGGGCCTGAAGAAATTTCCAGCTGACACGGATTTTCACGCCATTTCCGGGTTTGTCCTGACCGAGTTGAAACAGTATCGAAAATCCATTCCACATTTCGTTGAGGCATCCAAACGAAAGCCAAACGATCCCCAGTTTGCGGAAAACCTTGCAAACGCTTTGATGCAGACCGGGCAAATTCCAAAAGCATTGGAGTATGCCGAGCAAAAACTGCAGAAATTTCCCAATAACAAAGAGCTGAGCCGGGTTATTGACGAAATTGAGCTTAAAGGCAGCAACTGGCGTGCCATCATCGACAACGCAACCAAGAAGCTAGAGAGCGACCCGGACAATGCCAGCCTGTTGTCGTCTCGCGCCAGAGCTTATGGGCGCATTGGCTTTGTTGAAGAAAATACGCGCGACATTGCCCGAGCTTTCGAGCTTGCTCCGGACGACGAGAGCATCGCGTTCCAAAAGGCAATCAATTTGCACCAGAGCGGCGACAAGGAAACCGCCGGTGAAATCCTGCGTAAGATTACAGCACAAAACCCCGAGCACGTTTTTTCACTTCTTCAGTTGTCGACAATGGCCAACAAGGACAGTGCGCCCGACTTAATCGAGAAGGTTGAGACAGCCATTGCAAATAGCGAACACAAGCTGTCCGAGCTTGAATTTGCGAAGGCACATTTGCTGTCCAAAACTCAGGGGCTTAACGCTGCGCTGCCTCAATTCGAGCGCGCGAACGCAATTCAACACGAAACAATCCCGTACGATTTCGCGGCAGAAGAGCAAAAGTTCGAAGTGATCACCGGGCAGTTCCGTGAAAACACCGATCTTCCATCCTCTGATATAAGCGAAAGCCCTGTACCAATCTTCGTTCTGGGACAGCCCCGTTCGGGTACGACCTTGATGGAGATGATGCTCAGTTCTGCCCCCGGGGTTGCAGGATGTGGCGAGCTGACGGTGGCCGCCGATCTCTCGCGTGATTTTGAGCAGGCGTCTCATGCTTTCAGCTCGCAAAATGCAAGCGAGTTCGCACAGGACTTTCGCGCCCTGATGCCCCCAATCCCAGAAGGATCGGTCGCGTTTGTCGACAAGATGCCACACAATTTCCAGCGAATTGGATTCTTGCTAGCAGCTTTTCCGAACGCAAAGATCATTAACATGCTTCGGGATCCGCGGGACGTCGGTTTGTCAAAATGGATCAGGCGCTTTCCAGCGGGTGGAATGCGGTATGCTTCAAACCAAAAGGCGATCGCTCATACCGCGAATATGTATCGACGCTACATGACGCATTGGAACACGGTGTTTGGCGACCGAATACTGACAGTCCAATACGAAAAACTGGTCGAAGACCCAAAGACTTACAGCCAACAGGTTGCTGCGTTCTGTGACCTCGAGTGGACCGAGACGATGATGCATCCGGAAGAAAACACCAAGCAGGTCAGGACGGCTAGCATCGATCAGGTGCGTAAGAAGATTTCAACTAAGTCGATCGGCGGTTGGCGCAGCGTATCCGACCACCTTCAGCCGATGTTGCAGGGCCTCGATCCCGAGCTTTGGCCAGAATACGATTTTGACTGACCAAAAAAGGCCGCGCAGCATGGCGCGGCCTTTTCCAATAGTATAACGGGTTACTTCTGCTTGATGCGCCCGTCCAGGTACGGCGTGTAAGGCGCGTTTTCCGCAAGATATTCAGCAGTTACATCCGCCAGGTCCGGGCCATAATCATAGGCGTTCTTGTCATCGCCTTCGAACATGTCATAGCCGTCGCCGCCATTACGGACATAGTTGTTGGTCACGACAAGATAGGTCGCCGCCGGGTCAATCGGGACAAAGCCCCCGTCCTTGGCTACCATCACATCGCTGATACGCCCTTCGTTCGGCGCAACCGCAGGATCCCATGTGAAAGTCATACCGGCCACTTGCGGGAAACGGCCCTTGACCTCTTCTACCTGGCTCACACCGTTTTCCAGCGCATCAATGACGCCCTGACCGCTGATCTGGAAGGTTGAGAGCGTGTTCTGGAACGGCAGCACGGTCAGCACTTCGCCCATGGTCACGTCACCCGGATCAATCGAGGCACGCAAACCACCCGAGTTTGCAATTGCAATCTGCACACCCTGATCGGCAACACGGGCCAGCATGGCATCGGCTACAAGATTGCCCATCTGGCATTCTTGCACTCGGCAGACAGCGCGGTCGCCCTCAATCGCGTCAGCAGCACTTGCCACAACCTTGTTGCGAATCTCGTCCAGCGGCACGGCCAGTTCCGCGATGCGATCCAGCGCCGACTGATCCTCGGTCACAGTGTTGTCCATGATCAGCGGCTCGCCCGCGGCTTCGACCACATTGCCATCGTCGTCAAAGGTCACGTTCAGCTCACCCAGGAATTTGCCATAGGCATAGGCCTGAACGATCTGGACCCCGTTCACCACGGTTGGATAGGGACCCGCCGCCTTGTCCGAGACGTTGGACAGATACGTGTTGGAATGTCCCCCCACGATTACATCGACACCGGTTGTTTCACTGGCTACGCGTTGGTCCACGCCAAAGCCCGAATGGCTGAGTACGATGATCTTGTCCACCCCCTCTCCGGTCAGTCTGTCAACTTCGGCCTGCACCGCCGGGACCGGATCCGAGAAGGTTATGTTCGGGCCGGGTGAGGCCAGATCATGGGTGTCTTCCGGAGTCAGGCCGATCAGGCCGATTTTCTCCCCGCCCACTTCAATCACGGTCGATTTCTTGATCTTGTCGGTCAGCAGCTCTTCGTCTTTGACATCGGCGTTCGACATCAGCACTGGAAAATCGACCGAGTCGATGAAACCACGCAGAACCTCGGGCCCGTCGTCGAATTCGTGGTTGCCCACGGTCATCGCGTCATAACTCAGTTTGTTCATGAACTCAGCCGCGACCTTGCCCTTGTAATAGGTATAGAACAGGGACCCCTGAAATTGGTCTCCGCCATCCACAAGGATCGAGTTCTCGGCACGGCCACGGGCATCGTTCACTGCCGTTACCAAACGGGCCGAGCCACCAAAGCACTCGCCTTCGGCATTGTCTTCGGCGCTGCAGCCGCTGTCATATTTGTTGATGGGTTCGAACCGGGCGTGGAAATCGTTGGTATGCAGGATCGTCAGCTTATATTCGGCTGCTGCCATGCCTGCTGTCAGGCCCAGAACGGCGACCGATGTCAGTAAGCGGGTGAACATGTTCAAACTCCCAATTGTTATTTGTCGTGATCGTGCGCCGTGCCGCGCAAAGAGTCAAAGGGGGAAATCCAGCTTGATTCTACCCGCCGTGCGAGGCATCACGGCCCCATGCTGATTTACAAGATTTTCCGGGCCGACGAATGGGCCGCTTTGCAGTCCGATGGGGCGACGGACGGTGCTCCGATTGATGTCGCAGACGGCTATGTCCATTTCTCGACGGCCGAGCAAGCAGCCGAGACAGCGGCCAAGCATTTCGCCGGGATCGACGGTCTGACCCTGTTGGCCTGCGACGCCGGCGCGATGGGTGACGACCTGAAATGGGAGGTCTCGCGCGGGGGCGCGCTGTTTCCGCATCTCTACCGGCAGATCAGGATGACGGATGTGCATTGGGTCAAGCCTTTGCCTTTTGACGGGCAGGCCCACCAGTTCCCCGAGGAGATGGAATGACCCGCTACGTCGACCCCGAGCGCGCTCAGTTCGAGGCGTTCAAGAATCTGGACCGTGATCATCCGATCGAGATGCTCAATCTGGTGAAATTCCGCGCCAAGGCCGCGTACCCGGATGACCATGATCTGGCCGATGCCGGTCTGACCGGCGCGCAGGCCTATCGCAACTACGGGGCCGAGACGGCCCCGATCATCGCTCGTATCGGCGCGCATATTCTATGGAGCGGCGCGTTTCAAACAACCCTGATCGGCCCGCAGGACGAGGTTTGGGACGCAGTCTTTATTGCCAGCTATCCCTCCGCCCATGCGTTCATGGAAATGGTCACGGACCCGGATTACCAAAAAGCGGTCGTGCATCGTCAGGCGGCGGTGGACACGTCGCGCCTGATCCGTTGCGCTCCGACCCAAAGCAGAGAGAGCTTCGGATGAAACTGACCGAGAAACTGGGCCTTGCCGCCCTGCACCGGATGGATCCGGAAGCCGCGCATGGGATGTCGATAAAGGCGTTGAAAGCGGGCCTTGCCCCTGCGCCCGGTCCTGTGACCTCGTCCCGATTGCGCACGCAGGTGGCTGGGCTTGACCTGCCCAACCCGGTCGGGCTGGCCGCTGGTTTCGACAAGAACGGCGAGGTTCTGACACCCCTGTCTCGCGTGGGCTTCGGGTTTATCGAGGTCGGCGCCGTGACCCCGCGCCCGCAGCCCGGCAACCCCAAACCCCGCCTGTTTCGCCTGAGCGAAGACAAGGCCGCCATCAACCGCTTTGGCTTCAACAACGAAGGCATGGAGGTCATGGCCCAACGTCTGGCGGATCGTCCCAAAGACGCGGTGATCGGCCTGAACCTGGGTGCGAACAAGGACAGCGACGACCGCCCCGGCGATTTTGCCAAGGTGCTGGCCCATTGCGCGGCACATCTGGATTTTGCGACGGTCAATGTTTCGTCCCCCAATACCGAGAAACTGCGCGACCTGCAGGGCAAGGCCGCGCTAAGCGCGTTGCTGGCGGGAGTGATCGAGACCCGCGATGCTCTACCGCGCATCCTGCCTGTGTTCCTGAAGATCGCCCCCGATCTGACCGAAGACGAGCTGCAGGATATCGCCGAGGTCGCTCGCGAAACCGGCGTGGATGCGGTGATCGCCACCAATACCACCCTGTCCCGCGACGGTCTGCGCAGTGTTGACAAGGATCAAGCCGGAGGTCTGTCCGGAGCACCTCTGTTCGACAAATCCACCCGCGTATTGGCGAGATTGAGCCAGTTGACCGACGGCCAGATCCCCCTGATCGGTGTTGGCGGGATCAGCACGGCGGAACAGGCCTATGCCAAGATTTGCGCCGGAGCCTCTGCCGTGCAGTTCTACACGGCGATGGTTTATGGCGGCATTTCACTGGCCGCTGAGATCGCGCAAGGGTTGGACAAACTTCTGGCGCGCGACGGGTTCGACACGGTCGCACAGGCTATGGGCAGCAAACGTGAGGACTGGCTATGATCGAATATTGGCACAACCCCCGCTGTTCCAAATCCCGCGCAGGGCTGGCGTTGCTTGAGGAAAAAGGCGCGCAGGTCGAGGTGCGGAAATACCTTGAAGACGCGCCCTCGGCGGATGAGTTGCGCGCAACACTGGCCCTTTTGAACGTACCCGCCATCGACATGATGCGGACGGGCGAGAAACAGTTCAAGGAACTCGGGCTGACCAAAACCACGTCAGAGGACGCATTGATCGCGGCCATGGCGAAGCACCCGATCCTGATCGAGCGTCCTCTGGCGATCAATGGCGACAAGGCCGCCATCGGCCGCCCGCCCGAGAACCTGCTGGACCTGCTTTAAGCGATCTGCGCCTCAAGCCGGGGATAGCGCCAGCCCAAGGTCAATCCCCGCGCGATGTTCAGAACCATCAACGCGGCCCAAAGGCCGTGATTGCCCAGAGTCGGCACCAGTACGAACAGGACAACCACGTAGATTGCAACCGACTGGATCATCGCGTTGCGCATATCCCGCGTCCAGGTTGCCCCGATATAGATGCCGTCGAACATCCAGCTAGCCACTCCGATCACCGGGGCCAGCGCCGCCCAGATCAGGTATTCTCGCGCGGCCAGACGGACCTCGGGAGAGGTAGACATAAGGTCGATCAGCGCAGGCCCGGCAAGGTAGAATACCGCGCCCAGCGCGAAAGCACCCCCTACCCCCCATTGAGACGCCATGACCGAAGCCCGCCGCAACTGATACCGGTTCCGCGCCCCCACTGCGCCGCCCACCAGTGCCTCGGCTGAAAAGGCAAAGCCGTCCAGCGCAAAGGCGGTGATCTCAAGAAACTGCAGAAGGACCTGATTGGCCGCCAGATTGACGTCGCCCAGATCCGAGCCCACGAACAGAAAGGTGGTGAAAGAGCCCGTCAACAGGACCGACCGGATCATGATATCGGTATTCACCTGCACCATCCGACGCAAACGCGCGGCGTTGAATATGCGGGGCCAGTCGCGCCACTGATTGCCGCCGAACGCGCTGCGACACAGCCACAGACCCAACGCCAGACCGGTCCACTCGGCGATGAGGGTCGCAACAGCGACACCTTCGACACCCCAGCCCAGCCCAAGAACGAACCATAGGTCCAACAGAATGTTCAGCCCGTTCATCCAGATCTGAAGAAGGAACACGCCACGGGTGCGCTCGATAGCAATCAACCAGCCGGTCACGGCATAAAGCGCAATCGTCGCGGGCGCACCCCAGATACGAATTTCAAGGTATGCGCGGGTCAGGGACTCGACCTCGGGACTGGCCGGGGACAGCGCGAAGGCCCCCCAGAACACCCACACTTGCGTAACGATAAAGACAAGACCCGCCGCACCGCCCAGAAGCAGGCCGCGCATCAACAGCGCTCCGGTCTCGGCCGTGTCGCCCGCCCCGCGCGCCTGCGCTGCAAGGCCGGTGGTCCCCATGCGCAAAAACCCGAAGATCCAATAGATCGCAGACAGGATGACAGCACCCATGCCGACGGCTCCGATGGGGGCCGCCTGCCCCATCTGACCCACAACGCCGGTATCGACCGCGCCCAAAATCGGAACGGTTGCGTTTGACAACACGATAGGAAGGGCAATCTTCAGCACCCGTCCATGCGTTATAGGTGCCGAAGCGTCCTGCATGGTGTTCTAGCTATCCTTGGCCTTAGGTTGCGGCATCAGGAAATGCCCCGATGCCTGCGCATAGGGACGCGCGTGGTTGTCCTGCCACGCTTCGACCCTAACCGATGCATAACGCCGCCCCGATCGGCTGACAAAAGCACGGGCATAGGCGTCGCGTGGCAAACCCGATCGCAAATAGTCGACCGTGAAGTCGACCGTTTTTGGAAACCGGATCGACTCGTCCTTGACGATTGCATCGGCGTCCAATTCACCGCTTTCGATACTGGGCAGGAAGTACTCCCAACTCAGCGTGATGACGGCCGTCACTTCGAGAAAAGCGGCAGTGACCCCGCCGTGCAGGGCTGGAAGCAGGGGATTTCCGATCAACTTTTCGTCAAAATTCAGCACTCCGGTCAGCTCGTCCCCGCGCCGGTCGAAGGCAATATTGAGGAACCGAATAAAGGGGACACCATCGACGATCGCGTTCAGTGCCGCATCGCGCCTGTGCTTGACCACCTGCATGGGTTCGGGACGTTGCCGCGCCATCACAAACCCTCCACCGTGAAAGACCCCGAGGCTGTGGCAACAGGCAACTCCTGATCCTCGTCCATCGCGGTCGCGCGCACAAAGGCGACATTGCGGGTCAAGTGGTAGCATGTGGCGTGGGTCGTGATGCTCTGACCCGGCGTCGCAGCCCTCATATAGTCTATTCTCAGGTCAATCGTAGCCGTACCGCCGGGGGCGGCAGGATGGCTCATGACGGCGGCTCCGCAGCACGTGTCTAGTACCGCAAAGACCGCACCTCCGTGAATGACGCCAGTGCGCGGATCGCCGACCAGTTCGGCATTATACGGCATCGTTATTTCAGCCTCGCCATTCCCGATTTTGTTCAGCTTCATACCCAACGCGCGAGCATGCGGAATCGCTTCGATGAACTGGCGCGCGATAGCGGCTTTGTCGACCATCTGCTTGTGTCCTCTTGATTTATCCCTTTATGAGCGTGTGACCCGCAAAAGAGCAAGCCCGCCTGTTGCGCTTGAAGCCGACAGGTCATAGGCTGCCGCAGAGGAGATCAGGAATGTCCGACGACCGTTTGTCATTCAAAGAGATGTGTGCCGAGTTCGATGTGACCCCGCGCACCCTGCGTTACTATGAATATATCGAGCTTTTGCAGCCCGATCGTGAAGGCCGCTCGCGGTTTTACGGTCCGCGCGAATGTGCGCGTATGACGTTGATCATGCGGGGGCGCAAATACGGGTTCCCTCTGGAAGACATCCGGCAGTGGTTGCTGATCTATGAAGATCAGGGGAATCAGGCGCAGATGAAGACGTTTGTCGAGATGGCTGACCTTCAACTGATCGAGCTGAATTCACAGAAACAACAGCTTGACGATGCGATCGACGCCTTGAAACAGATGCGCGATCAGACCGCGAAATCCCTGAACTGATCGCGGCCACCCAGCCCTTCGATATAGTGCTATTCCTTTCGACCCTGCTGTCGCGCTGTTGACTGGCAGGGTTATTTTGTTGCGCCTCCACGCCCCAATCTGGTTGTTTCCGACACTATTCGTGACGTGACGTTACGGCCGCCCAGCCTCAAATCCACTTGACGCAAACGGAAGTTACGTCAACTTATTTGTGACGTAGCGTTTGGATTACGCGAACGCCATCTCCGTGTTGTAAGTGGCGCACAAACTGCGCAACTGAACCACATCAACGCCAGTGAACAAGAGTGCTGAAGCCATGACCGAAGATCTGATGACCATTCGTGAAATGTGCGAGACTTATGATGTCACGCCGCGAACTTTGCGGTTTTACGAGGCCAAGGAACTGCTGTTCCCGATCCGTGAAGGACAGAAACGTCTGTTCACCAAACGTGACCGCGCCCGTCTGAAACTGATCCTGCGCGGCAAGCGTTTTGGGTTCAGCCTCGAGGAAATCCGGCAGTTGCTGGACCTTTATCATGTGGGTGATCAGCAGATGACCCAGATGACCCGCACATTTGAGATCGCCCGTGAACGCTTAGCCGACATGGAAGCACGCCGGGAAGAACTGACCCAGGCGATCGACGATCTGAAAGAACAGTTGCGTTGGGGCGAGAAAGTGATCGCCTCGATGAAAAACGACAAAAAGGCCGCCGAGTAAATCCCGGCGGTCCCAATCACCGGACATTCGAATTTTAAAGGGAGCTTCAAATGCCCGTCTACAACGCGCCAACCAAAGACATGCAATTCATCCTGCACGAAGTGCTGAACGTATCGGGATCGGACATTCCCGGTTACGACGAACTGGACGCGGATTTCACCGCTGCCGTGCTGGAAGAAGCAGGCAAGATTTCATCAAACGTTCTGCATCCGCTGAACGTGGTTGGCGATACTGAAGGCGTTCGCCACGAAAATGGTGTCGTTTATACCCCTACAGGGTTCAAAGACGCTTTCGAGCAAGTCAAAGAAGGTGGCTGGACCGGTCTGGACATGCCCGAAGAGTTCGGCGGCCAGAACATGCCCTACGTGATCGGCAGTGCGGTGGGTGAGATGTTCTCATCCTCGAACCAGGCGTTCACCATGTATCAGGGCCTGACCCATGGCGCGGCCTCGGCCATTCTGGCCCACGGCACCGACGAGCAGAAAGCCACCTACCTGCCCAACATGGTCAGCTGCGAGTGGACCGGCACCATGAACCTGACCGAACCGCATTGCGGCACCGATCTGGGCCTGATGCGCACCAAAGCTGAACCGCAGGACGATGGCAGCTATAAGGTGTCGGGTCAGAAGATCTTTATCTCGGCCGGTGACCACGACTTGGCCGACAATATCATCCATCTGGTTCTGGCCAAAATCCCCGGCGGCCCCGAGGGCATCAAGGGCGTATCGCTGTTCATCGTGCCCAAGTTCATCGTCAACGAAGACGGCTCGCTGGGCGAACGCAACGGCGTTTCGGTCGGCAAAGTCGAAGAGAAAATGGGCATCCACGGCAACTCGACCTGTGTGATGAACTATGACGAAGCCACCGGCTTCCTGCTGGGCGACCTGCACAAAGGTATGCGTGCCATGTTCACAATGATGAACGAAGCGCGTCTGGGTGTGGGTATGCAGGGCCTGGCACAGGCCGAGGCTGCCTATCAGAACGCGGTAGAATATGCCAAGGACCGTCTGCAGGGTCGTGATGTAACCGGCGCCAAGAACCCCGATGGTCCGGCCGATCCACTGATCGTCCACCCCGACATCCGCCGCAGCCTGATGGATCAGAAAAGCTTTACCGAAGGCGCGCGTGCGTTTGCCCTGTGGGGTGCCACGATGATCGACAAGGCGCATCGCGCGCATGACAAAGATGCGGACGGCCTGATCTCGCTGCTGACGCCGGTCATCAAGGGTTTCCTGACCGACGAAGGCTATGACATGACCGTCAAGGCACAGCAGGTTTACGGCGGCCACGGTTATATCGAGGAATGGGGCATGTCGCAGTATACCCGCGACGCCCGCATCGCTATGATCTACGAAGGTGCAAACGGCGTTCAGGCGCTGGACCTTGTGGGTCGTAAGCTGGCCACGGATGGCGGCAAGCACGTGATGGCCTTCTTCGAGATGGTCAAGAATTTCTGCAAGGAAAACGGTGGCCAGAACGAAGCGCTGGACAAGGCGTTCATCGAACCGCTCAAGGCGGCCTCGAAGGATCTGCAGGCGGCCGGCATGTACTTCATGCAGAACGGCGCCAAGAACCCGAACCACGCGCTGGCCGGTTCGAACGACTTCATGCACATGTTCGGCCATGTCTGCCTGGGCCTGATGTGGGCACAAATGGCAAAAGCGGCTTATGCAGCCCTTGACGGCGGCACCTCGGATACCGAGTTCTACCAGACCAAGATTGCCACCGGTCAGTTCTACATGGCCCGTCGCCTGCCGGCTACTGCGCTGCACCTTGCACGCATTCAGACCGGTGCCGACACCGTCATGGCGCTCGAGGCGGCAAGCTTCTGATCTGAAACCGGCTGCGGGGCTGTTCCCGCAGCCGGGTTTTCGAAAGGATAGACATGCCGAAACGTTTTCGACTGACCCGCCGTTTCCCGGTTGCCATGACCGAAGATGGATATCGCCGCCTCAGGGCCTTTTCCCGCGAGGCCGGTCTGGACGAAGGCGAAGCACTGTCTTTCCTGTTTGAAAACTTCAACAGCGTCATTCACGAGGAGAACCTGACGCACCGCTTGCGTATCTTCAATTCGGAACTCGAAGCGCGCAAACGTTAAAGAACCGCAACCGCCCGACACAGGGCGGGCGAAAGCCAACGGCACCACTCGGTCGGGCATACGTTAAGGGAGGCTAAGAATGACCATCAAACTGCACTGTTTCAGCGTCAGCGGAAACTCGTACAAGGCTGCGCTGGCTTTGGAGATGTCCGGGTTGGACTGGGAGCCAATCGAAGTTGATTTCTTTAACGGCCAGACCCGCACACCGGAATACAGGGCGAATGTCAACGCGATGGGCGAAGCGCCCGTCTTGGTGGACGGTGATTTCAGCACCAGCCAGTCTGGTGCCATTCAAGCGTATGTGACCGAAAAGACCGGAAAGTTTGGTGGTAATTCTCGCGCGGAGCGGTACGAAGTTCTGCGCTGGGTTTTGTGGGACAATCACAAGCTCAGCTCAGGAGCTGGAATGACACGATTTTTGATGAATTTCCTTCCCGCAGAGCATCGGAATGCTGACGTCATTGCCTTTAATCAGGGCCGTTTGAAGTCGGCCTATCAAATTCTGAACGCACATCTGGATGGCCGCGACTGGATCGTGGGCGACGGCGTGACCAACGCCGATCTCAGCTGCTGCGGATACCTGTATTACCCCGAGCCCTTCGGCTTTGACCGTTCCGAATGGCCCAATATCGACAAATGGCTGACGCGGCTGTCTGAACAGCCGGGTTGGCAACACCCCTACGACCTGATGCCCGGCCAAGTGCCGGATCGAGCTTAAGGAGAGCATCATGACCGAAGCTTACATCTACGACGCCCTGCGCACACCGCGCGGAAAGGGCCGCAAGGATGGCAGCCTGCACGAGGTAACCTCGGTGCGACTGTCCGCCGTCGCCCTTAACGCCATGAAAGAGCGTAACAACCTGGAAGGCCACGCCGTCGAAGACGTGATCTGGGGCAACGTTACGCAGGTGATGGAACAGGGCGGCTGTCTGGCCCGTTCTGCGGTTCTGGCCTCGGATTTGGATGAATCGATCCCCGGTCTGGCCATCAACCGCTTCTGCGCCTCGGGCATGGAAGCTGTGAATCTGGCCGCCAACCAGATCAAAGGCGGTGCCGGTGACGGCTACATCGCCGGCGGCGTCGAGATGATGGGCCGCGTGGCCATGGGGTCGGACGGTGCGGCGATTGCCGTTGATCCGTCGCTGGCGATGGACACGTATTTCGTGCCGCAGGGGATTTCCTCGGACATCATCGCGACCGAATACGGCTTCAGCCGCGATCAGGCAGACCAGCTGGCGATGGAGTCGCAGCGCCGCGCCGCGCAGGCGTGGGAAGAAGGCCGCTTCGCCAAGTCGATTGTCCCCGTCAAAGACCGCAACGGTCTGACCATTCTGGACCATGACGAATACATGCGCCCCGGCACTGACATGCAGAGCCTCGGCAGCCTGAACCCAGCCTTCCAGATGATGGGCGAGCAGATGCCGGGCTTCGACAAGGTCGCCCTGCTGAAATACCCGCACCTGGAAAAGATCAACCACATCCACCACGCGGGCAACAGCTCGGGCATCGTGGACGGGGCTGCTGCCGTTCTGATCGGCAACAAGGAATTCGGTGAAAAGCACGGCATCAAACCGCGCGCACGGATCAAGGCCACTGCCAAGATCGGTCTGGACCCAACCATCATGCTGACGGGTCCGGTTCCGGTGACCCAGAAAATTCTGGCCGACAATGGCATGCAGATTTCGGACTTCGACCTGTTCGAAGTGAACGAAGCCTTCGCTTCGGTCGTGTTGCGGTTCCAGCAGGCATTTGATGTGGACCCAGAGCTGGTTAACGTCAATGGCGGCTCGATTGCGATGGGTCACCCGCTGGGTGCAACTGGCGCGATGATCATCGGTACTCTGTTGGACGAGCTGGAGCGGCAGGACAAAGAAACCGGTCTGGCCACGCTCTGCATTGCGTCGGGCATGGGTGCCGCGACCATCATCGAGCGGGTCTGATGCCCAAGCTGGATCTCTCTCAGATCCCGTTTATTGGGGGATCGTCCTATCCTGGCAAGCTGGCCGAGGCGACCGCAGGTCGTTTCGTTCAGCGGCTGGGGGATGCGGGCGGTCTGACCCAATATGGGGTCAACATCGTGCGGTTGGAGCCTGCGGGGATGTCCTCGCTGCGGCACTACCACATGGAGCAGGACGAGTTCGCCATTGTGCTTTCCGGCATCTGCACCCTGATCGACGACGATGGTGAGCATGAGATGCAGCCCGGTGATTGTGCGGCCTGGCCCGCAGGTGAGCCCAACGGCCACCACCTTGTAAACAAAACCGATGCGCCCGCGACCTTTCTGGTGGTGGGCACGCGGACCCCGACCGAGACCGGCTTTTATAGCGATATCGACATGATGGTGAAGGACGACGCAGATGGCGAATCCTTCACCCGGAAAGACGGCAGCCCGCTGACGGCTGACCAGATTGGAGACGACGGATGACCGAGTTTACCCTGACCAAAGACGCCGACGGCGTCGGCACGATTACCTGGGATGTTCCCGGCAAATCAATGAACGTGATGTCCTTTGACGGACTGACGCAACTGGACGCCTGTATCGATCAGGCGCTGGCCGATGACGAGATCAAAGGCATCATCATCACCTCGGGCAAGAAGGGTTCCTTTGCCGGCGGCATGGACCTGAACCTGTTGGCCGTGATGAAGGAAGAGGCCGGTGACGATCCCGCCAAAGGCCTGTTCGAAGGCACGATGAAAATTCATGCCCTGCTGCGTAAGATTGAATTGGCAGGCATGGACTTCAAAACCAAGAAGGGCGGCAAGCCGATTTCAGCCGTTCTGCCCGGCACCGCCGCCGGGATCGGCATGGAACTGCCCCTGTCGACCCACCGCATCTTTGCCGGTGAAGATCCCAAAGCCAAATACGGCCTGCCGGAAATCATGGTCGGCATCTTCCCCGGCGCAGGCGGCACCACGCGCATGATCCGCAAGATGGGTACGATTGCTGCAGCGCCGCTGTTGCTGGAAGGCAAGATGCTGGACGTCAAAAAAGCCAAAGGTGCTGGCTATATCGACGAGATCGCCGCCGACCCCATGGCCGCCGCGAAAGAGTGGGTTCTGAACGCCAAGGAGACTGATCTGGTCAAACCTTGGGACGCCAAAGGGTACAAGATGCCCGGTGGTGCCCCCTACCACCCAGCCGGTTTCATGAACTTCGTCGGTGCCTCTGCGATGGTGCACGGCAAAACTCAGGGTGCTTACCCAGCAGCCAAGGCTTTGCTGAGCGCGGTTTATGAAGGCGCGCTGGTCGATTTCGACACCGCCCTGCGGATCGAGGCTCGCTGGTTCACCACTGTGCTGATGAACCCGTCATCAGGTGCAATGATCCGCTCGCTGTTCCTGAACAAAGAGGCACTGGACAAAGGCGCCGTGCGCCCTGCCGGAATCCCCGATCAGTCGGTCAGGAAAGTCGGTGTTCTGGGTGCAGGCATGATGGGGGCCGGTATCGCGCTGGTCTCGATCCAAGCCGGTATGGAGGTTGTCCTGATTGACCGCGATCAGGCTGCCGCGGACAAAGGGAAAGCGTATTCCGAGACCTATCTGGACAAGTCGGTCAAGCGGGGGAAGATCTCAGAAGACAAGAAAGACGTCATGCTGGGCCTGATCACTCCGACACCTGATCTGGAAGAGTTGAAAGGCTGCGATCTGATCATCGAAGCCGTGTTCGAAGACCCCGCCGTCAAAGCCGACATGACCAAAAAGGTCGAGGCGATTATCTCGGACGAATGCATCTTTGCGTCGAACACATCGACTCTGCCGATCACCGATTTGGCCAAGGCCAGCGTGCGCCCTGATCAGTTCATTGGTATCCACTTCTTCTCGCCGGTCGAGAAGATGCTGCTGGTCGAGATCATTAAGGGCAAGGAAACTGGTGATCGTGCGGTTGCCAAAGCGCTGGATTATGTGCGCCAGATCCGCAAAACGCCCATCGTGGTCAACGACGCGCGGTTCTTCTACTGCAACCGTTGCATCATCCCCTACCTGAACGAAGGCGCCCGTATGGTGACCGAAGGTGTCAGCCCCGTGCTGGTCGACAACGCCGCACGTCAGCTGGGCTTCCCGGTGGGACCAATTACCCTGACCGATGAAACCTCGATCGATCTGGGCGCCAAGATCGCCCGCGCCACCAAGGCCGCGATGGGCAATGCCTATCCGGCAAGCAGCGCCGACGATCTGATCTTCTGGATGGAAGAACAGGGGCGTCTGGGCCGCAAGTCCAAGGCCGGTTTCTTTGACTATGACGAAAAGGGCAAGCGTCAGGGATACTGGAAAGGTCTGCAGGACAAATTCCCGCTGGCCGAGGACCAGCCCGATCTGATCGAAGTTCAGGAACGCCTGATGTTCGCTCAGGTTCTGGAAGCCGTCCGTGCGCTGGAAGAAGGCGTAGTGGAAGACATCCGCGAGGCCGATGTTGGCGCGATCCTGGCTTGGGGCTTTGCGCCCTGGTCCGGTGGTCCGCTCAGCTGGGTTGACATCATCGGCGCACCTTATGCGGCCGAGCGTTGCGACCAACTGACGGCGAAATACGGTGATCGGTTCGCCTGCCCGCCGCTACTGCGCGAGATGGCCGAGAAAGGCCAGACCTTCTACGGCCGCTTCGACCCCGAAGCGAAAGCAGCCTGAACTAAAAAACTGGCGCATGTTCTGCATGCGCCAGTTTTCCTGTCTGCGGGTTGGCGCAATGTTGACGTCAAATCAACCCGTGATCATATCCCGAAATCATCAAAGCCGTAGCCGAACTTTTCGATATCTTCGGCACACGCCGCAGCAACAGCAGCGCGCGTCTTTGGCGTGAAATAACCTCGGTAGTCTGCCACACGGTCGGAACGGTTCGATTGTGGCAGCGACAGCCTGAACCCGAGATGTTCGAACAAAGGCTCGGCGTCTTTCTCGAACTGTTCCAAACGGATATACGCGCTGCAGTGCTCGACCCCGTTCGCCAGTGCCATATAGCGTCGCGCCGGGTTGGCTGCGAAAGACCGCGCTGTATCGGCGTGCAGAACGAACTCTGTGAACGGCAGTTTGCGAGCCAGCCCGACCGCAGGGTGCTCGAAGGTTTGGCGCTTTAACCAGTGATAGTAGCTGACCATCCGGTCCCAAGGATTCCGAACCAGAGTGAAGGTGAACATCGACCGAAGTTCGTCCGCGGATACTATCCCGTCGATATCAGACAAAACGCCGTGTTTCCTGAGACGTTCTGCGCCCGTCATCGCCTTTAACCGCTTGCGGCGTCGCAGCGCATTGGGTGTATCGCCCACAAGGATATCATCTTTCATAGCCCGGTCTTCCAAAGCCAAAGACAGCGATGTCCCTCCGCTTTTGGGGATATGAACAAACACGTATCGCCGACCCGTGGAAATGATCATGCGATGGCGTTCTCGGGGGATGTGCGCCCGGCTCTCCAGCCCAATACGGCGCCCGCCGTCGCGATCAGCGCAATCCCTGCGATCTGCATGACGCCGATCGACTGGCCAAAGACAACCCAGGCGAACAGGGGGCCAAAAATCATGACCGAGTATTCGAATACCGCGACATAGGACGGCTCTCCGATCTGATAGGCTTTGATCAGCATGAAAACGGCGATTGTCGATCCAACGGCCTGAACGACGATCCAGGGGATCGCCGGTTGCATCTGCCAAACCCAACCGCGCGTGACGAACCCCGCAGGCCCCTCGGGCGATGTCAGCGGAAACACCGTCAAGGCGATCACACCCGTTGCCCCCGCCAACCCCAAAGTGATGACCATGGCCGCTAAAAGAGCGACGGTGCTTTCCCCTGCGCAGTGACTGCGCGTGATAACAGCGCTCAGCGCATAGAACAGCCCCCCGGCGACAGGTAACAGCGTCTTTACATCGAACTCATACGGGTTCGGTTGCAGTACGCATAAAATGCCGGTGAACCCCAGAAAAACAGCGAAAATACGCCAGGGCCCGATCTTTTGCCCCAGCGCCAGCGTCGATATCAGAAGCACAAAGATCGGCGAGGTAAACAGCCCCGCCAAGGCCTGCGCAATGGGCATCAGGGCCAACGCGCCAAAATAGAACAACATCGCCAACGTGATCAGCACACTGCGCAACATCACAGGCCCCAGACGATTTGGGCGCAACTGCCCGAAACCCAATAGCGACAATCCTACGATCAGCGGCAGCATCAACGCGGCGCGGCTTAGGTGGAACTGCCAAAGGCCGATCGTCTCGGCCAACAAGATCACCACATTATCCACCACCCCAATGATCGCCATCGAGCTTATCATCAGGATCGAGGCCAAGATCGGTGAGGTCTGCGTGTCGGGCGACATGGTATGCCTTGTTGTTAAACCAATAAAGCCTTGCCCCCAAGGCCCTGCACCATCCAGCACATTTACAGAACCAGGCGCAACAGGTTTGCACCACTGGATTTTTGCGTGCTAAACTGACCTCAATCAATAATGAGCAGTTCTCACCGTGATGACGGCCCTGAAACAGTACCAACGGATCGAGGCCACCGGTCTGTGGCGTCCTTCGCCCGACGTTCAACGGCGCGAGGTCGTGGTTTCCATCGGCGAAGCCACACTGACGATCTCGGATTTCAATGACAAGGCGCTGACACATTGGTCCCTGGCGGCGCTGGAACGGCAGAATCCGGGTGGTTATCCGGCGGTCTTCAACCCCGATGGCGACCCGGACGAGACGCTGGAGCTGGAAGAAACCGAAACCACCATGATCGAGGCGATAGACCGTTTGCAACGCGCCATCGACCGCGCGCGCCCGCATCCCGGGCGTTTGCGGTGGCTCAGCGTTGCGGGTGTCATTGTCGCTGTTCTGGCCTTGCTTTTGCTTTGGGTTCCGGTTGCGCTTCAGAACCACGTGGTCTCGGTTGTTCCCGATATCAAACGGCAAGATATCGGTGGTGCAATCCTTGACCGGATCGAGCGCGTATCCGGGCGGGCCTGCACGTCCGAAGATGCGCAAGAGGCGTTAGATCAACTGGCCGCACGCACAGGTGTACGCGAAGTCGTCATCCTTCCGGCGGGCGTGCAAAGCAGTCTCAGCCTGCCGGGCGGGATCGTGTTGTTAAACCGGGCGCTAGTCGAAGATCACGAGGATCCCTCGGTTGCCGCCGGGTACATCATTGCAGAACGCGCACGAACGCAGGCGCAGGATCCACTTGAGGATCTGCTGGACCGCACCGGAGCGGGCACTGCCTTTAGACTGCTGACAACCGGCGAACTGACCCCAGACATCGTGGATGCCTATACCGAAGAGGTCCTGTCAGAGCCCCGCCCTTCCCTGCCGGATGATGACCTGCTGGAGGTCTTTGCCCAAGCCGCTCTGCCCTCGACACCTTTTGCTTATGCCAAGGATGTAACCGGTGAGACGGTGTTGGGCCTGATCGAGGCTGACCCAATGGCAGGCCGTCCCCAACAGCAGGTCCTGCCGGACCGCGATTGGGTCCGGCTGCAGAATATCTGCGGCGGATGATCCGACTTACTTGGTTCCGAACATCCGGTCGCCCGCGTCGCCGAGGCCGGGCATGATATAGCCTTTTGAATTCAGCTCTCGGTCCAGTGACGCCGTTACGATGTGCACGTCCGGATGCGCCTCTTTCATCCGCGCAACGCCTTCGGGGGCAGCCAGCAGGCACAGGAATCGGATATCGGTGGCACCCGCCTCTTTCAGCAGATCAATCGCCGCGGCCGAACTGTTACCGGTGGCCAGCATCGGATCAACCGCGATGACCAGACGGTCTTTCAGCCCCTCGGGCGCTTTGAAATAGTACTGAACGGGTTTCAGCGTTTCCTCATCGCGGTAGAGGCCGACAAAACCCACGCGGGCCGAGGGCACCAGCTCCAGCACCCCATCCAGCATCCCGTTTCCGGCCCGCAGGATCGACACCAGCGCCAGCTTTTTACCAGCCAGGATGGGGGCGTCCATCTCCTCCATCGGAGTTTCGATATGGCGGGTGGTCAGCGGCATCTCACGCGTGACCTCATAGGCAAGCAGCTGAGTGATCTCGCGCAGCAACTGCCTGAAGCTGGCGGTCGAGGTGCCCTTGTCCCGCATGAGCGTCAGTTTGTGCTGCACCAGCGGGTGGTCAACGACGGTCAGGTGTTCGCTCATGTTCTCTCCAGTCTTGTCTTGACCCGCGCGCGGGTCTCTTCATCGCAAAAAGCCGCGTTCAGTGCGGTTTCGTTCAGCGCGGCAAAAACTTCAGCATCCCAGCCGAACGCCTTGCTCAACATCTCATATTCACGCCGCATTGTGGTGTGGAAAAACGGCGGATCGTCCGTGGAAATTGTGACCTTCACACCCGCATCGCGCAATTTGGCAATTGGATGCGCGGCGAAATCGGGGAAAAGCCCCAGTACCACGTTCGAGCCAGGGCAGACCTCAAGCGTGATGTCGCGGTCCACAATCTCGCGGATCAGGTCTGGGTCTTCGGCGGCGCGTACGCCGTGGCCCACACGTTCCACACGCAAGTCTCGAATAGCATCACGCACGCTTTCGGGGCCACCAAACTCTCCGGCATGCGTGGTCAGGCGCAGACCAGCCTCGCGGGCGCAGTCAAAGGACCACTTATAGTCCCCCTGAGCTCCCATAGCCTCATTCCCGCCCATACCAAAGCCAGTGATCCAATCACCAGCGGTTTCCGCTGCACAATGGGCGCTGAGCTTTGCTTTTTCAGGACCGAAATGGCGCACGCAGGTCACGACCCCGCGCAGGGTGATGTCGTATTTGCGCTCGGCCTCATCCGCCGCGTCCTGGATGGCGGTCAGGTAGTCGCGCCAGGCATGCAGGTCTCCGCCGCCGCAGAAATCGGGGCTGAGGAAGGTTTCCGAATAAACCACTCCGTTCGCCGCGCTTTCTTCGAGGATGGCCAGTGTCAGGCGGCGGAAATCCTCGGGCGATTTCAGCACTTCGCAGGCGGCCTCATACACGCTGAGGAAATGGGCGAAATCGCGGAAATCATAGCTGCCGTCGGGTTTGAAAATCCCGCTCAGGTCGATGCGCTTTTCATGGGCCAACTGCCGGATAAAGGCGGGCGGGGCCGCGCCTTCGTGGTGCAGGTGCAATTCGATTTTGGGAAGGTCTGCGACGCTCATAGAAAACTCCGCCCCGGCCCCTGCGCCGGGATGTTCAGGTGGTGTGCGATGCTAGCGGCAATATCGGTGAAATTCACCGCGCCGATCTGGCCCGCGCCTCGCCCGGCGATCAGAACGGGCACCTGTTCGCGCGTATGGTCGGTGCCGATCCAGCTGGGGTCATTGCCGTGGTCGGCGGTCAGCAGCATCAAGTCTCCAGGCCGCAGACGGGCGATGATTGCGCCGATTTCACGGTCAAACCATTCCAACGCGCGGGCATAGCCGCTGATGTCGCGGCGATGGCCGTACAGGCTGTCGAACTCGACAAAATTGGCGAAGGTCAGGCTGCCCTCTTCCGCCTCATCGACCAGATCGGAGAGGTGACGCATCAGCTCGGCGTCCGAGCCTTTGCGCAGCGTGTCGATCCCCTGCATCGAGAAGATATCACCGATCTTGCCGACCGCATGCACGCGCCGCCCGGAATCCTGCGCCCAGTTGGTCAGAACCGGCGCAGGCGGCAGGATGGCGAAATCCTTGCGGTTGGTGGTGCGGGTGAAGCCCTGTTCCGGCGTTCCCACGAATGGTCGCGCGATGACCCGGCCCACTTTCATCTCGTGCAAGCGCGGGGCCAGAGTTCGGCACATTTCCAGCAATCGGTCTAGGCCGAAATGCTCCTCATGCGCGGCGATCTGGAACACGCTGTCAGCCGAGGTATAGCAGATCGGCCAGCCGGTGCGCAGATGTTCGGCGCCCAGGTCTGCAATGATCGCCGTACCCGAGGCGTGGCAATCGCCCAATATGCCGTCGGTTCCTGCAGCCTCGGCGGCGGCCCGGCTGAGGTCGGCGGGAAAGGCTGGTTGCGTATCCGGGAAATAGTGCCAGTCCCAAGGCACCGGCAGCCCGGCCAGTTCCCAATGGCCCGAGGGCGTGTCCTTACCCGGCGAATGTTCCCGCGCGCAGCCCCACAGGCCGGTCGGTTCCGCCCGCAGCCCCGGCGTGTCTGCGCCCGAGGCCAGACGGGTCGCCGCCCCCAGCCCCAACGCATCCAGATGAGGCAAATGCAGCGGGCCCGAGCGCCCATCCTCGGCCCGCCCCTCGGCGCAGGCCTGCGCGATGTGTGCCAGCGTGTTGGCCCCGGTATCGGGCCGATCGCCGTTGAAAAAGTGATCCGCATCCGGCGCGCCACCGATACCGACCGAGTCCATCACGACCAGAAACGCGCGGGTCATGCGGTGATCCTTTCATGCACGATCCCCGGCAGCGAGGGGCTGTCCGGCCCGAGGCTGATCGCTTGCAAGACGGCTTGCGCCGCCTGTTGCGCCGCGTCCTCGCGGGCGGCGTGGATCACGGCCAACGGCGCACCCTTGTCCAGCTTAGCACCCAGCCGGACGATATCGGAAATCCCCACGGCGGGGTCGATCACGTCGCTTTCAACTTGCCGCCCGCCGCCTAGCGCGACGACGGCCAAGCCCAGCGCTTCGCCATCCATCGCAGTGACATAGCCCGTGCTTGGCGCAGGAACTTCAAGAATCACGCTGACCTCGGGCAAGTACCGCGACCAGTTGTCGACGAAATGCAGTGGCGCGCCGACGGCGGCCATCATGCGCCCGAACCTTTCGGCCGCGCGGCCAGAGCGGATAATTTCGGCCAGTTTCTCGCGCCCCTCATCCAAGGTTGCGCACATCCCGGCATCCACCAGCAGCACGCCGCCCAACTCGGCCGAGATTTCGGCCAAGGGCGTATTGCGCCCGCCGGTCATGGCTTTCATGACCTCGCAGATCTCTAACGCGTTGCCCAGCGCCGGTGCCAGAGGTTGGTTCATATCCGTGATCACCGCCGAGGTGCGGCATCCCGCGGCATTCGCGGTCTGGGTCAGGGCCTGTGCCAGATTGCGCGCATCCTCGTGGGTTTTCATGAACGCGCCGCTGCCCACCTTGACGTCCAGCACCAGTGCATCCGGGCTGGCGGCCAGCTTCTTGGACAGGATCGACGCGGTGATCAGGTCGAGGCTTTCCACCGTCGCCGTCACATCGCGGATTGCATAGAGCCGCTTGTCCGCAGGGGCGATCTGCCCCGTTGCACCAACTATGGCCGCGCCGGTTTCGCGCAAAATCTGCGCCAGACGATCTTCGCTGATCTGAGTGGTCACGCCCGGAATCGACTCGAGCTTGTCCAGCGTCCCACCGGTATGGCCCAACCCACGACCCGAGATCATCGGGACATAGGCCCCCATCTCAGCCAGTGCAGGTGCAAGCACCAGACTGACGCTGTCCCCCACCCCTCCGGTCGAGTGCTTGTCGATCACCGGGCCATCCACGTCCCATGTCAGAACGTCGCCGCTGTCGCGCATTGCAACCGTCAGGTCAGCGCGGCCCTGCGCGCCCAGACCGCCCATACAGACGGCCATCGCAAAAGCCCCAGCCTGCGCATCACTGACGCCACCATCAGCCAGACCTTGCGCGAACCAGCGCAGTTCCTCGGCCGTGGGCACCTGACCGCGGCGCAGCTTGGCGTTGATCGAACGGGCGTCCATGGCTCACTCCATATGCGAGGCGCCAAAGGCCCCCGGCAGCAGATCGCCGATGGTGGTTTCCATCTCAGACCCTTCGACCGACGCCAGCGTCACCTTGACTTCGCGCTTGCCGAACTCGGCCAGTTTCTGACGGCACCCCCCGCAGGGCGGCACGGGCTGAGGCGATGAGGCAACCACATAAACCTCGGTCAGTTCCTGCTCGCCTGCGGCAACCATGGCGGCAATCGCCCCTGCTTCAGCGCAGGTGCCTTCGGGATAAGCCACGTTTTCGACATTGCATCCGGAATAAATCACGCCCGAGGCAGATCGGATCGCCGCTCCGACCTTGAAATTGGAATAGGGTGCATAGGCGTTTTCGCGGACTAAGAGGGCTGCGTCTTTCAGGCTCATGGCGATTCCCCAATTTTTGATCATCTGGTCAGAAAAATACTGTTCTAGTGAAACGGCGCGCCAAGGTGAAGCCCCGCGCGCCGCAATTCTTACCCCAGCCGTGTGTTGAACGTGCCGGGCAGCGTTACTTCAAGCAGTTCCACATCATCCGACGGGTCCGACAGGCGCGTCCGCATCCCCGGAGGGATCACAAACGCGTCGCCCTGTTCCAGCGGGTATGGCTCGCGCCCTTCACCCTCTAACGTGACCGCGCCGTTCATTACAAAGGTGAAATGGATATCTGTGTCATGGGCAGCCCATTGCGGATCACCCTGCCCTTTGCGCACGACCTGCACCCCGGCCACGCCCTTGGTGTTTTCCGCAATCGTGGTGTCGCGGCAGATATAGCCCGGCAGGCGAAACGGCACCCAATCCGCGCCCTCGGCCTGATTGAAGACGAACTTCTGCCCCTGCCATTCACGATCGGGGCGGTAGTGCGGGGTGGGTAGGTCCATATCGTGATCGATCTCGGTGACGTGCTCGGCAGGCACGCCGATCTCGATCACCTGCACATTGTCCGAGGCCTCAAGCACGCGGTGACGGATTTCGGGCGGTTGGATAAAGCAATCGCCAGCAGTCAGGCGCATCTTGTCGCCCTGATCCTCGTAGACCACATCCACCCAGCCGTGGATGCAGAAGATCAGTTGGAATCCGACCTTGTGGAAATGCACCATGTCCGGCACCGGTCCACCGTCGGGAATGCGGATATGGCTAGCAATGATGGACCCGCCCAGCCGGTCGGGCACCAGATCACGATAGTGCATCCCGGCGCGACCAATGATCCAAGGGGCCTGATCCTTGAGCCTGCGCACAACGAAAGAATGCACCGTGTCCGGCATGACCATGGGCGGATTCAGCTCATCAATCTCGACCTTTGTTCCGTTCGGGGCCAGTAGGCTGCGCTGTCCGTCGGCAAAGCTGTCGGGGTCATCGGTCAGGATGCGCAACGTGCCGGGGCTTTCCGGCGCGTCCTTTTCAATCCGCAGCCGCAGCCCGTGGCCGGAAAACACCGCCACCCGAGGGTCATCGGCGGGATAGATCATATCCATCCGCATCCCCAGCACCTTGGTAAAAAAGGGGATATCGTCGCGCAGCTCCTGCGTGGGCAGACGAATCTCAGCTTTGGTCTGGTTGTTGGTCATTCACTGTCTCTTCGGTCTTGGCTTTCGGCCATCCGATCAGAACAGCGGCCAGAATGCCAATCGAAAAGAACATCTCAAGCGTTTCTTCCAGCACAAACAGGCGCAGTATCATGGTTTGCGAAATATCCGCGCCCATCATCCCGGACACCTCTTCCAGCAGTTGCGCGACCACTGCCGACATGCCCGCCAGGAAAAACACCAGCAAAAACGGCGCGCGTGCCTTCAAAGCACGCCAACCCGTCGGGACACCGTGCCAGATCAACCCACCCAACACGATCACCGCCAGCACTATGCGCACGGCAGTCATGTCCAGCATCACGTCCAAACCACTGAGGATCGTATGAGGAAAGGTTCCAACCGAGTAGACATCCGCTTCAAGCTCGCGCTCGGCCAACAGAAGACACACGACGCCGATGTACAGGCGCTTGACGCCGGGAAAGCGGTAAAACGCTGCAAAGCCCGCCGCCAGCAAAGCAAAAGCCGAGCCAGTCTCGATCAAGCCGCCCTCTTGGTTGAAACGCGATGCCTGTTCCGGCCAGATAGAGATAACGACCAACACAAGCGCCATTGCGGCCAGAGCAGCAGGAAGCCCAAAGTAAATATGCCCTTTGGAACCAGTCCGGAGATCCTCATTAAAGCTCATGTCTGGCCTTTGTTCTTGCGTCTGAAAGACAGGTTTTCGAAGATGCTCGAAACTAGTTACTTTGAATTGAAATGCAACTCACGCGCTCATGTCGCCGAAAACATGCTGCAAAATGACGTGACGTAGCCAAGCCGGAAAAAATGGTTTAACGGTCAATCAAATTTCGGAACGGAGATAAATCGCCAATGTCTGACACCCCCAGCCTGCGGCAGGCCGCGCTTGACTACCACGCCCACCCAAAGCCCGGAAAGCTAGAGATCAAAGCCACTAAGCCGATGGCCAACGGTCGCGACTTGGCGCGCGCCTACTCACCCGGC
Organism: Ruegeria sp. SATB045; assembly: GCF_059613525.1. NCBI lineage: Bacteria > Pseudomonadati > Pseudomonadota > Alphaproteobacteria > Rhodobacterales > Roseobacteraceae > Ruegeria > Ruegeria sp. SATB045. The sequence goes on along the minus strand of NZ_JBXWSR010000020.1, from coordinate 294,629 downwards.
GTGGCCGAAGCGAGCCTTGAAATTAAGGCCGACCCCCAAAATGCCGAGCTTTATACGGCGCGCGGCAACCTTGTGGCGGTGGTCTCAAACGGGACGGCGGTTTTGGGACTGGGCAACATCGGTGCGCTGGCCTCAAAACCAGTGATGGAAGGCAAGGCCGTTCTGTTCAAGAAATTCGCTAATATCGACTGTTTCGATATCGAGGTCGATCAGCCCGATCCCGAAAAGCTGGCTGATATCGTCTGCGCGTTAGAGCCCACTTTTGGTGCGATCAACCTAGAAGACATCAAAGCCCCCGACTGCTTCGTCGTCGAGAAAATCTGCCGCGAGCGGATGAATATCCCCGTTTTTCACGACGACCAGCACGGCACTGCCATCGTTGTGGGGGCGGCCGCCAAGAACGCGCTGCACGTTGCCGGCAAATCGTTCGAAGACATCAAAGTCGTCTCGACCGGCGGCGGGGCGGCGGGGATTGCCTGCCTGTCCATGTTGGTCAAGCTAGGCGTCAAGCGCGAGAATATCTGGCTGTGCGATATTCACGGTCTGGTCTACGAAGGCCGCGCCGAGGATATGAATCCGCACAAGGACCAGTTCGCACAGAAATCCGATCTGCGCACGCTGGATGACGTGATCGGGGATGCGGACCTGTTCCTTGGCCTAAGCGGGCCGAATGTGCTCAAGCCCGAGATGGTCGCGAAAATGGCCAGCCGCCCGATCATCTTTGCGCTGGCCAACCCGAACCCGGAAATTCTGCCCGATGCCGCGCGCGAGGTTGCGCCGGATGCAATCATCGCCACGGGCCGCAGCGACTTTCCCAATCAGGTGAACAACGTCCTGTGCTTTCCCTTCATCTTCCGCGGCGCGCTGGATGTTGGCGCAACCGAGATCAACGATGAGATGCAGATCGCCTGTGTCGACGGTATCGCCGAAATGGCCCGCGCCACCACCAGCGCCGAGGCTGCTGCCGCCTACAAGGGTGAACAACTGACCTTCGGTCCCGACTATCTGATCCCCAAACCCTTTGACCCGCGCCTTGTGGGCGTGGTGTCATCCTCGGTGGCTAAGGCCGCTATGGCGAGCGGTGTGGCCAAACGCCCGATTGCCGATATCGAAGCGTATAAAGAACAGCTCAACCAAACCGTTTTCAAATCGGCGCTGATCATGCGACCGGTGTTCGAGGCCGCCTCGGCCGCGTCCCGCAAGATCGTCTTTGCCGAGGGCGAAGACGAGCGCGTCCTGCGCGCAGCCCAAGCTATTTTGGAAGAAACCACCGAGACCCCGATTCTGATCGGTCGTCCCGATGTAATCGATGCCCGATGCGAAAGGCTGGGTCTGACCGTCCGGCCGGGTGAGGATTTCCAGATCGTAAACCCGCAAGACGACCCGCGCTATTATGATTATTGGAATACATATCACGGACTGATGCAGCGCCGTGGCGTTACGCCTGATCTGGCCAAGGCGATCATGCGGACCAACAACACTGCTATTGCCTCGATTGCCGTGCATCGGGGCGATGCAGACAGTATGATCTGCGGAACCTTTGGCGAGTACCGCTGGCACTTGAACTATGTGCAACAAATTTTGAGCGATGGAGACTTACGTCCGCACGGCGCGCTGTCGCTGATGATCCTGGAAGACGGGCCGTTGTTTATTGCTGACACCCATGTTCGGCAACTGCCCTCCCCCGAGGAACTGGCCGAAAGCACAATCGGGGCAGCGCGTCACGTGCGCCGCTTTGGGCTTGAACCCAAAATCGCCTTTTGCTCGCAATCCCAGTTTGGCAATCAGGCGGAAGGGTCAGGCAAACGTCTGCGGGCGGCGCTGGATATTCTGGACTCGGAGCCACGTGACTTTACCTATGAGGGCGAGATGAATCTTGACCTTGCGCTGGACCCCGAGCTGCGCTCGCGCATCTTCCCGAATTCCCGCATGGAGGGTGCAGCGAATGTGTTGATCTTCGCGCATTCCGACGCGGCCAGCGGCGTGCGAAACATTCTGAAAATGAAGGCGGACGGGCTGGAGGTTGGGCCGATCCTGATGGGAATGGGCAACAAGGCGCATATCGTGACGCCATCAATCACCGCGCGTGGGTTGCTGAACATGGCCGCAATAGCGGGTACGCCCGTTACCCACTACGGGTAGTCGTGTAACCTGATCTGTCAATAATTCGAACCGGGCGCCAGCTAAGGCGCCCGGTATGATTCTGAGACTTGTTTGCTCAGCCCTCTTTGCAACTTTGCAAAAATTCCCCACGATACCCACCTTACTGCGCCCAAAAAGTGCATTTGCAAAAATTTGCACCTCTACTTCCAAAGATATGCAAATATTTTGCGATAAAGTGACGCTCCGACTTAAGCGTCGCTTGTCCGTTACCCTTCGGCCACTTTACACAAAGCGCACTGAACTATCGGAGGAGATTATCGTGGCTTACCAGGACGTTTTCGACAGCTGGAAATCCAACCCAGAGGAATTTTGGATGGAGGCCGCCAAAAGCATCGACTGGGTGCGTCCACCGACCAAAGCCCTGTTCGACGACAATGCTCCGCTCTACGAATGGTTCTCGGACGCCCAAGTCAACACATGCTGGAACGCAGTGGATCGCCACGTGGAAAACGGACGCGCCGAGCAGACCGCGATTATCTACGACAGTCCTATCACTCACACCAAGCGCGAGATCTCGTATGTCGAGCTGCGCAATCGCGTCGCGATGCTGGCCGGTGCATTGCGGGCCAAGGGCGTGGAAAAAGGCGACCGGGTCATTATCTACATGCCCATGATCCCCGAAGCGTTGGAGGCCATGCTAGCCTGCGCCCGTCTTGGGGCCGTACATTCGGTGGTCTTTGGAGGCTTTGCCAGCAACGAGTTGGCTGTTCGGATCGACGATGCGAAACCCAAAGCAATCATCGCCGCCTCGTGCGGGATGGAGCCCGGGCGCGTTGTCCACTACAAACCCCTATTGGACGGGGCCATCGATTTGGCCGAGCACAAACCCGATTTCTGCGTTATTTTCCAACGCGAGCAAGAGGTTGCACAACTGATTGAAGGTCGCGACTTCAACTGGCATGGCTTCCAATACGGTGTCGAACCGGCCGAGTGTGTTCCGGTCGCCGGCAACGACCCGGCCTATATCCTCTACACCTCGGGTACGACAGGTGCGCCCAAAGGTGTCGTTCGCCCCACCGCAGGCCATTTGGTGGCGCTGAACTGGACGATGAAGAATATCTACAATGTGGACCCCGGTGACGTGTTCTGGGCAGCATCCGACGTGGGGTGGGTCGTGGGTCACTCTTACATTTGTTACGCGCCGTTGATCCACGGAAACACCACGATCGTGTTCGAAGGCAAGCCGGTGGGCACACCCGACGCCGGTACGTTCTGGCGCGTTATTTCCGAACACAAGGTCAAAAGCTTTTTCACCGCACCAACAGCGATCCGTGCGGTCAAACGCGAGGACCCGCAAGGTGAACTGATCAACAACTACGACATGTCCCATTTGGGCGCGCTTTACCTGGCCGGTGAGCGGGCTGACCCGGACACGATCGTCTGGGCGCAGGATGCACTGAAAGTACCGGTGATCGATCATTGGTGGCAAACTGAAACCGGCTGGCCCATCGCAGGAAACCCGCTTGGGATCGAGGAACTGCCGATCAAACTTGGGTCACCCGCCAAGCCGATGCCTGGTTATGACGTGCAGATCCTGGACGAAGGCGGCCACCCCATGAAAGCCGGAGAGTTGGGCGCAATCGCAGTAAAGCTTCCCCTTCCCCCCGGGACTTTGCCGACACTGTGGAATGCTGAAGAACGGTTCAAAAGCGCGTATCTTGAGCATTTCCCCGGCTACTATGAAACCGGCGACGCGGGCATGATCGATGAGGACGGGTACCTATACATCATGGCCCGCACCGATGACGTGATCAACGTCGCGGGTCACCGCCTGTCTACTGGCGGTATGGAAGAGGTTCTGGCCTCTCACCCCGACGTAGCGGAATGCGCCGTGATCGGCGTAACCGATCAGTTGAAGGGCCAGATGCCGGTTGGCTTCCTTTGCCTGAATGCAGGTTGTGATCGTGACCACGGTGAGGTCGTGCAGGATGTGGTTAAGCTGGTACGCGACAAGATCGGCCCAGTCGCAGCCTTCAAACAGGCTGTTGTGGTGGATCGCCTGCCCAAGACGCGGTCGGGCAAGATCTTGCGCGGGACGATGGTGTCGATTGCCGACAGCAAGGACTACAAAACGCCCGCAACCATCGACGATCCGGCCATTCTGGACGAGATCACAGACGCCCTGAAAACACTCGGCTACGCCCAGAAATAGAGCACAGTGCAGCGCTGCTGCACCCCTGCCCTTGCAACCCGCCTTGGGGCCTCTACAGTCTGACTAAGACAGTGAGGCCCCATGACAATACGTGACTTATGGCGTCTGAACGCCACCGACCTGACGAACCTGACCCGCAAGGGCGAGATCAGCGCGGAAGACGCTATAAAATCCTCGATCGACAGGTTGCATCAGGTCAATCCCGACCTCAATGCCGTCGTCGAAGACCTTAGTACCGAGGCCGTCAGCCATGCGCGTGAACTGGACAATGCAGTCGCCGGGGGCGCGGAACCCGGCCCACTGCACGGCGTGCCTGTCACCATAAAGATCAACGTCGATCAAAGAGGGCATGCAACCACGAACGGCGTCGTTGCTTTAAAGGATGTGATTGCACCCGATGATGCCCCGGTCGTCAGAAATCTGCAAAACGCAGGTGCTATTGTGATCGGCCGTACCAATACACCCGAATTCTCGTTTCGTGCCGACACGGATAACGACCTGCACGGCCGCACGTATAACCCGTGGGGGCGGCATATCTCGCCGGGTGGATCTTCGGGTGGTGCCGGTGCGGCGGTGATGGCGGGGATCGGGGCCTTGGCGCATGGCAATGATATCGGCGGCAGCCTGCGGTTTCCAGCGGCCGCCAACGGCGCGGTGACCGTGAAGCCAGGTCTGGGCCGCGTACCCGCGTTTAACCCAAGTCAAAAGGTTGAGCGTGGCTTGCTGGCGCAATCCATGTCAGTGCAAGGGCTGATCACCCGTTCGGCTGCGGATTTGCACCTGTCGATGCCCAGCCTGATCGCGGCTGATCCCCGCGATCCGTTTCATGTTGCCGTGTCGTGGCGCGGGGATAAGACCGACGGGCCCATCAAGGTTGCCTTTACCAAGAACACCTACGGCTATGATTTACACCCCGAGGTCGACAAAGCGCTGGACACCGCCCGTGACGCGCTGATGGACGCGGGGTATGACGTGCAAGAGGTGAACACACCCGACGTGTTCGAATGCGGGCGCGGTGGGTATCGCGCGTTGATGGGTGAAGTTCTGACCTTGTTGAAAACAGATATCGAGGCCGCCGGATCGCAAACCATCCGCGATATCTTTGAAGTATACTTCCAGGAATTTCCGCCCATCACCGGAACCGAGTTGATCGGTATGTTGGCCAAGCGAACACAGTACGCGCGTGAATGGGCACTATTCATGCTGGATTATCCGCTGATTCTGTCGCCGTTCCTGCCGCAACCCTTTTTCGGCCCCGACCGTGACACCGAAGGCCCCGAAGGCGTCCACGAAGTTCTGGGCTGCGCGGTCTATTCCTACGCGATGAATTTCCTTGGCCTTCCCGCCGCCAGTGTTCCAGCGCGTCTGGCCGATCTACCAAACGGGCCACAACCGATAAACGTCCAGATTGCTGCAGCGCGCTGGCGCGAGGATATGGCCGTAGATGCCGCCGCCGCGATCGAAGCACGTGTAGGACAGATGTGCCTGCCGCTGTGGGAAAGGATGGATCAGGTCAACTGACCCTTGCCAAAAGAAATTGACCCCGGGGTTTTGTACCCGGGGCCCACTTTCTAAAATATGCCCGGAGATCCGATAACAAGCGTAGCACCACCTACCCTTGCCAGCGCGAAAACTGCGCGTTCATTTCGAAAACACCGTTGGCGGCCACTCACTCCCGCCGTTGATGTGTCTCCGGGCAAGTTCACATTAATCCATGGTTAATCAATCTCCTGTGAACTGGTTCACACAAGAGTGAGAAAATTGCCAACAGCACGCAAAATCAGGTGAATTGCTCCGAGATCAGCCGCTCTTCCAGCCCATGACCGGGGTCGAAAAGGATGCGATGCTGGATCGAAGGCTCGGACCTGATCTCGACCCAGTCGATATCCGGGAACGAGATAGAATCGGCGTCCGCCATGACCGGGCGTTTATCCGCGTCCAGCACATCAAACCGAACCTTGGCGATCTTGGGCAACAAAGCGCCCCGCCACCTGCGCGGGCGAAACGCGGCGATCGCGGTCAGGGCCAGAACATCGGACCCAATCGGCAGAATCGGACCATGGGCCGAGTAATTATAGGCCGTGGACCCCGCAGGCGTGGACAACAGCGCCCCGTCACAGACCAACTCGTCCATGCGAACCCGTCCGTCCACACTGATCTTGAGGCGTGCGGCCTGCGGACCGGCCCGCAGCAGCGATACCTCGTTGATCGCAAGCGCCTCATGCATCTTGCCGGACTGGTCCATCGCGCGCATAGCCAGTGGATTGATGACCTCTTCTATCGCTACATCAAGGCGTTCCATCAGGTCAGTCTCATGGAACTCGTTCATCAGAAATCCGATGGTTCCACGGTTCATGCCGTAAACAGGTGTATCCAGATGCTGCATGTTGTGCAGCGTGTGCAGCATGAAGCCATCGCCGCCCAGCGCAACGACCACATCGGCATCACGCGGCGCTGCGTTACCATAACGCCTGACCAGCGTGTCGCGCGCGGTTTGCGCCACTTTCGCGTCGCTGGCAAGAAAAGCGATTCTCTGAATCATCTGTTGCGGTTTCCGGTGCTGCACATTTGGTTCCGAAACAACCATACCTTTCCCCGATAGGCCAGTCTTGACGCCGCAGTTGGCCAAATCGTCGCTTTAAGCCTTTTGCCGCTGGCCAGTTTCCGATAGGAAATCCGCAAATTACCCCCCAGTATGTGGAGCCCCCATGAACGCCAATCTTCGTGATAACGGATTTTTCACCCAATCCCTCGCTGACCGTGATCCCGAGCTGTTCGGCTCGATAACATCCGAGCTGGGACGTCAGCGCGACGAGATCGAACTGATCGCATCCGAGAACATCGTGTCTGCCGCGGTGATGGAAGCGCAGGGTTCGGTGATGACCAACAAATATGCCGAAGGCTATCCGGGTCGTCGTTATTATGGCGGTTGCCAGTTCGTTGATGTCGCCGAAAATCTGGCCATCGATCGCGCCAAAGAACTGTTTGGCTGCGGATTTGCCAACGTTCAGCCGAACTCGGGCAGCCAAGCCAACCAGGGTGTGTTCCAGGCGCTGATCCAGCCCGGCGACACCATTCTGGGCATGAGCCTGGACGCAGGTGGCCACCTGACCCATGGCGCAGCCCCCAACCAGTCCGGCAAGTGGTTCAAGGCTGTTCAATACGGCGTGCGCCAGCAGGACAACATGCTGGACTATGATCAGGTCGAGGCGCTGGCGAAAGAGCACCAGCCCAAGCTGATCATCGCAGGTGGCTCGGCCATCCCGCGCCAGATCGACTTTGCCCGCATGCGCGAGATTGCCGATATGGTCGGCGCTTACCTGCACGTGGATATGGCGCACTTTGCCGGTCTGGTTGCAGCAGGCGAGCATCCGAGTCCCTTCCCGCATGCGCATGTGGCCACCACCACCACCCACAAGACCCTGCGCGGTCCCCGCGGTGGCATGATCCTGACCAATGACGAGGCGATCGCCAAGAAAGTGAACTCGGCCATCTTCCCCGGCATTCAGGGCGGCCCGCTGATGCACGTCATCGCTGGTAAAGCTGTCGCCTTTGGTGAGGCGCTGCGCCCCGAGTTCAAAACCTACATCCAACAGGTCGTGACCAACGCGCAGGCGCTGTCGGACCAGCTGATCAAAGGCGGTCTGGACACGGTCACCCACGGCACCGACACCCATGTGGTTCTGGTCGACCTGCGCCCCAAAGGCGTAAAGGGCAACGCGACCGAGAAAGCCTTGGGTCGTGCGCACATCACCTGCAACAAGAACGGCGTTCCGTTCGACCCCGAAAAGCCAACCATCACGTCGGGCATTCGCCTGGGCTCGCCTGCAGGAACCACTCGTGGGTTTGGTGAGGTCGAGTTCCGCCAGATCGCGGATTGGATCATCGAAGTGGTCGACGGTCTGGCCGCTAATGGCGAAGAAGGTAACGGCGCGGTCGAAGCCAAGGTCAAGGCCGAAGTGGCCGAACTGTGCGCGCGCTTCCCGATTTATCCGAACCTGTAAAGTGTCAGGATATCAAAAAGTTGAACGGCGCCCCAGCGGCGCCGTTTTTCATATGAAGCCCTGCCACCGCAGAAACACAAGCAGCAGAACCGACAGGGCCAACAAGTTGAAAGCCAACCCACCCAGCATTCCCAGAAACCAGCCCAGCCTGCGGTCGGCCAGATTTATGCCGGTCAGATGATCCTGCACCTCATCTGACGCGCGGGCCAGTTTGGGCGTGTCCAGCACCAGCCTCAGCTTGGGATGGGCCGCCATCTGCTCGGCATCGGCCAAAAGCAGCGCCTGTTTGTAAATGCGCCGGGGCAATTGACGTTTGGCTTTTCTGACCGAGGCCGTCAGGGTCTTGTCCTGCACACCCAACTTGTCGCGCAACAACTGCACGGTCTGCGCGATTTGAGTTTGGATGTCGGGGTTTTGCGCCATATCGGGACCTCCTGCCGCGGCACTGTATCCGGGCCGGACACGCGCCACAATGGGGCTGGCTGTTTGTGGACACGACAGGTATCACACGGACATGCTGAACACGATCATCCATGGTGAACCGACTTCAAACCCGCCTTTTCTGATTGCCCATGGGCTATATGGCTCGGGTCGAAACTGGGGTGTCATTGCACGCAGACTGTCTGATGAGCGACAGGTCGTGGCCGTCGACATGAGAAACCACTCCAACAGTGAATGGACGACACGACATGACTACCCGAGCATGGCCGATGACCTGGCAGAGGTGATTGATCATTTTGGTGGACAGGCGGATGTGCTCGGTCATTCGATGGGCGGCAAGGCGGCCATGACGCTGGCCTTGCTGCATGGCGAGAAGCTGCGCAAGCTGGTGGTCGCTGACATCGCGCCCGTTACTTATACGCATAGCCAGATCCAGTTCATCGAGGCAATGCGCGCCGTTGACCTGTCATCTGTCACGCGTCGGTCAGATGCCGAACAGCAACTGGCCGAACAAGGTGTCGAGAAAGCCTTACAGAGCTTTTTCACACAGTCGCTGGACATCAAGGGTCAACGGTGGTTGCTGAATCTGGATACTCTGTCTGCCGAGATGCCGAAAATCATGGGCTTTCCCGAGCTGACAGGCACATGGGACAAGCCGACCCTGTTTCTGTCCGGGGCTGAATCTGACTATGTGCTGCCCGAATACCGCCCCGCGATCCGGGCGCTGTTTCCAACTGCGCGCTTCGCCAAAATACCCGGTGCGGGACATTGGTTGCACGCCGAAAAACCGCGTGAATTCGAGGCTTCGGTTCGGGCCTTCCTGAACGCTTAGGAGAAAGTCCGCAAAAGCGACCGGCGCGGCTGCTACCGCGTCGATCCTTTAACATTCAGCTTCAAGTCATTCGCTTCAGGAGCCCGCGACGTCGCCGCCACCTTCAACCCAGTCTTTGAATCCACCCAGGTTATAAACCTGCGCGTATCCCATATCCTTTAACAACTTGCCCGCCAGCGCCGCGCGCCCTCCGGCTGCGCAATACAGAACAATGGGACGATCCTTACGCAGCTCGGGGTCATGAGATTGCAACGCATCGTCGGCATGAAACTCCAACATCCCCCTTGAGATGTGATGCGCGCCTGCAGCCCGACCCGTTTTCATCAATTCAGCCCCATCACGTACGTCCAGTAGTAAACCACCCTGCCCCAGAACCTCGGCCGCGCGGGCCATATCTATCCGTTCAACAGCGGCGTTCGCGGCTTCCATCATCTCTTTCACGGTTAAGGACATAGGCGTTTCTCCTGTTGGTGTTCCCAACAAGATAACATGCGAAAACTGGAAGGTGTAGGTTGAAGACCCTACACCCGTGATCAATGTTCGCGGAAGGCACGCGACATACTGTCCGTCACCGGTTTGGCGATATAAGCCGCAAAAGTGCGTTCTTCGGTTTGAATCATGATCTCGGCAGGCATACCTGGAGTGGGGATAAAGCCCCGTACCCGGTCAATCTCGTCCGGGGCCAGTGAAATCCGGGCCAAGTATACTTCTTGAGGCGTTCCTGACGAGTCTTCGACCAGAGCATCCGCCGAGACATAGAACACCTCACCGCTTAGTACTGGCGTCGTGCGTTGGTTCAGCGCCACCAAACGCACTGTAGCGTTCTGGCCCTTGCCCACACTGTCAATTTCGGTTCGGGGAATTTGCGCCTCGATGATAAGGGGCGCATCGGCAGGTAGGATTTCAGCAATAGGCTCGCCAGTTTCGATCACGCCCCCAGGTGTATGATAGTGAAGCCTTACAACAGTCCCAGTGACTGGTGCGCGAACAACGGCACGATCCAGAACACTACGCGCCTGACGTGCCTTTTCGCGGACACTTTCCAGATCGGCTGCAATCACACCCAACTCATCCAACGCGGCTTCGCGATAGGCCGAACGTGTCCGCGTGATCTGTTCGTCATACTTCAGCAACATCTGGTTGATTTCCGCCGTCTCAGCCGCCAGCCTCGCCTGCTGTCCCTCCGCCTCAGCCTGCACGCGACGGATCGTGTTCAAATCTCCCTTTCGAACCAAACCTTTGTCAAACAACGCCTTTTTGGTTTCAAATTCTTCCTGCAGGATTTCCGCGCGACGTTTCATACTGTCCAGTTGCGCCTCGAACCCGCTGGACCTGATCCTGAGGGCCTCCATGTTGCGTTCCAACAATGCGATATCATTCAGCAGGGTTTTGCGGGATACTTCGAAGCTGATCTTCTGGCCATCAAGAATGGTCATGACTTCGACATCATCAGTGGCTGAAAGCAACTCGGCGGAAAACTCCAACTGATCCATCTCATTGTGTTCGGCCTCAAGACGTTCAGACATGGCTTGCAAGCGGATTTTGCGAATGAACAGTTCTCGTTCATTGGCCTCGGCCGAAGTTTGGTCCAGCGTCATCAACACTTCCCCCGCCTGAACCGACTGACCTTCAATCACTTTGATGTTTTCAATGATCCCGCCCTCAAGATGCTGTACGATCTTGTTGCGACCAGTGGCCACGAAACTTCCCTGCGCAATCACCGCAGCAGCTAGCGGTGCGCTGAAAGACCAGACGCCAAAGCCGCCAAAGCAGACGACCAGCATAACTAAACCAACTACGACCAACCGGTTGATCGAGCGCGGTACTTCAGCGTACCAGACAGTTTGGTCTTTGGGGTCATTATTGACCGGCACGAGATCATTCATTACGCATCCCCTTTCTGCTGGCCTTCAATCCCAGCCTGTTTGCGCGGGCCGTTCAATTGTTGCAGCACCTGTTCACGCTGCCCGAACAAAGCAACACGTCCATCCGTCAGCAGCATGATCTTATCGACCACGTTCAACAGCGTTGGCTTCTGCGTAATCACCACGACCGTAATCTTGTTTTCCTTGGCCTGCGCGATGGCCCGTGCCAGCGCCTGATCTCCGGCCACATCAAGGTTCGAGTTCGGCTCATCCAGAACCACAAGCCGCGGATTTCCAAAGAAGGCACGCGCAAGGGCAATCCGCTGCTTTTGACCGCCGGACAATGGCGAGCCATCGGCGGCCACAACAGTCTCATACCCTTGGGGCAACGTGGCGATCATGTTGTGGACATCGGCTAGAACGGCAGCATCGTGGATCTGTTCGTCCGTTGCATCTTCGCGCATACGGCCAATGTTGTCCTTGATGGTGCCCGGAAACAGCTGCACATCCTGCGGCAGATAGCCGATGCTTTCGCCGAATTGGCGCGGATCCCAGTTGCGGATATCCATCAGGTCCAGGCGCACGCTGCCGGATGTCGGCAAAATCGATCCGACCAGTGTTTTGCCCAACGTGGTCTTACCCGCGCCCGAGTTGCCAATGATCGCCAGAGTCTCGCCCGGATTCAGCGCAAAGCTGATCCCATTCAATACAACGCGCTTGGTGCCGCCGGGAACAAAAAGCAGCCGTTCCACATCCAACCGCCCTTCTGGCCGCGGCAAGCGCAGTTTCTCGAACTGAAGCGCCGAGTTGGACAGCAAGTTCTTGATCCGCCCGTAAGCCCCACGTGTCAGCAGGAAACCGTTCCACCCTTCGATGGAGCCTTCGATGGGTGCAAAAGCCCGCCCGGCAATGATCGACGCCGCGATCACCATCCCGCCCGTGATTTCGCCCTGCAGGGCCAGGAATGCCCCCCACCCCAGAATGGCTATCTGTGTCAGCAAACGCACCGCTCGCGAAATAGCGGCGAAAATAACGTTCCGGTCCTGTGCCCGCACTTGCCACGTCAGTGACTGCGCAGTGTCTCGGCCCCAAATACGCACGGCCTCGGGGATCATGGCCAGAGCATTTATAATCTGGCTGTTGCGCGACATCGAATCCAGATGCTGGTTGGCCATGGATTGCGCCCGGTTGGCCTCGGCAAAAGGTCCGGCAGTCATACGTTGGTTGATAAGGGCAATGACCATCAACAACAGCGCTGTGACGATCACGATCATACCCAGCTGGGGATGAACCAGAAAGATCATAAGGATGAACAACGGTGCAAATGGCACGTCCAGAAACGAGATCAAAGTCCCCGATACTAGAAAACCTCGTACCTGCTGAAGATCACCCAATGTCTGATATTCGCGCCCTGTGCCATGCAACGAAGCATGAGCGGCCGCGCTGAGGATCGGAGCACCCAGCCGTGCATTAACCTCGACCGCGGTTCGCATCAGCATGAAGCGACGCACCGCATCGAAGGCCGACTGAAAGATGACAGCGCCAGCCACGATCGCGGTCAGCATGATCAACGTATCCAACGATCGACTGGTAAGCACGCGGTCACTGATCTGAAACAGGTAAATCGGGATCGCCAGAATAAGGATATTCGTCGCACAGGTCAGGACCAGTACAAAGGCAAGGTTGCGCAGAATCGCACGCAGCGAGACTTGCAGGGTACGCTGAAAATCCTCGGGCGGGGTGCGTTTGTGAAAGGTCTGGGGTGGCCCATTACCATCTCCGCCGCCGCTTTTCTTCAACGGCAATGGTTGGTTCGCCTTGGCCTCGATAGTGGTGCCAATACTCGCACCGCCTTTGGAGCGCGACAGGGGGGGGACCCGCGCGGTCTCCTTTCTGGCGGTTTCAGGACCGAGCCCTTCAGCATCGGCCACCCCAGCATCGCAGCCCTTAGTACCGTGACCTTGATCAGGCTGCGACGTAGCGCGCCGAAGGGAATATTCAGCGCGTTTCTGAATTTCGTCAGTTTCGGACCTTTGATCGGGGTCCAATCTGATTTTGTTTGCTTCCGGTTTTTCGGGCCCTTTTTTCAAAGGCCGCACACGCATGTCTTCGCTTAATCGTAATTCGGGCAATATGCCGGACGCCCTCGCCGTTCGTGCGGCAACTGATTTGACTGGATTGGCCCCACCCCCGCCGTCCATAGGACTTGCAAAGAGAGAGCGACGCGACGAAAACGTTCTCGACATACTCAGACTTTCGGTTCACTCGTAAAAAAAACTGGGAAATTAAGCTAACATTGAGGACAGCGCATCATCCACGCTGGCCATTTCAGAGGGCGTCAGTTTGTTGTGCCCCGGGGCAAGGTCTGACTTACCCGGTCCAGATGTTTCCTGCATCAGGATCGCGATGGCTTCATTGGCCAGCTCTGTACCCAGATCTTCGTCTTGGGTGTCAATCAGGCTCGCCTGATGCAGAACGACGTCCGAATATTCGCCTTCCGATGCCATAACGACCGAGTCCACTCCGATGGTCGAGATACTCGCCGCATTCAGCACCGCATTTCCAGCACCCAGCGCTGAAGCGATGGCACCATTCCCTCCTTGTACGTGAATATCATCCTGGTCCTGCAGGGTAGTCACCTGTTCGACGACGTTGACCTGCACCAGATCACCTTCGATTTTCAGAACCCGCACCTGCTCCATCCCCGCAAATTGAGGATCGTTCAGCAGTGCATCTTCCAAAGCGTCGGTATCCATCTCCTGCAGAGGTAAAACTTCGGCCAGCGTTTCCGACAACTCTTCATGAGTGTCTTCCCCAATGGTCGTCAGTTCTACGTGGTTCATGACAAGGTTGTCATTGTCTTCCTCGGCGATCACCCCCGAGACTACATCGTCATCCACCAACGCAATCGTCTGATGGACAAAATCCACCGAAACCATGTCTCCGCCGATTAAAACCAGATCGTAATAGCTGCCGAGCTGAACGACGCTGACCTCATTCACCAGATCGTTGTCACCCAACACAAACAGGCTGGTCGTGGCGTCGATCTGGGTTTCAATATGGTCGATATCAGTGGCGTTGATTTCTTGTTTCACGAAATTTGTGACGAACAGATCACCCGAAATCCAGGTGATCGCGACAAGAGGATCTTGTCCCTCTTCCGAGACATTATCATCAAGCCAGGACGCCTCATTGGATTCCACTGCAATACTTGACGACTGAACCACCGTGGTTTCGCTTTGACTATCCTCGGGCCCTTCGTCGACATCCGAGACAATCGCCACCTGGCTTACAACGGTTAGGTTGACCGACTGCCCACCGACCGCAATTACCGGAGCATCGACCCAACCGACTGTAATGGCCACCTCGTTTATCGCTAGGTTGCCCCCCGCGATAACGGTGTGACCATCGCCAAAATCTGCATCGTCTGACTGATCCCACTCAGTTGGCAACAAATCAGGGTGGTCACTGTCATCTTCTTCATCAGGAAGATGGTGACTTGGCACCAATTCCAGAAAATCCGGAAGTTCCTCGACATGTTCACCGTTCACAATCGTTCCTATGGCTTCATCGCCTTGAAACTGGTGGACAGTCACATCCTCAGACGGGGCTTCGAACGGGGCCTCCATCTCGGCAACAATCGATTCGAGATGCTCGATCGACTGATAATCGGAAATACTAAAGGATGGGGACGATACCGCGTGTAGAGAAAGCGCAACATCAGCCAGTTCCTGACCTTGCTGCACCAATGAGTCCACATCGCGGAAATCCCCCTGACCGATGGTGTCGTTGTCGTTCAGGTCCAATGTCTGAATCGCATAGGTGACAGCCGAGCCGATCAGTTCGGGGATCAAAACCGGTTTTGCGACTAAGATCGGTATCGAGGTCGACGCGATCGCCGCATCGGGAAGCACTTGATCGGGACCCGGGCCAGTCTGCAATGGACCATCGGGAACCGGCCCCAACGGTTGAGGGTTTGGAGCCAACGGAATGTCAGTGTGACTAACCGATGGCGCATAGGGCAAAGCGTCGTATTTTCCGGGGTCAAGGTTAAGGTCTGCCCGTACTTTCACGGCAGCACCTTCTTCCAGCTCTTCCATCTCAGCCTTGCGCCTGAGAGCAGTAAATTCCTGATATTGATCTCGCAACCGAGCTTGCTCGGTCGTCAGATCAAAAGTTCCGATGAAATGGGCAATCGTCTCACTGATACTATCAAACGACATTTCAATTTCCTTTCCCGCGGCGTTCAAAATCAACTGCCTTGGGTTAAGTTGAGTCGGGGCCATCTGTCCTTGGCCCCGACAATTTTTCAGAAGTGGTCAGAGCCTGGAAACCCAAGCTCTGACCCGGCCACCACGCAAGTTACGCGTCGGCGTCGTCGCTGGCGAAGCTGGAGGTCATCGAGCCACCGACCATGGTTGTGTCGACCGAGTTGCCAAGAACGTTGGCGCCCATGACAATCGACTGGTTGAACGCCGAAGTGTCGACCACCGCAGCCGCCGAGGCATAGGACTCGCCGTTCACAATGCCGTCTCCGCCGTTGCCGGAGCCCCACTCGCCTGCATGGCCACCGGTCCCGCCAGCACCCGAATAGGCACCCGCAGCGTCACCGCCGTTGACCATTGCGCCGGTCGTCGCACCCGAGGTCGCAGTGCCGATCGCGTCGCCACTGGTTCCGCCGTTACCAGCACCAGCGCCGCCGCCGCCACCAAAGCCGGACATGGCCGACCCGGTCGCGCTGCCCGCGCCCGTCGAGGTTGCGTCATTGTCGGACATCGCGTCACCGCCATACCCTGCAATGGCACTTGCCAGACTGTCTGCAGACCCGTCCGTATCCGCGACCGAGAACAGACCAGAGTCGCCGCCCTCGCCTGCGGTGTTGGTTGCATCAGCAGACCCTGCACCTGTACCGCTGGACATCGCATCCTGCTGGATCGCGCCGCCACCGCCACCGAAACCATCGGCAGTCGCGGTTCCGGTACCGGTACCTGTTGCGGACCCGTCGGTGGTGTTGCTACCGGCCGCGCCACCGTCACCGCTGTTGTTCTGCGGCAGGCTCGCGGTTCCGTTCACATCGCCGGGCGATTGGGTGACGTTCGGGCCAGTCGTGGTTTGATCGCCAACGCCTTGCGCGCCAGAAGTCGCACCCGCGGTACCTCCGGTTGCCATTCCGCCCGAGCCATCGCCGCCCGAACCAACGCCACCGGTCCCGTCACCGCCACCAGCGCCACCGCCAGTTCCGTCGCCACCCGAACCGAAGGCACCTGTGCCATCGCCGCCAGAGCCGACTGCGCCCGAACCAACGCCACCGGTGCCCGGATTACCATGATTTGTGTCTCCGCCACCATTGCTGGCATCAGCATGACCAGCATTCAGTCCAATCAGACCATTCTGCTGATTCAAAGCTGCCAGAGCTGCGTCAACCTGACCCGAGTCACCACCGGTACCCGCGCCGCCAGTTCCGGCGCCGCCAGTTCCAGCTGCACCATTACCGCTGCCGCCCGTTCCGGTTGCACCGTTGCCGTTGCCGCCGGTACCGCCACTGCCGTTACCGTTGCCACCGGTGCCACTTGCACCTGTGCCATTCCCGGTATCCGCATCGGCCGCACTGCCAGCCAGGCTTCCTGCAAGCCCAAGGCCCAGATTGCCGGCGTCTGCGTCATTGGCCTCGGTCTCGCTGCTTCCGGCGTTGATCGCGACACCATCGGTGTCGGCATAACCGTCGCCACCATTTGCACCGTTTGCGTCAGAGTCATTGGTCCCCTGACCAGCACCCAGCGCACCAGCATGCGATACGTTATCTCCGCCGCTGGACAGACCGCCGTTCTCGGCACCCGAGAGCCCCAAGCCCAGGCCCAAGCCGACGGATCCGGCATTACCGCCTTCTCCGGCTACGCTGGTGCCATCGGAAACCGAAGCGCCGCTGTTATGCGCGGCCGAGTCACTGATAGCTTGACCACCTGCGCCTGCACTGCTGCTGCCGTTGGACTCCGCACCAGACAAGCCCACGCCCAAACCGACATTAGACGCATCACCCGCGTTACCACCGTCACCACCGACACCGGTACCATCGGCATCACCGGTGTGACCGCCCAGTGCGTATGCATCGCCGCCAGTCGTATTGCCCGAGGCATTCCCCGCATGGGTGCTGCCACCTTGGCCCGAATTGCCGCCGTCGGAATGCGTGCTGATGCCCTCATCGGCTGTCGCGGAGCCGCCGCGCGCGTTACCGTTCTGGTCAAAGCTACCGGTATTGGTTACCGCAGCCGATCCCAGATGATCATCGTCGCTGAGGTTGGCGTACTGGTAGTTGATGGCGGACATGTCGTTGCCCTCACCACTCAGGTCAATATCCAGGTTCAAATCGTCGCCCGGATCGTAGTCGAAATCGTTTCCAACAGTGATCACATCATCAATCGACGACCCGCCGGATACGTCGACGTCGACCAGATCGTCGTCACGGCCCAAAGGCTCGGCATCGCCAAAGTCGATGTTGACCCAGTTCGAATTGTCATTGTTGCCATTGGTCTGGCTTTGACCCTGGCCCTGATCCTGACCTTGACCCTGGTCTTGGCCTTGGCCCTGATCCTGGCCCTGTCCCTGATCCTGACCCTGTCCATTCTCGACCACGGTCGCCTGACCCTGGATTTGATCCTGGCCTTGACCCTGTTCATTTTCGACATTGGTGTCCTGATCAGTCAGATCAGCTTCAATATAGGCGTCATCAACGTGAACATCTGCGTCCACGGGAACATATGCCGTACCGATGTTAACTTCATCAATGTCTGTGATGCTGTTATGCGGTTGTTGACGTTTACTCATATCAATAATTCCACTTACTGAGCGCACGGACCGTCATTCATCTCCAAAACGGTGACTGGCGCGTTGAAACAATGAGGCACGCAAGCGCAAACCGCGCATGGGTGCGTGTCTTTTCAGTGATTCCTCTCCCACCCTCCTTTCTCGGCCAAGCCGAAACTACGTCTGAAGAAAAACGTCGCGAAAATGCGCGATGAGCAGACGCAATAGGAACTTCAACTCCGCAAATTGGAGTGCAATCATGGTTGCAGCAGTAAGGTGATCTGGATAGCTAGCCGTAAGCGCTAGAACGGTTAACTCTATATTTTATATTGCAAAAATTTCGATCGGCCATTAGCGAGTGGTCGAGACGAAACAAAAAATTGGTTTAAAACCTGCAAGTTACTTCCCGCAACTATCCAGATTTTACTTGGAAAATCGCACCGATGACGCCTATCCGAAAGTTTTAGAACTCTTCACAATTGAACGACCGGACACGGAAGAAAATTCTACTTTCTTCTATGGCCATCTACTCAAGTGCGTTAATATTCAGTTAATATTAATCTAATGTTCAGTTAATGATTTCGCCGCTTGTGTGGCGTGGTAGTGATAAGGGGGAGGTTATGAACATTCCGCTTCAGGATAATACCCTGAATAGTCAATATTTATTGGAAGAGTTCTCAATCAATTTCATCGGCAAGGAGCTGTTTTATTCAGAGCAGACCATCGAAAGTGTTCAATCTGAATTTGGTGTCTCTACGCATCGCTTCGAATCGATTGCGTCCCTGCCAATTTACGGCGCGGAAAACAATGGTCCCGGAAGAATTCTGATTGTTGACCAGATGTTGACAGAAGATTTTCTAGCCCGCCCGCGACACTATAAGGACAGTGCAGGGCTAGGTAGCCTCGTATTTGCATATCGCAAGGAAGATGCGGCTCGGTTTGTATTTGACCGTTGGGATCCCGGTGCACATGGGGACATAGGTTACCTTCCGATGAATATTGCACCCGACGCGTGGCGGTCGATCCTTCGCCTTCTCTTACATGAAGAGCTTTATCTTCCCAGTTTTCTCGCCAACTCAGTGTGCAACACAACCTCTCCAACGCAGAAACATTCGGTTGAGTCGACAGACCCGCACCCGCTTTATTCCAAACTGACGCGAAGGGAAAAGCAGGTGTTGCGATTGGTCTCAAAAGGTCAAAGCAACAAGATTATTGCATCAAATCTAGGGATCACTGAACATACGGTGAAGTTGCATATACACAATGTCGCGGGAAAAATCGGTGTAAGCAATCGAACCGCGGCGGCACAGTTCTTTTTTGAGGTCGCCCCGCAAGAGGCGCAGCACACGACAATTGACTGAAGATTTTGAAGCCCGTTTCGATCGTCTCATCCTGCTTGTCGGCAGGCTGAATTATATGTGGACCAACACCGAAAGCCTTTTGATCCATTTAATCGCCGGCCTGTCCGGCACGCCCAAAGACACAGCCGTCATCATCTTTTTAACCTTGAATACAACAAGGGCGCGCATCGACCTTGTAGAACGTCTGGCCAAAATGGAAGGGCGACCTGCCGAAATACGGGACCCGATACTCGAGCACACACACCGCCTGTCTAAACTGTCTGGCATCCGGAATCGGTATAATCACTGCATATATTCCTTCGATCCAGACAGCGGGAATCCAAAAACGATTCTTATGCGCATCGCTGACCGAAAAACCGACATCAGACTGGGACGTGAAGACACAGTCGATGACGAGGCCATGCGGGAAATTGAAAAAGTTGTCACCCAATTATCCGAAGCCAACCGCGATATCTGGCGACTTATTGGGCAGCTTGGCTTTCCGGTATGACAAATGGTGCGGATGGCTGGGATCGAACCCGAAAGCCTTAGGGCGATGTATTTTAAGTCTCTGTTTTGAAAAAATTTATTACTTAATAGCACCTGCTGAAGATCCGCACAGTCAAGAAAACAAAACTGGTCGTCTCATAGCACGTCATGAGGTCTCTCAGGATCCAATCGAAACATGGCCTATAGCGGCGATCAAAGATGACCACGAAACTCACTCAGGCGACAGTGCACCGGCTGGCCGAGGACCATCCATCGGGCACCCAGATTTACGACAGCGAGGCGAAAGGCCTCAGGCTATTCTGAGGCATGCGCAAATCTTACTGTCGCCTAAGAAGTTGGTACCCGCGGCCGGACTCGAACCGGCACGGCCTTCCGGCCCAGAGATTTTAAGTCTCTTGTGTCTACCATTCCACCACGCGGGCGAGCGTGTCGGGCCTAACTCGGTCCTGAAAATCTCAATACGGCCACAAGGCTATGAGTACAATGCGCTTTCGGCGACCTGAAGTGTTAAAAGACGCAACCTCAAGAATATTGCTTTAAACATCTCGCAATCTGAATCGATTTGACTAGGCAAAGAATTTCAAGTTGCGCACTCGAACAGACCGCTCTCTTCGTTTGCTAACGCCCTTTGTGCTGTCCATCTCGGCAAATGAATCTCGGTTTAGAGATGAAACTCCACTTACGAAGACCACAAACCTGATCTTCGGTCGACGGACTAAGCACGCCCACAATCCATGGATGGCAACATAGACGAGGCATTGATCGGGGCGCAGTCGGCGACGCACTGAAAACAAGCCTTAGATGCCCACTGTGCCCGAGAGCTTCACAGTCTCTCTCAGGGGCGGTGGGTTTTCCCCAGCTTAACCGCCCAAGGCAACCCTCAAACGGTGCTTCCTGGGCCGATCCTCACTCTGAACCCGCAAGTGGGACCCGTACTCGTCCAGTTGTTCCGCAGCCCGTCTTTCACGTTGGGTTGCCACTGAAGCCGACCGGATTCCCACAGAGTAGGTGGTTTTCGGTGAGTCACAGTGGTGTGAGAGGTCCTGTGGCACTCCTCGATCGGAATAGTATGTGCCGTTCTTTTTGAAACAGAAGGGCACTGAAATGTCCGTTGCCTGCACAGCTTTCTAAAGAAGCCAATGTGCATCAATGAGTTGACAAGGGAAGTGGTGCCCCCACACGCCCCCGAACGCGCCCCTACTGTGAAAAACTATCAGTGATGCCAACCAGTTACCCTATAGGTCGCCGTGCGGTCGCATACAAAAGTGTGTCGTAAGGGCCACGTTTTGTGTGTCGTGAACACGCCAGTTCGCCTTCGACCTTTTGGGGCTGACCCAGATTAATAATTCGCATGTGGAGCATATCTGTGTTCGGCCCCCGCCAGCGATAATACAAGCGGGGACCACAAGGTCTTCTCAATTTTGCAAGGGGAGCGCTTTGTTCCTTGCTCCATCAACTCGTTAGGCAGCTTCGAGTAGTTCGGCATCTTCTTCCGCGCCGTCCAACCAGCCCACAAAGATATCACGCATACGATCATCCGGTATGGCCACAGTAATCGGCAAGCCGTCACGGACACGCGTTCTCCATATCCACTGAACCATCTCGGCCAACGCATACTCATCGGCGAAACGCTGACCAGAGACCCCTAGAAAGTTTTGAACCATGGGGTTCGGTGACATCGAATAGAGGTAGATCGCATGGGTGGCATGCTTGAAGTCGTTAGTCCCCCGCGTCTTGTTGGGGAGCCATTGCACACCACATTTGCCATAGTCTCTCCCAAACAGCCGGGAATACTTGGCCCACTCTCCAGCGTATCGACCTTTGCGATCATCGAACCACTTACCTCGAGCACAAGTGAGAATGATGTTGCTCCGCTCGACACCTTTCCAACGCCGATAAAGGAGGTTCTTTAATGCACCACCGATGGACCTGCATGTTTTCTCCGTAGAACGCCGTGTCTGTTTTGAGAACGACAAGTTGACGTGCTTTGGCAAGGCCAACTCTTCCACAGTGACCAAGTCTCTTGCTTGCGTGAGCCAGTCAGCGGGCGTTTCTTCGATCACCGTGAAGGCTGCCTTCGGGTGCGACCGAGCGAGCATGTTGAGGTAGGCGCGGATGTATGTGCCTTCACTGAGGAACGTCATTACCGTTAGCGAACGACCAGAAAGCAGCACTTGGTTGGGTGTTGCCACCGCGAAGATACCATTCTCGTCTACATGAAGCTGACCCTGAATGGCCGGTTTGTAGATTTCAGGGTGCAGGCCGTTTGAGTATGTCGGCTCACCATTATGATCGAACCTCTCGCGCTGCCATTTGATCCACTCACTCGTAGGCTGAACTTGACCCGTGTCGGGACAGACGGTGGCATATCCACATCCAACTACAGCCTCGTTGAATGCATCAGCGTCGATGGTGTTGATGCTGGTAACGGGGTTGGGGGCCTCATCTATGATGATCTCGTAATCGGCCATCAAGTCGGATAGTCGGAGCGTCATGAAGAACAGCTTGTGCGTGATTGCCGCAGACTTTCCCTCTTGCAATAAGTTCTCGAGCTGGATGAGTTTCGGACCTTTTCCTTCTTTGGGTGCTATGATTTCAACACCATCGGGTGCGTCCTTTACGAAACGGTCGATCTCCGTGAGCGACGGCGTGACCAGCAGATATTTCCGCTCAGGTTGTAGTGAAGCCAGCATTTCGGAGGTCTTTCCGGTGCCGCATGCGCGGTCAATGATGACGGTGTGTGTTGAGCGATTGGGATAGAGCATGTGATAGCTTTCTGTTTGGAGCCTCTTGGTGAGGTGGTTCATGGGCCATGAGGGCCGGGATTGCGGGATGCAAAGGAGAGGTGCGCACAGCACATTTGTCTCAATATTAAGTGAGGAGAGGCTTAAGTAGCTGAATATAAATAATAAATCAGTACTTTTTAGCGCCCTGCCGTAAACCTGTTGTCTGTGAAAGGGACACCCTAAAGGGTGTCTGACGTCAGCACCAATGGGACAGTTTAGGTCGATTTGATAGGAGAGGGTTTCTGGCTCATCGTAACCACCAAGGAGTGGAGATGAGAAAGAAACCCGGAACCAAGCAGAGCCACGGCGAGAAAGTTGTCAAAGACATCCGCCGCGCGACGCGCAAGCAATATACAGCTGAAGAGAAGATCAGGATCGTGCTGGACGGCCTAAAAGGCGAGGACAGCATTGCGGAGCTGTGCCGTCGAGAGGGCATCGCGCAGAGTCTGTACTACAGCTGGTCCAAGGATTTTCTGGAAGCCGGCAAGAAACGTCTGGCAGGCGACACGGCACGTGCTGCGACATCGACCGAGGTCAAAGGCCTGCGCCGTGAGGCCCGCGATCTGAAAGAAGTTGTGGCAGAACAGGCCCTGGAACTGCGCCTGCTCAAAAAAAGCATGATCGCGGATGGGGGCGACGACGAATGAGGTATCCCGCATCCGAAAAACTGGAGATCATTCGCCTCGTCGAAGGTTCGCATCTCCCGACCAAGCGCACTTTGGAAAAGTTGAGCATCCCGAAGACCACCTTCTATCGCTGGTATGACCGGTATCTGTCGGGTGGTCCTGAGGCGCTTGAGGATCGTAGTCCCAAGCCATCACGGGTCTGGAACCGCATTCCCACGCCAGTGCGCGAGAAGATCAAGGACCTGGCTCTGAAGGAAAGCGATCTGTCGCCACGTGAGTTGGCCGTGCAGTTCACCGACGCTCAAATCTCACGAGATGTGCAAGGCATCCGAGGTCGTCTGAATGCCTTCTACTCAGCAGTCATGTTTGTGGCAGTCATACTTGTGATCTCTCAGGTGATTGGCTGGCTCGGATTTTGACAATTCGCCAGCACTAAATTCCAACCACCTTATGTGGAACTCAAACAGAGAAGTGGTCGATAGCTATGGGAAGAAATACAAGAACCACACTCGCCGCAATGCTTCTTCCAACTATGGTGTCAGCACAACAAGAAGTTTGCACAGTCGAGTGGATAGCAAGCGGCCTCAAGTCATCTGAGATCATTATTACTGGAGACACGTTGATCACCGTTGGTGAAGACGAAGTCTATCAGCGAAATGAGCGCAGACCGAACGAGTTTGTGTGGCTGGAAGTCGATAAATCGCACGAACACTACAATTGGGCGGATACTAGGATTTGGACCAACCATGGCTTTGGGTTTTGGACTATTACCACTGCGTACACAGATAGTGACTTTTCTCCGTTCGTATTGACCACGTTAGGTAAAGCAATCTGCGAAAAGTAATTAACATGTATGAAGCGGCAGTGACTTCTCACCAATCCGCTCAACAGCACGCTTCATCATCCCCGATAGGCGGCACGGGGCTTTACTCGAAACAGATTCGTAATTTCCGCAAAAAGGTAGCCCCACGGTAGCCCTAGAGACGCCTAGAAAAATATCCGTTTTTCGACATCGGCTAAGCGTTTGATATTTAGGAATAAATGGTGCCCCCACACGGACTCGAACCGCGGACCTACTGATTACAAATCAGTTGCTCTACCAGCTGAGCTATAGGGGCATTGAGTGTCGATTAATGGCTCTGGCGAGGGACTGCAAGCCTCAAATTTCATCCTTGCTTAAGGAAAGTCCGATTTCTTCTTGTCCAATTGGGCAAGCGCTTTGTAATAGCCCGGGTTTGACTGTACCACGCTCAGACTGTAATCCAGCAGACAAGGCCAAAGACGTAAGGACGTATACCAACGATGCAGGTTGCCATCCACGCCGGTGCTGCTTTTACCGACGAAGGCCGGCTACTCACGTCTTTACAGACCAACAATACAACTCTGTCCCAAACAGGAACCCGATTTTTTGGCCCCAGAAGATTTCGGCAAGTTTTTAATCCGGTGTTTCAGGCGTTGCACTCGGGCTCTTTGACCCCAAAAGGCGAGGATCGGTTGCGAAATGTGCTGCCCTCGGACGAAAACGCTCAACGCGCGATCTTCCTGAGCAACGAGTTCGCTGGTGATCGCGGAGCAACTCTTTTGGACGGGCAGCTTTACCCACGCGCGGGCGAAAGAATGGCCCTGCTCGAGCACGCGTTTCATGGCCATCAGGTCGAGATCTTTTTGGCCCTAAAAAACCTTGGGAGCTTCATCCCCAAGTTGTTAATGTCATTGCCAGAAGCGGAACGCGCGGCGGTTATCGACAACACTGACCTGAGCTGTCTCAGCTGGATCGGTATGATTGACGATATTCGCGACCTTGCCCCCAACGTGAAAATAACGCTTTGGTGCAACGAAGACACGCCGTTCATTTGGGGCGACATTATCCGCGCGATTGCGGATCTGCCGGACGATACTCCGATCAACAAGGAATTCGATCTGCTTCTGTCTTTGCTGACGGACGAAGGAAAGCAGAAGGCAGCAGATTTAACGCAGCCAGATTCAAACCTGACTCGCGGTGAGGTCACGGACGCCCTTGCACTGATTCTGACAGAGAATGCGCAGCCGGACAAAATCGAAGAAGAACTCGACCTTTCTGGCTGGAATTCGGATATTGTGGACGCGTTTTCAGAGCTTTACGAACAGGATATCGACCGGTTGGAGACCACAACCGGCGTCCGCTTTCTTCGACCGTAGACAAGAAAATCGATAAACGCATTCTTTGCACCTCAATGATCGAGATGCCACCTCTACTGCCCCTACAATTTCGGTCAAATAGGGACCTGTCGCCCGCTAAATTAGGCTGTAAGTTTCCCGGACTTACTCAGTTCATGCCCAGCGCTTCTTTGTACATTTCAAGTACAGCTTCTTCCTCGGCAATATCATCCTGGTCACGCTTGCGAAGAGCGATAACCTTACGCATGACCTTGGTGTCGTAGCCGCGCGCCTTGGCCTCGGCCATGACCTCTTTTTGCTGCTCAGCAATGTCTTTTTTCTCAGCGTCCAATCGCTCGAAGCGTTCAATGAACTGGCGCAATTCACCCGCTGTCACACGATAGTTGGCGGTGGCCTGATCTTCGGTCATATCTTCCATTTTCGTCTCTCTCAGCGATTGCGGTTTGATGCTGTAACAGCGGCTTTCGCGGGATACCTTGCCTCTGCACCTACCGCAAGCGCACAATCCATGGTCAGGCTTGTGTGACGCAGTACGATCCGATAAGCGCTGAGGAAATCAGTGAACCGTTTGTGGGGAACCATGTTTCAAATCATCACATGGGGCGGTGCTGCCCTCTCGCTCGCAGGCCTTCTGGGATTGGTCTGGTGCATTTTACGGGTGATGAAGGCGCGCAAGTCCGGTTTGTCGGATGATGAGTTGCGCGCCGTTGTTCAGGGCGTTCTGCCTTGGAACCTGGGTTCGCTTTTCCTGTCGGTTCTCGGGCTGATGCTTGTGATACTTGGAATTTCGTTCAGTTGAGAATGTGCCTTAGACTGGCAGATTATCAAATCGCGCTTCCATTGCGTCTTCGCACAACGCCGCATCCAAACGCCGCAACCGCGATGGGATGTGGACACCTTGCTGACGCATACGCTCGATGATTTTGGTCACGCTGGGTTGAAGAGCCAGCCGCGTCTCAAGACAGGCACCCTGCAACTTCGCTTCAAGCTGCTCAGCTTCGGAATACAAATTGCTTGTAGACATGTTCATCCTCCCAAATGCTGTCTGATTAACCTCATATAGGTAACCGTTTTAAGACTTGCCGATCTTAGCCCGCATACGGGCGAAAACTCGCCTGCCAAGTGCCCGGTCATCGCGTGGTTTTGCGGATTGTTTAAATTCTATGCCAATCCAGCCTAAGCTGCCTTGACAGACATCAAGTCACGAACTGTTGATTGCCTTATATTCCGCAATTAATATATGAATACTGAGGCACGTACGGAGAGCAAAATGACACCTAAGGTGAAAGCGTTTTTTGATACAGATACATTCACAGTGTCCTACCTGGTTCAGGAACCCGAAGGTCAAGCTTGTGCGATCGTCGACAGCGTTCTGGATTTCGACCATGCCTCGGGGCGGACAAACACCAACTCGGCCGACATGATCATAGACTTCGTCCGAAAGCACGACCTCAAGGTAGAATGGATCTTGGAAAGCCACGTGCACGCCGATCACCTTTCGGCCGCTCCATATTTACAGCAGGAACTTGGTGGCAAAATCGGCATCGGCGACCAAATCGTGACCATTCAGGAAACCTTCGGCAAGATCTTCAACGAAGGAACCGAGTTTCAGCGCGATGGCAGCCAATTTGATGCCTTGTTCCGCGAAGGTGACAGCTTTCACGTTGGCCAGATGCGCGGAGATGTGTTGCACACACCGGGCCATACACCAGCCTGCCTGACCTATGTGATTGGAGACGCGGCCTTTGTCGGCGACACATTGTTCATGCCGGATTTCGGCACCGCGCGGTGTGATTTCCCTGGGGGGTCTTCTGAGATGCTGTATGCATCGATCCAAAAAATATTGTCTCTGCCGGATGAAACCCGAGTGTTCGTCGGCCATGACTACAAAGCACCCGGTCGGGACGAATACGCGTGGGAGACAACAGTGGGCGAGCAAAAAGCTCTGAATGTGCATATTGGTCAGGGACGACCGGTCGAGGAATTCGTCGAGATGCGCGACGCGCGTGATGCGACCCTTGGTATGCCACGCCTGATCCTGCCGTCTCTGCAGGTCAACATGCGTGCAGGTCAGATGCCGCCTGCGGACGAAAAAGGTGATGTTTTTCTGAAGCTTCCCATCAACAAGCTTTAGCGCCGAAAGGGGGCGAACAATGCAAGTCGCGTGGATTTGGGGATTGGCAGGGGGCCTACTGATCGGCTTGGGCGCCGCAGTTTACCTGCTTGGGAACGGTCGCATAATGGGGGCCAGCGGAATTCTCGGGGGGCTGGTCGACAGCACGGATCGCACCGCCGAGCGGCTGGCTTTTGTCGCGGGGCTGATCGGAATGCCCCTGGTGCTGTGGCTGTTCATGTCCCCTGCCCCGCAAACTCATCTGACCGGCAATCTGCCTGTCGTTATAATCGCAGGAGTCCTGGTTGGTGTCGGAACCCGGATCGCGAATGGCTGCACCTCGGGGCACGGAGTTTGCGGTATATCGCGGTTCTCGCTTCGCGGTATCGTGGCAACGCTTATCTATATCGGTTCAGGTGCTGTAACTCTGTACCTGCTGCGACACATGTTGGGATGGGTTTGATGCGGGTTCTGATCTCTTTGCTAGCTGGGTCGCTGTTCGGAGCGGGTTTGTTGATTTCGGGTATGACCGATACAACGAAGGTGCAGGGCTGGCTGGATGTGTTCGGCAACTGGGACCCGACGCTTGCCTTCGTAATGGGCGGGGCGATCCTGCCGATGTTGATCGCCTGGAAAATCGCCGCGCGCGGTCAACCATTGACAGGGGGCAAGTATCCGCAAGCGTCCCGGCCCGAGCTGGATCGTCGACTGGTCGTAGGTTCCGTGATGTTCGGTATGGGATGGGGTCTGTCCGGCTTATGCCCCGGCCCCGCGATTGCCTCTGTCACCTATGGTGGCATCGGTGGAGTGGTGTTCCTGATCGCCATGATTGCTGGGATGTTCGCCGCACCCGTCGTCGGGGCGCAACTGGACAGAGCCGCAAACCCGGCCTAATCAATTGTCATGGAGATTCGACCAATTACCCCCCGCTACGCTGTCTCGCCGCAAATTTCGGTCGAGGACGTTCAGACCATTGCTGATTTAGGCTTTGTTCGGGTTATCTGCAACCGACCTAACAGTGAAGTTCCGATGGACCTGCAATCTGACGCGATTGGACAGGCGGTTCGCGCGGCTGGAATGGAATACGAAGTGCTGGAACTGACTCACCAGACGATGACGCCGGAAAACGTCGCCCTTCAGCGCGAACTTGCCGAACGCTGCAGCGGCCCGGTTCTGGCCTATTGCGCCTCGGGAACGCGCTGTTCGGTTGTCTGGGCCCTTGGGCAATGTGACCGGATGAGCACAGATGACATTCTGGATGCAACCACCAAAGCCGGTTACGCGCTTGAGAACCTCAGACCGGCGCTGGATCAACTTCGCAGCGTGAGCGACTAGGCAGCATTAGTCAGGTTTGCCATCCAGCCCAGCAAGCTTTGAAATCTCGGCTGCAATCTGATCTGAATCGCCCAGGGTCAACTCACCCTCAATCGTTTCCAGTGCCTTTCGGGTGATCGGAACAATATCTGTTTCAAGATCATGCTCGGGTTTGGATTGCGCCGTTGGCGACCGGGCTTCAAGAAACTCATGCTCAGCCGCGTTTAGCGGGCTGGGTATAGTTTCGTGTTCGTTCAATCGCACCGCGCGCATTCCGCCACATTGGCCCAAGCGACCCACAGCAGCCCGTGATCGGTCAATCGTCAAGACTTCAGCCTTGTCTACACGCGCCCCGACCAGCGGAAGAACATCACCTTCCGATAACCCAGACAATGACGCAAAGGGCAACGACATACGGCAGATCACCGTGTTCAGCTCCGCTCGCAATACGCCCGACGACTGCTCGAGATTGGGGCCTGCGACCTGTTCGTCGGGGTCATCAAGGTCACCATCTTTTTGACGATCCGGCAGAAACAGGGAAATCTGTCCCTGTCGCACACCTCCGCCAAGCTCGACCGTCAGTTCGTATACGTCATAAATATCTTCGACCATAGCCAGTGTCAGCGTGCGCTTGTCCGGCAAACGCGCCTTGTATTCATACCCCGTCAAACCGGCCTGATCGCCCGAGGATTCGACTATACGGGATGCGCGGGTCAGTACCTCTTCGATCAGAGGTGCGACCATAGCCGCATCCGTATCCGTGCACACGCGCGCGGAAGGCGGGTCCGACATGACCTGCCCAAGTGTCTGCACCTGAACGATTGCAGACATTGCGCCAGGATCAAGGCACACGGCCGCTGAAACACCATCCCCATTTCCCAGCAGCACGAAAAGCCAGTCATCCTTGGCAACTTCAGCCAATGTATCCACCGGTCGACATGATTGTTTTGCGCCGATCACCGTCATGGGCAGCTTCATCACATCCCCTGCCGCTCGTGCGAATGCCAATCGCAGAGCCCGCAGAACAGAGCGCGGTTTGTCACCCCGCTCCTCCCGACTTGCCGAGAGCTTGCGCGCCAAAGCCGTGCCGACCGGTTGCGTCATTCCCAAAACCGCCCTTCGTTCCTGTGCCTGACATCCGGTCTAACCCAGCTGAGGTTACGAATGTCTTTACGCGCCCACTACTGAGCGGCCTGACGGTAGGCCAATGGAACGCGAACCCGGAACGCAGCGCCGCCCTGACCGGGAAGATAGGTGATCTCACCCCCCAGCCGCTGCATGATCTCGCGGCAAATTGCCAGGCCCAAGCCCGCGCCTCCGGCCTTTTCACCGCTCACACGGGCAAATTTCTCGAACACCATTGAACGAGCTTCCGGAGGGATGCCGCTGCCATTATCGGCAAAATCAACCACCACTTGCCCACCAACGTCATGAGCCGAGATGGTCAGCACAGGTTCATCCGCGTCGCAGTATTTTTGCGCATTCGAGATTAGGTTGATAAAGACTTGCCCCAACCGATCCAGGTCGGTGTGAAGCGGAATACGTTCGGCCGACTTGGATCGCCGCACCTCGATACCAGTGCTTGATCCCGCCAGGGCGCTTGAGACGGCCCGGTCCAAAACCGAGCGCAGCGTATCGCCCCCCATGTTCAGGTTCACCCTGCCACTTTCCAAGACGCTCAGGTCCAGCAGATCATCCAACAGGCGAGTCAATCGGAGCGCCTCATCGTGGATGATCGCAGCATAGCGCGTCTGTTCCTCGGGACTTAATCCGTCAGTGTCGCGCATGATTTCGGAAAAAGCCCGAATTGAGGTCATAGGCGTGCGCAATTCATGGCTGACCTGGCCCAAAAAATTGTCTTTTTGCTCAGAAATTTGAGTCAGTTTTGTGTTCGCATCCCGCAACTGGCGCGCCGTCCGGGTCAGCTCGGCCGACTTTGTCTCCAACTGGCTGGAGTATTCCAACAGTTGCGCCGATTCATCGGCCACAGCCAGCAGGTCTTCGACCGAGACCGACGAGCCGCCCACAATCTGCCCAATCATCGCATGCGCCGTCGCCGCGCCGACAGATCCGCTGAGCTCTCGCTCCAGCCGTTCCAGAAAGGCAGGTGTCGGCTCTGGCAGACTGGAACGTCCACCTTGCCGTTCCGACTCGGCCTGAAAGAAGTCCTGCGCCGGACCCGCGCCCAGGATACGCTGGGTCATGATCATCAGATCTTCGCTCTGCGCCACAAAGCCGCTCCAGCCCCGAGGCGCTACGGAATGGTCGAACACATTGACGAACTGCGCACCCTGCAAGCGCTCCAGCGGGCTGGGAAAACTAAGCAACGAGGCCACGCAGAACGCCACCGTGTTCAGAGACAGTGACCACATGACCGAATGCACGATCGGGTCCATATCTTCGATCCCGAACAGCGCCTGAGGTCGCAGCCACTCCAAACCGAATGGACCGTTCTGAATGATGGTACCAGACATGAACCCGCCACCCATCTCCGGCAGCAACAAGGTGTAAATCCACAACACAAACCCAACGGTCAACCCGACAAGAGCCCCTGTCCGGGTCGCCCCGCGCCAGAACAAACCACCCACAAGGGCCGGCAAAATCTGGGAAATTCCGGCAAAAGCTATAAAGCCAATAGACGCCAGGGCCGCTCCGCCACCGGACAAACGGTAGTAAAAGAACCCAAGCGCCATGACGACTGCAATGGATATCCGCCGCGCCATAAGAACAACATGCCGGACATCCCCCGAGACCGATCCTGCCCCCCCTTGCGTGCTAAGCCAGATCGGCATGACAACATGGTTCGACACCATCGTCGACAACGCCATGGCAGTGACAATCACCATGGATGTAGCGGACGAGAACCCGCCGATGAACGAGAGCATCGCCAGCCACTCATTCCCTTGAGACAGAGGCACGGTGAGTACGAAAAGGTCAGGGTTGGATCCTTCGGGCAAAAGGTCCAACCCCACAACTGCGATGGGCACGACAAACAAACTCATTAGCAGCAGGTACAGAGGAAATGCCCATGCGGCTGTCCTCAGATGCGCTTCGTCCGAATTTTCGACCACCATGACCTGAAACATCCGAGGCAAGCAGACGAAACATGCGGCCGACAGAAACACAAAAGTAGTCCAGCGCCCCGCATCCACGTTCCATTGACCGATTTCGGACGAATCGATCTGGTCCAACATGGGACCAAGCCCGCCCGCGACGCCCCAAACCACAAAGATCCCAACAGCCAGAAGGGCAAAGAGCTTGACCACCGACTCCAGCGCGATGGCGGTCACAACCCCGTGGTGCCGTTCATTGGCGTCAAGGTTCCGTGTTCCGAACAGAATCGCGAAGACTGCCAATCCAGCAGCGACCCAAAACACACTGGATCCTTCGCGATAAAGACCTGTTGGATCGGCCTCGGCGAAAATCGAGAAAGACAGGGTGATGGACTGAAGCTGCAAGGCGATGTAGGGCGTGCCCCCCAGAACGGCCAACACGGTCACACAAATAGCCAGGGTGTTGGATTTTCCGTAACGCGAAGAAATAAGGTCTGCGATCGAGGTCACCCTCTGGCTGCGCCCCACCCTTACCAGTTTGCGAAGGCCCCACCACCAGCTGATCATGACCAGCGTGGGACCAAGGTAGATCGTCACGAATTCCAACCCCGATCGCGCAGCGTTCCCGACCGCGCCATAGAATGTCCAGGCGGTGCAGTAGATTGACAGCGACAGCGTATAGAACAAGGGGGATCGCAGCCACGCCCCACGGCCTGCAGCTGCCAGCCTGTCAGCCGCAAAGGCTACACCGAACAACAGTACAACATAGCCCAAACACACCAGAATCAGGACGTTCAGCGTTGCCATCAGTCTGGTCTCTGATCGGTTTCGTCTTGAGTGGCCATACGTCTGGCCGCAAAACCAAAAACCAAACTGATGCCAATCAGAACGGCCCAGCATACGAAGATATAAAGGATGGCAGACGATAGCCGAATGCCGTCTCCTGCCTCATCAGACCCCGGCCACAGCAATGGGATGGCAAACAAAGCGGCGCCTAGAATCGGCAAAAAGCGAGCGGCATCCGACAGCCGGCGACGGCGATAGCTTTGACGTTCCAAAAACAGCGAAGGCCGAACACCCTGAGGCCGTCGATCTTCGCTAATGCTCATGACCGCGTAGCCTGAGCGTGCAAATCCCGCACCGCGGTCAAAACCTCGGCATTCGAGAACGGTTTGGTCATGAAACGACTGACACCGGCATTTTCGGCCATCTCGCGATCCCGCAGCTGTCCGCGCGCGGTCAGCATCAGAACCGGCAAGGTCTTCAAGTCTTCAAGCTCGCGCAGGTCGCGCAGGATTTCCATCCCGCTCTTGCCCGGCAACATGACATCCAGAATAACCAGATCAGGGTCGGCGCTTTGGATAACCCGCAATGCGTCCAACCCTTCGGCATGCGTTTCAACCTGCCAACCCTCGCGCGTCAGCAAAAACCGAATAGCCTCGGCAATGTTCGGCTCATCCTCAATTAACAGAACCTTACGGCTCATTTGTAGTATTCCTCCCCGTGACGGGCTACCCATCCGTAAACCTGTCTAGGCCAGCTTACGCCGTCTGTCAGGAAACTGTCAAAAACCTTCGCTCAGAATTGACGGTTCACGACGAGATTCACATTCAGCGTTCGGACACACGCGACAGCTGGGGCCAACACGAGCCACATTCTGCGTATCCTGAGGGCCTTCATCCACTGATCGCACCAACATCACAGAACGATACACTGGTGCGTCATCATAGCCCAAAGCCGCTTGCGGCCATGCATAGGCAAAACAGTCAAATTCGGCCGCTGAACGCCCCAACTGAACAATCCGCTTTCGGATGGGCACAAGAGGTCTGTTTAATGCCTGAAACAAGGGCCACAACGGGCACGCCTCGCCAAAGCGTGGCATCGCAAAGCCCGGCACCGCCTTGGTGAACAGAATACTGCCTGAGGCATCACATATCACCAACCCAGTCGGTCGCGACAGAACGCCCGGCGGCAAAGCAGCCAACCGGCGCAAGACGGTCGCGATATCCACCGAAAACTGCCGCGACAGCTGCAGCGGGTCAGGTTCAGACCCTTTAAGTGCAGCCTTTACAGCCTCCAACGGCATCGCCAGCGCATCCTGTGCATACACGTCCAGAAACGCGCGGGTCACGCTTTTTACCGCGGCGGAATCAAGCGCCTCAAGATCGACTTCGCTACTGCTGCCGCCGCTTTCGATTTCAGGAAAATGGTGGCTGCGCGCCTCGAAAAAAGCCTCCGCCTCCTCCAGTGGTACGCCGCGTCGGTCATCCGCCGAGTCAGCATCGTCCAGATAAGTCACCAACGATTTCGAACTGTCTGCAAGCCGTTCTGCATCCTGGTGCAGGTTGCGGTGAAAACGGTCCTGCCATTCCGGCTCGATTTCCTGAGTTTCAGCCAGAATTGCAGCGGTCGAACGAATGGCGGCGGCGGTCGACAAGACCTCATGCATCGAAGCCGCAAGATGCGGATCATGGGTTAGACGGTCCGACAGCGTTTCGACTGTGCGCTCCAGAGAGACTACGCGACGATGCATCTGTGCTAGCACACCTGCCCAACCGGAGAACCGCCCCGCGAACTCCTCAACCGCATCGATTTCAGCGTTTTGTCCGATTGCGTCCGCCGCCGCTTCCCGCAATGCCGAGATCAAGGTGGCTTCGACCCCCTGCGTCAGCACCGAAGGTTCGACAGCAAGAGCCGATGCAATGTCAACAAGCAGCTTGCCCCCGATCCTTCGGCGATTATGCTCGATAAGGTTCAAATAAGACGCTGATATCCCGACCTTTCGGGCCAATTCCGCCTGCCGCAACCCCGCGATCAGACGCCGCTCGCGAATTCGGCTACCTGTCAGTGTATCGCGCATGTTTTGGCCCCTCCCCAAAGGCATATTCCGCAATTAACCTACCTTCTATTTTCAGAACTATTCAATAAATACTTTTACTTAAGGACTAGTTTTCAATCTCTATTTACATAGTTAACAATTCTGACAGAACGCACGCTCGCGCCCGAAACGTCAGTTTCTGAGCCCAACCCCTTCAATTCCGTGTCAATTCCCGGCACGATGCAAGCATGAGTGACCCTGCGTTCGAATACGCCCCCATTGGCCTTGTAGAGCTGGAGAACCGGATCATC
This sequence comes from Ruegeria sp. SATB045, assembly GCF_059613525.1. Classification (NCBI taxonomy): domain Bacteria; kingdom Pseudomonadati; phylum Pseudomonadota; class Alphaproteobacteria; order Rhodobacterales; family Roseobacteraceae; genus Ruegeria; species Ruegeria sp. SATB045. Next base: position 259,343 of record NZ_JBXWSR010000020.1, on the reverse strand, counting down.
CGGCGCTGCAACCTGCAATTCGCGCGTACGTTTGGCGGGGAAGAAACAGAGTACCGCAATATGCCGCTGCTGCACCTTTACCCATCAGTCGCGGATTGGGAGAGGATCGGCGCGCGCAGCCTGCAGGTGATGCGCGGCACAGGCTACTACACGGATGAACGAGTCATGCGTCGACGCAATGGCGATCTGTTCTGGTGCCGCGCGCGTGGACGATCCTTGACCCCTGACGACCCGTTCCGACACGGCATCTGGAGCTTTTCCGACATCTCCGAGGAACGCCCTCTGGTCGAACTAACTCAGCGCGAACGCGAGGTTGCTATTCTTTCATGCCGCGGCTTATCCGCCAAGGAAATCGGCGTCGAACTGGGCCTGAGTTACCGCACTATCGAAGCCTACCGCGCTCGCCTGCTTGAGAAATTCGGCGCCCGAAAACTATCTGAACTTGTGGCGAAACTCTCTGGAATGCCGCTTTAGCGACTTTTTGCTTGAATTACTCGACCAAAACCGCACCGCGACAGGTCGAGACGCGCTTTTCATGGCAGTGCGCTTGGCTTATAACGCTGCGTAATCAGACCAAAGCCCGCAACGCACAGACGGGCCAAAGGGGAACCGTCGAGGACACTCATGACAGACACCAAACACGAAGCGGACGTGGCATTCATCAAAGCTCTGGCTGAACTGCTGCGCGAAAATGACCTGACCGAATTGCAGGTCAAACGCGAGTATGGCGAAGAAGACAGCCTGAACGTCCGCGTCAGCCGTATGACCCAGGCTGCGGCCGCGCCGGTTCAGATGGCCGTTCCCGCTGCTGCACCCGTAGCAGCCCCTGCAGCAGCAGCCCCTGCTGCACCCGAGGCCCCCGCAGCGCAGGAAGATCCGGCCAGCCATCCCGGTGCTGTGACCTCGCCTATGGTGGGCACCGTCTATATGCAGCCCGAACCGGGCGCGCCTTCGTTCATCTCGGTCGGCGCATCGGTGTCAGAAGGCGACACGTTGCTGATCGTCGAAGCGATGAAAACTATGAACCACATCCACGCGCCCAAATCGGGCACCATCAAGCGTATTCTGGTCGGTGACGGCGACGCTGTGGAATTCGGCACCCCTCTGGTCATCGTTGAGTAAGGCGGGCCCATGTTCGACAAAATCCTGATTGCCAACCGAGGCGAGATCGCCCTGCGCGTCATCCGCGCCGCGCGCGAGATGGGGATTAAAACGGTCGCCGTGCATTCAACAGCCGACAGTGACGCGATGCATGTGCGCATGGCGGACGAATCGGTGTGCATCGGCCCTCCGCCCAGCCCGCAAAGCTACCTGTCCGTGCCCGCCATCATCTCGGCCTGCGAGATCACCGGCGCACAGGCGATCCACCCCGGCTATGGCTTTCTGTCCGAGAATGCCGAGTTCGTGCAGATCGTCGAAGACCACGGCATAACCTTCATCGGCCCCACCGCTGAACATATTCGCGTGATGGGTGACAAGATCACCGCCAAGGACACGATGAAAGCCCTTGGTGTTCCTTGTGTTCCCGGCTCCGACGGCGGCGTTCCGACGCTGGAAGACGCCAAGCGCATTGGTGAAGAATTCGGCTATCCCGTCATTATCAAGGCCACTGCCGGTGGTGGTGGGCGCGGCATGAAAGTCGCGCAGACGGCGGATGAGATGGAAAGCGCCTTCATGACCGCTCGCGCCGAAGGCAAAGCCGCCTTTGGCAATGACGAGGTCTATATCGAGAAGTACCTGACCACGCCGCGCCATATCGAAATTCAGGTCTTTGGCGACGGTAAAGGCAAAGCCGTTCATCTGGGTGAGCGCGACTGCTCGCTGCAACGTCGCCATCAGAAGGTATTTGAAGAGGCCCCTGGCCCCTGCATCACCCCCGAAGAACGCGCGAAGATCGGCAAGATCTGTGCCGATGCAGTCGCCAAGATCAACTATATCGGCGCGGGCACCATCGAGTTCCTGTATGAAAACGGCGAGTTCTATTTCATCGAAATGAACACCCGTCTACAGGTGGAACACCCGGTGACCGAAGGCATCTTCGGCGTCGATCTGGTGCGCGAACAAATCCGCGTGGCCGCTGGCGAGGACATGTCCTTCGGCCAGGACGATCTGGAAATCAACGGCCACGCCATCGAGGTTCGGATCAACGCGGAAAAATTGCCCAACTTCTCACCCTGCCCTGGCAAGATCACGGCCTATCACGCGCCCGGCGGTCTGGGCGTGCGGATGGATTCGGCGCTCTATGACGGATACTCGATCCCGCCCTATTACGACTCACTTATTGCCAAGCTGATCGTACAGGGTCGCGACCGGGCCGAGGCGCTGGCGCGGCTGGAACGTGCCTTGGGCGAGCTGATCGTGGATGGTATCGACACCACCGTGCCTCTGTTCCACGCCCTGCTGCAAGAGCCTGATCTTCACAGCGGTGACTACAACATCCATTGGCTGGAAAAGTGGCTTGCCGAGAACATGGCAGACTAACATACTAAGGGCGAAGGGTTTTTACCTTTCGCCCTTTGAGACTCCAGTATGAGCCTGACCCCCGACCTCTTACTGCATGGCTACTCCATCGGCATTTTCCCGATGGCTGAGCACCGCGATGACCCCGAGTTGTTCTGGGTCGACCCCAAATTTCGCGGTGTGTTCCCGCTGGACGGATTCCACATTTCCCGCAGTTTGGCGCGGCGCATACGCAACTGCGGGTTCTCCATCACGATTAACCGGGACTTCGCTGGGGTCGTCGATGGCTGCGCCGACCGCGCCGACACGTGGATCAATGACGAGTTGCGCAACCTGTACCAACACCTACATCACACGGGCCATGCACACTCGCTGGAAGTTTGGGAGGAATCGGCTCTGATAGGCGGCGTCTATGGCGTTTGCCTTGGGGCCGCGTTTTTCGGCGAAAGCATGTTTTCGCGACGAACGGATGCGTCAAAGATCGCATTGGCCTATCTGACAGACAGGCTTCGCAGAACAGGATTTCATCTGTTCGACACCCAATTTCTGACAGCGCATCTGGCTTCCTTGGGTGCGATAGAAATACCCCGCACGCAATATCGGCAAGAACTGGAAGAGGCGATCAGCGCCAGCGCGGATTTTACCGCCGACTTAACTCAATCGCCGGATGGCGTTATACAACGAATAACCCAAACGTCGTAGCGCGAATGGTCCAGTGCATTCAGCGCCGGTGACGTGGCGATCATCCAACCGTCAAACAGTTGGTCAGTCTTGCCATTTTCCCAAATCGTGAGATAGGCAAAAGCATCACCTGTCGGGTTCTCGGCCGGATAGCGGCAATCGCCCAACGCGACGTCCAGACCAAAAACGGGCTGTGTTTCACCGTTCCGCATCTCGACGTCAACGGTTTGGCCGCTGACCTTGTCCAACCCACGCAGCATCGCACCCGGCCCCGACTGGACTTTTTGCTGCGCCGATGCGCCCGTGGCGGCCAGCATGGCAAGCACAATGGCGAGACGCCGCATTAGCTGCCATCCCCGGCGACAAACTTGACCAGAAGCGAAATCAGACTAACCGCGCCCTGGGTATCAGTGACCTGATCCCCAGGCTCGAAATAGAAAGGCGAGCCGCCCGGCATCACTTCAACGAAGTTACCGCCCAACAATCCCTCGGACGAAATTACAATCGCGCTGTCATCCGGAACCAGAATACCGTCCGAGATCGAAAACGTCGTATCCGCCCGGTAGGTTTCGGAGTTGAGCGTTACATCCGTTACAGTACCGATCTTGACCCCGGCCAATCGCACATCTGTTCCAACACCGACGCCTTCAAGCGACCGGAAAGATGCGCCCAGTTCATAACCCGTACCACCTTGCGACAGGCCGGTGGACTGGCTGGCATAGACCCCAAAAGCAACGGCACAGGCCAACACGGCGCCGCCAACCAGGACTTCGGAAACATTGTAGCTCGACATAATTTGCCTCGTTTATTCGGGGCTCCAAGCCTCGTAATCGGAACGTTCAATCGGGTCCGGGCGACGCAGGGACCCTGCAGGAGTATAGGCAAGCGCCGAACCGGTCAGGTTTTCCTGATGTGGTTTTTCCCACGATTTGTGCGGCAATGGTTTGTCAGTCGGGGGCTCGTCCCATGTACGGTGCAGCCAACCATGCCAGTCAGGATCGACACGGCTCGCCTCGGCTTCGCCATTGAAAATGACCCAGCGCTTGCTGTCATCCGCACTGCGGTAGAACACATTGCCCTGGTTGTCCTCGCCGACCTTTTCACCCTTGCGCGCAGTGTAAATCTGCGTGTTCAGAGTGGCCCCGTTCCACCAGGTCACGGCTCGCAAAAGACTGTTCAGGATCCCCATGGGCTGCCTCCGGCAATTCTGTTTCCGCAGATATGGACCAAAGGCGCGCCAAGGTCCAGTGTCACAAGGACCGCACCCCCTATTCCGGCAAATACGCGGTCACTTCTATTTCAATTCGGTATTTCGGGTCGATCAAATCGCATTCGATCATTGTTGCGACCGGAGGATTCGCACCAAATGTCTCGCTCAAAATTGGCCAGCATGGCTCAAACTCAGCCTTGTCGGGTAACATGTAAGTTACACGAACGACGTCTGAAAAGCCTGCACCAGCTTCGGTCAGTGCCTTTTCAATCACCGTCAGTGCCGAACGGCACTGCTCAACCACGGTATCACCCTGCCCGACAGTACCAGAGACGTGCACCCAACCTCCGGCAACCACGGCGCGGCAATACCCTAGCTTAGGTTCAAATTCGCCACCTGATGAGATGCGCTTGATCATTTCAGTATCCTCATAAGAAAACGGCGCGGAGAACCGCGCCGCATGGATCAGATATGTAAGGTCTTAACCCGCCGAAGCAGATTCGGCCGCATCCGCATAAATGATTAGAGGCTGCGATTCAGATGTCACGGCCTCTTCGTTGACCACAACTTCGGTCACGTTTTTCAGACCCGGAAGCTCGAACATCGTATCCAGCAGGATGTCTTCCAGAATCGAACGCAAACCACGTGCCCCGGTTTTCCGTTCGATGGCTTTCTTGGCAATCGCCTTGAGCGCATCATCGGTAAAGGCCAGCTCGGCATCTTCCAGTTCAAACAGGCGCTGATATTGCTTGACCAGCGCGTTCTTGGGCTTGGTCAGGATCGTGACCAGAGCATCCTCGTCCAGATCCTCAAGCGTTGCCAGAACCGGCAGACGTCCAACAAATTCAGGGATCAGGCCAAATTTCAACAGATCCTCAGGTTCCAGATCCTTGAAAATCTCACCGACGCCGCGCTCATCATTGTCACGCACGTCTGCCCCGAAACCCATGGCCGAGCCCTTGCCACGCTGTGCAATGATCCTGTCCAGACCGGCAAATGCACCGCCGCATATAAACAGGATGTTGGTCGTGTCCACCTGCAGGAACTCCTGCTGCGGATGCTTACGCCCGCCCTGCGGCGGAACGCTGGCCACGGTGCCTTCCATCAGTTTCAGCAGCGCCTGCTGTACACCCTCACCCGATACGTCGCGCGTGATCGACGGGTTTTCAGATTTGCGCGTAATCTTGTCGACCTCGTCGATATAGACGATGCCGCGCTGCGCACGTTCGACATTGTATTCGGACGCCTGCAGCAGTTTCAGAATGATGTTTTCGACGTCCTCACCCACGTATCCCGCTTCAGTCAGAGTCGTCGCATCCGCCATGGTGAACGGCACATCCAGAATTCGCGCCAGAGTTTGGGCCAGCAGCGTCTTGCCGCACCCCGTGGGGCCAATCAGAAGGATGTTGGACTTGGCAAGCTCAATATCGCTGCCCGCCTTCTGCGCGTGGTTCAGACGCTTGTAGTGGTTGTGCACGGCCACCGACAGGACCCGCTTGGCCGTGGCCTGACCGATCACGTAATCGTCCAGCACTTCGCAGATATCCTTGGGTGTCGGCACTCCGTCGCTGGATTTCAGGCCGCTGGCCTTTGTCTCTTCGCGGATGATGTCCATGCACAGTTCGACGCATTCGTCACAGATAAACACTGTGGGTCCGGCAATCAGCTTGCGCACCTCATGCTGGCTCTTGCCGCAGAAGCTACAGTAGAGCGTGTTTTTGCCGTCACCGCCTGAATTCGTCGCCATGTTCTACCTTTCGGGCTTCGTCCCTGCGGCCCCGCCCGGGGCCGCGCTTGCCGCATGTTGCTGCAGCTTAGGCCACCACTGAGGCGGCTACAATCTCAAAAATGTACCTCGCGCACGTGACGCGAGGACTTATTCTCAGCTCTCTTCGCCGTCCATTTTCGCACGGTTTTCGACGATTTCGTCGATATGACCCCAGTCTTTTGCTTCTTCCGGGCTCATGAAGTTGTCGCGATCCAGTGCTTTCTCAACAGCCTTTTTTGTCTGCCCTGTATGACGCACATAGATGTCATACAGTCGATCTTTCAGCTTTTGCGTCTCGGCGGCGTGGATCATGATATCGCTCGCCTGCCCCTGATATCCGCCGCTGGGCTGGTGCACCATGATACGGCTGTTGGGCAGCGAAAAGCGCATTCCTTTCTCGCCCCCGGCCAACAGAACCGACCCCATCGAGGCCGCCTGACCGATCACCAATGTCGAACACTTAGGTTTAATATACTGCATTGTGTCGTAAATCGACAAACCGCTTGTCACGACACCGCCAGGCGAATTGATGTAGATTGAGATTTCTTTGTTAGGATTCTCGGCCTCAAGATGCAGCAACTGAGCCACCACCAGATGGCTCATTCCGTCATGGATCGGGCCATTGATAAAAATGATCCGCTCTTTCAACAGGCGCGAGAAAATATCATAGGCGCGCTCACCCCGGCTGGTCTGCTCAACGACCATGGGGACGAGCGTATTCATGTAGGTATCAACGGGATCAAACATTAGGAACCTGCCTGCTTTGCTATGGATCGGGACTTTACCCGAAGAAACGTTACCTGAGTCTTAGTGTTGCCATAGAGGGGCTGCAAGGGGGGCCGGAGACTTCTGATCAACACATTGCTTTTTGTCGGCCATCGGCAGTTGTTTCTGCGTGGCGCGACACCGCCACTGCCCGTTTTCAACTAGGGGCTTCTTTTGTCTGCGGATGCTCTCTTTCCCATCACGTCATTTTGATTCATGCATATGGACAGATTTGGTCAGTATGTGCACTTAAGCGGCTCGAGTAACCGAGTCCGGATTTTACGTAGACCATCGCCCGACTGGGCATAAAGGACAAGATAATGGCACTGGCGCAGGTTAAGCAGGACATACCAAACGATAACATCGAGCTCATTGCAGGAAGCGCGACGCGGGCTTCGAATTTTCTGAAGGCGATCAGCCACGAAGGACGGCTGATGATCCTATGTCATCTTATATCCGGCGAAAAATCTGTGACAGAGCTAGAAGAGTTGCTGTCAGCGCGTCAGGCTGCTGTGTCACAACAGTTGTCACGACTTCGCCTTGAAGGGCTTGTTATGCCGCGCCGCGAGGGCAAGGCGATCTATTACCGCCTTGCTGATGACCGCCCCAAACGCATGCTCGAAGTGGTCTATGAATTGTTTTGTGAGGAACAGACAGCCTGAGCCGAACTGTTAAAATCACGACCCGTTTGCGCAAACCAGAAAGCTCTGTGCCATAGCCTGCAGCAACGTGGGATAGAGCTTCGGACCTGGATCAACAGCGATTCCGACAGGGTCCAGATCAAGGATCGTGGCGCCTGACCCCTCAATCGCGGTCTCTACCAGCCGGGTGTCGTATTGAGGCTCGGCAAAAGCGCAGTCTATTTGATCTTCTGAAACTTTTTCCCGAAGCGTTGCCAAGCGCGCGGGACCGGGGTTGGCCGCGTCCCCCAAGCTGACAGAGCCTGATGTTTCCAACCCAAAACGCTTTTCGAAATACTGATAGGCGTCGTGGAACGTGATGAAACGATGCGCCTTCATGTCGGCCAAATCTGCGTTGATCTGGTCGCCAAGCAGAGTCAATTCATTGTCGAACGCTTTGGCATTGTCTTGGTATGCCTGCGCATTTTCGATGTCGACCTCGGCAAGAATATTGGCAATCGCAAAAGCCCATGTCCGCGCATTCTCCGGATCAAGCCACGCATGTGGGTCTGTTCCGTCGTGGTCATGAGCATGATCTTCATGACCATGGTCGTCGTGGTCCTTGTGACCAGCATGGTCATCATGATCCGCGTGGTCCTCATGACCATGGTCTTCGTGGTCCTTGTGACCAGCATGGTCGTCGTGATCCGTGTGGTCGTCATGACCACTCTCTTCAACAACATCGCGGTATTCATGCAGGATCGTACCGTCAACCTCCAGCAAAGAAATCTTTTTTGACCCTGCCGACAAAGTGCTCAGCGGCTTGTCCATCCAAGGCGTCAATTCCTCACCAACCCAAAAGACAATGTCAGCAGATTGCAACGCGCGCGCCTCGGACGGGCGCATCGCGTGGCTGTGAGGCGACGCCCCAGGCGGCACGATCAGTACCGGCTCCGCGACACCATCCATAACGCGCGCAACAAGCGAATGAACCGGCGCAATATCAGCAACTACTTTGGGGGGCTCCGCAACAACCTGACTAGCCATAACAACGCCAAGAACGCATACCGTGGAACGCAGCATAATGCCTCCTGAATGATATGTTATTACATTTACTGGTCGCTTGATATGCCCCACGTTATAACATATCAAGCCACAAAATGACGGAGCCCCTAATGAGTACAGTCGGTTTCAGGCAACATGATCACACGCATTGCGTTCAGACTGCCCTCGCGCAAGCCGAGGCAAAATGCAAAGCGAAACGCTTGCAATTTACGCCTGTCAGGCGGCGCGTCCTAGAGATCCTGCTTGAAAAACATAAGGCCATGGGAGCCTATGAAATTCTTGCAGTGTTATCCACCGAAGGGATGGGGTCGCAACCGCCTGTCGCGTATCGAGCCCTGGATTTTCTGGTTCAAAACGGGTTTGTCCACCGGATCGAACAACTTAATGCATATGCTGCCTGCGCACATCCGACACACGACCATGTACCGGCCTTCCTGATATGCCGGGCGTGCAAGGCCGTCGCGGAAACAGAAACTGAACTGACTCAGGGCAGGCTGGGCGCTGCCGCGAACACTTCGGGCTTCCAGATCGAACGCGTCGTTGTCGAAGCCGAGGGTCTGTGCCCCGAATGCATAGGATTGCAGGCGTGAAAAGAACTCTGATTACGCTGAAAGACCTGTCGATCCGCGCGGACGGCAGAACTATCCTTGAACATGTGAACGCAACTGTCTCGGAAGGTGAGATCGTAACGATTGTCGGGCCAAACGGATCAGGTAAGTCCACGTTACTACGCGCGATGATCGGGGCGGCTTTGCCCGCACATGGGACTGTCAAACAGGCCAAAAACCTGCGGATTGGTTATGTTCCGCAAAAGCTGGCACTGGACGCGGCTTTGCCCATGACGGTTCAACGGTTCCTCAGCCTGCCCCGCCGCGTTTCCGCACGTGACGCCATAACCGCGTTGGACCATGCGGGTGTACCTGACTTGCGAAACCGTCAGATGACCAAGCTGTCCGGCGGCCAGTTTCAGCGTGTCCTTTTGGCGCGCGCGTTGCTGGAGAAGCCGCAATTGCTTCTTCTGGACGAGGCAACCCAGGGGCTAGACCAGCCGGGTGCCGCCGCGTTTTATCAACGTATCGAGCAGGTTAGACACGATCTGGGATGCGCGATCGTAATGGTCAGCCACGACTTGCATGTCGTTATGGCGGCCTCAGACCGTGTGTTGTGTCTGAACGGGCATATCTGCTGCGAGGGCTCTCCGCGCTCGGTCGCAGACGCACCGGAATACCGCGCCTTGTTCGGAAGTGGGACGAAGGGAACAATGGCGCTTTACCAACACCAACATAGTCATTCACACGACCATGATCACGGCTCGACACTCTCGCAGGAAAAGGCAGACTGATGCTGGATGACTTTATGGTACGCGCGGCCCTCGCTGGTGTCGGAGTAGCCATCGCAGCCGCTCCGCTTGGATGTTTCGTGGTTTGGCGCCGCATGGCTTACTTGGGCGAAGCAACCGCGCACGCATCTGTGTTGGGAATTGCTCTGGCCCTCGCATTTTCCCTGCCAATTTTGCCCGCGATCATCGTTTCGGCCCTTACAATGGGACTAACCGTAACGCTGCTGAGGGGAAAAGGCTTCGCGATGGATACTCTGTTAGGAGTCATCGCCCACACCGCACTGGCGGCCGGACTGGTGAGCGTCGCACTTCTGTCGGACGTCCGGCTTGATCTGGATGCCTTTCTATTCGGCGACATTTTGGCCGTGGCAAAAACAGACTTGGTGACGATCTGGGTCGGTGGCGCTCTTATTCTGGCCGTGATGGTTCAGAGATGGTCTGCCCTGCTGGTTTCCACACTTAATCCAGACTTGGCCTATGCGTCTGGTATTGATCCCAAACGCGAGGAACTTTGGCTGACATTGGCTATGGCCCTGGCTGTGGCCGTGGCGATCAAAGTCGTGGGTATTCTGCTGATTGCGGCGCTTCTGGTCATCCCTGCAGCGGCTGCGCGATCTTTGGTCCGAACCCCCGAAGCCATGGCTGTCTGCGCCGCGATCCTTGGCTCTTTGGCGGCGTTGGGTGGGTTGGCGGGGGCTTATATGGCCGATACGCCCGCCGGTCCCAGCATTGTCTGCGCCGCGGCCCTGGTGTTTCTGGTAACCGGGGTCAGCGGCCCCTACCTTTACCGAAACTGAAACCGCCCAAACCGCTGGTTACATACGGGAAAAACTGCTACGACGCTCAGAGAACAAAACCTATGGAGCAAACGATGATCCGCACTCTACTAATTGGGGCCGCCCTATTGACTTTGACAGCGTGTGAAACGGCAAAAGGTGTCGGGAAAGACATCGGCAAAGCTGGCGACGCGATTAGCAACACTGCAAGTGACGTACAGCAGGCTATTTAACGACTGCGGCATGTGACCTGAAGCCGGTGATACAGCAGCGCATTCTCTACACTCGGTGACGCGATCACCGGGTCAACCAAAAATCTGGCGAACGCGCAGCCACACCATTTTCAGGATTTTCAACAAGTTGGGTCGGACAACGGCTTCGTTTCGCCACACGAGGCTGCGCTGAAGGTCCGCACGGGTCAGGAAACCGATGCCGGGAACACATTCCGACATCGGGCCATCCTGCCCTTATCGCGAGCGATCCAGCCACCGCCCGACCCGTCTCCTCCCTGTGGAGACCAATTTGAGAAGCGCTCCGACCCGGCCGGAATTACCCACTAAGCGCTGCAGATTAACTACAGCCGGTACCCCCTACAGCCCAACCGGACCGGAAACGCTTCAGTTCACCTGACGTTCCAGAACGGTGCTGTAGGTCGTTCCGCGACGCAGGCTACGGAAATCCGCATAAATCTTGCCGTCCTCATACCGGGCATCAATCAGCGCATTCACACCGATCTCGGGATTGGCCGAGCTTTCGACGATGCTGATCCGGGTCGGGTCGTCCAGGCTGATGGTCCCGGTGGCATCCAGCATTCGCCAGTCCTGAGCGGCACTTGACCGCCACTTGCTGGGCCCCCAGAACACATTGTCTTGCTGTTTTTGGATATCCAGCACCCACTCGGCGTTGTTGAACCGGGGCACATCGCCGGTCGTTGTCCGGTTCGGGCCGACGGCAGTATAGCTGCCCACCCACGTCCCGCGCAGGTCGGGCGTGTCGGCCATGGCTGTCGTTGCAAGAGTAAGGCTCGTGGCCAGAGCGGCTGCTCCGGCAGTCATAAATCTGGTCATTGTCTCTTCCTCCGTTTTGTCCAGGCCGGTGCTGGCCTGCTGAACAGATTGGGAGGGTGCAGACGCGTTACAACATTTGTGAAGGAAGCTTCATGAAGGGTTCAGATTGCGGTTAATCAGGCCCACGCCAAGGCGGTTCCGGCGACAACCAAGGCAATCCCGATCCCTTCCCGCATCGAGAAGTCTTCACCGAACAAGAAGAACGAGGCAATGGCGATCAGCACAACCTCGGCCCCCAGAATGCCGGTATAGATGATGCCCAACCGCTCCTCGCGCAGCGCGGCAAGCTCCAGCGTTGCGGCGGCCAGCAGGGTTGCCACGATCAACAGGCTAAGGCCGAGGCCGGGGATTTTCCACCAGAACTTCATCGAGATCATGGCAATGGAATAGAGACCTGCCGATCCGAGGGCGATTATGGGGACCATGGACATAGGGGCCTCCTACCGAAGTTGCCGCTCGGTCAACACTAACAAGTTTCAAAAAGTTGGGCTGTGAGGAGGATCACATATTTGGATATCCTGTTTGGCTTTCGAGTGATTTTACTCAGCCCTCCAGCTTGAAGTGCATAAGAATCCCGTCGAATATTCATATATTCTGATTCGAATTTCAGAAGAGGGGGAGCCATGACGACGTTTCACGAAATCGGTCTAACCGGGGTGCGAATTCCTCGAATTGGTTTTGGGTCAACAGGAATAGGTAGCATTCCGCAAATCTATGGTTACGAAGTTGATGAGAATAGGGCGCGAGAAACCTTGCGCACAATACTTACCCGCCCCGACGGGTTTATCGATACCGCCCGCGGCTATGCTATGGGCCGAAGTGAAGACCGCATTGGGAGCGTAATTCGTGAACTCGGTGGTTTGCCAGAAGGCTGTGTATTGTCCACGAAAATCGACCGCGACATGGAGACGAGCGTGTTCGACGCTACCCAAGCGAGGCGGTCTTTAGAACAAAGCCTGAAGGCACTCGGCGTAGACAGCGTCGACATCCTTCACCTCCACGACCCGGAATACGCTGGTGATATGTCAGAGATCACGCGCAGCGGAGGTGCGCTGGACGAATTGTTCAAAATCAAAGAGGAAGGCCTTGCAACTGCCGTTGGTTTGGCCGGCGGACGGCTGGACGTCTTGTCGCCTCTGTTGCGCGACTGGGACTTCGATGTTGTGATGACGCATAACCGGCACACACTTGTAAACGTGAATGCTTCGCCCCTAATCGAACAAGCCGTTTCCAAGGGTGTCACCGTCTTAAATGCAGCACCCTACGCGGGAGGAATTCTGGCAAGAGGTAGCGCGGTTCACCACTTTTACGTTTACCGGCCAGCAACAGAAGAAATGCTCGCGCCTGTGCGCGCGGTCGAAGATATCTGTGCCCGATACGACATTCCAATGGGCGCGCTAGCGCTGCAATTCTCGCTTCGAGATGCAAACATTGCTTCAACAGTTTGCGGGGTGACGTGGCCCCAGCATGTAAACCAAACGCTTGAGTGGGCCGATTGGGACATACCTGAGGCGGTCTGGACTGAACTCACCGACCTCGGACAATCGGACGCCGATCCAGAATCCGCGTAAACTTGGACAAACCAAGAGGAAGAAATGGACAGCCTTAGCTGTCCATTTTGAGCGCTGAAATAAACGCCTCTTGCGGGATATCGACCTTCCCGAACTGGCGCATCTTCTTTTTCCCCGCCTTCTGCTTATCCAGCAGTTTGCGTTTCCGGGTGGCGTCGCCTCCGTAACACTTGGCGGTCACGTCCTTGCGCAGGGCCGAGAGGGTCTCGCGGGCGATGACCTTGCCTCCGATGGCGGCTTGGATCGGGATTTTGAACATGTGGCGCGGGATCAGGTCTTTGAGCTTTTCACACATCGCCCGGCCCCGCATCTCGGCCCGATCGCGGTGGACCATGGTCGAGAGCGCATCGACGGGTTCGTCATTCACCAGCACCGACATCTTGACCAGATTGTCCTCTGTATAGCCGGTCATCTGATAGTCGAACGAGGCATAGCCTTTGGTCACCGATTTCAGGCGGTCGTAGAAGTCAAAGACGACCTCATTCAGCGGCAGGTCATAGACGACCATGGCGCGGCTGCCGGCATAGGTCAGGTCCAACTGGATGCCGCGGCGGTCCTGACAGAGTTTCAGCACGTCGCCGAGGTATTCGTCGGGCACCAGAATGGTCGCCTTGATGCGCGGCTCCTCGATATGGTCGACCTTGGAGGGGTCGGGCATGTCGGCGGGGTTGTGCAGCTCAATCATCTCGCCGTCCTTCATGTAGACGTGATAGATCACCGACGGCGCGGTGGTGATGAGCTCGATATCATATTCGCGTTCGATGCGGTCTCGAATGACCTCAAGGTGCAACAGCCCAAGGAAGCCGCAGCGGAAGCCAAAACCAAGTGCCGCCGAGGTTTCCATTTCGAACGAGAACGACGCGTCGTTCAGGGCCAGTTTGTCGATCGCATCCCGCAGGTCTTCGAATTCGGAACTGTCGACGGGGAAGAGGCCACAAAACACCACCGGCTGCGCGGGTTTGAAGCCGTCCAGCGCGTCCTCGGTGCCGTTGCGGTCATTGGTGATCGTGTCGCCCACGCGCGTGTCGCGGACCTGTTTGATTGAAGCGGTCAGAAAGCCAATCTCACCGGGTCCGAGGCTGTCGACCATTTCCATCTCGGGGCGGAAGACGCCGACGCGGTCCACATGATGGAGGGTCCCGTTCGACATGAACTTGACCCGCATCCCCTTTTTCAGCGTGCCGTCCATGATGCGGACCAGAACGATCACGCCCAGATAGGCGTCGTACCAAGAATCCACCAGCATCGCCTTGAGCGGCGCGTCGAGGTTGCCCTGCGGTGCGGGCAGTTGCTGCACGATGGCTTCCAGCGTCTCGTGGATACCCTGCCCCGTTTTGGCCGAAACCTGAATGGCGTCGGTCGCGTCGATGCCGATCACATCCTCAATCTGTTCTGCCACACGGTCACAGTCGGACGCGGGCAGGTCGATCTTGTTCAGCACCGGCACGATCTCATGATCAGCGTCGATGGCTTGGTATACATTTGCCAGCGTCTGCGCCTCGACCCCCTGGGTCGAGTCCACGACCAGCAGAGAGCCCTCGACCGCGCGCATCGACCGGCTGACCTCATAGGCGAAATCCACGTGGCCGGGGGTGTCGATCAGGTTCAGCACATATGCCTCGCCATTGTCGGCGGTATAGTCGATGCGGACCGTGTTGGCCTTGATTGTGATGCCGCGTTCACGCTCGATATCCATGCTGTCGAGCAGCTGTTCCTTCATGTCGCGATCCTTGACCGTTCCGGTCTCTTGGATGAGCCGGTCAGCAAGGGTGGATTTGCCATGGTCGATATGCGCGACGATGGAGAAATTGCGGATATGAGCGAGGTCTGTCATAGCGACGGGATATGGTTCGAAAACAGTCGCTGGTCAAGGTGGGACAGCCCCATGCGAACGCCTTTGTTCGCGCGGCTTGTCGGATGTCATGCAAGCTCGTTTTTGATCAGTTCAGCATTCATCCAATGCGTGTCGCTTTGCACATGATCTTCGCGCACATACTTGGCCAGGCGGGTTGGCATATCCTGTTCCGAAAATGCAGCCATATCACGAACCACGAAACCCTCTTGCCTATCGAGATCTAGGTTGGAAAGAACAGTGCTAACAACCTGATCCGAAAACGGCCCGCGATGCAGTTCTGGTACCGGCGCGATCCCAAGTTCGGCAAAGCGAAAGAGAGTCGCGTCCCAGGCCTGAACCTCCTCTTGTTTGATCCATACAAAACCCAGAAAACAGGATGGTAAAGCGCGATACACGATAGAGTGGCGTGCAAAGAGATGCTCGCCAACAATACGCTCATTCTCGGCCAGTTGAGGTGAGATGCCAGCCGCAAAAGCTTTCATCCAATCGCGCGACGGATGGTATCGGGCATCAAGGCTGCGTGGATGGCAGCCCTGGTTGTGAATAGTCGTATTCTCACCGTCCATTTTCTCGGTGAAGACCACCTCATCGGCGGCAACCAGCCCGTCGACACTGCGCATGATTTTGTCATCGCTGGTAGCCCCAGGGGATTGTGGCAAATGGAATGTGCGGCCGTATTTCTTAAGCATTTTGTTTTCAAATTCGTTGGTTTGCCTAAGCAAATGCGACTTTGCTCCACTGCCCAATCACATTTTCGCACCCCCCGATTGATCCCGAAACCAGTTTGATTCATACTCCGCGAAAGGCCGAGAGGGGCGCAAGATCCCTCCGGGCAGGCAAAAACGAGGCTCGAGCATGAAAAAGTTCCTCTTAATAGCATTCTGTGCTGCGTCTGTGGCAAGTTCTCCATTGGCGGTTGAGGCCGCGCAAATCAAGCGGGCATGTCTGGCGTCGGACCGGTCGGCTGCGACGCGGGATCGGTGCAGTTGCATTCAACGTGTGGCCGATCAGGCGCTGACGCGCAGCGACCAAAAGACCGTCTCGAAATGGTTCGCTGACCCCCATCAGGCGCAGGAGCTGAAAATGTCACGCACCGCGCGGGATGATGCGCTATGGGATCGATATCAGAATTTTGGCCAGATGGCGCAGGCGATCTGTAGCTAAATACCTCAGCATCCTTGACCTGACCCGTCCTGCGCCCCAGAAAAGGCGCAGCAAAAGGGGTGTGCGATGGTGATGAAAGGGCTGACTTTGCGGGGCCTTGAAGTGTTCGAGGCCTTAGCGCGCACCGGTTCGGTTGCGCAGGCGGCCGAGATCACCGGGCTCAGCCAGCCATCGGTCAGCCAGCAATTGCGCAATCTGGAAAACGCGTTGGGCACCGAACTGGTCGACCACGGACGCCGCCCAATGCGGCTGACCCAGGCCGGGCGCAGCTTTCTGGCCCGCGCTGAGACGGTTTTGGCCGAACTGCAAATGGCCCAGAGCGAATTAACCGTGATGGATCTGGGTCATCTGACTACCCTGTCCATCGGGCTGATCGACGATTTCGACAATGACCTGACGCCCCGGTTGGCGACATTGCTGGCCGACAGCCTAACGCGTTCGAAATTCAAGCTGATCACCCTGCCCAGCCTGGATCTGTTTGCCGATCTCGAGGCACAGCGCCTGCACATGGCCGTATCAGCCCATTCAGGTGAAGTGCTTGAAGGCGTTGCCGAATACCCGCTGGTGCAGGACCCGTTCATTCTGGTTACCCCTAAAGGAGCGCAGGATGCAGTGCAGACCCTACCCTTTCTGCGTTATGCCCGTGAACAGCTTATCAGCCGCCAGATCGAGGCACATCTGGCCCGCCAGAAACTAGAGTTCGAGGAACGGTTCGAGATCGGTTCGCACCTTGCGTTGATGGCGATGGTCGCGCGCGGCCTTGGCTGGGCTATCACCACGCCCTTGGGTTTCATGCGCGCCGCCCGGTTCCACGACGGGCTTGAGGCGCACCCTGCCCCGTTTGGGGACTTTTCTCGAATGATCTCGCTGTTCACCCGCACCGACTGGTCCGATCAGGTTCCGCAAGAGGTGGCCGATATGATGCGCCGACTGATGCGCAGCCAGATCGTGGACCCGGCCTTGACGCAACTGCCTTGGCTGGACGGTCGGCTTAAGGTGATGGCCTAACCACGCAGATGAGCGGCGAGGCCTTCCACAGCGGCCTCGATCAAGTCCAAAGCTCCGTCAAAATCACGGGTGTAATAGGGGTCGGGCACATGGTCCGCGCCGGTTTCTGGGGCAAAATCGGTCAGCAAGCGGACCGGAGTGTCGCTGCCCTCGGGGCGCAGATCCTCAATATTGGCGATGTTGTCGGCATCCATGCCAAGGATCAAATCAAACCGGTTGAAATCCTCCGCCACAAATTTCCGGGCGCGCAAATCGCCCAGTGCTACCCCCCGTACCATTGCTGCCTTCTGCATCGGCCCATAGGGCGGGTCGCCGACATGCCAGCCCGAGGTCCCGGCGCTATCAGTCGTATGATGTGGTGCACGGGCGCGAAACACGCCCTCGGCAGCGGGTGAACGGCAGATATTGCCCAAACAGACAAACAGGATACGGTGGCTCATGCACCAAGGTGTAACGTGTGAGGTAGGAATGGAAAAGATTGTCATCCTGACCGGAGCCGGAATCTCGGCCGAAAGCGGGTTGGGCACATTTCGGGACGAAGGCGGGCTTTGGTCTCAGCATCGGATAGAAGATGTCGCTACACCCGAAGGGTTTGCGCGTGACCCGGCCTTGGTACAGGGGTTCTACAATGCCCGCCGCACACAGGCGGCGAACGCGCAACCCAATCCGGCCCATCAAGCGCTGACCCGGTTGCAACGCAACTGGCCCGGTGATGTTGTGATCGTGACCCAAAACGTAGATAGCCTGCACGAAGCCGGCGGGGCCAAAAACGTTCTTCATATGCACGGAACTCTTGCAGGGGCGCTTTGCGCCGCGTGCGACCACCGCTGGGTTGCCCCCCCGGAGATGTCCGTGGGTGAATCCTGTCCCGCATGTGCCGCACCGTCTGCCAGACCCGACGTAGTTTGGTTCGGAGAGATGCCTTATCACATGGAAACCATCTACGATCACCTTTCCGAGGCTGCGATCTTTGCTTCGATCGGAACTTCTGGGCAGGTCTATCCGGCCGCCGCTTTCGTGCACGAGGCTGCCAATGCTGGTGCACGGACCGTCGAATTAAACCTTGAACCCTCGGATGGCGCGTCCAGCTTTGAAACGGTCATCCTCGGCCCGGCGTCGGAAACAGTCCCACGCTGGGTCGACGACCTGCTGGGGCAACAATAGACGTCAGATACAAAAGAGATTTATTGTATACTGAACCCGCGACCACAACCGGAGGCCCACATGACCGACCCTCATACGCCGCACGAAGAAATCCTTGATAGCCACAGCCTGGACGGTCGCGAAGCGATGGGAGAGCAGCTGGCCAATCTGTGGTGGACTTTTTTGTTGCGCGGCATTCTCGCCGGTGTGTTGGGGGTTGCAGCGTTGTTCTGGCCGACGGGCAGCATTTCGCTTCTGTTGCGTCTAGTCGGTCTGCTACTGGTGCTTGACGGCGGCGTCACCCTGTTTGGGTTCGGTCGACGCGGCCTGATCGGAGGATTCGGAATAGGCGCTTTGCTTATTGGGCTGGTCCTTCTGATCTGGCCCGAGGGCGTGGCGCGACTGACCTTCTTCCTTTTGGGTGCATGGGCCCTGATTGTTGGCGTCGGTTCGCTGGCAGCGTGGCGACAAATACCGGATCAGCATCCAGATTCGGCAACCTTCCGCAATTCAGGGATCGTCGCGTTGCTGATTGGGCTGGTTCTGATGTTCTGGCCAGGCAGCGGAATGGTGGCACTGGGCTGGGCCATTGCGTTCTCGGCGCTGGCCTTCTCGGGGGTCATGATCTTCCTCGCATTGCGTTTCAAATCCGCCCGCGACCGCGTTTCGATGCGCGTCGTCAACCGCTAGACTCGACGCAAACAGGCCGGGCTCAGCCCGGCCTGACGCGTGGATGACCGCCGCAAAGCGGCGCGAAGACGCGCGTAGCTTCAGTGCGAATGCGACCCGTGCCCACCAGCGTCGTGACGCTTCAGATCAACCGGAATGTCGACCTCGACCTCGCCTGCCTTTTCGAAGATCAAAGTGACGGGGACAGTGGATCCTTCTTCGAAAGGCGCCATCAGCCCCATGAACATGACGTGGTCCCCTCCGCGTTTCAGCGCACGAGCTTCACCCGCCGGTATCACGAACCCTTCCTCGACATGGATCATCTTGGCAACGCCGTTGGCATCAACCTCATGCGTGTGCAGTTCAACCCGCGCCGCAGCCTCAGATTCAACGGCGATCAACCGGTCATCTGCGTCACCGGTGTTTTCGATCATCATGAACGCCGCACCGGCTTTGGCAGTCTTGCCGGACGAACGCGCATAAGCATCTTCGACTGCAATCGAATCCTGTGCCACTGCGGCGGTTGCAATGGTGGCGGCGGCCAGAGTGGCCAATAGTTTGAATGAAAAGCGCATCTGGCTTCTCCTGCTTTAAGTGTCTGAGAATAAGTTGATTGTCAGAACACGACAGGAGGAGCCCGCGCAGGGTGATGTGGAATTGGTGCCGCAATCAGGTTGCGGCGTGTCCGTGCGGGTTGAACCTGATCGGGCTTTGGCGCTTCGGGCACGCGGGACGAAACATCAAGGACCGCCCCAAGCAACGTCATCGCATAGTCCGGACAGAAATGCGGAGGCTGCGTGGGTTGTCCATCCGCATCCGTATAGACGACCACAGGGCCGTCTCCGGTACACAAGACCATCTGCCCAACGGCAGTTTCCATGCCCCTAGACGCGGCTACTCCTTGCCCGGTGAGCAAGACAAGCAGCGACAATACAAAAGGCAACGTCTTATGCAGAACAGCTTTCATTTCGCCTTTGATATAGGCCGGACGTTAAGAGGGCTTCAAGCGCAATCGAATACGCTTGAAGCCCGTGGGTCAGGAGGAAAGTATCAACCGTCCCGTTCGGTACGCTTGACAGACCCTTTGGTCAGGCTTGTATGCAACCTGTTCACCTGACGTTGCATCCGAAAACATGTCCCAAAGGTTTTGCCGAAAAAAGCGGCCAACAGGGAGAAAGATTCGAGAGATTTGAAAGACATGAGAATGATCTCCGTCGGATGAATATGCTTAAACATAACGTCATTCAGAGCGGAGGTATGTGAACAAAATCACTCCATATCCACGGATTGTCACCAAATCGCGCTTTTTGGCTTTGATGCAATAGAAAAGGCCCTGCGCCATCATGGGTACAGGGCCGAATATTTTACATGTGAAAAAGGCTTAGGCCGAGGCTTGTGCCTTGGCGATTTCCTTTTTCACTTTCAGCGCGTTAGCCGACAGTTCGTCGTCCTTGGCTTTGGCCAGGAACGCGTCCAGACCACCGCGGTGGTCGACCGAGCGCAGAGCAGCCGCCGAGATGCGCAGCTTTACGCCACGACCCAGGGTTTCCGACTGCAGGGTAACGTCGTTCAGGTTCGGCAGGAAACGACGACGAGTTCTGTTTTTGGCGTGGCTGACATTGTTGCCAGTCATCGGGCCTTTTCCGGTCAGTTCGCAACGGCGCGACATGGTTTCTTCCTTTGTTTCTGGAGGCCCGGCATAACACCTCGGCCAAATCACAAGGGGCGCAACCCGAAGTCGCGCCCGAAAACTGGTTGGATGCGTGTAGTGGGAATCGACGGAAGGGTCAAGACGGATCGCGCGGATTCTTTACGCCAACTTTGTTTGTTCAGCCAGCAGGTCCCGATTGCGACCACAAAAGCGGTTTACCGTTTTTAAGATGGCGTTCCAACAACCGGGCTTGCTGCCGTGCCTCAGGTATCAATCTGGCGGTTTCTCGCGTGGGAAGACCCTTGGCCAAGTCTGGGAAAATCTCGAAAATCTCACGCCGCGCATTGGGGTCCAACGCCCGCAACGCCTCAACACCGGTGAAAAGGCTTTCAGTCGGCGCTCCTCCGGCAAAAACAACCTGATGCGCATCAAACAGCAGGTGGAAATACTCCACCTCATCCACGTTCTCGTCAACGAAAATGCCGGGCGTATCAACAAGTCTGATCGCGGCAACAAGAACTTCAGGCGCACCAAACATTCGCTGCGCGATCCGGGACCGCACTAGCATTCGATGCTGTCGCGATACCAAAAGGTCTTCGTGCGGCAGGCCATCACCAAGCGCCCCTGCTGATATACGAACTGGTCGCAGACGAGGGTTGGCCTGTAAATCTGCCTTGAAAATGCTGCGTCGCCCAATCCATCGCAGCGCTTGCACGCCTTGTCCCAGCGTCAGAACTTCGTCCCCAACCTTCAGCGTCTGGATGCAACGGTCACCTTTGGTCGTCAAAATCTTGGTGTCTCGAGTAAAGCACGGCACGCCCGACCCGTTTTCGAAAGCACTGTATGTGACGGTTGCGCCCGACGGCAGCGTGAACGTGCCACTGGACACCGAATAGGCAACCCCGGCCTCAACCGTGACCGTACCGAATGTGGCGTCGTTAACGACCGTGCCTTCCGGTAGGTTCAGCGTGTCTGTACCGCTTCCGCCGACGACGTCATCGTTGACGGTCGTACTGCTGAAATTGAGCGTGTCATTACCCGCCCCAAGCCTGATAGAGCCGACATCAGACCCGCTGACTGTTATCGTATCGGAATTTGCACCGCCCGAGACTCGTCCAATCACAGTACTATTGGAAATGACGATGTTGTCGTTACCCGTATTCCCAACCACGTTGTCGGAAATCGTGCTGTCCGTGACCGTGATATCGTCATCGCCGCCTCGACCGCGAATGTTATCAATAGGAGACCCTTGGGGAGTGCCGTTCAGCGTCCCGCTGTCGTTTGTGACGTCAATATCATCGCCACTGTTGGTCCCATTGATACGAGGCATAGTCTCAGGTCCTGCGATTTATACGATCACAATACCATCTTTACGCGCACTCGACAGCCCCCCGCACGCAGTACGGGAAACTCGGTTCACATCACGCAATTCTTGTCTTCAGGAGTATCCCTGGCCTGGCATCAGGTTCGATAACAGTGTTTCTGCCGCCACTGACGGGCTTAGTCCCTCTTCTCGAACCGCGTTGCCCAGCCGTTCCATCTCGGCGCGGGCCTGTGGGGTCGCAAGCCGCGACAAGAGCGCATTGCGCACTTCCTGTTCAAACCAGAACTGCGCCTGCTCCGCTCTGTTCGTGGACCAATAACCGCTTTCCTTGCGCCAATTTGTTAAAGAGCGCATTTCGTCCCAGGATTGCTCAAGCCCATGCTCTTCAACCGCAGAGACCGTCATGGCCTTGGGGAATCCTTCAGGGTCCTGCGGGCGCTTTCTCAGCAAACGCAGCGCTCCTGCATAGTCGGCACAGGTCCGTGTGGCCGTTGCCTTGAGATCTCCATCCGCCTTGTTGACAAGAATAATGTCGGCCATCTCCATAATACCGCGCTTGACCCCTTGCAGCTCGTCCCCACCTGCAGGGGCCAGCAGCAAAAGAAACAGGTCTGACATCTCGGACACCACGGTTTCCGACTGCCCTACTCCAACCGTTTCAATCAAAACCACGTCAAACCCAGCTGCCTCGCACAGGGCGATGGCTTCGCGCGTTCGACGCGCAACACCGCCCAAATGGCTTTGGCTGGGGGAAGGTCGGATAAAGGCGGCAGGTTCCCGGCTTAGGCGCTCCATCCGGGTCTTGTCGCCCAAAATCGAGCCCCCAGAACGGGTCGAACTGGGATCGACGGCCAAAACCGCCACGCGCAATCCCTGACCGATCAGCATCATGCCAAAGCTTTCGATGAACGTGGATTTACCGACGCCCGGCGTACCTGACAGCCCAATCCGCAATGCCTGTCTCCCCGCGCCTGCGAGACGCGCCAGCAATTCACTGGCCTGCGCTCGATGATCGGTGCGGCCGCTTTCTACCAAGGTTATTGCACGGGCCAGCGCGCGCCGATCCCCTTTTAAAATCCTGTCACTCAGGCTGTCTATTTCCATTTTAACCCCGATCTTTTGCGGCACGACTACTTGCCGTCGCTGAAGCCGATTTGTCCAGACCGGACTGCGCCGGAATCCGTTTGGATGTAAGCAGGTCGTCACCTGCAAACCACAGAACTGGACGCGGCCCGATGCTTGGCGGATAAAGCCCGCATGACTCGCCTGCCCATTGAAGACGCCATCCCCGATCTGCTGGACGCCCTACGAGCTTCGGGGCGCGCCGTGCTGCAAGCGCCCCCGGGCGCGGGCAAGACGACTCGTGTGCCTTTAGCAATGCTCGAGGCAGGGCTGTGCGCTGACAAGATCGTGATGCTGGAACCCCGTCGGCTGGCTGCCCGTGCCGCAGCGGAACGCATGGCCGAAACGCTGGGCGAGCGCGTGGGGGAGACTATCGGCTACCGGGTGCGTGGCGAGGCAAAAGTGTCCAAATCCACCCGGATCGAGGTTGTGACCGAAGGCATTCTGACCCGGATGCTGCAATCTGACCCCGACCTGCCCGGCGTCAGCGCAGTGATCTTTGATGAATTCCACGAACGGTCCTTGAATGCCGATCTAGGGCTGGCGCTTTGCCTCGAAGTGATGGGCGCGCTGCGCGACGATCTGATCCTGCTGGCAATGTCCGCGACATTGGACGCTGAACCGGTCGGACATTTGATGGGCGCTCCGCTAGTGACGTCTGCGGGCCGCAGTTTTCCGGTCGAGACACGCTGGCTGGACCGCCCGCTTGGTCCGCAAGCACGGCGGTTGGATGCGTTGGTCGATCTGGTGGTTCAGGCCGAGCGTGAAACGGCAGGTGGGATGCTTGTGTTCCTGCCCGGGGAAGGTGAAATTCGCCGCGCCGAGGCCGCTTTGGCCGGACGCTTGCCTAACAGATGCACGCTGCGCCCCCTGTTCGGCGCAATGCCCTTTGCAGCACAACGCAAGGCCATAGCTCCGATTGAGGAGGGGCGTAAGATCGTTCTTGCCACGTCGATTGCCGAAACCTCTCTGACCATTCCAGATATTCGTGTTGTGGTCGATATGGGGCAGGCGCGACGCGCGCGGTTTGATCCGGGCTCGGGGATGTCCAGGTTGGTCACCGAACGCGTCACACGTGCCGAGGCTACCCAGCGCGCAGGCCGCGCGGGGCGCGTGGCAGAAGGGGTCTGCTATCGCCTTTGGTCCAAAGGAGAAGAGGGCGCGCTCGCGGCCTACCCCCCAGCCGAGATCGAAGCCGCCGACCTAACCGGTCTGGCGCTGGAGCTTGCGCTTTGGGGGGCTGAATCAAACGACCTCGCTTTTCTGACCCCTCCGCCCGAAGGCACCATGGCCGAAGCCCGCAGCTTGTTGACCATGTTGGGCGCTTTGGACGGCAAGGGGCGGATCACCGATCACGGACGCGCCCTTTCGGCCCTGCCCCTGCATCCCCGGTTAGGCCACATGCTAGAGCGTGCCGGGTCGGACGCATCCTCTCTGGCCGCGCTGATGGCCGAACGAGACCCGCTGCGCGGCGCGCCGACCGATATGTTGCTGCGGCTAGAAGCACTACGCGATCTGCGCGCTTTTCAGCGCAATCGCATCTGGCAAGTGAATTCGGGGGCAATTGACCGCATAAAGGCCGAAGCCAAGCGGCTGCGCCGAAATGGAAAGCCATCTGATCTGAGCCCCGCAGCCATGGCTGCGCTGGCCTACCCCGACCGTATCGGCCAGCGTCGCAAGGGTGACGATCCGCGATATGTTTTGTCTGGCGGAAAAGGTGTGGTGTTGGACAGTGCCGACACTTTGGCAGCGAGCCCTTATCTGGTTGTCACAGACACCGACGGCAACCCACGTGAGGCGCGTGTGCGCATGGCCGCGCAAATATCCGAGCGCGAAATTCGCGATCTGTTCGCGGATCAGATCGACTGGGTTGATAGCTGCGTCTGGTCCAAACGGGACCGCCGCGTTGTTGCGCGTCGGCAAGAGCGGCTGGGTACCATAACTCTGGACGACCGCATTTGGAAAGACGTGCCCGAAGACATACTGGCTATGGCAATGCTGGACGGAGTGCGCGATCTGGGTCTGCGGCTGAACGGCGCATCGGCGCGTCTGGCCGCGCGGGTCGAATTGGTCAGGGCCGAGGGCGTTGACCTGCCCGATTTCTCACCTGACGGGCTGGCTGCGTCGTTAGAGGACTGGTTGCTTCCGATGCTCTCGGGCGTGCGATCGGCTGACGACTGGAAAAAGTTCGACCTGCTACCTGCATTGCGCGCCCGGTTGGATTGGAACCAGACAAAGGAACTGGACCGGCGCGCACCCGGATCATTCGAAACACCTTTGGGTCGGAAAGTGCCGATTGACTACGGCGGTGCGGCCCCCGAAATCTCGGTCCGGTTGCAGGAGCTGTTCGGAGTAACCCGCCATCCGATCGTGGGCGGCGAGCCCCTCAAGATCACTCTGCTGTCCCCCGCCCAGCGCCCAATCCAGATCACAAGGGACTTACCGGGGTTCTGGGCCGGCTCATACGCAGACGTTCGCAAAGATATGCGCGCCCAATATCCCAAACACCCGTGGCCAGAGGATCCAACCCAAGCTGATCCGACACTGCGCGCAAAACGCCGACGTTGATCCGCTTGTGACAGTCTGATCCTTTTCCGGGCACAAAGACCGCCAACACGGATCAAACCTTCACCCGTTCATTGAACATATACCATTTCGTTGTTATGTGCTGCGCTGAGGAGGCGCCCTGACCACAGGGCGTAAGAGCATGACAAAATGGCTGCACAATATTTGGGAAGAGGTCGCAAGACCTCTGATCCTGCGCCCGCGCAGGGTGCAATTTGCCGCGTTATGCACTCGGAATACAAACGAAGGCGTGCAGGTTCTGCTGATTACAAGCCGCGATACCGGACGTTGGATCATACCAAAAGGTTGGCCGATTGACGGGCTCAATGGTGCACAGACCGCAAGACAGGAAGCCTGGGAAGAAGCCGGGGTAAGGGCGCGAACCGTTCAGGAAAAACCCATCGGGCAATTTGCATATGAGAAAATCCTCAAGGATGGCTCGGCACAACCCGTTCTGACGACTGTTTTCCGCATCGAGGTTCAGGACCTGGCCGAAGACTACCCAGAAAAAGATCAGCGCACACGCGCGTGGGTATCGCCCACGACCGCAGCCGAGAGGGTGCACGAGCCCGAGCTGCGTGACTTGCTGAGACGATTGTAACAATTAAGCGACAAATTGATGACAACGGTGTTGTCCCTGAACCGGAAACCGGATAGCGGCATGCGTCGATCCGATTTTCGGTATGAAACACTATGTCAGACCAAAGCTCAAAAACCCGATGGCAAACGCTGGACAGCGATCTGAATCGTATCTCACGCGTTGAAACCGCGAATGTCCACGTGGCACGCCCCATGCTGGCACCGGGGATTGCGCTGGCCTTTATTGCCCTTGCCGGTTTGTCGGCGGCAGTTCTGTTTGGCCAGGCAGATGGTGGACTAATCGTAGTCGCAGCAGCCGCGTTCGGCGCATACATGGCAATCAACATCGGCGCCAATGACGTGGCCAACAACATGGGCCCAGCCGTCGGCGCCAATGCGCTGTCCATGGGTGGCGCCATTGTTATCGCAGCGATTGCCGAAAGCGCTGGAGCATTGCTCGCAGGAGGAGACGTGGTTTCCACGATTTCGAAAGGCATCATCGACCCGGCCTCGGTTCAGACAAGCAACGTGTTTATCTGGGCTATGATGGCTGCGCTGATATCTTCGGCGATGTGGGTTAACCTTGCCACTTGGGTTGGCGCTCCGGTTTCGACCACACATTCGGTCGTGGGTGGAGTTATGGGCGCAGGTATTGCCGCAGCCGGTCTAAGCGCCGTCAACTGGACAACCATGAGCGCCATTGCGACAAGCTGGGTCATCTCTCCGGTATTGGGTGGGGTGATTGCTGCGGGTTTCCTTGGGTTGATCAAGGCCAAAATTCAATATCAGGATGACAAGATCGCTGCTGCACGGCGATGGGTTCCCATTCTGGTCGGCGTCATGGCCGGAGCATTCGCAACATATTTGGCCGTTAAAGGGCTGAAGCGGATCGTGAAAGTCGATCTGGAAATCGCACTGCTGGTTGGGCTGCTGTCAGGAATTTTGGCGTGGTCGGCAACTATTCCATGGGTGCGCCGCAAATCCGAAGGGCTGGAAAACCGGACCAAATCACTGAAGTCGTTGTTCGGTTTGCCGCTGGTCATCTCGGCTACATTCCTGAGCTTCGCCCACGGCGCCAACGATGTCGCCAACGCAGTCGGCCCCTTGGCCGCAATCGTGCACGCGGCCGAGTTCGGTGACTTTGCTTCGAAAGTTGCGATTCCGACATGGGTTATGGTGATCGGGGCCTTCGGGATATCTTTCGGCTTGTTCCTGTTCGGGCCAAAACTGATCCGCATGGTTGGCAGCCAAATCACCAAACTGAACCCGATGCGTGCCTTTTGCGTGGCTCTGTCGGCTGCGATTACCGTGATCGTGGCAAGCTGGCTGGGTCTGCCCGTCAGTTCGACACATATCGCTGTTGGCGCCGTGTTCGGCGTTGGTTTTTATCGTGAATGGCATTCAGATCGCCGCTGGAAAGCCTCGAACCAGCAGCGACCGCCCCAGCGTCGTTTGGCGCGGGAAGAGCACAAGCGGCGTAAACTGGTGCGGCGTTCGCATTTCATGACCATTATCGCGGCATGGGTTGTTACGGTTCCGGCTGCTGCTGCTATGTCAGCCGTGATCTTCTGGATGCTGACGGCCTTTCAATAAAACAATGCTCAACCCCTAATTTGCCGCGGCGTCATCGAAGTGGTGGGTCGACCTTCGATAAGGTCGCGAACCTTCTGGCAAATCGGCGCAGCCCGGCCTTGGACAGCCGCGAGGCGAATGATCTCACCTTGCAGGCTGTCAATCTCGGTTGGCCTACCGTCCATCAGATCATAGGCCATGGATGTGCGCGCCGAAGGATCAATCGTCAACATCCGGGCGGCTATTCGACTAAACAGCAGGGTCGGCAGGCGCAGGATGAAAGGCGTCATCCAAGCCGGAAGCGGTGTGGTCGAGGCCACGGAAAGACCTGCTGATTTCAGAACCGCATGGGCTTCGGCCATCTGATCGGCCATCAGCTTGCGCCATTCCCGATCCAAAAGCTGGTCCTTCAACGTCAGTCCCGACAAGGCATTCAGCGCATTATTGAGGTTGATCAGCAACTTGCCCCATTGCACCGCCTCGATCTGATCGCTTTCAACAACTGGCAGGTTCGGACTGCTCAGCTTTTGCCCCAGCGCGCCGGCACCGCTCTCGATCACAATCTCTCCCGAAGTCGCCCGGTGGAAACTGCCGGGGTTGGTCGGGACCACATTGAACGGAACCATCCCGGCCCGCACATCCCGCCCCGGCAGGGCCGCGCGCAAAGTCCGGGTGTTTTCCATCCCATTCTGCCATGACAATATTGGCGCTGACGACGGTGCGTATCGCGCGATCAATTCAGCCATCTCGGCCGTCGCCGGGGTTTTGACAGCCACGATGACGGCTTCGGCATCTGCAAGGCAGGCTGGAACCTCGGACAGGGTCAGGTCCGAGACATGTTGCTGCAGACCCGAGAAGTCGGTGACCGTCAGACCTCGGTCCTTGATCGGGGCAAAGATCCGCGCGCGTCCTAGCAGTGTGACATCGTGGCCGCCCTGAGACAGCAAAGCCCCGCAATAACACCCGATACTGCCCGCGCCAGCGATCACGATTTTCATGGCGACCCTCCCCTTTCGGTAAAGATCGCCGGGATCGGAGTCGTGGACAAGACCCCCTGACGCCTCGTCAGCGCGCAAGCCTTGGGCGGGTGCGTTCCAGTTCTGCCGAGATCGGAATGTATTCTTGATCATCGCCGGGCGGCAGGTGGAACGCCCCGTTCGCCCAATCTGCCGTTTTCCATTCCCGTGTTGCGACCTCGATCTTTTCTTTCGAGGACGACACGAAGTTCCACCAGATGTAACGATCCTCGTTCAGCGTTGCACCCCCCAGCAGCATCAGGCGCGCGCCGGTCGGGCCGGCCTTCACAGACAACCGGTCGCCGGGGCGGAACACCATCATGCGGCCCGCATCAAATGTATCGCCTGCGATCTCGACCGCGCCTTGGGTGACATAAACCCCTCGGTCCTCATGATCATCTGGCAAGGGAAAGGACGCGCCCGGATCAAGCTGCACATCCAGATAAAACGTTTCGGACAGCATCGTCACAGGGCTGGTCTCGCCATAGGCCGAACCCAGAATCAAGCGGGCGGACACGCCGTGATCCTGGATATGGGGCAGCGCGCCTTGCTTGTGATGTTCAAAATCCGGGGCCATATCCTCGTGTTGTTCAGGCAAGGCGATCCAGGTCTGGATGCCGAACAGGCTGTGACGTGTACCGCGAGTCTGGTCGCTTGTCCGCTCGGAATGGGTCACGCCGCGCCCGGCCACCATCCAGTTGACCTCACCGGGATAGATCATCTGATGGGTGCCCAGACTGTCGCGATGTTCAAATTCTCCCTGATACAGATAGGTCACAGTGCCCAACCCGATATGAGGGTGCGGACGCACATCGATGCCGCCATCGGTTATGAATTCAGCCGGGCCCATCTGATCGAAGAATATGAACGGCCCCACGAGCTGCCGCTCGACTGAGGGCAAAGCCCGGCGCACCTCGAACCCGCCCAGATCACGCGCGCGAGGAATGATCAACGTCTCAAGAGAGGTGTTTTCGGACATGCATTCGGGGCTGTGGGTCGGGTTCCAACTCATTGCTATGCTCCTGCGATCTGAGTTTCGTGCATTTTTGCAATGTACGGCACATTGATCGGCAATAATATCATCATATACGCACACCACCAGTGCGCTGGCCCCCAACCCAGTTGATGAGATCAGCTAGCCTGACGAGGCCACAACTGCGGAAAAAACGGCCCCGCGATGCGATCACCCTCGCGATATCCTGCGGCCTCGAACTGTGCGCGTTCGCCTTTGGCCCAGTCCCCACGATACCGGAGCACCCCGTCCGGTGCCGTCATTCGCAAAGTAAACCGCCGAACCGTCTGGGTTGGTGTGACCGAGGACAGCCCACCATGCAGAGTTCGCATGTCAAAAAAGATACAATCCCCAAGCGCCATATCCCATTGCAACAGTTCAAAGGCATCTGGGTCCGCGTTTACGTCGGGCGGTGGATGATATGTACGCCCGGCAACTTCGGTCGGTTCATAACTTGGGTGGCCATCAGCAAAACGAACGCGCATGAACAGTTTGTCCCATAAATGCGAGCCTTTGACGAAGGCAATCCCGTTTTCCTTGGTGACGGGTTCAAGCGGCAGCCACAAAACGCACATTGTCCCTTCGAAATCGAAATAGGACAAATCCTGATGAAACGGTGGGCGCGAGGTGGATCCCGCCTCTCGCAGGAACCAGTTGTCCATGACCAGATTGATCGCTTCGGCGTCCAAAAGCTGTGCAGCAAGCGACGCACAGGGCGAGTTATGGACGAAATCCCGGAATTGAGGAATCTTGTTCCAAGCCCAGTAATCCTCGAAATACGCGGGCGCGCGCAGGTCTTTGGTATGACGGGCAAAATTGTCGGTCGGGTTGGCCAGATCGGCATCGATCCCGGCGCGCAAAAGATCAAGCCAATTAGTCGAGAACTTGGATCTAAGAACAACTGCCCCATCGCGCTGAAAAGCGGCAATTTCGTCTGGGGTGATGCGATCTGTTTGGGTCATGTGGCGGGCCTCATGGGCAACAACGTCCTGTAGGTCAGGATTGCAGCCGACTGGCCATCCGTCAAAGGAATTCACAATTCGCAAACACCCCTCGGAATGGATGGCAAGCGTGCTATCTATTACATGGTTGCTGGCTTCAGGAGGTTTCCATGACCCGTTCATCACTCAACCGTCGCTCTCTAATCGTGGGCGGAGGGGCCGTGTTGGCCTCGGGTCTGTTTGTGCCTGCTCGGGCAAAGGGCTTGGCGGCAACACCCTCCATGAGGGGCGGATCCAACAACTATCGCGCGGGCGCGCCGATCGTTGAACGGATCGGAGGCGGCGGGTTCTGGATGACCGGAACTGTACGCCGCGCCGGCGATGGAGCGCCACTGCCCGGTCAGCGCATCCAGATCTGGGCTCATACAACCGAAGGCCATGAACGCGACCCTCAAAGCCACGGGGCCACGTTGACAGATGCCAACGGGGAGTTTCGGCTGGAGATGCCGCAGATTGTGCCTGCATTTGGCCAACCGCATGGCCATCTTGCCTATGACAGCGGCGAATTCAAAACGGTGTTCCTGCGCCCGGTGATGTCCAGTGTGAGGGACAAAACACTTGCCGCACATTTCGTACTTCAACCTGCCTGATACATGCGTCAGATCACGGCGATTTGGGCGGTTCTGATCGCAGTCGTTTTGATCCCGGTCATTGCCGCTGGGTTCAGCCCATACCTCGCGTGGCGGGATCCGGTCTATATCGCGGCGGGTTTTGCGGGTGTCGCCTGCCTGAGCCTTTTGTTGTTGCAGCCACTATTGGCCGCAAAAGACTTGCCCGGTCTTACGCCTGTTTTCAGCCGCCATCTGCATCGCTGGGTTGGGATGGCATTGGTGGGCGCGATTGTGATCCACGTCGGAGGATTATGGATCACCAGCCCGCCGGACGTCGTTGATGCCCTCACCTTCACGTCGCCTACGCCATTCTCGGCTTGGGGCGTGATCGCGATGTGGACGGCGTTCGCGGCCGCTGCGTTGGGGATATTGCGTCAGCGCACAGCCCTTCGATTTCGAGTCTGACGATTGACACACACCACGCTGGCATCAGTAACTATCGCAGGCAGCATCATCCACGCGCTACTGATCGAAGGCACGATGGAGATCATGAGCAAGATCATACTCTGTGTTTTGATCTTACTGACGAGCGCGCGAACGCTCGTCAGATTACGCGTCTGGGATGTTTCCAGACGTTAAACGCCCAGACACCAGCGCATGACTGCCTTTTGCGCGTGCAGGCGATTCTCGGCCTCGTCGAAAATCACCGAATTCGGGCCGTCCATGACCTCGGACGTGGCTTCTTCCTCGCGGTGGGCAGGCAGGCAGTGCATGAAAAGTGCATCGGGCTTGGCATGGGACATCAGTTCGGGATTGACTTGATAGGGGCGCAGCAGATTGTGGCGACGCTCCTTGGCGGATTGGCTGTCATGCATCGAGACCCAAGTGTCAGCTACGACCAGATCGGCCCCCTCAACTGCTTTGAACGGATCACGTTCCACAACGATCCGCGACCCCTTCTGACGGGCAAATCCCATAAATTCTTCCTCGGGATCGAACTGCGCAGGGCCAGTGAAGGTCAGGTTGAAGCCGAATTGACCCGCCGCGTGCAGGAACGATGCGCAGACGTTATTGCCGTCGCCGGTCCAGACCACTTTTTTACCCGCAATGGGGCCACGGTGTTCCTCAAACGTCAGGACGTCGGCCATGATCTGGCAGGGGTGGGTACGATCGGTCAGGCCGTTGATAACGGGCACGTCCGAATATTCGGCCATTTCGGTCAGGATCGTCTCGTCAAATGTACGGATCATGATCATGTCCACATAGCGCGACAGCACGCGGGCGGTGTCAGCGATCGTTTCGCCATGGCCCAGCTGCATATCCTTTCCGGACAGCACCATTGTCTGCCCGCCCATCTGGCGCACGCCCACATCAAAAGACACACGTGTCCGGGTCGAAGGTTTCTCAAAGATCAGCGCGACCATATGGTCTTTGAGCGGTTGTTCATCGTCCAGCGCCGCTTTGGGCTGCCCAAGGCGCGCCTGTTTCATCGCGCTGGCCTGATCAATCATGCCACGCAGCGCGGCGGCGTCGGTTTTGTGGATATCAAGGAAGTGGTTCATATCATGTCACTTTTTATTCAAGTATCTCTCAGGCCGAGGCCATGTTTGCAGCAACCTGCGCGGCCGCTTTTTCCAGACGGATCACGGCCTGCGCGATGTCGTCCTCGGTCAGGGTCAGCGGTGGCAACAGGCGGATCACGTTGTCGGCGGCAGGCACGGTGATAACTTCGTTGTCATAACCTGCGTTCACCACGTCGATATTGGTGGGCTTACACTTCAGACCCAACATCAGGCCGGCGCCACGCACCTCTTCGAATACATCAGGATGATCGGCGATCAGACCTTCCAGCTTTTGCCGCAGCAGGCCCGCCTTGCGGTTCACACCCTCAAGAAATGCAGGTGTCGATACTTGGTCAATCACCGCGCACCCCACGGCGCAGCCCAGTGGGTTGCCGCCATAGGTCGACCCATGCGTGCCCGCAGTCATGCCATTGGCCGCATCCTCGGTGGCCAGAACGGCACCCAAGGGGAAGCCTCCGCCAATGCCTTTGGCGACCATCATGATATCCGGCGTCACACCTGCCCATTCATGGGCGAACAGCTTGCCGGTGCGGCCAACACCGCATTGCACTTCGTCAAAGATCAGCAACAGGCCGTTGTCGTTGCAAATCTGGCGCAGGGCTTTTAGTTCTGCATCTGGCACTGGACGAATACCGCCCTCACCCTGCACCGGCTCGATCATGATCGCAGCAGTTTGGGCGGTGATTGCGTTGGTCACACCGTCGAGATCGCCGAACGTGACATGTACGAAACCGGGCAGCAGAGGGCCAAAGCCCTTGGTCATCTTCTCGGACCCGGCCGCTGCGATCCCGGCCGAAGACCGACCGTGGAACGAGCCGTCAAAGGTGATGATCTCGACCCGCTCGGGCTGGCCTTTGTCGTAGAAATGCTTGCGCGCCATTTTTACGGCCAACTCGCACGATTCCGTCCCGGAATTGGTGAAGAACACCGTATTGGCAAAGGTATGTTCAACCAGCTTGTCGGCCAGCGCCTGCTGTTGCGGGATGTGATAAAGGTTCGAAACATGCCACAGCGCGTGCGCCTGTTCCGTCAGCGCGTTGACCAGTGCCGGATGCGCGTGCCCCAGCGCGTTCACCGCGATCCCGGCGCCCAAGTCCAGAAAACGTCGGCCATCCGCCTCGGTCAGCCAAGCGCCTTCACCCTTCACAAAGGTCAGGGGCGCGCGGTTATAGGTCGGCAGAACGGACGGGATCATCGGATCATCCTTTTCGATATGTTAAGCCCCGTGAGTGATACACGAAGGCCCTAGTCGTCAACTGATTTGGTGAGGTTTGCGCGGATTTACAGCGCAATAGATCAAACTGGCCGGTTACGCAGCGATGCGTCGGCGTCGGAGTTGCAGTATATGCGCGTTTTTGATCATGCCCGTCGTATAGCGGGGCGCACCCGGTCAGGGAACCCCAAAATTGCGCACGGCTCAAAATGCGATTGTTGTGTGAAATTGACACTTGTCATTTGACCAAGAGTGCCCCACCGCTTGAGCATGACACCTGCGCGCCGCAACCCGCCCCTTGCGGCACTTCTGATCCTTGCCGCCAGTGCGCTGTTGGCAGGAACAACCCTCCTGGCCAAAGCTCTTGGAACCGACGAGCTTGGCCCGCCCCTGCACCCGATGCAGATAAGCCACGGCCGCTTTCTGTTCGCATTTCTGGTGATCGCCTGCACAGTTGGCGTTTTGCGTCCGCGCCTCAGTCGTCCACATTGGGGTCTACATATCGGGCGCACCAGCTTTGGGTGGGTCGGCATCACGCTGATGTTTGCTTCCGTTGCGTATATACCAATCTCGGATGCCACGGCGATCTCGTTCCTGAACCCGGTTTTTGCGATGATCCTGGCCATACCACTCCTAAAAGAGAGCATTGGCCCATGGCGCTGGCTCGCCGCCGCCGTCGCTCTGGCCGGGGCTCTCGTTCTGCTGCGCCCTACGCCCGACAGCTTTCAACCTGCGGCCTTGTTGGCGCTGGCAGCTGCTGCATCAATCGGGATGGAACTAATTTTCATTAAAAAACTTGCGGGTCGCGAGGTGCCATTGCAGATCCTGCTGATCAACAACGCGATGGGACTAACGATCGCCTCAGTCGCAGTCAGTTTCGTTTTCCGAACGCCTACATCAGAACAATGGGCAGCATTGGCGGGAATCGGCGTGTTGATGGCCTGCGCGCAAGCGTGCTTCGTCAATGGCATGGCACGCGCCGATGCGTCGTTTGTGGCGCCGATCAGCTATGCCACCCTGGTGTTCGCTGCGCTTTACGATTTTACCGTGTTTCGGGTAGTGCCGGATTATGTCAGCCTGACCGGCTCTGCCATCATCCTGTCCGGTGGACTGGTGCTGGTCTGGCGCGAGGCGCGTACCACCCCCCCGATCACCTCAAGGAAAGATCCAAACCGCTGATATCCGTGGCGCGCGGGCTGAGCCAATGCGCGACCTTAGGTGGGTGGACCGGGTCAATTGCATTGACAACAAACTGGCCAATCTGTGCATCCGGGAAATTGTTTCTTACGTCTGAAAGAGCAACTTCGCGGTATTGGTCAGACAATACCTCAACAATTTTCAGGACTTGAGCGACAGAAATCGCACCATCTTTTCCAATCTTTGCCCAGAACAGATACTCGGGGCCGTGCTCGGCCTCGGCGGCACGTGTATAGGCCTGCTCGATTTCGCCAATGGCGTCCTGGGCCGACATCCTTTGTTTCTCAGCGAGTTTGGCAGCCAAGGTCAGCAGCGTCCGGTCCGTCTCAAGCGTTATCGTGGTGCCGCCTTCGACAAGAGACGATGAGGTCATTGCGCAAGCTCCACCGCCGGTTTCTGGTTTTGCACAAGCCGCAGGCACATCTTTTCGATTAGCTTGCCGCGCGAGTGCAATGGGCGTGCAGGTGTCGGTTGGGTAACGGCCAGATCCGGGAAAAGGAAGGCCAGCTCTTCCAAAGCGTCAGGACCCAGCATCTTTAGCGCTTCGCTTCCGGTGTACAGCGACTCGGTGTAGGCGCGTTCAGCAATGACGATCGAATGCTCTTCAAGGACAAAATGAAAGTATTGGACTTCAGTGCAGTCCGCCTGAACGTCGATATCGGGCAGGTGAGTTAGCTTTTTGGCAGGAACCAGCGCCTCCGCGTCGCCCAAAACCCGTTGAGCCACCTTGGATCGCAGCATCAACCGGTGCTGTGGTGACACTTTCAGATCATGATTGGGCATCCCCTGCCCCAGAGCGCCCTGGCGGATCAGAACCGGACGCATGTTCGGATTGGCCAAAAGATCAAACCGATCCAGGGTTCTAGAGCCAATCCACCGGATCGGTTTTGCTTCACCTTCCAACGTCGAAACAAGATCACCGACCCGCAAGTCTTCGACGTTTACATCACCGCGCGGTGTTTTGATCCGCGTGCCGGCGGCAAAACAGACCATAAGCGAAATATTATCGAGGATGCTGCCAAGGCTGTTGTCATCCCCCCCTTCGGTAAATCGCAAAGTATAGTCGCCTTCGGCGCCAAAATCGAAATTGAACTCTACCCGCGTGAATGACCCGTCAGAAGTGGGCGTCACGGTCTGCGTAAAAATGACGTTGTTATTGGAATCGAGAACTTTGACCAACACAGGATCATCAAAAGGGCCACCGCTGCCGGTTTGACGAGCTGCGATATCAAAGCTCAGTGTTGCGGATTTATTGTCACCAGTGACTGTAAAGGTTTGTTCCGCGACAGAGGTTTCGTTTCGGTTCCCATCCAGTTCCAGAACCAAGTTCGTCGTATCGCCTGTGTTTAGAAACAGGTTTTCGCGGCCAATCTCAATTTCCGTGCCTGTCCATGACCCATAGGATCCGAAAATCTGGAAATTGCTGGCATTCGAAATACCGGGGCTTTCAAAGTCGCCCCCAACAATCAATTCCTGCATGTTCAGCCTTTCAGACCGCGCCTTGTTATCTGCAACGACCGCCTGACACACAAGCCGTTAACATTTAACCAAATTTTCTCACTTTAAAGATTTTCCGCTTCTACGATTTCAATCTGTAGCCTGTCCGCAGCATTGTCCACGCCGAACCGCCAATCACGAGCGTAGCCACACCGCAGATCACCACCCCTACCCATACTGGGCTGTCAGAAACCCCGATCATTCCAAAGCGCAATCCGTCGATCAGGTAGAAAATCGGGTTTGCATGGCTGAGGACATTAAGCACTGGTGGCAATGCCTGAACCGAGTAAAACGTGCCTGACAGGAAGGCCAAAGGCGTCACGATGAAGTTGGTAATCGCGGCCATCTGGTCGAACTTGTTGGCAAAAATCCCAGCCAATAAGCCCAAAGCTCCCATCAATGCTCCACCGAAGACAACAAATACCAGCGCGATCAGAGGATATTTCGGCACGATTCCCAACACCAAAGCCAGCGCAACGGCCACGATCGATGCGATAAGCACCCCGCGCACGATGGCTCCGGCCAGATAGCCCAGAAGGATTTCCAACGGCGACAGAGGCGGCATGAGGGTGTCAACGATGTTGCCCTGTACTTTGGCAACCATCATCGAAGAGGAAGTATTGGCAAACGCGTTCTGGATCACTGTCATCATCATGATCCCTGGCGCCAGAAAAGTTAAAAACGGAACCCCCATCACTGCTGATCGACTGGGGCCGATGGCAATATTGAAGATCAGCATAAACAATCCGGCAGTGACCAACGGGGCAAGTAAAGTCTGGGTCCAAACGGACATGAACCTCAGGGTCTCACGTCTGGACAGCGTGTAAAGACCCATCCAGTTGACCCTGCCAAAGCGACGTTCGGTGTGTTCTGCGGGAATCTGCATGCTCTGCCTCTGACCTGATTCGAAGACCGCTTGTAACTCGGGCGGCAGTGATTAAAATAGGGGGCTGAGACGATTTCCCAAGGCGGCCCGAATCCGGGGCCGCTTTCCGCTTTTGAAAGGCAAATGATGTCCTGGACTGACGAGCGTGTAGAGCTGCTTAAAAAGATGTGGGGCGAGGGCCAGTCGGCCAGCCAGATCGCCAAGGAACTGGGCGGTGTGACCCGCAATGCGGTTATTGGCAAGGTCCACCGTCTGGGTCTGTCGAACCGCGCCACCGGAGCCACCCCCGCCAAGGCCGAGCCCAAGGAAAAAACCGCCCCCGCAGCCCCCAAGGCCGAGGCCAAGCCGAAACCTGCACCAAAGACCGAACCCGCGCGCCCCGCGCCTGCCCCGGCGGCCGAGGCGAAGCCCGCCGTGCCCGCCCGCCGCCAGATCATCCCCGCCGGTCAGCCGCTTCCGCCGCAACCCTCGGCCAACGAAATCAGCCCCGAGGCGCTGGCCAAGGTCAACGAGGTCGAGAAAAAGGCCAAGAAGCTGACGCTGATGGAACTGACCGAGAAAACCTGCAAATGGCCCGTCGGCGACCCCGCGACCGAGGATTTCTGGTTCTGCGGCCTGCCGGTTGAAGCCGGCAAACCCTATTGCGAGGCGCATGTGGGCGTGGCGTTCCAGCCCATGAGTTCACGCCGCGACCGGCGGCGGTGATTGGGAACGACAGAACCCAAATCTGTATTGTGGGATGTGGAAAGGCTTTAGCCGTTTCTCAGACCCTCTTATCGGCAGTTTTGCAAAATCACGGACTCTGACAAGAAAGACGCCCTCGCAGAAAGCTGCGAGGGTGTTGCAAGTCAAGGCGTCGGACGTGCATGACGTAACTGCCGTTACCAAGTTGGGCAAACACGTGAAACTGACCTGTCTGAGGACAGGTCAAGAACGACACCTGGGGATTAGATCAGCGACTTCCAGAAAACGACTTTGTCATCCCCCGCCGCCCAGAAATCCCTGATACGAGCTTCCTCGCTGTAGCCGTTTTTGCGATAGAACGCGCGTGTCTTTGCGAACTCGTCTGAACCCGAAGTGTCGGCTATCAAAATGCGTTGTCCACGCTTCTTGAGTTCGACTTCTAAATGCTTAACGATGGCGCCGCCAAAACCTTTACCCTGCTCGGTTGGCAGAATTGCGATGGCGAGCATGTTCCATGCACCTTCGGCAAGTTCCTCGGGGACAGCATAGCAAAACCCAACAGCCTTACTGTTTTTTTCACATGTCAGCCAAATCTCGAGGCTTTGACCGTCGGATAGAAATCCATCCACCATGTCAGGGAGCTTTTCACTGGGGAAAAGCTCTGTGCCGTTAAGCACCTCCTGCAAGGCAGCGATATCGTTTTGCTTTGTTAGTCGAATTTTCATTGATTTTCCGTCTTTCTTCGTGCCGCCAATCAAGCAAATACGCGTGATGTGACGGGCGCAAAGCTCATGCATCGGTGATGTTAGTTTGAGCGTTCACGAGCCATGCGAAAATGAAAGCCTAACACTTTCGTGCAGGCACGATTTGGCTTGGTCGTCCTGCATTCAGGACTTAGCGGTTTCCCGCAATCGTAAACATGAAATCTCCACTGCCCAGCTTATGTGCCAAGCGTATAGTAAGGATATCAGTACAGTAGCTTACGAGCAAGGCGAAGTAAGATTGGAATAAACCCCGACATTGAGGTTCCGGTAATCTTGGAGGCACTGGCCCACCTTCAACCTCTCACTGCGCCGGATGTGACGGCAAATCCGGAATCGGCACCCACCCCGGCAGATCATCCGGCGAGACCGAGACATGCAGTCGCTCGGACCGGTCGCGCCCCACTTTTCGGTACTTACGCAGCAGGAAAATCTTGCCCCAGCCGCGCCATGTGCCCACCGACCGCGCCGATGTATCGGTCGGGAACCGCTCGCGCCACCCGTCAGGTAGAGGCAGACCGTGCATCTCGGCCTTGTCCAGCATCCAGATCAGGGAAATGTTGCTGAGCGGACGGGCCTTTTCGAACCCGTTCAACTGGCCGCCGACGTCCCCGTGCGTACCGCGGAACCAGACCTGCTCTACATGACCTTTGAAATCGGGGGTACATTTCCACAAAACCGGTTCGAACACCTCGCGGGTCTCATCCAGCGCCATGGCGTGATAGCCGTGGCGCGTGGCGGGGCCGAGCTGATGGTTGTGGAAGGAATGGCGTTCTTCGGCCCAGCGCCACAGCAGCGGCAGGCGCAGGCCCAGCGCTTTTACCGTGTCCCAGACACCAACCATTTCGATCGCCACATCCTCGTGGCAGAAGGCTTGCCGGAATTCAGCCGCCGCCTTGCCGTTGGCGTTGCATTCATAGTGTCGGTAGGCCTGTTTGATGTTCCGCTCGGTCGCGTGTTCGGCCTTGAGCAACCCGATCAAATCGATCACCCCGGCAAGGCTGCGCACGCCGTAGGCTCCGCGCGAATAGCCGATGAAATAAATCCTGTCGCCGGGTTTGTAGCGCGATGCCAGATAGCCATAAGCACGCCTGATCTGGCGGTTGATCCCCCGCCCCATCATCACGTCCAGCGAGGACTTCCAGCTTTCCCACTGCACCCCGGATTCGTAAAAGACAGAAACCTTGCTGCCCATCTCGCAACACAGGCGCAGGGTCTGGCCCGCGTGGGTCTCATACCCCGGTTCCAGCGTCGACATGGTCCCGTCGAGGATAATCACATGGCTGATCGGTTCACGGTGGCGCGACTCGGCTGAGTGTTCGGACCGCAGAGGCCGTCCGAGCCATCCCAGTACCTTTCTACTCAGCCGCGACAGATCCATGCGTCAGCAACTCCCATACTCTTTGAGGTGTGAAAGGCATATCCGCCTGTCGCACCCCGTGATCCCAGAGCGCATCCTGAACCGCATTTGCCACTGCGGCCAGCGCGCCCACGGTGCCTGCCTCACCGCATCCCTTCATACCCATCGGGTTTGAAGTTGACGGAACCGGCGCCGAGGTAAACTTAATCATGGGTATCTCGGCGGCGCGCGGCAAGGCATAGTCCATCAACGAAGCCGTGAGCAGTTGCCCCTGCGCATCATGCACAACACGCTCGGTCAGCGCCTGTCCGATCCCCTGGACCACACCGCCATGTACTTGCCCTTCGGCCAGCATCGGGTTGATAAGGTTACCAAAATCATCGACCACTGTATAGCGGTCGACCCAGGTTTCTCCGGTGTAAGAATCGATGACGATTTCGGCAACATGTGCGCCATTGGGATAGCTGCGCGCATCCAGGTTGGCGCGCGCGTGATGTTGCAGCAGATCAGTACGGCCATCGGCGCGGGCCATATCCGCGGCCTCGGTCAGGGTAGGCGTCAGGTTCGACCCCGACGCGCGAAAGGTTTCGTGATCGAAGGTCACATCGCTCTCCTCCACACCCATCTTATCGGCCAGATAGGGCGTGAATGCGGCGATCATGACGTCGATTGTCGCCAATGTGGCCGTGCTTTGCACCGTAACGGACCGAGACCCACCAGTACCGCCACCATGAGGAAGTTGATCGCTGTCGCCCTGCACCACATTAATCCGGTCCGCCGGAATCCCGGTCTGATCTGACAGGAAATGGGCATAAACCGTCTCGTGCCCCTGCCCGTTCGATTGGGTGCCGACATAGAGGTTCACGGTGCCATCCTCGCAGAACTCCACTTTCGCGTTCTCGGAAGGATCGCCCAAAATACTTTCGATATAGTAACACAGGCCCTGCCCCCGGATCAGGCCGCGTTCGGCATCGGCGGCCTTGCGGGCGGCAAACCCCGCAGTCTGTTCGCCCGCGCGGGACAGGATCATGTTGAAGTCGCCCACATCATAGGTCTCGCCGGTGGCCGAGGTGTAGGGAAACGCCTCGGGGCGGATGAAGTTCTTGCGGCGCAGCTCCCACGGGTCCACGCCCAGTTCGCGCGCGGCGCGGTCCATCACGCGCTCTAGCACATAAATCGCCTCGGGGCGGCCCGCACCGCGATAGGCATCGACCTGTGTGGTGTTGGTAAAGAACCCTTCGACCCGCAGATAGGTCGTCTGGACGTCGTAGACGCCCATCAAAACCTTGCTAAACAGGCTAGTCTGAATCGCCTGCCCGAAATGGCTGTTATAGGCCCCCAGATTGATCTTGCTGTGAACGCGATAGGCCGTGATCCGGTGATCGGCATCAAAGGCCAGTTCGGCCAGCGAGGTCAGGTCGCGGCCATGATGGTCAGACAGCATCGCCTCGGACCGGTCGGAAATCCAGTGCACGGGTTTTCCCAGCTTCTTCGCTGCAACGGCAGTGCAGAAATACTCCGGGTAGGGCATCACCTTCATACCAAAGCCGCCACCTACATCCGGAGTGGTGACGCGGATGTCTTCAGGCTCAATCCGAAGCTTTTGCGCCAGTTGAGCGCGCATGGCCCAAACCCCCTGTCCGCCATAGGCAAAATGCAAGCGACCATCGACCCAGTTGGCCTGACAGCCGCGCGGCTCGATTGAGGCAATGATGACCCGATTGTCCACCACGTTGAGCGATACAGTATGCGCCGCAGCCTGAAACGCGGCCTCGGTCGCGGCCTCGTTGCCCAGACCCCAGTCAAATGCGCGATTATCCGGCGCTTCGGGGTGCAAGGTCTCTCCGCCCGCATCCACGTCCAGCTTGGCGGGGCGTTCGTCAATCTCGACCAAGACCAGTTCGGCGGCGTCACGGGCTTGGGCTTGAGTGTCAGCAATAACCACCGCGATCGGTTCGCCAACAAAGCGCACCCGGTCGGTCGACAGCATGTGACGCGCAGGCGCTGCTGCGGGCGATCCGTCCCGGTTCTTGACCGTCGCCGCATTGATCACGGTGTCGATCTCGGCCTCTTTCAAATCCTCCAGCGTCATCACCAACCGAACCCCATCAGCTGCGCGCGCCGCGTCCAGATCAAGCGCCGTGATCACCCCATGCGCCACCTGCGAGCGGACAAACACGGCGTGCAGGGCACCTTCTGGTACAACATCATCCATGTAGTGCCCCTGCCCGGTCAGAAACCTCTGATCCTCGGTCCGTTTGACGGGCTGGCTTCTGCCGAATTTTTCCATGGGGCGACCCTCCTGCGCGGTTCCGAAGGCGACCCTAGCCCCCGTGTGGGCGATGTCCAGAAAAAGACAGGGGTTTGGACTTTAAGTTCTGCGGGATTCCGATAGCCTCAGACCCCATGACCTGGACACATGATACCGTTTTCCCTTTCTCTGCCGCGATGACGAGCGGAAAGACCGCAACCCATGACGTTTATGCCGGGGGCGAGGGCCCACCCATCCTGATCCTGCAGGAATTGCCCGGGATCGGACCGGAAACGCTGGATCTGGCCAAACGCCTGAACGGGGCGGGGTTTCGTGTCTACCTGCCGCATATGTTCGGCACCTATGGCAAAGTCACAATGGGCCGCAACATGGCCCGCTTGTTTTGCGTCCGGCGCGAGTTCAACATGTTCCTTAAAGGTCGCCAAAGCCCCATCGCAGGCTGGATGCGATCGCTGGCGGCCGAAATCAAGTCCCGCGACAACGCAGCAGGCGTGGGTGTCATCGGTATGTGCCTGACCGGCAGCTTCGCTCTGACCCTGATGGCCGAGGACGCGGTTCTGGGCGGCGTCGCCAGCCAGCCTGCCTTACCGATCTTTGGCGGCGATGAACTGCACATGAGCCCCGATGACGTCGCGCAAGCCCGCGCGGGCATGGCTGCCAA
This sequence comes from Ruegeria sp. SATB045, assembly GCF_059613525.1. Lineage (NCBI taxonomy): Bacteria > Pseudomonadati > Pseudomonadota > Alphaproteobacteria > Rhodobacterales > Roseobacteraceae > Ruegeria > Ruegeria sp. SATB045. Next base: position 215,675 of record NZ_JBXWSR010000020.1, on the reverse strand, counting down.
AGGCCCGGGGCTTGCAATGCGTTATGCGGATGACAAGCTGGCCCCGAAACGGCTGATGTGTGCTCTGCAAGACGCCTTTGGTGACGACCTTGAAACGCAGGAATATGAGGGCGAGGATCACTCTCTGCTGACGCTGGATTTCCACGAACCAGCCTATCAGAGGGTGCAGGACTACTTCCACGCCCGTTTTGCACAGGCCGGATAGCACACGCACCCTTCCCCTTCCTGCGCGCATTCGCTATTGCAATCGCTGACCCGAGATTGATGACGCAGGACGCAACCCATGGCGATGGAAAAGACATTCAACGCGGCCGAGGCCGAGGCCCGCATTTACAAGGCCTGGGAACAGGCCGGAGCCTTCAAGGCAGGCGCGAACCGCTCGCGCGACGAAAGTTTTACCATCATGATCCCGCCGCCCAACGTGACGGGCGCTTTGCACGTGGGCCACGCGTTCAACAACACCCTGCAAGACATCCTGACCCGCTGGCACCGGATGCGCGGGTTCGACACGCTGTGGCAGCCTGGTCAGGACCACGCCGGCATCGCCACGCAGATGCAGGTGGAAAAGATGCTGGCCGCCACCCAGCAGCCGGGACGTCGTGAGCTGGGGCGCGAGGCGTTTCTGGACAAGGTCTGGGAATGGAAAGGCGAATATGGCGGCACGATCATCGAACAGCTGAAACGGCTGGGCTCCAGCTGCGACTGGTCGCGCAACGCCTTCACCATGGCGGGCGCGCCGCGTGATCCGCGTACCGGCCACGAAAATTCTGCGAATTTTCACGACGCGGTGATCAAGGTTTTCGTCGATATGTACGAAAAGGGCCTGATCTATCGCGGCAAACGGCTGGTCAACTGGGACCCGCATTTCGAGACTGCGATCTCGGATTTGGAAGTCGAGAATATCGAAACGCCCGGCCACATGTGGCACTTCAAATACCCGCTGGCCGGGGGCGAGACCTATACCTATGTCGAAAAGGACGAGGATGGGAACGTCGTGCTTGAGGAAGAGCGCGACTATATCTCGATCGCCACGACCCGCCCCGAAACCATGCTGGGAGACGGCGCGGTTGCGGTTCATCCGTCGGATGAGCGTTACGCCCCAATCATCGGGAAACTCTGCGAAATCCCGGTTGGCCCGAAAGAACATCGCCGCCAGATTCCGATCATCACCGATGAGTATCCCGATCCCGATTTCGGCTCGGGCGCGGTAAAGATCACCGGCGCGCATGACTTCAACGACAACATGGTTGCCAAGCGCGGCGGCATTCCGATGTACCGCCTGATGGACACCAAAGGCGCGATGCGGGCCGATGGCGCGCCTTATGCCGATGAGGCCGACAAGGCACAGGAATACGCGCGTGGTCGCGAATTCACCGAGAACGAGATCGACGCGATCAACCTGATCCCCGATCACCTGCGCGGCCTCGACCGGTTTGAGGCGCGGGCGAAGGTCGTCGAGGAAATCACTGCCGACGGTCTGGCCGTGATGACCCGCGCGGATGACCCGCGTCTGGGCACCAAGCTGGGCGAGGATGGCGACCCGGCGACGCTGGTGCCGCTGGTCGAAAGTAAACCGATCATGCAGCCCTTCGGTGACCGCTCAAAAGTGGTGATCGAGCCGATGTTCACCGATCAGTGGTTCGTGGACGCCGAAAAAGTCGTCGGCCCCGCGCTGGATGCGGTCAAGGACGGCACGGTCAAGATCATCCCTGAATCGGGCGAAAAGACCTATTACCACTGGCTGGAAAACATTGAGCCCTGGTGCATCTCGCGCCAGCTGTGGTGGGGGCATCAGATTCCGGTTTGGTATGGGCTCGATCTGTCGGCCGAGAACTTCAAGGATGACGAAAACGACGGCAACCTTGATCTGGTCGAATTGGGCCGTTTGCTGAACGAAGGCGGCATGCTGCATCGTGGCAATGTCATGGAATGTGCTGCAAGCCTTGAGGCCGTCACTGAAAAATTCCTCGACGATAACGCTGACATTCCTAGCCCTTTGAGCCACGCGACGGTCATCGAAGTCGCAGACAAGCATGAAGCGATCCATCAGTTCGCTGAAAGCCTTGCCCATTACGCGGTCGAACAAGACCCGACCAAGCTGGTCTATCCGGTGTGGCGCGACCCCGACGTCCTCGACACGTGGTTCTCCTCCGGCCTCTGGCCGATCGGCACGCTCGGCTGGCCCGAGCAAACCGAGGAATTGGAGCGCTACTTCCCCACCGACGTTCTGATCACCGGCGCGGATATCCTGTTTTTCTGGGTCGCCCGTATGATGATGATGCAACTAGCCGTGGTGAACGAAATCCCGTTTCACACCGTCTACCTGCACTCGCTCGTCCGCGACGAGAAGGGCAAGAAAATGTCCAAGACCACCGGCAACGTCATCGACCCGCTAGAGATCGTGGACGAATTCGGTGCCGACGCGCTGCGCTTCACCAACGCCTCGATGGCGGCCATCGGCGGCGTCCTGAAACTGTCCCGCGACCGCATCACCGGCTATCGCAACTTCGGCACCAAGCTGTGGAACGCCGTCCGCTTTGCCGAGATGAACGAGGTCTTCACCGACACCGTCCCGCAACTGGACGTGGCCGACCTGAAACCCAAAGCCGCCGTGAACCGCTGGATCATCGGCGAAACCGCCCGCGTGCGGGCCGAGGTTGACGCGGCACTGGAAAGCTACCGCTTCAACGACGCCGCGAACGGGCTTTATGCCTTTGTCTGGGGCAAGGTCTGCGACTGGTACGTGGAGCTGTCGAAACCCCTGCTGCAAGGCGACGACGCCGAGGCGCAGGCCGAAACCCGCGCCACCATGCGCTGGGTTTTGGATCAGTGCATGGTCCTGCTGCACCCGATCATGCCGTTCATCACCGAGGAACTCTGGGGGCTGACCGCCGACCGCGCGAAAATGGTCGTCCACGCCGACTGGCCGACCTATGGAGCCGAACTGGTCGACGCGGAAGCGGATCGAGAAATGAACTGGGTGATCTCGGTGATCGAAAACACCCGCTCGGCCCGTGCCCAGATGCGGGTTCCGGCAGGGCTTTACGTGCCGATGCTGGTGACGGAAATCGACGCCCATGGCCAAGCCGCATGGGACCGCAACGAGGCGTTGATCAAGCGTCTGGCCCGGATCGACAGCCTGACCAAGGCCGATGAACTGCCCAAAGGCACCATCTCGATCGCCGCTCCCGGGGCCTCTTTCGGCCTACCGTTGGCCGATATCATCGACATTGGTGCCGAAAAGGAACGGCTGGAGAAAGCCAAGGGTAAACTGGCCAAGGAGTTGGGCGGCCTGCGCGGGCGTCTGAACAACCCCAAATTCGTGGCCTCGGCCCCGGAAGAGGTGGTTGAGGAAGCCAAAGCCAACCTAGCCGCCCGCGAGGAAGAAGAGGCAAAGCTGAACGAGGCGCTGGCCCGTCTGGCCGAGATCGCCTGATCTTCAGGCATATACACTAAAGCAGACCCCGCCCCTTTGGCGGGGTTTTCTTTTGCCATCAAAGGGCTTGCCGCGTGGTTCAAAGGCTTGTTAGCTCTGGCACATGACAACGCCCGAGGCCCAGATGACACGCGCAGCCCCTCCGCTCCAGACCGTCTCGACCGGGTTGGTCGTCGCGATTGTCGGCTTTTTCAGTTCCTTCCCAATCGTGCTGCAAGGGCTGGCCGCGATGGGGGCATCGGCGGCGCAATCCGCGTCCGGTTTGATGATGGCGGCGATTGCGATGGGGCTGACGGCAATCGGGTTAAGCCTGTGGTACCGGCAGCCGATCAGCGTAGCCTGGTCCACGCCGGGCGCTGCGCTGCTGGCCGTATCCGCCATGCCCGCCGCCGGATTTGCCGAGGCCACGGGGGCCTTCCTGTGTGCAGGCGCGTTGACGGTACTGGCAGGGCTTTGGAGACCCTTGGGCCGGCTCGCCGCCGCGATCCCCACAACACTGGCGCAGGCGATGCTGGGCGGCGTGTTGCTGCCGTTGTGTATCGTCCCATTCAAAGCCGCTGTCGAGTTGCCCTGGCAGGCGCTGCCCGTGATCCTGACATGGTTCATCGCCGGTCGGATCAACCGCCTGTTTGCCGTGCCGGCAGCTGTGGTGGCCGCAGCGATCATGGTCATCCTGAACGCGGGTGAGGCATCGGTGGCGCCAGCGCAATGGGTGTCGGCCCCGGTGTGGACAATGCCCACAGTCTCGCTGGCCTCGGTCATCGGGATCGGCATCCCGCTGTTCATCGTCACCATGGCCACCCAGAACATCCCCGGTATCGCGGTGATGCGCAGCTTTGGCTATGACCCCGCATCGGGTCGGTTGTTTTCGTCCGTTGGCGCGTCCAGCATCCTGTCGGCGCCGTTTGGCGCTCCGGCCACCTGTCTGGCTGCGATCACCGCTGCAATGTGTTCGAACGAGGACAGTCACCCCGACCCGGCCCAACGCTATTGGTCGGCAGTGATGGCGGGCGTGTTCTATTGCATCTTCGGCGTGTTCGCTGTGGCCATAACCGGCTTTGCCTTACACGCCGATCCGCTGCTGATGGGCACCCTGACCGGAATTGCGCTGATCGGAGTGCTGGCCAACGCCACCGCCGCCGCATTGGAGGTTCCGACCGAGCGCGAGGCCGCTATTCTGACCTTTGCGATCACGGCCTCGGGTATCTCGGTCTTTGGTCTGGGGGCAGCGGTTTGGGGCTTGCTGGCCGGGGGGCTCGCCTATCTGGTGTCGAACCGCATCCGCTAGCGCTTTGCCTTACTCTGACCTATTATCAGCCCATGTTTGGATCGTTTGGAAAACTCATTGAACGCCAGATCAGGAAGGCGCAAGCCGAAGGGCAATTGAAGGGCCTTGAGGGGGAAGGCAAACCTCTGCCTGATCGTTCGTCCGATGCGCAGTGCGATCCAGCCATCGCAGCTGGTCACAGGATTATGGCACAGGCGGGTGTTCTGCCCCAGGAATTTGCGATCAAGAAAGACCTCGATACCGCCCGCAAGGACTATGCCAAGCTGACCGATCCGAAGGCCCGCAAGCGGGCGATGGCGCGCATCGCAGATCTGGAAATGCGCTATAACATGGCCCGCGATGCGCGACGCGCCTTCATGCGGTGATCACTTGAAGACCGGCTTGCGGCCTTGCATCTGGGCTGCGATGACCTCCATCTGCTCAGGCTTGCCGATCAACTCCACCTGTTCTGAGGATTCGGCCAAAAGCACCTCGGCACGTGGTTGAGTTTCGGCCAAGTCGATCAGGCGCTTTGCGGCGCGCACGGCTGAGGGGCTTTGCCCGGCGATGTTTTCAGCCAGCGCAATCGCTTCGGTCAGCGGGTCATCTGAAAGCTTGGTTACCAGTCCCCATTCCTCCGCCTGCGCCGCGCCGATGGGTCGCGCAGTATAGGTCAGCAGGCGCAGCACATCCGTGCGCACCAGTTTGGGCAGCAACACCATCCCCCCCATGTCGGGAATAATGCCCCATTTCATCTCCATCACTGCCAGTTTGGTGTCGGGATGGGCAATCCGGATATCTGCGCCCAGCGCGATCTGCAAACCACCACCATAGGCCACGCCCTGGACCGCACAGATCACCGGCATAGGCAAACGCCGCCAGATCAAAGCGAGTTCCTGCATCTCATTCGCGTCTTCATGGCTGCGTGTCATCAACCATTCCGACGGATCCATATGCGCCATCTTGGCAAAACTGGCCATGTCCAACCCAGCGCAAAAGCTTTTGCCTTCACCCGACAGGACTACCGCCCTCGCGTCCGAGGCGGCCACTTCCTGACCCGCGTTCAGGATGGCTTTGATCATCGCATCATCCAGCGCGTTCATCTTGTCGCCGCGTGTCAGCGTGACGTGGGCGATATGATCTTTGTATTCGACGGATACGCGTGACATGCAGGCCTCTCAATTCAGGTTTGCACAACAATGCCCCGAAGGCTCGTCAAGTTCCAGATCAACGTGGGGGCAGGTCTGACGCAGACATCCGACCGAACCACGGCGAATCCAGCGTCATGACATAAAAATCCTCCCCCACGACCCGGCCACCGGTCGTGATGCCCAGCCGCCCCCCCGGATCTTGTAGGTTCTGAAGGATGTTTCCTTCACCGTCGAACTGAATCAGCATTCCCCTGTGAATCGGTGCCGGCCTTACCATTGGCCCAAGTCGCCAGATCACCTTGCGAAGAAATGGATAAGGCATAAGCGCCTCGGTTGGCACGCGCGGGCTGGCGAACGCCATCCAGTAGGTCCCGTCGCCCTGCGCCTCGATATTGTCCGGATAGCCCGGCAGGTTATCCAACAGAACCTCGCGCTGGCCGGATTTCGGACCCTGTAGCCACAGCTTGTGGACGCGCGCGCGACCGGTTTCGGCGATCAGCAGAAAGTCTTCGTCCGGGGACAGGGCAACCCCGTTGGTATAGACAAACCCCTCAGTCACTTTCTCGGTGCTGCCGTCAGGATCGCGTCGGGCCACATAGCCTGTATCCGACTGCTCCCAGATGGTCAGTACCGAGGTTGGCTTGGTGCCGCCCATTGTCTCGGGGTCGAACCGATCGGAAGAATTCGAGAAATAGACCGTGCCGTCCTGCGCCACATCCAGCTGATTGGCATAAATCACCGGCGCACCCGCAATATCGGAAACCAGCGTTTCCAGCGTACCGGGGCCGGTCCAGCGCATCAGACCACGGAAACTGTCGGCAATGTAAAGCGCCCCATCCGGTCCGGCCTTCAGCCCCAGCGGGCGACCGCCAAGTTCATCCACTTTTTCAGGCGTGTTTCCATCAATGCGGTACAGCGCACCGGACAACGAAGTCGTGTAGATCGCCCCATCTGCCGTGATTGCAAGGTCTTCAGGGCCCTCTGCATCTTCGGGCAGGCGGATCAGCTCCAGCTTGTCCAGCGCGTTATTTTCCGCGAATTCGCCGGAAAATTCCGGGGCTTTTGGGGGCTCCCATGCAACGGGATCAACATCAACCGGCCAGAATACCAGATAGGCAAGCCCGATCAGAATCAGGCCGAATACGATGCGCATGAATGTTCCTCCCGCTGCCTTGCAAGCAGACTGCGCGGCGACGGTTTGGAACACAAGCTTGCCTGACGGGTGACCTTACGTTTATCTGCCCACATGACCCAACCTCGATACACTCCTCTTGCTCTGTCTTTGCCTGCCACAGTGCCGTTCGTCGGCCCCGAAACGCAGGAGCGGCAGCAGGCCGCACCATTTGTGGCCCGATTGGGTGCGAATGAAAGCGTTTTCGGCCCCTCACCACGGGCGATCGAAGCGATGGCCGACACTGGCATCTGGATGTATGGCGATCCCGAGAACTATGATCTGCGTAACGCCTTGGCCGACCATCACGGCGTCGCGCCTGAGAATATCGTAGTGGGGGAAGGAATTGACGGTCTTCTTGGATATCTTGTGCGCTTGTTCGTTGGTCACGGCGATGCGGTGGTGACCTCGGACGGGGCGTATCCGACTTTTAACTATCACGTGGCCGGGTTCGGAGGGATCCTTCACAAGGTACCCTATCGTGGTGACCATGAAGACCTTGACGCGTCGTTTGCAAAGGCGGCAGAGGTTGACGCCAAGTTGGTTTGTTTGGCCAATCCAGACAACCCGATGGGCAGTTGGCACATGGGCGCAGACATCGTTTCTGCAATGGAGAAACTTCCCGCAGGATGCTTATTGGTGCTGGATGAAGCCTACGTAGAATGCGCGCCAGAAGGTACTGCTGCGCCGATTGATGCCGGTGATCCTAGGGTGATCCGAATGCGCACGTTTTCCAAAGTCTATGGCATGGCGGGTGCGCGGGTGGGATATGCGATTGCTGCGCCCGGTTTAATTTCGGCGTTCAACAAGGTTCGCAACCATTTCGGGATGAATCGCGCGGCGCAAGCCGGTGCGCTGGCGGCACTGCAGGATGCCGAATGGTTGGAGCGGGTTCAGGCGAAGATCACCGACGCGCGCGATCGGATTGGACAGATCGCGCGGGACAATGGGTTGGAAGCCTTGCCTTCGGCCACGAATTTCGTGGCAATCGATTGTGGCCGGGACGGGGCTTTTGCCAAGGCTGTGCTGGAGGCACTGGTCGCTCGGGGTATTTTTGTTAGGATGCCATTTGTGGCGCCCCAGAACCGTTGCATTCGGGTCAGCTGTGGTGCGGTTTCTGATCTGGATTTGTTTGCAGCCGCGCTGCCAGAGGCATTGGCTGTAGCGCGGGGCGGCTGATCGCATAGGGGGGGCTGTCTGCCCCCCATCGCGCCGATGCGCGATTCCCCCCGAAGATATTTTTGGCCAGATGAAGAGCGGACCCTCTGTTCACGCGGCCAAGATCGCGGCAGCGGCCTCCAGCGCGCTTGTGCCGCGAGGTATGTTGAGGGCTGCCATGGCCGTTTCCATCCCGCCAAGCATCGCCATCACCATTTGGCCATTTACGTGACCCATATGGCCAAGGCGGAAACAGCCGTCCCAATCCTCCATCCCCAACCCGATTCCAAGGGTGAGGCCAAGTTGGGTTTCGGTGAACTGACGCAGCGGGGTTCCCTGCCCGTCGGTCAGGCGCAGCGCGGTGACGGCATGGCTGCGGTCGGTACGGTCGGCGACGTTGAGGTGGAGGGCTCCACCATCGGCCCATGTCTCGCAGGCCGCCCAAATAGCTGTGGCGAGACGTTCGTGGCGGGCCCAGACATGTTCAATCCCTTCGGCGTGGATCAGGTCGAGCGCAGCCCTCAGCCCATACAAATGATGCGTCGGCGCGGTGCCATTGAAATACTGGTAGAACAGTTCGGGTTGAGTGCGGGGTATCCAGTCCCAGTATTGTGAAACGCGGGGCATTGTGGCGCGTTTGGCAGCGGCTTTTTCATTGAAATAGACAAAACCGATGCCAGCCGGGGTCATCAGCCCTTTCTGGCAGGCGGTGACCATGACATCGACACCCCAGGCGTCCATCTCGAACCTGTCGCAGCCCAGCGATGCGATGCAATCTGCCATCAGCAGCGCCGGGTGGTTCAGGTTATCCAAAAGGGCCCGCAGAGCCGGGATATCATTGCGGATCGAGCTCGACGTATCCACATGCACCGCCAGTACGGCCTTGATCTCATGCGCTTTGTCGGCGCCGAGGGCCTCGGCAATCAGGTCGAAGTCCCACCCCGAGGATGTACCGAAATTGATTACCTGCGCCGTGGCCCCGATCCCTTCGGCCATTTCTGCCCAGCCATAGGTGAACCGACCCGACGCAGGGGCCAGCACCGTTTCGCCGGGGGCGATCACGTTGGACAAGGCTGCCTCCCACGTGCCGTGACCGTTGGCGATGTAAATCGCCACATGGTGGTCGGTTCGGGCCACACGTTTAAGGTCGGCGGTCAGGGTGGGCATCATCTCGATCAGTTCGCCATCGTAGATATTGGGCGAAGGCCGATGCATCGCTTGCAACACTGCGTCGGGCATTACTGAGGGGCCAGGAATGGCCAGATACTCGCGCCCCTGCGCGAGAGAGATGTGGTTTGTCATGGGGTCAACCTGTCTGAATTGACGCCCAATTTAGTGACGTCCGGCGCGGCGTCAATCCATCAGCTGCGACGCTTCACGTGCAAGTTTTTCGATGCCGGTCCAGTCGCCATCCATGACCATTTGTTTGGGCGCGACCCAGCTACCGCCTGCGCAGGCAACATTCGACAAGGACAGGTAATCGCGTGCATTTGACGGAGACACGCCACCTGTCGGGCAGAATGTGATTTGCGGAAGGGGCGCGCCAATAGCCTTAAGCGCCGGGGCGCCCCCGGACGCTTCGGCCGGGAAGAATTTAAGCATGTCGTAGCCCTGTTCCAGCAGACGCATCGCCTCGGACGCAGTGGCAGCGCCGGGGAGTAACGGCAAGCCCTCGGCCTCACACGCTGCGATCAAAGCATCGGTTGCGCCCGGTGAGACACCGAATTGAGCACCTGCCTCTTTCGCGGCGCGGACGTCTTCGGGGGTGATCAGCGTGCCTGCGCCGACCACACCGCCCGGCACCTGCGCCATGGCGCGGATCGCACTGAGCGCCGAGGGGGTGCGCAATGTGACCTCCAGCGCGGGGAGGCCACCTGCGACAAGCGCCTCGGCCAGAGGCCGTGCTTGAGCAGCGTCATCGACGACCAGAACCGGCACGATCGGGGCCAATGCGCAAATCTCGCGGGTGCGTTGGGTTTTGGACATGTTTTACACTCCGAAAATGCTGGCGCCAGTGTCAGCGGACCCGACATTCTGGCGGAAGGCTCCGAACAGGTCGCGCCCCACGCCGTGCTGATTGGCGCTGAGGTCGGCGGTGGCGGGCGGGCGGTTCAACACGCCGATCGTCAGGATTTCCAAATCGCCTTTTACCGCATCAACGTGCAGGATATCGCCGTCTTGCAGGCAGGCGATGGGGCCACCGTCCAGCGCCTCGGGAACCACATGGATCGCAGCGGGGACCTTGCCGGATGCGCCCGACATGCGACCATCTGTGACAAGCGCGACCTTGTGGCCTCGGCCCTGCAGGATCGACAGCATGGGCGTCAGAGAATGAAGTTCAGGCATTCCGTTGGCCTTTGGCCCTTGAAAGCGGACGACTACGATGACATCGCCAGTGAACTCTCCAGCCTTGAACGCGGCTTTCACCTCGTCTTGGTCGTGGAACACGCGGACCGGTGCCTCGACCACCTGATGTTCGGGGGCAACGGCCGAGACTTTCATGACGCCCGTTCCCAGATTGCCCGTCAGGCGTGACAGGCCACCGGTGGGTTGGAACGGGTCGCTGGCCGGACGGAGAATTTTTTCGTTCAGACTTTGGCCCGCGCCTTCTTCCCAGACCAACTCGCCATCTTTCAGCTTGGGTTCTTTGGTGTAATTGTGCAGCCCCTGCCCTGCGACCGTCAGCGTATCGGGGTGCAGCAGGCCGTCCTCCAACAAAGTGCCGATGCAATAGCCAAGCCCGCCTGCGGCGTGGAAATGGTTCACATCAGCCAAACCGTTCGGATAGACCCGCGCGACCAAAGGCACCACGGCGGAAATGTCAGAGAAATCCTGCCAGTCCAGCACGATCCCGCCCGCGCGGGCCATGGCGATCAGGTGGATCAGCAGGTTGGTAGAACCCCCTGTGGCCATCAGGCCGACAATCCCGTTCACAAAAGCGCGTTCGTCGAGGATCTGGCACACGGGCGTATAGTGATTGCCCAGCGCGCTGAGAGACAGGGCGCGGCGCGCGCCTTCCTCGGTCAGGGCATCGCGCAGGGGTGTGTTGGGATTGACGAAGCTGGAGCCCGGCAGGTGCAGGCCCATGAACTCCATCAGCATCTGGTTGGTGTTGGCGGTGCCATAAAAGGTGCAGGTGCCGGGGCCGTGATAGGCGGCCATTTCGGCTTTCATCAGCTCATCGCGGCCGACTTCTCCGGTCGCGAATTTTTGGCGGACCTTGGCCTTTTCATCATTCGGCAGACCGCTGGTCATGGGACCTGCGGGCAGGAAAACAGCGGGAAGATGGCCAAACGCCTGCGCCCCGATGATCAGGCCGGGGACGATCTTGTCGCAGACGCCCAGGAAAACAGCAGCGTCATAGGTGTTGTGGCTGAGTGCCACGCCGGTGGCCAGCGCAATCACATCGCGCGAGAACAGCGACAGCTCCATCCCCGCCTCACCCTGCGTGACGCCATCGCACATGGCGGGAACGCCGCCCGCGACCTGCGCCGTACCACCCGCTGCGCGGATCGCATCGCGGATCAGGGCCGGGTAACGCTCGAACGGCTGGTGCGCCGAGAGCATGTCATTGTAAGCGGTGACGATCCCTAGATTGCCCGCTGTTCCGGTGGCCATTGATTGTTGGTCTTCGCCCGCGCCCGCATAGGCGTGGGCCTGACCGCTACAGGACAGGTGCGCGCGGGCCGGGCCTTTGGACTTGGCCTGTTCCATCCGTTCCAAGTGAGGGCCGCGCAGATCGGCGCTGCGGTCAATGATACGTTGAGTGACGTCGGTGATTACAGAATGAACCATGTTTATCCTCCGATCTGACGCCAACGGCGCCCGTCGCGATGCATTAGCATCAAGGCTTCTTCGGGTCCGGAACTGCCCTGATCATACCGTGCAGGCTGGTCGCCGCGGTCCTCCCAACCCTGAATAATGGGATCAACCCAAGCCCAGGCGGCCTCGGCCTCGTCCCCACGCATGAACAGGGTCTGGTCGCCGCGAATGACGTCCATGACAAGCCGTTCATAGGCGTCCTGCGCCCGTGCATCCGCGCCCAGCGCCTCGGCAAAGCTCATGTCCAGCGCCACGTCGGACAAACGGAACCCACCCGGACCCGGGTCTTTGATCGTGGTGCGCAGGGTGATGCCTTCGTCCGGTTGCAGACGGATCACCAGCACGTTGCCGTGCAGAGGGCCAACATTCGGGAAAATCGTATGCGGCGGGTCGCGAAAGAACACCGCAATCTCGGACTCGCGCGCGCGCAGGCGTTTGCCCGTGCGCAGGTAAAACGGCACGCCGGCCCAGCGCCAGTTGCCGATATGAACCTTCAACGCGATATAGCTTTCGGTGCGGCTGGCCGGATCGCCCACATGATCGACATAGCCGTTTTTACCATCCGAGGCGCGGTACTGACCGCGGGCGATGTCTTTGGGCTCGACCGGTTCCAGCGCCTCGATCACCTTGACCTTCTCGTCGCGCACCGCGTTGGGCGCGAATTTCGAGGGTGGCTCCATCGCGGTCAGACACAACAACTGAACCAGATGGTTCTGGACCATGTCCCGCATTGCACCAGAATGATCGTAGTAGGCCCCCCGCCCCTCGACCCCCACGGTTTCGGCCACGGTGATCTGGACGTGGTCGACATGGGTGGCATTCCACAGCGGCTCGAAAAGGGAATTGGCGAAACGCAAAGCCATCAGGTTCTGCACGGTTTCCTTGCCCAGATAGTGATCGATCCGATAAATCTGATGCTCTTCAAAGCAAGCCCGCAACCCTTCGTTCAGCGCCTTGGCCGAGGCCAAATCATGCCCAAACGGCTTCTCGACCACGATACGGCTGTCCGGCGTCGCAAGTCCGTGATCGTTCAAGCGTTGTGCAATCCCGGAAAACAAGCTGGGCCCGACGGACAGGTAGAACGCGCGCACCACATCGGGGCGCAAGGTCTTGGCCAGATCCGACCACCCCGCATCACCCAAAGCGTCCACCGGCACATATTCGACCTGTGCCAAAAATCGATCCAGGACATCCTTTTTGAACCCGGGTGCGAATTCCTGCATCGACGCTCGAAGCTGCTCGCGGAACCCGTCACTGTCCATGTCAGACCGCGCTGTACCAATCACCCGTGCGTCAGGCGGCATCTGGCCAACCTCGAATCGATGATAAAGTCCGGGCAGAATCTTGCGCTGCGCCAAATCCCCGGTCGCGCCAAAAAGCACCAGATCAAAGGGGTTAACGGGAATAACGCGTGAAACCATCAACGGGCTCCTTCAGATTCAATGGCATCGCCAGACATGTTATCGCTAACATTTACCGTGGAACTAGTCAAAACCGGCGTTAAAATCAACACCAGATTTGAATTATGCCCCCTGCGGCGCTGCGATCACCCCTGATTACGTAGCCATTCCATCACTGCTGGTCGCACGGATTGTTCACCACGGTGCCGGGCATCCGCGATAATCTTGCGCAGCGATTGCAGATCGGCGCGCAACAACACGCTTTTGACTGGACCAATCGAGGCCGGGCGCATCGACAGTGACCTGATGCCCATAGCGGCCAGGCACAAAGCCTCGACCGGGCGACCAGCATCCTCACCGCAAAACGAAAGTGGCGTGTTCGAGATATTGCAGCGCTCGACGATACGCTCGATGAAGCTGAGGAAACTGACGTTCAGAGTATCATAGCGGCGGCGCACCAGCTCGTTTTCGCGGTCAGCGGCGAAGAAGAACTGTTTCAGGTCGTTGCCACCGATCGAGACGAAGTCCACCTCGTCAAAAAATTTCTGCGGCGCAAAAGCCAACGAAGGCGTTTCCAGCATCGCCCCTACTTCGATCTTTTCCGGCAGGACGTGACCCAGACGCTTTTCGCGTTCGATGGTTTTGTTGACCTCCCAACGGGCTTCGCGGAACTCATCCGCCTGTGCAACGAAGGGGAACATGATCGACAACGGGCGGCCGTTGGCGGCGCGCAGCAGCGCTTGCAACTGCATGCGCATCACGCCGCGCTTGTCCAACCCCACTCGGATCGCGCGCCAACCCAGCGCAGGATTGGGCTCGGCCACGTGTTTCATATAGGGCAACACCTTGTCCGAACCGATATCCAACGTTCGGAACACGACCCGCTTTTCGCCCGCCGCATCCAGTACGCGCTGATATTGCGTAACTAATTCGGATCGTTTGGGCATCTGCGTGCGGATCAGGAATTGCAGCTCGGTCCGGAACAGGCCCACACCCTCGGCCCCGGAATTGTTCAACGACGGCAAATCGGCCATCAGTCCCGCGTTCATCACCAGATTGATCCGCTCACCATCGCGGGTTACGCACGGGGTTTCGCGGATCGAGGCATAGCGTTCCTGCGCCTTCGCCTGCATCGCGATCTTATCGCGGAAGGCCGAGACCACCGTATCTTCGGGGCGCAGATGCACGGTGCCGTTGTCGCCGTCGACCAGGATATGATCCCCATTCAGCGCCTCGGTCGTGATGCGGCCCACATGCACCACAAGCGGAATCGCCAGCGCGCGGGCGACGATGGTGGCGTGACTGCCGACCGAGCCTTCCTCAAGCACGATACCCTTAAGTGACCGGCCATATTCCAACAGATCGCCGGGGCCGATATTGCGCGCAATCAGGATAGGATCAGGGGGCAGATCTGTGCCATTTGTATTGCCCTGCCCCGTCAGAATACGCAGCAGACGGTTCGACAGGTCATCCAGATCGGCCAGCCGTTCGCGCAAATAAGGGTCTGTCACTTGGCCCATGCGAGCGCGGGCCTGAGACTGCTCTTTCTCCACGGCGGCCTCGGCGCTGAGGCCACGCGCGATGTCTTCCTCCATCCGGCGCATCCAGCCTTTGGAATTGGCAAACATCCGATAGGCTTCCAAAACCTGCAACTGCTCGGTATCGCCATCCTTGGAAATCTCGAGCATCTTATCGACGCCCACCCGCAATTCATCCACCGCTTCGATCAGGCGTTCACGTTCGCGGTGTGGATCTTCGGCGATCGGGTTGGTGACAACGACACGAGGCTCATGCAACCAGACATGACCCTCGGCAGATCCTTCCTGCGCCGGCCCTCCGGTCAACTGTACAGATTGCTGATGACGGGGCGACAAGGCCGCGCCTTCGCCCACAAAGGCGCCAAGCTCGGCCATTTCGGCCAGAACCATGGCCACCACTTCCAGCGCGTAGACCTCATCGGCTGAGTATTCCCGCGCGTCCCGCGACTGAACCACCAAAACGCCCAGCTTTTCGCCCAGGCGCTGAATCGGGACACCAAGGAAAGACGAAAACCGCTCCTCGCCCGTCTCGGGCATATACCGAAAGCCCTTGGCTGAAGGTGCATCCGCCGTATTGACGATCTGGCCGGATTTGGCGACCCGCCCAACCAGCCCCTCGCCCATGCGCATCCGGGTCTGGTGAACGGCTTCGGGTGCCAGCCCCTCGGTCGCGCACAGTTCAAGCGTGTCTTCATCGCGGAACAGGTAAATCGAGCACACCTCGGCCCTGATGCTATCCGCAATCAGGCTGGTGATCCGGTCAAGACGTTCCTGACCGGCGGCCTCGCTCGCCATCTCTTCGCGCAGCCGCCCCAGCAGCTTACGAGATTCTGTTTCGGTACCGTCCGCCATGGCCCACCCAAATTAGTGCGTCAGGCAAGACCCTTGGCTGAAACGCTCAGGCCGCCTTGTCCAATTCAAAGGCATCATGCAGTGCCTGAACCGCAAGTTCCATGTATTTCCTGTCCACAAGCACGGAAATTTTGATCTCGGAAGTTGTGATGACCTTAATGTTGATCCCCTCATCCGAGAGAATTTTGAACATCTTGGCTGCAACACCCGATTGTGACCGCATGCCGATGCCAACCACCGAAACCTTACAGACGTCTTCGTCAGCGACCAATTCGGCGTAGTTCAGCTCACCAGCATCCTTGATCGCCAACAGGGCTTTTTCAGCGCGTGCCACCTGATCGGTGGGGCAGGAAAAGGTCATGTCCGTGCGCCCCTCGTCCGAGATGTTCTGAACGATCATGTCCACATTCACGCCTTCATCGCTAAGCGCGGTGAAGATGATCGAGGCGATGCCGGGGCGGTCGGCCACGGACACGACGGTCATCTTGGCTTCGTCGCGGGAATAGGCCACACCGGCCACAACATTGGATTCCATGATATCCTCCTCATCGACGACCAGCGTGCCGGCCTCGTCGGATTGTTCTTCGAAACTTGAGAGAACGCGCAGTTTCACCTTGTAGCGCATCGCCAGCTCGACCGAGCGGGTCTGCAGAACCTTGGCCCCCAGCGAGGCCAGTTCGAGCATTTCCTCGAACGAAATCTTGTCCAGCTTGCGCGCCTTTTCACAGATTCGCGGGTCGGTGGTATAGACGCCGTCCACATCCGTATAGATGTCGCACCGCTCGGCACCAAAAGCTGCGGCAAAGGCCACCGCCGTCGTGTCCGAACCGCCGCGGCCCAGCGTGGTGATACGACCCTCGGGGCTGATGCCCTGGAACCCGGCGACCACGGCAACCCGCATGCCTTCGCCGAACTTCTGATTCAGATTGTCGGTCGGGATTTCCTCAATTCGGGCCTGGCTGTGGGCGCTGGTGGTCATCAGCGGCACCTGCCAGCCCTGCCAACTGCGCGCAGGGATATCCATTTCTTGCAGCGTCAACGCCATCAGACCAGCGGTCACATTCTCGCCCGAGGACACAACAGCATCATATTCGCGCGCATCGAACAACGGAGAGGTTTCGTTCACCCAGCCCACCAGCTCGTTGGTTTTGCCGGACATGGCCGAGACGATGACGATTACGTCATAGCCTTTTGCCACTTCAACGCCGATACGCTTGGCCGCACGGCGGATACGGTCCAGGTTGGCGACGGATGTGCCGCCGAATTTCATCACGAGTAAGGGCATGGGGGCAGTCGTCTCCGCGCCTTGGAATTCAGATCCCGTGCGTCTTAAGTCAGGGGGGCGTTAAGGGCAAGTGTTCAAAACCTGTTCGGTCGCGTCGTACGGTCGCTTTACAACCGCTCCTAGCGGTGTCAGCTTGCTCTCATCCGTTATTTCAGGAAATCCAACATGCCCCGTTTTGCTCTTGTCTTTGCTCTATTGTCCACACCAGCGCTGGCCCAGGTTTCAACACTGGCAGGAACAGACGGGAAAAATGCTTTGGGAACTGTCCCTTGCGCAACAAATGCCGGAGAGCCGCTGCGCAGCTGCAATGCCGAGCTGCGCCGCCATGACGATGGGCAAATAACTTTGGCTGTTGGAATGGGCAACGGCGAGGTCCGCAACATCTATTTCACCGATGGCGTGCCGGATTCAACAAATTCAGCCGCGCGCCTTAGCTATGAGACGCAAGGCAATGTCATGGTGATCTTCGTCGATCCCGGCGAAGTTTATGAGATCCCGACGGCTGCCCTGACCGCTCAGTAAGCATGCGCTTGGCCGTCAAAGGTATCAAAGCAGCCCGTATTTTCCAAAGACAGGTCTTTGAACCGATCTATCAGGCCATCCACGGCCTGATCTACGGTGATCTCAGCTGCGGGCCCGCCCATATCTGTCTGAACCCAACCCGGATGATAGATTCCAACAGCAATGCCGTCATGACGAAGGTCCGTTGACAGGTTACGACCCAAATTTAACACAGCCGCCTTTGAAGAGCGGTAAATATAGCTGCCACCCGGCGCCCGCGTATGCGAGGCCATCTGCGAAGACAAGATGGCGATTTTCCCCTTAGCCTTGCGCAGATTGGGTAAAAGCGCCTGAACTGTCAGAAATACTCCGGTCACATTGGACGCAAATGTCTGAGCCCACATTTCGGCTGGGTAACCCGCGATGCTTTCCGACTTATCCAGATAGACACCAGCATTGCAGATCAGCAGATCGACGGCAGTGTCTCTAAGCTGTGACGCCATCGCGCGCTGCTGGTCAGGCTTTGTGACATCCAAAACGATCTCGGCACTGCCATCGCGAGCGGTTCCGGTCACATTATGCCCCTGCGCCCGATAACGATCCGCCAGAGTGCGTCCGATTCCACGGCCTGCTCCGGTGATCACAATATGCATGGGTCAGTTGGTCTTTCGCGTTGGAACAAATGGCAAAGGCGCCACCGGAACGCCGTCATCTATCAGGGCCTTTGCCTCTTCGGGTTTGGCCTCGCCATAGATCGCCCGCTCGGGCGCATCACCCAAATGAATTTTGCGGGCCTCACTGGCAAAGTCCTTGCCGACATAATCCGAGTTCTCTTCGACCTTGCGACGTAGTTCGGCAAGAGCCTGCTCAACATCCGGTGTAGGCGTCGCCATATCCACCGACTTTTCCGAACACTCAGAGGGTTCCGAGCGCGCCTCAATGGTTCGGGCTGGCCGGACACGCGGCGTCATAATCGCTTTTTCGACCTCGCTGTTACCACAAACAGCACAGCACACCATCCCTGCAGCTGCCAGCTTGTCGTAAGCTGCAGCCGATTGAAACCAACTGTCAAAACTGTGACCGTTACTGCATTTCAACGCGTATTGAATCATGATCCGTCCAGACTTCAGATGCGGAATAGATACCGCCCATCAGCGCAATATCAATACCTCTATGGCTGCAGGTAACCGTATGGGCACCGCTGTCGCATCACGGTTAAGCAATGCGCTGTCCAATATCCTACATTCGCGCAGAGAGCTTACGTAAAAGCTGATCATGAGGAATGTCGGCGTCAACGGCAAGGCGGCGCAAGCCAAAATGGACCCGGGCGATTTGTTGGTAATACCGGCTGTACACGAAGTTCGTCCCGCCGCCAGCCAACGCCCCAAGGACAGGAATAGATTGCGTCGCAAGCTTTTGCCCCAGAACCACTGACAGTTTCGGCGCGACGGCAGCAATCAGCTTTTGCATGGCCGGCCCTGTCAGAGTCAGGCGGACCGAGAAAAAGCCCAGATCGGCGCCGTCATCGTATGAAAGTGGCCCGGCAGCCGAAAGAACGCGAACACAATCAAACTTCACTCCGTCCTCTGAAGGATTGAACCCCTCATACGCGGCGGCACCCTGTATCGCACGAAGCAGCATTGTTGTGGTCGCTGGCAGCTCCATCAATGCGGACGACACACCGCCTATCCCACCTGCCGCGCCCATTACTGTGGTCACGGCTGTGTTTACCCATGGCTTTTGATCCGGCACCGCACGGCGCGAACCTTCTGCCGCGTGCATGGCAGCCCATAGTGCCTGTTCAGTCGCGCCTGTCAGCCCCCGCCTGACCGGGTCTGGCAGCTGATCCAGCAAGGTTTCAGCCGATCCGCCAAGACTGTTGAGCAGTTTGACGCCAGCACCCCCTGCAGATTTGTAATGCGCGGCAAGCCGATCCAACTCGGCCTCTGTATCTAGTTTTTCTACAAGAGCGATGTCCTGCATGAAATCCTCCTGACAGAAACATCGGAACTTGTTGTCTGATTTTCAATAGCTCAGCGCGACCATCGGGTCACCGAACCCGTGACTCCAAACCATGCCGCTTCAGTCAGCTCCGCGCCCAAAACCCTATCTGGGTTGGTTGGCGGAGGCATCTTGATGTGTTCCAAACGTGAGAACCCGAACCTTGCGTAATAAGGCGCATCACCAACCAGCATAACGCGCTGCCACCCCTTTTCGCGCCCTGCTTGCAGGCCTTCGTGAATGAGGAATCCGCCCAAACCCTCGCCCTGGTGTGTTGGGTGCACGGCGACGGGCCCTAAAAGCAGGGCATCATGACCCCCGACATGCACGGGCCAGAACCGGATCGCTCCTGCCAAAATCCCTTGCCCATCCCGTGCGACCAATGAAAGCCCGGAAACAGGTGGCACGTCATCACGCAAACGGTACGAGGACAATGCCTCGCGCCCCGGCGCGAAACACAGGTCGTACAAAGCCTCGACCTCCCACCAATCGTCCGGTTCCTCCGGCTTGATCGCGAATTGCTGCACCCCTGCCCTCTTTTCCTTGCTGGAATTCGCCCTAGCACTTCGTTAGGCCTTGGGCAAACGCTTGGAGTACATATGTTCTATCGCCCCGAAGACGGCCACGGTCTGCCGCATAACCCTTTCAACGCCATCATCACGCCACGCCCGATCGGCTGGATCTCGTCCCGCGACAAGGATGGAGTGAACAATCTGGCCCCGTATTCGTTTTTTAACGGCGTCGCATATACTCCTCCGCAGGTTATGTTCGCCACGACGGGCACGAAACCAGATCAGGACGGTGGCAAAGACAGTATCGCCAACATCGAAGCCACAGGTGTTTTTTGTGTGAATGTCGTGGCGCATGCGCATCGGGATGCAATGAACGCAAGTTCTGCGGGATTGCCGAAACACGTGGATGAATTCGACCATGCAGGTTTGACTGCAATAGAGTGTGAAACCATTCCTTGCGCCAGGATTCAGGGGGCGCCTGCTGCCCTTGAATGCAAGCTGACCCAGATCGTGAAGCTGCCCGGAGAAGCAAACCGCGTTGTCTTCGGAGAAGTAACTGGCGTGCATTTAAGAGACGACTGTTTGAAAGACGGTAAATTCGACGTCACCACATTCCAGCCGCTGGCACGGCTAGGGTACCGTGACTACTCCGTGGTCACGGAACTGTTTTCCCTCAACCGTCCCGATGACTGATCGCAAAAAGGGGCTCTGCCCCCGCCGCCCTGCGGGCGTCTCCCCCGAGGTATTTTTAGCCAGATGAAGCTAGGGATCCTATATCCATCTGGCTGTAACAACCCCGGAGCGCGAGGCAGAGCCTCCCTATAGCCTCAGTGGCCACCCAGAATGCCGGTGCGGACAGAGTAGTCCACCGCGATTTCATAATCCGGGTCATCATCACTATCGACCATCAGATGGCCGGCCTTGTTCAGCAGTTTGTGGCAATCGCGGCTCAGGTGGCGCAGCATGACCCGTTTGCCTGCGGCTTCGTATTTTCCAGCGATGTTCTCGATGGCCTGAAGTGCTGATTGATCGACAACCCGGCTTTCGGCGAAATCCACAATTACGGTTTCAGGGTCGTTCAAGACATCGAAGAGTTCGACAAACCCGTCGGACGACCCGAAAAACAGAGGGCCCTGGATTTCATATACCTTAGCGCCTTTCTCGGTCGCCGAGTCACGTGTAATCGCGTGGATGCGTTTTGCGTTGTTCCATGCGTAAGCCAGCGCCGAGACGATCACGCCAACGACAACTGCGACCGCGAGGTCCTCCATCACCGTCACAACCGTCACCAGCACAATGACGAACGCGTCCATCAGAGGCACTTTTCGCATGATGTTAAACGAATTCCAGGCGAAGGTGCCGATCACCACCATGAACATCACTCCGACGAGTGCAGCCAGAGGAATCTGTTCGATCAGTGGTGAGGCAAAAAGGATGAAGATAAGCAGGAATAGCGCAGCGGCGATCCCGGCGATGCGAGTCCGCCCCCCTGATTTCACGTTGATCATCGACTGTCCGATCATCGCACAGCCACCCATGCCACCGAAGAAACCGGTTGCGACGTTGGAAACGCCCTGCGCGATACATTCCTGCGATGCACCGCCGCGTTTGCCCGTTATCTCACCCACAAGATTCAGGGTCAGCAGCGATTCAATCAGGCCGATGGCGGCCAGAATGACGGCGTAGGGCAGGATGATTTCAAATGTTTCCCAGGTCAGCGGCACCATCGGGATGTGGAAGGGCGGCAGGCCACCTTCGATCGAGGCCAGATCACCGACGCGCGGCACGTCCAGGCCAAAGCCGATCACCAGCGCGGCAACGACGACAATCCCGGCCAGTGGGGCCGGAACAACCCGCGTGATGCGCGGCATAACCCAGATCACCGCCATGGTCAGCGCGACCAGCCCCAGCATGGTATAGAGTTGCAGACCCGAGAGCCACTCACCTCCGCCCATGCCATGGCCGGAGTTCTCCATGGTGCCGGGCACCTTGAACTGGCCCAGCTGCGCCAGAAAGATCACGATAGCCAGACCGTTCACAAAGCCCAGCATCACCGGATGAGGCACCAGACGGATGAACCGACCCCAATGCATCGCCCCCGCGATAACCTGCAAAATTCCCATAAGAACGACGGTCGCAAACAGGTACTCGACCCCATGTTCTGCCACCAGCGCCACCATTACCACCGCAAGAGCCCCGGTCGCGCCCGAGATCATACCCGGACGCCCCCCGATCAGCGCCGTGATCAAACCGACCATGAAAGCCGCGTACAACCCCACCAACGGATGCACACCGGCAACAAAGGCAAAGGCCACAGCCTCGGGCACCAGCGCAAGGGCCACGGTCAGGCCGGACAAAAGCTCGATCCGCAGGCGCGAGGCGGTCAACCCCTCATCCGGCACCCAACGCAGGTCGGGTTTGGCGATACGGTTGGCAAAGCTTGCCAGCATGGCTCGGGGCATAAGATGTCCTGTCGGTTGGTGCGCGCGCGAAAGGGGCTTTCTACCCGTCATCGAACCTTGGAGCCACCGCATCAGGTGGGAGGCTGCTATGCAAAAAGCGCATACCGAGCGATCGCAGAGTCGTGAGTTGAACCGGGCGTCACGGATACGCACTTATTGGCCATGCGATGGTTGATCCTTTTCCTACTAGCCCCGATGGCTGCGTTCGCACAGGACCTGCGGGGCAATGACACGGCCAGCAATTGGCGCGTGACCCATTATGAATCGTTCGGCGTATGGAACTCGATCTGCGACGAACGTGAAGAATACGGCGCGCTGAAGCAGCGCTGCTATATTCGCCGGGCCGAGGTCTTCTCGTACCGCCCCAAATTCGGCGCACAATACGTCTTTATTACCCCTGCCCCGACCGGAGTTCAGGTCGAATTCGGAATAGAACCCGGCACCTTGTTCTGGCCGTCCGGCTTCCGCATTGACGGCAGCGACGGCGTTGTCTGGCGCACCCGCAGCCCTGGATGCCTGACCGGCCTTGGTTGCACCTTCGACGGAAGCAGCGCGGATGAGATCATCGCTGCCATGTTGGACGGAGACGCTTATCGCTTTGTTTTCCGTGACCGACATGGACAGGCGCAGGACCTGACATGGCCATTGCAGCAATTTGATGCAGCGTGGAGTGATTTTCAGCAGCAGGCGCAAACCCGTAACCTTTTGACGCTGCAGTAACTCGTATTGACCCTTGTCAAACCCAAAACTGCGGCGCACAAATCCCGGATCAGGCACCAGAACCCGGAGAGAACAAGTGACCCAGACCAAGATTGCGGTTATCGGCGGATCAGGCATCTACGACATTGACGGGCTAGAGAACGCTGAATGGGTTACGGTTGAAACACCATGGGGCGATCCGTCAGATCAAATCCTGACGGGATCACTGAACGGGGTCGAGATGGCGTTCCTGCCGCGCCACGGGCGCGGCCACGTTCATCCCCCGACCGAGGTTCCATATCGCGCGAATATCGATGCGCTGAAACGGCTGGGCGTGAGCGATGTCATCTCGGTCTCGGCCTGCGGGTCATTTCGCGAGCATATGGCGCCGGGTGATTTCGTGATCGTGGATCAATTCATCGACCGTACTTTTGCCCGCGACAAAAGCTTTTTCGGTACTGGCTGTGTAGCCCATGTCAGCGTCGCGCATCCAACGTGCCCCCGCCTGTCGGATGCATGCGAAACCGCTGGCAAGGCGGCAGGGATAAACATACACCGGGGCGGAACCTATCTTGCGATGGAGGGACCGCAATTCTCGACGCTGGCGGAATCCAAAATGTACCGCGAACACTGGGGCTGCGACGTGATCGGAATGACCAACATGCCCGAGGCCAAGCTCGCCCGTGAGGCCGAGCTGTGTTACGCCTCGATCGCGATGGTCACCGACTACGACAGTTGGCACCCGGACCATGGCGAAGTCGACGTGACCGCAATCATTGCAACTCTGACCGGGAATGCCGAGAAAGGGCGCGCACTGGTCAAGGGGTTGCCCGATCTGCTTGGGCCGGACCGTGCGCCTTGTCTTCATGGCTGTGACCGGGCGCTGGAATATGCGATCCTGACCGCGCCTGAAAAACGCGACCCGGCCCTGCTGGCTAAACTGGATGCTGTGGCTGGTCGGGTATTGTAATCCGGCCTACCGCGACAGGGCTGTTTGCACCTCATCCCACAGGCCATGTGACCATAGGTCGTTATGCGTTCCGCCCGGGATGACGAACAACTGAACGGTCTCGCCTGCCAGTGCGGCCAAAGCCTGACCGTGCGCAACCGGAATGGTCTCATCCAGAGTTCCGTGGAAGATCAGAGTCGGCACTTTAACACTCTCAATCAGGTCCCGAGTTCTAAACTGGTCCTTCATCAGGGCAAAGACAGGCAGAAAAGGATAGCGCTCGGCCGCGATGTCCACTGTCGCTGTGTAAGGAGCCTCAAGCACCAGCATTCGGGCATTCGGGCGTTTGGCTGCTACGGCGGCTGCAATTCCTGTCCCTAGGCTTTGACCATGCAAAATGACCGAGGCACCATCGGCCTCTAGCCGGTCATACATCAAAATCGCATCCGCGATCAGCGCCTCCTCTGAAGGTTCGCCGGCACTGCCGGGAAAACCACGGTAACTTGGGGCAAACAGGCCAAACCCACTGTTGAGAATTTCGCGCAACCTGTCGGATCGGTCGCTTAGGTTCCCGCTCTGACCATGAAAGAACAGTACCGTCGGCGCACCTTCTCGCACCGCAGGGGCTGACCATGCTGTGACCAAAGTGCCATCAGCCATGGGCAGTGACACAACCTCCATGTCCGCTAACCCAACTTCTGATGGTTTCGGCAATTCGCCATCGGGTTTGAAAACCAATGATTGCTGGTTGAAATAGATGTACCCAAGCACGCCTGAATAGAGCATTCCGACCAACAGAAAAGCCACTACAAGGCACAGCTTCAGCCGCCCGAACCCGGACCGCGCAGAATTTGTGCGCGCGTTCGTATCGGTCGTCTCAGTCACTATTATCAACTCCTTTGCGCAGCACGTGGTTTCGTCTGAAGTCGTGAATCACGTGCCACGTTTCAAGGCGCAACTCGCGAGTTTAATCCAATCTTTATCTGCGGCGGTGGGGCAGGTCACCTCTTGTGTACCGAACCCAAAATGAACCGTTGCCCGCGCTCGCGATTTGTTTATCCCGCTTGGGAATTTAAGCCGCAGTTGCGCCACAATGGCGTGTCAAACCGCAGTCGAGACCGCATCAGAGGGCAGTATGCAAAGATACGAGGCTTTGGACGCAGCCAGGTTTCTGGCCTATTGCGGCATGGTGTTGGTGAACTTCCGCATTGCAGCACAGGTCGTTCCGGGTCAGGATTGGGCCTCTGGTGTTGTAGACGCTTTAGAAGGGCGCGCGGCGGCCTTGTTTGTCATTTTAGCAGGCATTGGGATCGGATTGGCCCGGCTCTCGGTCAGCTTGGTGCTTCGACGCGCGGCGTTTCTGTTTGTGCTCGGCCTAATCAACATGACGGTGTTTGACGCCGATATCCTGCATTTCTACGCGTTGTATTTCCTGATTGGAGCCGCATTTCTGGCATCCTCTCCACGCGGTTTGTGGCTTGGGGCACTGGGATCGTTGGGCTATCTGTTCTGGCGCACCTGACCTTCGATTATGATCGGGGTTGGGATTGGAGCACGCTGACCTACACCGACCTTTGGACCCTGCCCGGCTTTCTGCGCAACGCTGTTTTCAATGGCTGGCACCCAGTGTTGCCATGGGCTGCTCTCCTTTTGATCGGCATGGCCATCGGGCGGTCGCAACTGCATACGATCTGCATTCAACACCGCCTGATCATGTGGGGATTTGGAGCCGCGGTGTTGGCCCTGTTTCCCAGGATACTGGTCTCGGACCCTTATCTTGGTACCGCGTCGATACCGCCCGGCCCGTTCTATATCCTGGCAGGAACCGGATCATCCTGCGTCGTAATCGGGTTGCTGCTGAAGCTTTGGCCACGCATTCAGCGACTGGGAATTGCTGCAGCCCTAACAGCACCGGGACGCATCAGCCTGACGCTGTATGTGGCGCATATTCTGATTGGCATGGGTATTCTGGACGAAGCCGGATTGCTGAACGGTTCCCTGAGCGCGGTTCAGATTTTAGGGTATGGCGTTGGGTTCTGTGTCGCATCCTCCGGATTTGCACTGGTTTGGCGTCGGAGCTTCTATCGCGGTCCGCTTGAAGCTTTGATGCGCTTCGTGACGGATCGTTCGAGGGCTTGACCTGACGCCAGCGCACAGGCTTTGTGGTGCAAAACGTTTAACAGGATGCCCTATGTCCCTTGATCTCTGGCTTGCCTTTGTGGCTGCTTCGACCGCTTTGCTGCTGATCCCCGGCCCAACCGTTCTGCTGGTTCTCAGCTATGCGTTGTCCAAAGGGCGCAGCGTCGCTGTCGCCTCGGCCACAGGGGTCGCTTTAGGCGATCTGGTCGCGATGACAGCGTCATTGCTTGGGTTGGGGGCGTTGGTTCTGGCATCAGCAACCTTGTTTTCGGTGCTGAAATGGGTAGGCGCGGCTTATCTGATCTGGCTTGGAGTAAAGCTTTTGCGCAGCGCACCCGTGGGCGGCGTAGAGACGGTAGAAACCGGCCGCGATGTTACAACGCGCAGTGTCTTTGGGCACGCTGCGGCTGTCACGGCCCTGAACCCAAAATCCATTGCGTTCTTCATTGCATTTGTCCCGCAGTTCATTCGTCTAACAGACCCCCTGGGCCCGCAATTCGCCATCTTAATCGCGACATTTGTCGGCCTCGCATGGCTGAACGCTCTGGCCTATGCGTTGATGGCTGACAGGTTGCGCATGATGATCGGACGCGCAGGCGTTTTGAATGCCATGACAAAATTCGGAGGGTTGACCCTGATCGGAATGGGCGTGGCGACCGCAGTCCTGCGACGGCCGGCCTAATCCTCGGCGTTTTCCTTCATGAAACCGCGGATGAACCGCCGGATTTCCCGTGCGGCCGAGGTATCGAGTTCTTTGCACAGCTCAACGAAAGCATCACGCTCGTCTTTGTCTAAACGCAGAACCAATTGACTGTTTTTCTTGGTAGAACCTTTACCGTCTTTCTTAGCCACGCGCCCTATCCCTGACAGACCCTTGATTCTTTGTGCGATGCAATGTATATACATAGCATAGAAATTGTAGTTATCGAGCACCTAACAATAAAAAAGGATTATGGCAATGAATCTGCATGCTGCTCAGGCATTTCTTTTGCGAGACCAACGCAATTGGCGCAAACCCCATTTGTCGTGGCTGCCTTCGTCTCTGTACCGATACAAGAGCTTGCCGAACGTTCTTTTGAAACGCCGCAAATAAGATCACACAATCAATCCTTGCATGACTGACCCCAATGGGCCAAACAGCCCAGCGTATTCTGACGCCAAAGGGGTCCGCCATGTCCAGAAACAAGTCGGTCAAGGATTACATCCGCACCATCGTCGACTTCCCACATGAAGGGATCATGTTCCGCGATGTGACCACCCTGTTCGCAGACCCACGTGGGTTTCGCATGGCGATTGATCAGATGCTGCATCCCTATGCGGGCGAACGCATCGACAAGGTCGTGGGCCTAGAGGCACGTGGCTTTATTCTGGGTGGCGCGATTGCTCATCAGCTTAGCGTTGGCTTCGTTCCAATCCGCAAGAAGGGCAAGCTGCCCGGCACCACGATCAGCCAAGACTACAAACTGGAATATGGTGAGGCCATCGTCGAAATCCACGATGACGCGATCCAGCCCGGCGAGAAGATTCTTGTCGTGGATGACTTGCTGGCCACAGGTGGCACCGCAGCGGCTGGCATCAAACTGATCGAACGATTGGGCGGAGAGATCGTGTCCTGCTCGTTCATCATCGACCTGCCCGAGCTAGGCGGCCGCAAAGTTCTGGAAGATCTGGACATGGATGTGCATGTTTTGTGTGAATTCGAAGGTCTTTGAAGGCCCTTCGATCACAAAAACGTGAGTGGAAATTCCAACCCGCGTCGGCTTAGCGCGGGTCACTGCATATTCAATAACAATTTATCGATATATTCAGTGATCTTGTTGTGATTGGGCGCCGTACCCCTTGTCGATGCCACTGACGGCATTCCAACAAGGGAATCTGTTACCATGTTTCGCAAACTCGCTATTGCCGGTGTGTCCGGCGCTCTGATCGCATCGGCTGCATTCGCCGGAGCCAAGAAAGACATCGTGGACACTGCTGTCGGCGCGGGCAGCTTTGAAACTCTGGTCGCCGCCGTTCAAGCCGCCGAGCTGGTTGATACGCTGAAAGGCGATGGCCCGTTCACTGTCTTCGCCCCGACCGACGAAGCCTTCGCAGCACTACCCGAAGGTACTGTCGAAACGCTGTTGAAGCCCGAGAATAAAGATCAATTGATCGCCGTTCTGACCTATCATGTGGTACCGGGCAAGGTGATGTCGGGCGATCTGTCCGATGACATGACGGCTGCAACCGTTCAAGGCGGCGAAGTGACGATTGATCTGGACAATGGCGTGATGGTCAACGACGCGTCTGTCGTTCAGGCAGATATCGAAACAACGAATGGCGTTATCCACGTCATCGACAAAGTGATTCTGCCGGCCTCGTAAAACGGCCACAAGCGGCTCGGGGACACCCGAGCCGCATCTATCACTTCAGAACAGCCCCGGGGTTCATAATACCCTTTGGATCAAGCGCTGACTTGATAGCCCGCATGGCGGCCAGCTTGGCCGGATCCCCATACCTTTCAAGATCATCCGTTTTCAGGCGACCAACCCCATGCTCGGCGCTAACTGACCCGCCGAACTTATCCACCAGATCGTGGATAGCGCTTTTTATTTGTCCGCGCTGCGCATCATAGTCCGACCTTTGGCGCCCGGCCGGAGGGAAAACGTTGTAGTGAAGGTTCCCATCACCCAGATGGCCAAAGCAGTTGATACGGAACGGTCCAATCCGCGCAATTTCGTCCGGACCCTGCCGGATGAACTCGGGAATATCCGAAATCGGCACTGAAATATCATGACTAGAAACCGAGCCGATCAACCGGTTCGCCTCGGGAATGCGCTCGCGTACTGCCCATAAGTCCGCCCGCTGGGCCTCGCTTTGCGCGATCACGGCATCCATGACAAGGCCCCGTGTGTCCGCAGCAGCGTACAGCGTCTCTAGCGCTGTCTGAGGGTCCAATCCGCCGAACAAACCAACCTCGATCAGTACCGACCATTCGGGTGAAATCGCGAAAGGCTGGCGAACGTCCGGCAACACCTCGGACAAAAACTGCAACCCCAGCCTGTGGATCAGTTCGAACGTGCTGACACCATCGCCCAACTGATCCCGCGCCAGAGCCAGCAGATCTATGGCCGCCTCAGGCGACGTAACCTGTACCATCGCCGTTCCGACCCCGGCCGGACGCGGGGACAGCTTGAGAGACGCCGCCGTGATGATGCCCA
The DNA here is from genome assembly GCF_059613525.1 of Ruegeria sp. SATB045. Taxonomy (NCBI): domain Bacteria; kingdom Pseudomonadati; phylum Pseudomonadota; class Alphaproteobacteria; order Rhodobacterales; family Roseobacteraceae; genus Ruegeria; species Ruegeria sp. SATB045. The sequence continues at coordinate 186,132 of NZ_JBXWSR010000020.1, read as the reverse complement.
ACGTTCCCTCGGACCCGATCAGCAGATTGCGCAGATCATAGCCGGTATTGTCCTTGCGCAACCGGCTGAGCCCGTGCCAGACCTCACCATTCGGCAAGACCGCCTCAAGCCCCAGGCACAGATCGCGCGCATTGCCATAGCGCAGCACATTGACCCCGCCCGCATTGGTCGCAAGATTGCCGCCTATCCGGCACGATCCTTCTGCAGCCAAGGACAAAGGAAACAGGCGGTTGTTACTCTGGGCGGCGGCCTGCACATCAGCAAGGACAGCGCCTGCTTCGGCAATCAGGATATTCTCCGTCGGATGAACAGCGCGGATCGCGGTCATCCGCTCTAGCGATATCAAAAGGGGCGCAGGTCCGGCGGACATGACTTGTCCTCCAACCAGTCCAGTCCCGCCTCCATAGGGGACAACAGGCACCGACGCGGCAGAAGCCAGCTGCACCAGGGCCGCGACCTCTTCTGTTCTGCGTGGGGCCGTCAATAGGCCGACCTGCCCTGAAAACCTGCGACGCGGCTCCTCAGCATAGCGCGGTTCAGGCTTGCGCAAGACCTCGTCGCCAAGGGCGTCACGGACGGATTGGGCAAAGGCGTCATCAGCGGGATTCAAAGTCATAGGCTTTCCTTGCCCAAGTCCGGCAGACCCGACAAGCTTTATTCGATGTCAATCAGGTATTGAGGCTCCAAAACCACGACCGTTGGCCGGTCCGGAAGGGTGCGAAGCGAAACGACAAACTCAGAAACACCTTCCCGCTCGACTGGAAATTCGTCCCGGATATCGACGAGAAACCGATCCAACGAAAAGCCTGAAAACCAATGCATCGGAATAATGACCGAACTTTTCAACCGTTTCAGCACCTGCACCATCTCGGGCAAAGGCATGGTCGTCCCCCCATCCACGGCTGCCATGACCACATCCAACCGTCCCAAGGCCGCAAACTGCGCATCTGACGGGATATGGTGCAAATGCCCCAGATGCCCGATGCAGAGCCCTTCAATCTCAAAGACAAAAATCGAATTCCCACGCTCTTCGACCCCGCCATAGACAGATCGGATATCGGTCGAGACATTGCGCACCAGCATCTCACCCAGATCCAGATGATGCTCGATCCCTTGCCCGAACTCTCCCCAGCCTGGGAGCACATGGGGAATCGCCGGATCCGGGTTCGCGGTCCAATGGGTGCTGTGTGCATGGTTCATCGTGACCACATCCGGGATCAGGTCCGCACCGCCAATGAAACCCGTGAAGTCCGTAACCGCGTTCAGCCCCCCCTGCGTCTGGATCAGAAACGAAGCATGAGCGACATAGCTGATCCGGACCGAGAACTCAGGCACCGAATCCGTCCAAGCCGCCTTGTGAACATATTCAATGCCGGGCGCCGCATCGGCGATGGCAATACAATGGCTTGGCCGACGCTCCTGCGCCGCAGCCCCGCCCGAGATCAAAACCAATACCGCAACAACCCAGCGCATGAGGGGAGTGTAGCGCAGCGTGTGCGTATGTCACGCCTTCAGATTCATTATTGGGAAAAACAGCGGGTTAGCCTTGGCAGGCGATCAAATCACGATGCACTTGCGCAGTTTGAATGCACGAGAGACCTTCTCGGCCCGCAAGGCTTGTGCCAGCGGATCGCTGACGAAAAAAGCATCTTCTAGCTGAGTATCCATCCAGATGTCCGGCCCATCGAGTGCCGAAGCACTGATAGCTATGTCATTGTCTTGCATTGCTAACGGGGGTTCCCAGATGTCGTGATTTTCATGGGGTTTACGGATACGTGGTGATTGAAATGGCAGCACGGCCGTCTTCTGTGCTCCAAAGTACAAACAGAAGTATTCACCCTCAACCGGAGTGGTACGGTCATGCTGAAAGAGTTTGACAGGATAGAGTTTTCCCTCGCCCAGTTCGAACTGACGCAGAACAGCGGCACAATCAGAAGATACCGTCCAGAAACCTCCGGCCATGAACAGGTCGTGCTGCTTCTTTTCCTTTTTGTCTTTGTATTTCGCGTAAGCTTCTTTTGGGAAAAGTTCGTCTGGCTGAACTTCACCAAGTCTGTTTCGGTTCATCGCTTCGATAGCGCGCTTTCTGTCATTGAGGACGACGTCAGCTTCAAACCCTTTGATGCTCGAAACGCTCATCATCGCATAGCTGATCCAGATCATTGGCCTCTCGCCCCGTGCCATACCCCTAACCGGCGTCCGTCTTGCCCCGCCGGTCGGATCGCAGACAGGCATACAAAACATGCGTCCGCCATCGCCCGTTGATTTGCAAATAGGACTGCGCCACGCCCTCGTATTTGAACGCAGACCGCTCCAACAATCCCCGCGACGCTTTGTTCTCGGGCAGACACGCTGCTTCGATCCGGCTCAGGTCCAGCCGGGTAAAGGCGTGGTGAACAACCGCCCCGATCGCTTCCCGCATATACCCGTTGCGGGCATAGGCCTGACCGGTCCAGTACCCCAGTGTCCCAGCTTGTGCAGGGCCACGTCGGACATTGTCCAAAGTGATCGCGCCAACAAGGGTGTCATCTTCCCGGCGAAACAAAAACAGCGGGATCGCCGTGCCGCTGGCCACCGACCGCTGCGCCCAATAAACCCTGTTGGTAAAGGACTTGCGGCTCAGGTGATCCTTGGCCCAGATCGGCTCCCAGGGGGTCAGGTAGTCTTTCGAGGCCCGCCGCAGAGCCGCCCAATCGTTGAAATCCGAATGCACCGGCGGGCGCAGGCTGAGGCGCGCTGTTTCGAGTTTCAGCTTGCGTCGGCCCAGAAGCATCACGCCGCGCGCCTCTCCTGCAATTCCACCAAAGTGGGCGCGCCCGAGACCGGACCATAAAGCGCCAGCGCCGCCGGGGCCTGCACCGCCATGGTTTCGGCAAAGGCGCGCACGTCCTCGGTGCTGACCGCGTCAATCTTGGCGACCGTATCCTCGAGCGAGGGCACCCGGCCCCAAATCTGCACCAGCCGCGCCAGACGTTCGGCCCGGTTCGATGGGCTCTCCAACCCCATCAGCATCCCGGCCTTCATCTGGGCACGGGCGCGGGCGACTTCTTCCGGGCTCATATCCTCGGCAGCGCGCTTCATCTCGTCGATGGTGATCGTCGCCAGCTCACCCACCTGATCGGCCGAGGTTCCTGCGTAGATCGTCGTCGTGCCGGTATCCGCATAGGCCCCGGTCTGAGCGAAGATTGTATAGCAAAGCCCGCGGCTTTCGCGCACCTCTTGGAACAGGCGCGAGGACATGCCGCCGCCCAAAGCCGTGGAATAAATCTGCGCCGTATAGATCGCATCATCACGATAGCCTGGGCTTTCCAACGCCAGCGCGAAATGCGCCTGTTCTAGCGATTTTTCCTGCCGCGCTTCGCCACCGGTGAACTTCGCGGCCTCAACAATCAACCCTTTACGCGGTTGCAGATGACCGAACATCTCTTCGGCCATTTTCATCAGCGCATCATGATCCACTGCGCCAGCCGCAGATAGGATCATCTGCTCAGGGCCATAGTGTTCAGCCACGAAACCCGACAAGTCCTCGCGCGAAAATGCGCTGACCCGTTCGGACGGCCCCAGAATGGTACGGCCCAGAGGTTGGTCGTGATAGCTCTGCTCTTGCAGCCAATCGAAAATCACGTCGTCGGGCGTGTCATAAGCCTGACCGATCTCTTGCAGGATCACGCCGCGCTCGACCTCGATCTCGCGCGGGTCGAAGATGGGGTTCAGAACGATGTCGCCGATCACGTCCATCGCCAGCGCTACGTCATCTTTCAGAACGCGCGCATAATAGGCCGTCACCTCGCGCGAGGTGTAGGCGTTGATATAGCCGCCCACATCCTCGATCGCCTCGGCGATTTGGAGCGCAGACCGCCGCTCAGTTCCCTTGAACGCCATATGTTCAAGGAAATGCGCGATACCGTTCTGTTCGATCCGCTCATTCCGCGCACCTGCGGTCACCCAGATGCCGATGGCCGCCGATTGCAGCCCCGGCATGTTCTCACTGACGATCCGAAATCCGTTCTTCAGTTGGTCTTGTCTGACAGTCACTCGGCGATATGCCCTTTGATATGATCCTCGAGGGCACCCAGATCATTGGCAATCCGTGTCACCCGTTCCGGACGTTCATACAGATCAGACATGCGGGATGGAAGAGGCGGATGTTCCCCGCTTGCCTTCTCGACCGCTGCAGGGAATTTCGCAGGGTGGGCGGTGGCCAGAGTGATCATCGGCACGTCTGCCGCACGGTGATCCTCACCAACCTTGATCCCGATGGCCGAGTGCGGGCAGACCAGTTCAGCACTGTGGGCCAGCGTGTGTTTGATCGTCTCGAGCGTTTCATCCTCGGACACCCGGCCCGAGTCGAAGCTTTCGCGCAGCGCTTCCATCGCGCCCTGGCTGACGTTGAAGCCACCGCTTTTCAGCTCATCCATCAACTGCGCGACGGCGCTGCCATCCTCGCCATAGGCATAATACAGCGCGCGTTCAAAGTTCGAGCTGACCTGAATATCCATCGACGGGCTGATCGAGGGGATGGTGTCGCCCTTGAAATACCCCTCGCCCGACAGGCAGCGATGCAGAATATCGTTCTGGTTGGTCGCAACGACCAGACGGTCGATTGGCAGACCCATACGCTTGGCCAGATAGCCCGCGAAGATGTCGCCAAAATTGCCGGTCGGCACGGTAAAGCTGACCTTGCGGTGCGGCGCGCCCACACTGACAGCCGCCGAGAAGTAATAGACGATCTGAGCCAGCACCCGCGCAAAGTTGATCGAGTTCACACCGGCCAGTTTCACACCGTCACGGAAATCGAAATCGTTGAACATATCCTTAAGCGCAGCCTGGCAATCGTCGAAATCACCATCCACGGCGAGCGCATGCACATTGCTGTCCGCAGGCGTCGTCATCTGGCGGCGCTGCACCTCGGACACGCGGCCATGCGGAAACAGGATGAACACATCCACCGCGTCCAGTCCGCGAAACGCCTCAATGGCTGCGGAACCCGTGTCGCCACTGGTCGCGCCAACGATGGTCACACGATCATTGCGCCGCTTCAGGGCCACCTGGAAAAGCTGGCCGATCAGCTGCATGGCAAAGTCCTTGAAGGCCAGCGTGGGGCCGTGGAACAGTTCCAGCAGGAAGTGGTTCTCGTTCAGCTGCTTAATCGGCGCGCGGGCGTCATGGCCGAAACCTTCGTAAGCGCGGGCAACGATGTCCTTGAACTCCTGCTCGGTGAACGAGCCGCTGACATAGGGCCACATCACGCGGAACGCGATCTCTTCATAGGGCAGACCAGCCAAAGCGGCGATCTCATCATGGCTCATCACCGGGATCTCGGCGGGCAGGTACAAGCCGCCATCGCGGGCAAGGCCGGTCAGCATCGCCTCTTCAAAGGTCAGTTCCGGCGCTTGGCCACGGGTCGAGATATATTTCATTGCTCTTCACTCTGTGCAGGGGCGCGGTTGCGCCACAGGAAATAACCGGTCATTGCGGCCCAGACCAGAGCCAGACCAAACCATGTGATTGCATATTGTAGGTGATCGTTGGGGATGCCCGCCGTGTCCACCGGCAAAGGTGTGATGCCCGGGTCGGTTTCCGACCGGGCGATCAGCAGGATGGGTTCGGCCCCCAACGCGGCGGCCAGATTGGGCACGTCTCGCGCGAACCAGATGTTGTCGTCGATATCGGGTTCGGGCGTGTAGCTGTCGATCTCATCCGGCCAATGCAGGTTGCCGATCACTGTCATCGAACCGGCGAGACGCTCGGCCTGTTTTGCCGTGGTCGGTACAAAGCCGCGATCCACCAGAATGGTGCGGTCCTCAGTGCTGAAAGACTGGATGATCCGATAGCCCGCGCCAACCTGCTTGACCGAGACCAAAACGTGGATTTCCCCCGGCTCCATATCGCCCGAAATTGTCACGGGCAGGTATTTGTCGCCATCTTCCGATACGCTCTGGGGCAGGCTCACAGGTTCAGCCGCGATACGCGCGTCGATCTCGGCCAGAACACCTTCTTTCCAGGCCAGTCGCTGCACCTGCCAGAGGCCCAGCGAGATCAGCACACCGAGACCGGCAAAGCCAAAGATCAGCAGGAACAGAATGCGGCGCATAGTCAGGTGAAACCTTGTTACAGAAACCGGCGTCTTGTTAAGGGCGGAGCGGCCCCGATTGCAACCGCGCAATTGTATCGGGCGCAATCTTGCGCCCCTGACAGAGAAAAAGCCGCCCCAACGGGCGGCTTTTGCAATTTACCGATCTGAGCGGATCAGAACAGCGGGGCCTGACCCCAGATGTAGACGGCGAAGAACAGGAACAGCCAGACAACGTCGACGAAGTGCCAGTACCATGCAGCCGCCTCAAAACCCACATGTTTCTCAGGCGTGAAATCCCCGCGTAGAGCCCGGATCAGGCAGACCGTCAGGAAGATCGTTCCGATGATCACATGAGCACCATGAAAACCGGTTGCCATGAAGAAGTTCGAATAGAACTGGTCACCACCAAACTCCCAACCTTCATGGGCCAGCAGTTCGTAATATTCGTAGCCCTGCAGCGCAGTGAAGAGGATACCCAGAACGATACCGATGGCCAGACCGTTGATCAGCGCCTTGCGGTCGTTGTCGTGCACCAGCGCGTGGTGCGCCCATGTGATCGCGCAGCCCGACAGCAGCAGGACCAGAGTGTTGATCAGCGGCAGGTGAAACGGGTCAACTGCGTGAATATCGGGCTGGATGTACTCTGTTCCGGCATAGTCGTACATCGGGTACATGCGATGTTTGAAGAACGACCAGAACCAGGCAAAGAAGAACATCACCTCGGACATGACGAACAGGATGAAGCCATAGCGCAGGCCGATGCGCACCACCGGCGTGTGGTCGCCCGCGCGGCTTTCGGCCACGACCTCGGACCACCAGGCGAACATGGTGTAAAGAACGGCGACCAGACCCATCCAGAACATGAACGATGTGACGCCGTGCATCCAAAGGACAGCACCGAACAGCATCACAAAGCCACCAATGGCCCCTATCAGCGGCCATACCGACGGCGGCAGAATATGATAATCGTGGTTTTTAGCGTGTGCCATCAGCGTCCCTCACCTAAAGGCGTTAGTTCGTGTTTGTATTCAGCCTGCGCATCAAGGGCGGCATAGCCCTCGGGCAGGTCAATTTCGTAGAATGTATACGACAGAGTGATCGTATGCACATATTTCGCTTCCAGATCCTCGACCATGTCAGGGTCGACGAAAAAGCTTACCGGCATCTGAACCCGTTCGCCGGGTTGTAGTACCTGTTCTTCAAAGCAAAAACAGGCAATTTTCTGGAAATACCCACCCGCCGAATAAGGCGCGACATTGTACGATGCCTGCCCCGCGATCGGGCGGTCTGTCGGGTTGTACGCCTCGTAGAAAGCCAAGCCAGTCTCGCCGATGCGCACTTCCATTTCGCGTTCGACCGGTTTGAACTCCCACGCCATATCCTTGGCTTTTGACGCGTCAAAACGGACGGTGACAGTGCGGTCCAGAATATCCTCGGGCGCAGTTTCGGCCACGCCAGTCGTGCCGCCGAATCCGGTGACGCGGCAGAACCAATCGTAAAACGGCACAGCCGCCCAGGCGAGGCTGCCCATCAGCACCACGACGCCCACGGTCTGCGCAACCGTCTTTTGAGGACCGGACAGAGCCATCAGTTCTGCACCTCCTGCGGCGCCATGTTGAAATCCGTGCCCGAGACTTTCACGATCGTCAGGCCGAAAATGATCACAATGAACGCAGCCAGCGTCAGGCCCACGCCCAGATTGCGGCTAAAGCGGCGTTCGTGCAGTTCATGGCTTTTGCGCAAGCTCATGACCAACCTCCCAGCCCGTAGGGTTTCAGCAAAGCCTCAACCAGAATCGCGCCGAAATGCAGGAACAGATACAGCAGCGACAGTTTGAAAAAGCTCCGCTCGACCTTGAAGTTGTCCGCCTCGGAATCTTCCTCGGTCCGGCGCGAGATCTGCCACGCGCCGCGCAGGAACAGCGCGTTCATCACCACGGCGACGGTCAGATAGATCGGACCACCAATGCCCGAGAACGCGGTGCCCACGGCCAATGTGGCAAGCAGAGCCGTGTAGACCAGAATATGCCAGCGCGTCGCGCGGCGGCCATGGGTCACGGTCAGCATCGGCACGCCTGCATCGTCGTAGTCCGAGCGCATGAAGAGCGCCAATGCCCAGAAATGTGGCGGGGTCCACATGAAGGTCAGGGCGAACATCAACCAAGGCTCGATCGACATCGTCCCAGTGGCCGCGACCCAACCGATCACCGGAGGGAAGGCCCCTGCCGCACCGCCGATTACGATGTTCTGCGGCGTCGAGCGTTTCAGCCACATCGTGTAGACGACGACGTAAAAGAAGATGGTGAATGCCAGAAACGCACCGGCAAACCAGTTGGTCGCCAGCCCCAGCATGATCACCGACAGGCCCGACAGTGCCAGCCCCAACGACAGCGCCTCGCCTTCCTGCACTTTACCCGCCGGAATCGGTCGGCCCTTGGTGCGCTTCATCACCCGATCAATGTCCGCATCCCACCACATGTTCAGCGCGCCAGACGCGCCGCCGCCGATGGCGATGAACAGAATGGCACAGAACCCGACAAAAGGGTGCACCGGCACCGGCGCGGCCAGCAGACCCACCAAGGCCGTGAACACGACCAGTGACATCACGCGCGGCTTCAGCAGGGCGAAATAATCGCCAAAGCTGGCCTCATCCGCGTGCGCCGGGGCGGTCACTTGGCTGGCATTGATGCTTGCGTCGCTCATGTCGGGTCCTTCTGGGGCAGAAGCTGCGCGCTCCCCGCGCAGCCTGCGTGTTTCAACCTAGGCCGCGAAGGGCTTAGTTCGAGGCAACTTGGTACGAGACAGGCTGACCAGCATACTCTTCCAGAGCACCTTGCAGCCATTCCTCATAGGCTTCTTCGCTGACCACTTTGACGGTGATCGGCATATAGGCGTGATCCTTGCCACACAATTCGGAACACTGACCGAAATAGATGCCTTCTTTATCGGCCTGGAACCACAGTTCGGCCAAACGACCAGGCACACCGTCCTGCTTCACACCGAACGAGGGAATGGTCCACGAGTGAATCACGTCTGAGGCCGTAACCTGCATCACGATCACCTTGCCGACAGGGACGACAACAGCCGTATCGGTTGCCAGCAGCCACTCGTCATCGCTGTAACCCGCGTCAGCCAGTTTGGCGCGCATCGCATCATCCAGAACGAACGGCGTTACATCAGCATCAGCCGGGCGCGCACCTTCGTCCAGTGTCGCAGGATGGCCCAACAGATAGCTATCGAAGGCGAAGTCGTGATCGACATACTCATAGGTCCAGTACCACTGGTTACCCACGACCTTGATGACCACATCGCCTTCGGGAATTTCCTGTTGTTTGAACAGAACCGGCAATGAAAACGCACCGATGAAAACAAGAATCAGAATCGGGCCAAGCGTCCAGGCGATCTCGACCGGAGTGTAATGCGAAAACCGCGCCGGTGTCGGGTTGGCACGTTGATTGTAGCGCACGATGCAGTAAACCAGCAGGCCCGCAACAAAAATACAGATTGCGGTGATGATCACCAAAATCATCCCGTCCAGCCTTTGGATTCCTGTTGCCAAATCCGTCACAGCGGGCTGGAAGCCAACACCGCCTGCGACCGGTTTGCCAATAATCTCAAGCTCCTGAGCCATGGCGGGCAGGCTGGATAGGGCTGTCATAAAGCCCGAAAGCATCAAAGCATTCTTCATATTCTGTCCTGATCGTTTGATCTTTGCGTCCCTGGCGAAAAGGTGTGAATCAGTCGCACCTCTCCCGTTGTCTTTAGCCGCGTTAAAAACCATATTCCGGTGGGTAGATAAAGCAAAATGCTTGCGTCAAACAGACGCTATTTTTGATCTGGATCAAACCCGAAAGGTCCCAACCCATGCCCAACGACCCGTTTCGACCATTTGAAAGCGCTTTACCACACGACGAAGCGCTTGCGGTTTTGCGCTCTGCCACTGCCGGCGCCGAGGACGGAGAATTGTTTGTCGAACGCAGGAAATCCGAGTCGCTGATCTTTGACGACGGGCGTTTGAAAACGGCATCCTACGACGCCTCCGAAGGATTCGGCCTGCGCGCCGTGCAGGGTGAAGTGGCCGGTTACGCCCATTCGACTGATGTCTCGATTGGTGCGTTGAAACGGGCCGCGGAAACGGCTCGCCTGGCGGTTGGCGATGGCGGCGGCACCTTGGCGGATGCGCCTCGGGCCACCAACACGCGGCTTTATACGGACGAAGACCCGATCGAATCCGCCACCTTTCCGGTCAAGATCGAAACGTTGCGCGAGATCGATGCTTTTTCCCGTGATTTGGACACGCGGGTCGTACAGGTCAGCGCCACTATCGCCGCGTCAGTACAAGAAGTCGAGATTCTACGCCCCGACGGCCTGATCGTTCGGGACGTGCGCCCTATGACCCGTCTGAATGTCTCGGTCATCGTGGAACAGAACGGACGGCGCGAAAGCGGCTCGGCGGGCGGAGGAGGTCGCGTGGGCCTGGACGGTCTGATAGACCCCGCCGATTGGCAGGACAAGGCACGCGAAGCGCTGCGGATCGCATTGGTCAATCTGGACGCCGTCCCTGCCCCGGCAGGTGTAATGGAAGTCGCGCTCGGCCCTGGCTGGCCAGGCATCCTGTTGCACGAGGCGATCGGCCATGGACTAGAGGGCGACTTCAACCGCAAGGGCAGCTCGGCTTTTGCCGGGCTGATGGGGCAGCAGATCGCCTCAAAAGGGGTCACGGTTGTGGATGACGGCACGATTGTGGATCGGCGCGGCTCGATCTCGGTTGATGATGAGGGCACGCCCAGTTCGCGCACCGTCCTCATCGAGGACGGCGTCCTGACCGGCTACATGCAGGACCGCCAGAACGCGCGCCTGATGGGGGTTTCGCCAACCGGCAATGGCCGCCGCCAAAGCTATGCACATAAACCTATGCCACGTATGACCAACACTGTGATGCTGGGCGGAAATGCCGACCCCGCATCACTGGTGGCCGAAATCAAAGACGGAATCTGGGCCGTTGGTTTTGGTGGCGGTCAGGTCGACATCACCAATGGCAAATTCGTGTTTTCCTGCACCGAGGCGTATCGGGTGGAAAACGGCAAAATCGGAGCGCCGGTAAAGGGCGCAACCCTGATCGGGGATGGACCATCCGCGCTGAACCGCATTCGAGGGTTGGGCAATGATATGGAATTGGACCCCGGCATGGGAACGTGCGGCAAAGACGGTCAGTGGGTGCCTGTAGGCGTTGGACAGCCGACTGTCTTAATGGATGGGCTAACCGTCGGCGGATCAGCGGCATAGGTCAGAATCAAAACGGTTTTCTCGGGGTGCAGGGTTAACACGGCGCCCCGATGACTGCTTATTGGCTCCAGAAACACTTCGGTTTATCGCGCAGCGCCTCGAAATTTTTCCCCTTATTTTCATAACACTATAGTATCTTCACGACTCAATTCGAAAAAATATTGGGAAAATTTGAAGCGATTCAGAAGCTGTTAACTCCTGCAGTCGTAAACCAGTTCTGCAGTCAGGCGAAGCAACGGATGACCGAAGAGCAGCTTTCTTCCTATCACCCCACACTCCCACCCACCACGGAAGAGGATCGGTTTTCCTGGCTTCGTCTGTTGCGCTCTCGCAAGGTTGGTCCGGCGACGTTTCGTCGGCTGCTGCGGGAACATGGCTCAGCGCAGAATGCGCTGGCCGCGCTGCCCGAAATGGCACGCGCCGCCGGTATTGAAGGGTATGAAACGTGCCCGCCCGGCGTGATTGAGGCGGAACTCAAGGCCGCAAAAGCTGCCAAAGCGCAACTTTTGTGCCTTGGGTCCGCCGATTTTCCTGACGCTTTGAACGATCTCAATGATGCCCCGCCAATGCTGTGGTCCATCGGCGACGTGTCGATATTACACCGCCCTACGGTGGCGATGGTTGGCGCGCGCAATTGCTCGTCACTCGGCGCGCGGATGGCGCGAGGGCTGGCGACGGATCTGGGCAAAAAGGGACATGTCATCGTCTCGGGCCTTGCACGCGGGATCGACACCACGGCGCATATGGCCGCTTTGGATACAGGTACTGTTGCTGTAATGGCCGGTGGCGTCGATGTGATCTATCCCGCCGAGAATACTGATCTCGCCCATAAAATCGCCGAATCCGGGTTGCGTGTATCGGAGCAGCCCATGGGCGTGACACCGCAAGCCCGGCATTTTCCGCGCCGCAACCGGATCATCTCGGGTCTGGCCCAAGCGGTTGTGGTGGTCGAAGCTGCCGCAAAATCCGGCAGCCTGATCACCGCGCGCGACGCGCTGGATCAGGGGCGCGAGGTTCTGGCCGTCCCCGGCCACCCGTTTGATGCCCGCGCGGGCGGTTGCAACCTGTTGATCCGCGATGGCGCAACTTTGGTGCGATCGGCCGAGGATGTGATCGAATCCTTGCCGAAACGCGATCTTCTTACTGCCGACCGACCCAAAGAATCGCCTGTTCAATCGACAACCCCCACGACGGTTGCAGCGTTGCACGAGGCGATTTTAGCATGCCTTGGCCCCTCGCCCATAGCCGAAGATCAACTTATCCGCGATATCGCGGCGACGGCGGGCGAGATCGGGCCCGCGCTTGTCGATCTGGAGTTGGATGGGCGGATACAAAGACAGCCCGGCGGGTTGTTGTCCCTCTCGACCTGACCTGCCGGACGCACCGTTATTCTGTGCGTATCAATTTGAAATTCCCGCCAAATTCCTGTGCCTAAAGGAACGCATTGACAATTCGCTCTTGCCCTCCACATTTTGCACCATCATAGAAGGCGCATAATCCGTCGAGCGAGGTTTCACCTTAAATGCCTGTAGTTGTTGTAGAATCCCCTGCCAAGGCCAAAACGATCAATAAATATCTTGGCCCCGACTACACGGTTCTGGCGTCTTATGGCCATGTGCGCGACCTTCCACCCAAAGATGGATCCGTCGATCCCGAACATGAATTCGAGATGAAATGGGAGGTCGGCAATGACAGCCGCAAGCATGTCAAAGCCATCGCTGACGCGCTGAAAGAAGACAACGCCCTGATCCTCGCCACTGACCCCGATCGCGAGGGCGAGGCGATCAGCTGGCACCTGCAAGAGGCGCTGACCAAGCGCCGCTCGATCAAGAAGGACACGCCCGTCAGCCGTGTAACTTTCAACGCCATCACCAAGGACGCCGTGACCGAAGCGATGCAGAACCCGCGTCAGGTCGATATGCCGCTGGTCGAGGCTTATCTGGCCCGCCGCGCGCTGGACTATCTGGTGGGGTTCAACCTGTCCCCCGTCCTGTGGCGCAAGCTGCCCGGTGCGAAATCGGCAGGACGCGTACAATCCGTCTGCCTGCGCTTGATCGTCGAGCGCGAGATGGAGATCGAGGCGTTCAAACCAGTCGAATACTGGTCGGTCAAAGCTCTGTTCGAAACTCCGCGCGGCCAGACTTATGAGGCGCGTCTGGTCACGCTGGCCGGGAACAAGCTGGACAAGCATGATCTGAAGAACGCTACGCAGGCGGAGCTGGCCGTTCAGGCGATCACCAGCCGCGCGCTAACCGTAACCTCGGTCGAGGCGAGACCGGCGGCTCGGAACCCCAGCGCGCCATTCATGACCTCGACCCTGCAGCAGGAAGCCAGCCGCAAGTTCGGCATGGGCGCGCGTCACGCGATGCAGGTGGCGCAGCGCCTGTATGAGGCAGGCTACATCACTTATATGCGGACTGACGGCATCGACATGGCCCCCGAGGCCGTGGCCGCCACCCGCGATACAATCACCGACCGCTATGGCGCGGATTACGTGCCCGACAGCCCGCGCATCTATAAAAACAAGGCCAAGAACGCGCAGGAAGCGCACGAATGTATCCGCCCCACGGATATGACCCGCGATGCCAGCGACCTGAAGGTCACGGATGAGGATCAGCGCAAGCTTTATGATCTGATTTGGAAACGAACCATTGCCTGTCAGATGGCCGCCGCACGGCTGGAACGCACCACGGTCGAGATCGGCAGCGATGACGGTCAGGTCGGCCTGCGCGCCACTGGTCAGGTGGTCATGTTCGACGGATTCATGCGCGTCTATGAGGAAGGCCGCGACGACGTGGCCGATGACGACGACAAGCGCCTGCCGCAGATCACGCAAGGCGATCCGGCGCGGTTCGCCAAGACCTCGCTGAAGGATCAATTCGTCAAGGCCACCAGCGACGACAAACAGGCCGTGCTGGCCGAGAATGAAGCCGTGCTGGCCCTGCAACACCACACGCAGCCACCCCCGCGCTATACCGAGGCCACTTTGGTCAAACGGATGGAGGAGCTAGGTATCGGGCGCCCGTCCACCTATGCCAGCATCGTGACCACGATTCAGGACCGCGAATATGTGCGCAAGGACAAGAACCGGCTGATCCCCGAGGAAAAGGGCCGGATCGTCACAATCTTTTTGCTGAACTTCTTCCGTCAGTATGTTGGCTATGAGTTCACGGCCAATCTGGAAGGCGAGCTTGACGATGTGAGCGCCGGCGACCGCGACTACAAAGACCTGTTGGGCAAGTTCTGGCGTGATTTCTCGGCCGCGATTGGTGAGACATCCGAGCTGCGGATTTCCGAAGTGCTAGACAAGCTGGATGAGGCATTGACGCCCCAGCTGTATCCACCGCGTGAGGATGGGTCCGACCCGCGCGTTTGTCCGAAATGCGGCGTGGGACAACTGCACCTGAAAACCTCGCGCACCGGTGGGTTTGTGGGCTGTGGCAACTATCCCGAATGCACCTATACCCGCCCCATCGCAGGCGAAGGGGCCGAGGGCGACGAACGTCTGCTGGGCGAAGATGCGGGCGATGAGATCTGGTTGAAATCCGGTCGGTTCGGGCCTTATGTCCAGCGCGGCGAACCCACGCCCGAGAACAAGAAACCGCCCCGTGCGTCCCTGCCTCGCGGCTGGAGCAAGGACGACATGGATCTGGACAAGGCACTGACCCTGCTGTCCCTGCCCCGCCAGATCGGTGAACACCCCGAGGGCGGCATGATCAGCTCGAATTTCGGGCGGTTCGGGCCGTATATCATGCACCAGATGCCGGAAGAGGCTAAGCCGGTCTACGCGAACCTCAAAGACCCCAATGACGTCTTTGAAATTGGTATGAACCGCGCGGTTGAGATGCTGGCTGAAAAACGCGCCAATCCGGGGCGTGGACGGCGGGCGGCGGCCAAGCCGCTGAAAGAGCTGGGTGATCACCCCGATGGCGGCGTGATGCAGGTGCTGGACGGGCGCTATGGGCCTTATGTGAAATGGGAAAAGGTCAACGCGACCATTCCCAAGGACATCAAGCCCGAAGACGTGACACAGGAAATGGCCATCGAACTGGTCAACGAACGCGCGGCCAAGAAAGGCACCAAGAAGAAGGCTACCCCCAAGAAGAAAGCCGCGCCAAAGAAAACCGCAGCCGCCAAAAAGACGACCAACAAGGCGGAATAGGTAGAAATACCACCACCCCCTTGGTTTCATTGACTTCCCCGTGACGTGGCGGCACAACTCGCCCAACACCATGTCATTGGGGGAGTTTTCCATGAAGAAAATCTATGCCAATGCCTCTGAGGCGCTCGACGGAGTGATCTCGGATGGCATGTTGATCGCAGCGGGCGGGTTTGGCCTGTGCGGCATCCCGGAACTTCTGCTTGAGGCGATCAAAGCCTCGGGCGCGAAGGATCTGACCTTTGCCTCGAACAATGCGGGCGTCGACGATTTTGGGATCGGCATTCTGCTGCAAACCCGTCAGGTCAAGAAGATGATCAGCTCGTATGTCGGAGAAAACGCCGAGTTCATGCGTCAGTATCTCAGTGGCGAGCTGGAACTAGAGTTCAACCCGCAAGGCACGCTGGCCGAGCGGATGCGCGCAGGTGGCGCGGGTATTCCCGGTTTCTACACCAAGACAGGCGTAGGCACCGTGATCGCCGAGGGCAAAGAGCATAAGGACTTCAACGGCGAGACATATATCATGGAGGAAGGCATCTTTGCCGACCTCGCCATCGTCAAAGCGTGGAAGGCGGACGAGACCGGCAATCTGGTGTTCCGCAAGACAGCTCGTAATTTCAACGTGCCAGCGGCCACATGTGGCAAAGTCTGTGTGGTCGAAGTCGAAGAGATCGTGCCCACCGGGTCGTTGGACCCCGACAGCATCCACCTGCCCGGCATCTATGTGCACCGCATCATTCAGGGCAGCCACGAAAAGCGCATCGAACAGCGCACCACCCGCAAGAAGGAGGACGCATAATGCCTTGGGATCGTAATCAGATGGCCGCCCGCGCGGCGGATGAGCTGGAAGACGGTATGTATGTGAACCTCGGCATCGGTATCCCGACGCTGGTGGCAAACTATGTGGGTGACAAGGACATTACACTGCAATCCGAGAACGGAATGCTGGGCATGGGCCCCTTCCCTTTTGAGGGCGAGGAAGACCCCGACCTGATCAATGCGGGTAAGCAGACGATAACCGAACTGTCTCGCACCGCTTATTTCGACAGTGCAACCTCATTCGCCATGATCCGCGGCGGCAAGATCGCAGCGGCCATTCTGGGCGCGATGGAGGTGGACGAGAAAGGCGATCTGGCCAACTGGATGATCCCAGGCAAGCTGGTCAAAGGCATGGGCGGCGCGATGGATCTGGTGGCTGGCGTAGGCCGCGTGATCGTCGTTATGGATCACACCAACAAACACGGCGACTCGAAAGTGCTGAAAGAATGCACCCTGCCCCTAACCGGTCAGGGTGTGGTCGATCGCATCATCACCAACCTGGGCGTGTTGGACGTGGTTGAAGGCGGCCTGCGCATCGTCGAACTGGCCGATGGCGTCAGCGAAGACGAGATGCGCGCCGCCACCGAGGCGACAATCGTCGCCTGAACCAAAGAAGGCCCCACCAACCTGCGTGGGCCTTCTTAGTTTGCCGTCTGGAAAACGCACCCGTCCGAGATGAGCTGCGGAGGGGTCAGACACAAAGCCCGCGCGACCTGAAACGCGGCAAGCACTTTGGGCACGTAGTTGCGCGTCTCTTTATAGGGCGGTACCCCGCCATGTTTGCGGACGGCCCCTTCACCTGCATTATAACCAGCCAACACAAGGATCGGGTCGTTTCCGAACTCTTCCATCAACCAGTTTAAATACTTCACCCCGCCCGAGATGTTCTGACCGGGATGGAAGCTGTCCTCAACGCCAAACCGCCTTGCCGTTGCTGGCATCAATTGCATCAACCCCTGAGCACCCGCGTGGCTGACCGCGTCAGCCCGGCCAGCAGATTCAACCGATATCACGGCCAACACCAGCGCAGGCGAAACATTCGTACCAACTGTCGAACGCAGGATATCGACCCCCTGCTGCTGAGCGATGTTCTGCAAAGTCTGCAATCGCGGAGAGGACACGTTGACGGCTGCTAATGCCTGTATCGCTTGATCAAGACGTCCTGCGCCGGCTTGATCTAGCGCGGGCGACACTTCTTCCCAAAAAGCCGTATAGGACCCGGCGGGTTTGTCAGCCCCGCCCGGCAAACTCGGCGGCGCGACTCGTGTACGTGTAATAATCTCGGATTCTTGCAGGTCCGCACCAGTGCTGGGCGCCGAAGGTCGGGCTGCGTGTTCCTCTGGCGATATCTGCACGGTGATCTTGGGCCGCGATCCAGGTTTCGGCGGCTTCACCCTTTTATAGACGCCACGTGGTTCAATTGTCTGAGCAACAACAGAGCCCGGCCCTGTCAACAGCATTGCCACCGCACCGGCGCAGAGTATTGCGTCCCGCAGATTCATTTTGCCCGCCTCATGAATTTTTCTTTTGACTGATTTGAACCAAGAATCTGCGTTCAAAGCCATAAAAACAACGTGAATTGGGGCATTTTCGCCTCATTTGCCGTAAAATTACATCGGAACAGTGAGGTCGACATACGTTTTTCGATTTTTTATTTATTTATTTTCAATGCGTTACCAAAATTCCTGCGAAAAAGTTAAACTTCCGCGAAAAAAAATGTGATTTGGCCCAATTCCTGCCACGCCTGACCGTCAAACATAATGCCATACCGAGACGGTCGAGAGCGGACTGAGAGAGAAAGCTCTGAAAGACGCCAAGGTTTAATTGACTTTTTTGATCCTTTAGGAGGGACGTAACATGATCAAGTTCATCAAGAACTTCCGCAAAGACGAAGACGGCGCAGTAACAGTTGACTGGGTTGTTCTGACCGCAGCCATCGTTGGCCTGGCAGCAGTTGCTTACACCCAGGTTGGTGAAGGTACCAACCAGCTGGCGAACACCGTCGAAGGCGCGCTGTCGGGTACTGCAGTTTCGACTCCGGTGACCACCATCACACCGCAAAGCTAAGTTTAGTACTTAACGTACTTGAAGGGGGCCACGGTTTCAGAGCGTGGCCCTTTTTTTATAAACTTTCTTTTTAAGTTGGGTCTCTCATGATGCACAGAATTGCAAACTTTGCTGCACACGAAGATGGGGCCGTTACCGTTGATTGGGTGGTTCTAACGGCCGGCTTGGTTGGTTTTGGGTCAATCATTTTCCTGAACCTTTCAGATCCGATTCAACACGTTGATTCGGAAACAGGAACTGCGCTTTCTTCGATGGAAGTTCATCAACCTGAATTCAATACCAGCTACTGACTCATCTGTCGGTGACCAAACTCATGATTTGGCACGGACGAAAAAAAAATCAAAGATTGTCCCCCTTTTCGACACAATTCGTCGATAGCTGTGATTGAGATTAGCTGCGCATGACGGCAGCAAAACCAAAACAGAAAAATACGAGGGTACGCAAATGCGCGCAGTATTTGGACTTGTCCTGATTGTCGGGGTCGCTTTGGCCGGTGGCGCTGTTTATCTGGCGCAAGACTACATCGCACAAACTCAAGCCCAGCTTGAACGAGAGAAAAAAGCCGCGCAAGACGCGATGGCAAACGCCACCAACATCGCCACCGTGGACGTTTTTGTATCGAACCGCCCGTTGAAATATGGAGAGCGCCTGGTTCAAGAGGATGTCCGACTTGTCAAATGGCCTGAAGACGCACTTCCAGAAGGTACCTTCCAGGAACTGGCCACATTGTTTCCCGAAGACGCAAAAGGCGACAGGTATATTCTGAGAGCCATGGAGAAAAATGAGGCTCTGCTGGAAGTCAAGGTCACCAAACCCGGAGAATCTGCTGGACTGACCTCGCGCCTTCAAAAGGGAATGCGGGCCTTTGCTATCAGAGTCGATGTTGCTTCAGGAGTATCCGGCTTTTTGCGACCAGGTGACAATGTCGATGTTTACTGGACAGGTTCAGTTTCAGGGGCCCTTACAGGTGAAGGTGGTGAAATCACGCGCCTGATCCAAACCAACGTCGAACTAATTGCCGTCGACCAAACGGCAGGGTCTGATCTGACGGGCGCAAGCATCGCGCGTACGGTGACCGTGGCCGCAACGCCTGAACAGATTGCGTCTCTGGCGCAGGCACAAAACACCGGACGGATGTCTCTGGCCTTGGTGGGTGTTCAGGACGAAACGGTCGCCAGCGCGATTGAGGTTGATCAGCGAAAGCTATTGGGAATCAAGGAAGCCGCGCCTGTCGAGGCAAAGGTGGAAGAGCGCAAGTGCTACACCAATATCCGGCGTGGTGCAGAAATTGTTCAGAGTCAAATTCCCTGTACAAACTAACGTTAAATCAGGGATTTACTGGCACAAGCCGCGCACTCAGCGCGGCTTGTTTCATTTTGGTTGTTGCGAATTGTCCACATAAGGAAAATTCCAGAAACCATTGATTATTGCAATAAATTAGCAATTGACGCAGTGTTATTGCACATAAGGCATTAGCCCTAAAACGAGGCGTGATCGGAGAGGCAGGTCACATGAAAATACATTCTTGGATTAGCGCAACCCTTCTGGGGTTGGCGCTTGTAGTGAGTTCCGTCGGCGATGCCGCCTGGGCTCAAAATCTTCGTGTGGTAAAGAAGGGCACAGCGGAAACGCTGGACGTCCCGATGAACCGCGCAATTGTTGTTGAGAGTGAGGAACCGTTTGCCGAACTCAGCATTGCCAACGCGGGAATCGCTGATATTTCGTCGCTTTCGGACCGTACCATTTATGTATTGGGCAAGGCGCCCGGTCTGACCACTCTGACATTGTTCGACGGTGCTGGCAATTTGCTGGCCAACGTGCGCGTTCGGGTTTCCCCGGATGTATCCGAATTCAAAGAGCGGCTGCGGCAGATCCTGCCGAATGAGCCGATCGAAGTGCGGACCGCAAATGACGGTATTGTACTGTCGGGCACCATCTCTAGCTCAGCCAAACTGGCGCGGGCATTGGAACTTGCCGAGCGCTACGCGCCCGAGCGTGTTTCCAACCTGATGTCGGTCGGCGGCGTCCAGCAGGTTATGCTGAAAGTGCGCTTTGCCGAAATGAGCCGATCAGTGGCAAAAAGCCTGACGGCGTCGCTGGGCTTTGGAGGAAGCGACGTAACCGGGGGTTTCAACACACTTAACTCTGCCGGTGCTTTGGCTAACGCGTTGAATAATAACATTCCTCTGCAACAAACCAACACAGGTGCGATCCTGTTCGGGTTTGGCGCAGGCTCCACACAGGTTCGCTTGTTGCTGGAAGCGCTCGAAGCTAAAGGTTTGGCGCGTAGCCTTGCGGAACCGAACCTGTCCGCGCTGTCGGGTCAGGAAGCAGAATTCCTTGCTGGTGGCGAAGTTCCGATCCCGGTTCCCGCGGATGACGGCAACATCGCGATTGAATACCGCGCATTTGGTGTTCAGATCCTGTTTGTTCCGCGCGTTGTGGACGGCGACTTGATCAACCTGGAAATGGGTACGTCAGTGTCGGCAATCGACAACAGCTCGGACTTCACGATTGCGGGTAACAACGTACCGTCATTTATCACCCGTCGGACCAGAACCACGGTTGAGCTGCGGGATGGTGAGAGCTTTGCGATTGCGGGGCTTATTCAGGATGACTTCAGCGACTTGAACAATCAGGTTCCGTGGCTCGGCGATGTTCCCGTACTGGGTGCGCTGTTCCGCAGTGCTGAATACCAGCGCCAGCAAACGGAACTCGTCGTGATCGTCACCGCGCATCTGGTCTCGCCCACACGTGGTGAAGCGCTGGCTCTGCCGACCGACCGGGTCAAGCCCCCAAGCGAGTTTGATCTGTTCATCAACGGCAAGACAGCACGCACCGAACGTTTAGGATCAGGTGGTGCGTCTGAAGTCGCCAAACAGGATTTTGGTAGCTCCTACGGCTACATCCTGGAATGATTAGGAGGATAGGACCAATGCAGAAGTGGATTATAGCACTGGGTCTTTCGGTCGCTGTCGCCGCTTGTACGCGTGAGGCCGGATATGAAGTCGACCAAGGTGCCTTCGGAAACGCAACTCTGAACAACCAGCAGGTTCTGACAGGTGAACTCACCTATGCTCAGATCCTGGGTCGCAGGTTTGCGGCGGAAGTGCCAACGCAGATCAACTTTGCGTTCGACAGCGCACAGCTTGATGCAAACGCACAGCGTGTACTGTTACGGCAAGCCGATTGGATCAAGCAGTTCCCCGAAGCGCGCTTCCGCGTTTACGGCCATACGGACCGAGTCGGCTCTCAGTCGTATAACCAAAGCCTAGGCCAGCGTCGCGCCAATGCTGCGGTCGCGTTCCTGACACGGCAGGGTATTTCGCGGTCACGGCTAGAAGCTGTTGTTTCCTTCGGTAAAACGCAGCCTCTGATCGACACGCCGAACAGGGATCGACGCAACCGCCGTACGATTACAGAAGTGTCTGGCTTTGTAGATCGCAAACCTCAGTTGCTTGACGGCAAGTACGCGGAAGTCATCTACCGCGAATACGTTGAAAGCGCGACAACCGAGAGCTTCATCGTAGACACAGACGCCGCCGAGGCATCTGAGTAATAATAACGCGAATTGGGCGACATCGTCGCCCAATTCCCAACAATTGGTTCTTTTGCGCCCCATTCTCGCCTAAGTTCCAAGCCAAATTCTCAACAATTGGGTGTAGTGCGGCAAAAAAGGCCGCAACCGGGCATCAGCTCGCCGAGGCAAACCTGAACGGTTCGTCGCGGTTTGCTGCCCTCTGGACGAGGATTTTGTTAATGACGAACGCCACGACAAACGAAGACAACAACGCCATTCTGGCCTGCACGATCAGTCGTGACGTCCAGAACTTTGATCTGCTGATTGAAGATATGGAAGCGGCACTGGGTGAGCGTTGGGGCGATCTGGGATTTGCAGAAGCTCTTGCGTTTTTCGGCCAGCCTGAAGCCGACAGTTTAGAATTCGTGGCCCTAGCTATTGATGGTGAGGACGAAGATGACCTGACCATGATGGGTGAAATCATCTCTCGCGCGAAGGAAAAGAGGATCAAAGTGGTCCTGATCGCCGAGGACGTGACTCCTGCAGCGTTGCACCAACTCTTGCGGAAAGGCGCTGATGAATTCGTCCCCTACCCGCTTCCGGAAGGTGAGTTGCAGGAAGCCATTGCGCGTATGAACAAACCTGATCCCGCGGTTGTGACACAGGAAACGGCCGTGTCTCTGCCCCAAGGGGCATCAAAGGAAGGTGCCTTGTTTGTGGTTCACGGATTGGCCGGTGGAGTCGGATCTACCACCATGGCCGTGAACCTGGCTTGGGAACTTGCGACCACGTCGGACAAGACTTCTCCCAAGGTATGCCTGATCGACCTGGATCTTCAGTTTGGCACGGTCTCGACTTACCTGGATCTACCGCGCCGAGAAACAGTGTTCGAAATGCTGTCTGACACGGCGTCCATGGATGACGACATGTTCGCGCAGGCGCTGCAGTCCTACGAGGACAAGATGGAGGTTCTGACCGCGCCGTCTGATATGGTGCCGTTGGATCTGATCACTCCGGAAGATATCCAGCGCGTTATTGACACTGCACGCAAGCATTTTGACTACGTGATTGTCGATATGCCGTCGACTTTGGTGCAATGGTCTGAGACCATCCTGCAAGCGGCCCATGTGTATTTTGCAGTCATCGAACTCGACATGCGCTCGGCCCAAAACGCCCTGCGTCTGAAGCGCGCTCTTCAGGCGGAAGAGCTACCGTTCAACAAACTGCGTTTCGCGTTGAACCGAGCTCCGAAGTTTACCGATCTGAACGGGAAAAGCCGCGTCAAGCGGATGGGTGAAAGCCTTGGAATATCCATCGACCTGCAACTGCCGGACGGGGGAAAACCCGTCATGCAAAGCGGTGACCATGGTTTGCCGCTGGCAAGTTCAGCCGCCAAAAACCCACTGCGCCGTGAAATCGCAAAGCTGGCAAAATCGCTCCACAGCCTTGGCAGCAGCGACGCAGAAGCTGCGTAAGACAGGTCCGAAAGGGGAACCGCCATGTTTTCAAGATACAAAAAACAGCCCGAAGCGCAGCCTGTTCAGGCCGAGGTCAAGGCGACAACGCCCACCTCTGCAGCCCCACAGGCACCCACAGCAAACGCGATGATCCGCAAGCCTGTGGCAAAAAAGGCCGCTGAGCCGACAGCATCCGATCGCGAGCGCAAGCGCAAAGAGCGGTTGAGCGAGATCAAGATCGAGTTGCACCGTGAACTACTTGAAAACCTGAACCTTGCTGCACTGGAAAACGCCAACGAATCCGACCTTCGCTCAGAAATCAGTGCCATTGCGAGTGAAGTCCTTGAGACCAAGAACATTGTTCTGAATCGGGACGATCGTTTCCAACTGAACAAAGAGCTTTATGACGAAGTTACCGGTCTTGGCCCGCTTGAGACCTTGCTGCAAGACGACACGGTCAACGATATCTTGGTGAACGGTCCGCAGCAGATTTTTGTGGAGCGTGCCGGTAAGCTGGAAATCAGCGACATCACCTTCAAGGACGAAAAGCACCTGATGCGGATCATCGACAAGATCGTATCCGCTGTGGGTCGCCGTGTTGATGAATCCAACCCTTATGTTGACGCCCGCTTGGCAGATGGGTCGCGTTTCAACGCCATGGTGCCGCCGATTGCGGTTGATGGCTCGTTGGTGTCCATTCGTAAGTTCAAAAAGGACAAACTGGGCATCGACGACCTGGTCAATTTTGGTGCGTTCACCGAAGAAATGGCCGCCTATTTGCAAGCTGCGGTGTCGACACGCCTGAACGTGATCGTTTCGGGTGGTACGGGTTCTGGTAAAACGACCACGCTGAACGCTCTGTCCAGCTTTATCGACGATGCCGAACGCATCCTGACCATCGAGGATACGGCGGAACTTCAGTTGCAACAAACCCATGTGGGCCGGATGGAAAGCCGCCCACCAAACGTGGAAGGCAAGGGCGAAGTCAGCCCGCGCGACTGTCTGAAGAACGCCCTGCGTATGCGTCCCGACCGCATCATCGTGGGTGAGACGCGTGGCGCCGAGGTGATCGACATGTTGCAGGCCATGAACACTGGCCACGATGGTTCGATGACGACAATCCACGCCAACTCGGCCCGAGATGGCATTTCGCGTTTGGAAAACATGATCGCAATGGCAGGTATCGAAATGCCGATCAAAGCGGTCCGCAGCCAGATCTCAAGCGCTGTGAACCTGATTGTACAGGCCAGCCGTTTGCAGGATGGTTCACGCCGAATGACCTCGATCACCGAGATCACGGGCATGGAAGGTGATGTTATCTCAATGCAAGAAATCTTTAGATTTCAGCGTGTTGGACTTACACCCGACAACAAGATTATAGGCCATTTCACGGCCACCGGCGTACGCAGCCACTATTCCGAACGCTTCCGGTTGTGGGGCTTTGACCTGCCCGCCGCCATCTATGAACCAACTACGATGTAAGGAGAACCTGAGATGCAACTGCCTATTGAGGCTCTCATATATGTCGTGATCTTCGTCGCCGTTCTGGCTCTGGTCGAAGGTATTTATCTGGTCGCATTCGGCAAATCCATCAGTCTGAACAGCCGCGTAAACCGGCGTTTGGACATGTTGGACAAAGGCGTCGGCCGAGAACAAGTGCTTGAGCAGCTGCGTAAAGAGATGCAGCAGCACATGCAAACGCAGTCCATCCCGCTTTATTCACTGCTCGCGGATAAGGCGCAGAAGGCTGCGATTGCGTTCTCGCCGCGCCAATTGATCATGATAATGGTGCTGGTTTCTGCTTTCGCCTTTGTCGGGCTCAGCATCGGCACCGCCACTGCAACATTTCTGAGGATAGCCATCTCGATCGCTATCGGTGTCGGTGGCGTCTATGCTTGGGTCAATCATAAAGCTTCGAAAAGGATGGCTTTGCTAGAGGAACAACTGCCCGACGCAGTAGAGCTGATGGTTCGTTCTTTGCGGGTGGGCAATCCGTTTGTATCCTCGATCCAGATTGTTGCAAATGAAGTCCAAGATCCCCTGGCAACCGAGTTTGGCGTCATCGCAGATGAGTGCGCCTATGGCCGTGACGTCGGCGAAGCGCTGAAAGACCTGGCGCAGCGGCTGGACATGCAGGACCTTCGCTTCTTGTCTGTTGCGGTCGGCATCCAACAGCAATCCGGTGGTAACCTGGCGGAAATTCTGGCCGGTCTGGCACAGGTGATCCGCGCTCGTTTCCGCCTGTTCCGAAGGGTCAAGGCCATCACCGCCGAGGCCAAATGGTCGGGCAAGTTCCTGTCAGGTTTCCCTGTCTTCTGTCTTGTCTTCATCCTTGTGAAAGACCCCGGTTATTATGACGAGGTGATTGACCATCCGTGGTTCATTCCGGCCTGCTTCTTTGTCGGCATCATGCTGACGTTGAACCTGATCGTTATGCGCATTTTGACAAACATTAAGGTCTGAGGGCAGTGCCATGGAATTTTTGACCCAAATCAACACCTTACTGACTGAAAACCTTGGACAGTTCGGTCCGCTTATTGTCGTCGGTGTCCTCGGCCTGATCATGATCCTGGTCGCGGTTCCTTTGATGATGAACCAACCAGAAGATCCGTTGAAAAAGCTACAGCGTTCAACGGCAGCTCCGAAGAAAACGAAAAAGGGCAAGCAGGATCGCCTGCGCAATGCCGGCCGCAACGAACAGCTTGAAAAGTTTTCTACGTTCCTGGAACCGCAGAACCAAGAAGAGCTGTCAGCGATGCAGCTTAAACTGCGGCAGGCGGGATATCACTCTAAGGACGCGGTACGGTTCTTTCACTTCGCCCAGTTTGCTTTGGGGATGGTCGGTATCGCGATCGGCGTGATGTTGGTGACCGTTTTGGCTGGAGACAACGAGTTTACCGGCCAACAAATGGCGATCCGCATTGGTTTCCCCGCCATCGCCTTATACTTCCTTCCACGGTATTGGATCACCCGCCGTGTAGCAGAACGCGAAGAAGCCATTGTCGCCGGTTTTCCTGATACGCTTGACCTGATGCTTGTCTGTGTTGAGGCGGGCCAGTCTTTGGATCAGGCTATCGTGCGCGTCGCGGCTGAGATGAAGGCTTCCTATCCCGACATTGCGCAGGAATTCGAGGTTGTAGCCCACGAAATGAAAGCTGGTAAGGACAAGGACACTGTTCTTCGGGATTTCGGAACACGTTGCGGCGTTCAGGACGTCAGTTCATTTGTGACCGTTATGATCCAATCGGCCACATTCGGTACTTCGATTGCCGAAGCTCTACGTGTTTATGCCGGCGAAATGCGTGACAAACGCGTGATGCGTGCAGAAGAAGCTGCTAACAAGTTGCCAACGAAAATGACACTTGCCACAATGATGCTGACGGTGCCGCCGTTGCTGGTCATTCTGGTTGGACCTTCGGCAAAAGGTATCGCAGAGTTTGCAGGCGGTAATCCAGGGGGCTGATAGCCTTATGATTTCAACACTCAGGTGTGTCCGGCCAAGGATTCGCCACGTGATCGGGGCCGCCATGGTATGTGCCATGGTGGCCTCTTGCACAGAAAACCTGCCTGGTGATTTGGATGCTCCGGGTATTGATCCACAAGGCCAAGGTCAGGATCCTTTGGTGGTCGGGAACCGACTGCTGCGGGCCGGTGAGTATGACTTGGCACTGGATTCCTTTGCCCGCGCCGCGCTGAACCAGGGCATGACCGCCGAAATCATGGCTGCCATGGGTACTGCCAACCTGGGATTGCGCCAGTTGAAGCCCGCCGAAACTCTGCTGCGTCGCGCCGTTTCCGAGGAACCCGACTGGCCGGTTGCATGGAACAATCTGGGCGTCATTCTGATGGAGAAAGGCGAGTATCCAGAGGCGGCTCAGGTGTTTCGACGGGCTTTTGCATTAGACAATGGCGAAAGTGACGCAATTCGGGACAATCTGCGCTTAGCACTCGCAAAAATGGAAAATTCTGATAATACTGAGGTCGAAGAACAAGAATACACGCTGGAGCAACAAGGCGACGGGCAATTCAAGCTTCGCAAGCTTCAGGAAAACAGGCAAGAGCAGTAAGGGACGCAAAAAATGCGCCAACAATTCTTGATTATGTCATTGGTGACGTGCGGGCTGATCCTGTCCGCCTGCGCGAAAGAAACCGAGGAAGAAAAGGTCGAAAAGACGTTTCAGGAAGTGAACGTTATCGACGAAACCAACCTGAACGAAGTGTTGCTAACAGCAGCCGATCCTAATGAGGCCGTCACCTATTTTCAGGGTGCTGCAGCCAAGAATCCCGGTCGCATTGACCTGCAAAGAGGGCTGGCGATTTCGTTGGCGCGGGCAAAGCGCACCACCGAGGCAGCAGCCGCCTGGAAAAAAGTGACCACCATGAAGGGCTCGGCCAGTGTTGATCGGGTCGAATATGCCGACGCACTGGTTCGCGCAGGAAACTGGACCGAGGCGAAAAAAGTACTGGATTCCGTTCCGCCGACTTTCGAGACCTTCAAAAGGTATCGGTTGGAGGCTGTTGTCGCCGACTCAAACCAGGACTGGAAACGGGCGGATCAATTCTATGAAACGGCGATTGGCCTGACCACGCGGCCTGGCGGCGTGATGAACAACTGGGGCTATTCCAAACTGACACGCGGTCAATACGAAGAAGCCGAGCGCTTGTTCGCTGAAGCCATTCGACAGGACAAGTCTCTGTTCACAGCCAAAAACAACCTCGTTCTTGCCCGCGCGGCGCAAGGCAATTACAGCATGCCGGTCGTGCCGCTGACACAGGCCGAACGGGCCATGCTGTTGAATACTATGGGCATTTCCGCGGTCAAACAGGGCGATGTAACAACTGCAAAGAACCTGTTCCGCGAAGCGATTGCCACGCATCCGCAACATTTCGAAGAAGCCGTCCGCTCGTTGCGCGCGCTCGAGGAAGCCTAAGTTGATGCAAATTCCGGCAGCCGCGGCGGGGTGGTTTTTGCCTTTCGTTCTGCCGATCTGCTTTTATGTCGCGTTCACCGATATGCGCGACATGTTGATCAAGAACCACGCGGTTATTGCCTTGGCCGGAGTATTTGCCTTTGTCGGTCTGATCGTCATCCCGCCATGGACGACCGATTGGTCCGAAGGCTGGATCGGCCCCTTTGCGGTAACGCTTCCGCCCTACCTTTGGCAGTTGCTGCACATTCTTGTCGCTTTAGTAATAGGCATTCTTGCCAACGCCGCCGGGGTCATGGGAGCGGGCGACGCCAAATTTATTGCGGCTGCTTCCGCGTTCGTTTGGGGCGGCGACTATGTGACGATGATGTTCATTCTAATGTCCACAACGCTCGCAGCGTTTGTAACGCACAGGCTGGCCAAAAACACTGCTTTGCGCGCTATCGCACCTAATTGGGAAAGTTGGTCCCGCGACAAACAGTTTCCCATGGGATTTGCACTTGGCGGCAGCCTCGCCATCTACCTGATCCTTGGGACTGTTTACGGCTCGTAAACTATCATTACTCCGCCTTGTCCCCGCCTTGGTGATGCCACAAAGCGGGACCAGATTTTTCGCAAGCGGCCCGAGTGGGCCAATGGCGCGAATACTGGATGGATGAGCACCCCTCATGAATATGCAGACGACCTCGGTAATGGCCCCCCCTGCCCCCAAAGGCTTGGGCGAAATGCAATTGCCCATCGTGATGATGCGGGACATTTTGTTGAAAACCATTTTTCGCAAGAACGTTGATACGGTCTCGGAAGTGGCGGAAGCGATCTGCCTGCCGGGCTCGGTGACTCAAGAACTGATCGATATCTCGCGCGAACAGAAACTGATCGAGGCGACAGGTACCCTGAACGCCAACAGCGGCAACGAGATGGGCTATCAGCTGACAGATGCAGGTAAAGCTCGTGCACTGGACGCGCTCAGCCAGTCGGAATATTTTGGTGCCATGCCGGTTCCACTGGATGTCTACCGCGAACAGGTCAAACGCCAATCCATCCGAAACATTCAGGTCACCCGCGACCAGCTAACCGGGGCAATGGGGCATCTGGTTCTGCCCGACAGTCTTTTGGATCACCTTGGACCTGCAGTAAGCGCAGGCCGTTCGATCCTGATGTATGGTCCTCCGGGCAACGGTAAGTCGTCCATCTCAAACGGTATTCGTGACGCGCTTGGCGACAATGTCTATGTCCCGCGCGCAATTGAATATGCCGGTCAGGTGATCACCGTTTATGATCCGATCGTTCACACAGCCATCGAGCAAGAGGCCGACGACCCCAACAGCCTACGCCGCCGCAAACGGTTCGATTCACGCTATGTACAATGCGAGCGCCCCACCGTTGTGACCGGTGGTGAACTGTCGCTCAGCATGCTGGACTTGGTCTACAACCCCACTGCGCGGACCTATCAGGCGCCACTGCAGCTTAAATCGACGGGCGGCATCTTTATCGTGGACGACCTTGGACGTCAGGCCGAGCCTCCGCAGGCACTGATCAACCGCTGGATCGTTCCGCTGGAAGAAAGCAAGGATATCCTCGGTTTGCAGTCAGGTGAGAAATTCGAGGTGCCTTTTGACACGCTGGTCATCTTCTCGACCAACTTCCACCCGAATGAAATCTTCGACCAAGCGGCCCTGCGTCGGATTTTCTTCAAGATCAAGATCGACGGGCCGAACCAGGAAAACTTCCTGAAAATCTTTGCAATGGTCGCCCGCAAACGCGGGATGCCGCTGGATGAGGCCGCGCTGGTGCATCTGCTGAAGGTCAAGTATCCGACCATTAACAATATCTATGCGAACTATCAGCCGATCTTCCTGATCGACCAGATGATCTCGATCTGCGAATTCGAAGGCATCCCCTACCAGATGAGCCCCGACCTGATCGACCGCGCCTGGGCCAACATGTTCGTGCGCGAAGAAAAGATCGTTCACTAAGCCACTGTCATTTCGATGCCGGGCAGGTAGTCTGCGCCCATGACGCAGATTCCCACCCGGATCACCGACTGGTTCACCGCCAAAGGTTGGTCGATCCACCCTCATCAGCAACAGATGTTCGACCGGGCTGCCGATTCGGCAACGCTGCTGATTGCGCCGACGGGTGGGGGTAAGACCATGGCCGGATTTCTGCCGACTCTGGCGCAGTTGGCCGATGGCGCGCATAGCGGTCTGCACACGATCTATGTCTCGCCCCTAAAAGCGCTGGCCGCCGATATCCGCCGCAACCTGCGCGGCCCTGCTGACGAAATGGGCCTGCCCATCCGGATCGAGGACCGCACTGGCGACACCTCGGCTACGCAGAAGAAACGTCAGCGCGTGGACCCGCCGCATATCTTGCTGACGACGCCGGAAAGTCTTGCTCTGCTGACCTCGTATGAGGACGCGCCGCGCATGTTTGCGGGGGTGCAGCGGGTGATCATCGACGAAATTCACGCGCTGGCCGAAAGCAAGCGCGGTGATCAGTTGATGCTGGCGCTTGCGCGTTTGCAATCATTGTGCCCTGATCTGCGCCGGGTGGGTCTGTCGGCCACGGTCGAAGACCCGCAGGCCATCGCGCGCTTTCTGGCACGCCACCCTGACCCCTGCCAGATCGTGCAGGCCGATCCAGGTCCGGACCCCGACATTCGGATGCTGGAAACGCAGGAGCTGCCGCCTTGGGCCGGGGGCGGTGCCGCCTATGCCATCCCCGCTGTGCTGGAGCAGATCAAACAGCACAAGACCACGCTGATCTTTCACAACACCCGCGCGCAAGCCGAGATATTCTTTCACAATCTCTGGCTGGCCAATGACGATGCGTTGCCCATCGGTATCCATCACGGCAGCCTTGACCGGCAACAGCGCGAGCGGGTCGAGGCCGCCATGGTACGCGGCGATCTGCGCGCCATCGTCTGCACCGGCAGCCTTGATCTGGGCATCGATTGGGGCGACGTGGACCTTGTGATCCAGATCGGTGCGCCGAAGAACGTCAAACGGCTGGTCCAGCGGATCGGGCGGGCCAATCACCGATACAACGCGCCCTCCAAGGCCCTACTGGTGCCGGCCAACCGGTTCGAGGTGGTAGAATGCGTCGCAGCGCTTGAGGCCGCCCGCGCGCATGATCTGGACGGAGAGCCACGCGGCGCAGGCCCCCGTGACGTGCTGTGCCAACATATCCTGATCGCGGCGGCGGCGGGGCCGTTTGATGCGGATACGCTCTATTCCGAAATGACAACCGCCGGGCCTTTTGCCGATCTCAGCCGCATGCAGTTCGATGATTGTCTGGAGTTTTGCGCCACCGGCGGCTACGCCCTGCGCGCCTATGACCGCTGGCAGCGGCTGCAACAGCGCCCTGACGGTCTATGGCAACTGCGTGATCCCCGTGCCGCGCAGCGTATCCGCATGAACCTTGGCACCATTCAGGACACCGATACGCTGAAAGTGCGCCTGAAACGCAGTCGGGGCGGCAGGCCACTGGGCGAGGTCGAAGAGGCCTTTGCCGCCTCGCTGACCCCCGGCGATACCTTCCTGATCGGCGGTCAGATCGTGCGCTATGAGGGGCTGCGCGAGATGACGGTCGAGGTCAGCCGCCGCGCGGACAAAAAGCCCAAGATCGCCACCTTCTCGGGCACCAAATTTGCCACCTCAACCCAGTTGAGCGATCGTATTCTGCGCATGTTCGCGCAACCTGACTGGCCGCAACTGCCCGCGCATACGGCCGAGTGGCTGACGCTCCAGCGGCAGGT
This sequence comes from Ruegeria sp. SATB045, assembly GCF_059613525.1. Taxonomy (NCBI): domain Bacteria; kingdom Pseudomonadati; phylum Pseudomonadota; class Alphaproteobacteria; order Rhodobacterales; family Roseobacteraceae; genus Ruegeria; species Ruegeria sp. SATB045. Next base: position 154,061 of record NZ_JBXWSR010000020.1, on the reverse strand, counting down.
CTCGCGCCTGCCCAACCGCGACAGGCTGCTAATCGAAAGCTTTCCCGATAATGGGCGCGAACACCTCTGCGTCTACGGTTTTGCGGGTCGCAACGCGCAGCAAACACTGGGCTTGTTGCTGACAAAACGGATGGAAGAAACCGGCCTTGCCCCCTTGGGCTTCGTCGCGACCGACTACGCAACGTTGATTTGGGGGTTGGATGCCGTAACGGACCCCCGCCCACTGTTTCAACTAGAGGCACTGCGCAATGGGCTTGAAACTTGGTTGGCCGGGAACGCCGTTATGAAGCGAACCTTCCGGGCCTCAGCCACTATTGCAGGGCTAATCGAACGCAACACGGGCGGACAACGCAAAAGCGGTCGTCAGGCAACGTTTTCTTCGGATATTTTGTACGACACATTGCTGAAATACGACCCCGATCACCTGCTGATGCAAATTACCCGTGAAGAAGCCATGCGAGGCCTGGTCGACTTCGGGCGGATCGAAGCCATGATTGCGCGAATCGGCGACCAGATCGACTTGAAACGGCTGAACCGGGTGTCACCCCTTGCGGCACCGCTGTTTCTTGAGGTTGGAAAGGTCCCAGTCAAAGGATCAGCCGAAGAGCGCCTGCTGGCCGAAGAGAGCGCGCGTTTGCTGCAAGAGGCGGGCTTGGAATCACTTGCCTCGGGCGCGTAAACAAGCAAAGAACGTACCATGAACGAATTGTCGTTTTCCTTCGCCGGTCATGACCTGCGCGCACTTGGAACCGGGGCTTTGTGGTGGCCGGAAGAAAGCCTTCTATGCGTTTCGGATTTGCATCTGGGAAAGGCAGAACGCATCGCACGGCGAGGAGGCGCTTCACTACCGCCCTACGACACGCTGGACACGCTGGTACGGTTAGCAAACGATGTGGAATACACCAAAGCAACCACAGTGATTTGCCTTGGTGACAGCTTTGACGACCTAGATGCGGCCTCGGCCCTTGGAAATCGGGAAAAGCTGCAAATCGCGGCGTTGCAAGCCGGTCGGACCTGGATTTGGATCGAAGGCAACCACGACCCCGGCCCGGTCGAATTGGGTGGCAGCCATCTGGCTGAGCACAAGCTGCGATCGCTTGTGTTCCGACACATAGCCCTACCGGACGGTCAAGCAGAGGTTTCCGGTCACTACCACCCCAAGGCACGGTTCCGGCTGCGCGGACGAACAATCACGCGTGCTGCGTTTCTGGTCGACGAAACGCGCCTACTGTTGCCCGCGTATGGTACATACACCGGCGGTCTATACAGCTCTGACGAAGCGCTAAAAGGACTAATGAGCGACCGCGCTATGGCGATTCTAACGGGCCAATCCCCGCAGATGATCCCGATGCCTCGCTGAGGCGTTTAGATCACGCCGTCTTTTTCAAGTATGGGTTTGTACTTGCGACTGACTGGGACCAGTTCGCCATTTGTCAGGCGTAGAAAAGTTTTTCCGTGACTCTTTTCAATCCCGGTCACAGCAGCGTCGACCACCCAGTGCGAGCGGTGGGTGCAATGCCCACGCTCGGGCTCCATCTCGGCAATGGCATCGGTAAACCTTGATCGGATGGTGAAAAGTCCCTCGGTGGTGACGACGTCAACGGAATGATCCCGGACTGCCAAACGCAGAACCTGCCCCGTGAACTCTTGCGGCAATCGTCTGTAAAGTCGTGGCGCAAAGCGGTTGATGTCATGATCCGTAGGAGACTGAACCGGAGCCCGCCGGATGATCAACAACCCGGTCGTAAACAAAGCTCCGTAAGAAACCACTGACAGAACGTCTGGTGCCTGCTGCCCACCAGCCGAGAAGACAAGCAAGGTCATCAACCACAGCGAAGGAACGAACAGCGCAAAAGCAACAAACGTAAAAGCAAGATCCCACCCCGTGAAAGAGGTTTCAGCGAACCATTTCTTCAGCAGTTGTCGCGCCGCCCATGTCACCCCCAAAGCCAAGGCTGTGACCCCGGTCCAAAATATCAGGCGCAAGGAAAAGCTCAGATCCATATTCTGGAACGGTTGAAATGCAATGGCCATTAAGGGCAGGAAAATCGCACCGGCAACCACCCGGCGCATCGTAAACTCGGCAACCAATGAGCTTAGTTTATTCGGCATGACAGCTCAGATACTCTCTCCTGTTTCCAGTCGAGCATGACACTCAAGCGCCTAACTCGCTGAGATCATAGGTTTATCATCGTTCTCGCCATATTCAAACCCTGCCAGATTAAGTTTCGTTGATTGTTCCGTGAAACAATCGGGCCGGTAAGTGTTTCCACTCCCGGCCCGTCGTATTCTTTGGATTGCGCGGATCGTACGCGCTAGACGGTCAGCCCTTCAGGTTCCGGCAGGCTGTTTGCACGGCAGCAGGCGGTCAGGGTGTTGGCCAGCAGGCAGGCGATGGTCATCGGACCGACACCACCCGGAACCGGGGTGATTGCGCCTGCACGCTCGGCCGCACTGGCATAATCCACGTCACCGACCAGCTTGTTCTTACCGTCACGCTCAATCCGGTTGATGCCTACGTCGATTACGGTTGCGCCTTCTTTGATCCAGTCGCCCGGCACCATTTCAGGGCGGCCAACGGCGGCGACGACGATGTCGGCCCGGCGCACAACGTCTGGCAAGTCCTTGGTGCGCGAATGCGCGATGGTCACGGTACAGCTGTCACCCAGCAGCAGCTGCGCCATCGGCTTGCCCACGATATTCGAACGGCCAATAACCACCGCGCCCATCCCCGACAGCGACCCGTGGTAGTCACGCAGCATCATCAGGCAGCCCAGCGGGGTGCAGGGCACCATCGATTTTTGACCGGTGCCTAGCAGACCTACGTTCGAGATATGGAAGCCGTCCACATCCTTGGCCGGGTCGATCGAGTTGATCACAAGGTCTTCATTCAGGTGCTTGGGCAGCGGCAGCTGGACCAGAATACCGTGTACGGCCGGGTCGTTGTTCAGCTTGTCGATCAGCGCCAGCAGATCTTCTTCCGAGGTCTCGACATCCAGCTTATGCTCGTACGAGTTCATGCCGACCTCGACGGTCTGTTTGCCTTTCGAGCGCACATAGACCTGGCTGGCCGGGTCTTCACCAACCAGAACTACGGCCAGACCGGGCGTGATACCACTTTGCTCTTTCAGCTTCGCAACCTGATCCGCCACCTGCGCGCGCACTTTCGCCGCAAAAGCTTTACCGTCGATAACCTCGGCTACCATCCTGTCATCCCTTCTATCAAAAACGGATCAGGCGCCTGAAACGCCCGATCAGTCGGCGCCGAGCACACGTTCCTCGCGTGCGATCGACCAATCAATCAATATGCGCCACAGCCGTTCGGCCAGGTCCGGGTCCATACCCAGATCGTCCGAACTTGCGCGCACGCGCTGCACCACTTCCTCGACACGGTCTGGGATGCGGGCGGGCAGCCCCTCGGCAGGTTTCAACTGCGAGGCGCGGTCGATATATCCCGCACGCATCACCAACATCTCGATCAGTTGGCGGTCCAGCTTGTCGATCTGAACCCGCAGTTCCTGCATTGAATGACAGTCCTGCGGAGGTGTCAGAGTGGGCATGTTCGTCTCCTCATGGCCCGGGGATATCCCCGGACCACGAGATGTCTTATTTGGGGGCTTAGAACAAGCCCTCGATCTCGCCTGCGTCGTTAAGGCAGATGGTTTCCGCGGCCGGTTTGCGGGGCAGACCGGGCATGGTCATGATCTCACCACAGACAACCACGATGAAGCCGGCACCAGCGGACAGGCGGACTTCACGCACCGGGACCGAGTGGCCGGTGGGCGCACCGCGCAGGGTCGGATCGGTCGAGAACGAGTACTGGGTTTTCGCCATGCAGACCGGCAGGTTGCCATAGCCCGCGTCTTCCCACTCGCGCAGTTGGTTACGGATTTTGTTGTCGGCCAGAACCTCATCGGCGCGGTAGATGCGCTTGGCGATGGTTTCAACCTTCTCGAACAGCGGCATGTCATCGGGGTAGATCGGCGCGAAGTTAGCAGTGCCACCTTCAACGATTTCCACGACTTTTTCGGCCAGCGGTGCCGAGCCTTCCGAGCCCAGTTCCCAGTGACGTGACAGAACCGCTTCGACTCCGTGATCGGCGCAATACTTCTTGACCGCATCAACTTCGGCATCAGTGTCGGTGACAAAATGGTTGATGGCGACAACAACAGGCACACCGAAGGATTTCACGTTCTCGATGTGGCGACCCAGGTTAGCGCAGCCGGACTGAACCGCTTCGACGTTTTCTGCGCCCAAGTCAGCCTTGGCGACGCCGCCGTTCATCTTCATCGCGCGTACGGTGGCAACCAGCACCACTGCAGACGGGGCAATTCCCGCCTTGCGGCACTTGATGTTCATGAACTTCTCGGCACCCAGGTCGGCCCCAAAACCTGCTTCGGTGACGACATAGTCAGCCACTTTCAGCGCGGTCTTGGTCGCGATGACCGAGTTACAGCCGTGCGCGATGTTCGCGAAGGGGCCGCCATGGACGAAGGCCGGGTTGTTTTCCAGTGTTTGCACCAGGTTCGGCTGCATCGCGTCTTTCAGCAGAACGGTCATTGCGCCTTCGGCTTTGATGTCGCGGCAGTAAACCGGGGTCTTGTCGCGGCGGTAAGCAACGATGATGTCGCCCAGACGCTTTTCCAGATCTTTCAGGTCGTTGGCCAGGCACAGGATCGCCATAACTTCGGACGCAACGGTGATGTCAAAGCCAGCCTCACGCGGGAAACCGTTCGACACGCCGCCCAGCGAGGCGGTGATCTGACGCAGCGCGCGGTCGTTCATGTCGACCACACGACGCCATGCAACGCGGCGAATGTCGATGTCGCACTCGTTACCCCAATAGATGTGGTTGTCGATCATCGCCGACAGCAGCGAGTGGGCCGAGGTGATGGCATGGAAGTCACCAGTGAAGTGCAGGTTCATCTCTTCCATCGGAACAACCTGTGCGTAACCGCCGCCTGCAGCGCCGCCCTTCATGCCGAAGTTCGGGCCTAGCGAGGCTTCGCGGATACAGATCATCGCGTTCTTGCCAATGCGGTTCAGACCGTCGCCCAGACCAACGGTGGTGGTGGTCTTGCCTTCACCCGCAGGGGTCGGGTTGATCGCGGTGACAAGGATCAGCTTGCCGTCTTCGCGGTCTTGAACCGAGTTGATGAAGTCCTGGCTGACCTTCGCCTTGTCGTGGCCATAGGGCAGCAGATCGGCGGATTCGATGCCGATCTTGGCACCGATTTCCTGAATCGGCTTCTTATTCGCTTCGCGGGCGATTTCGATGTCGGATTTATAGCTCATTGGGCAGGGTCCCTGATTGAATGCCGTGCAAAACCGACGCAGGGCGTCGGCGCTGGTCAACCCATACCGTCGTGTACCGTGGCGACAGATGTGGATTCCGACATAATCATGTCTTGAAACGGCGTAGCGTCACTTACAGGGTGGCGTCACGTAACTTTGATCGTTTCGCATCGGAAAGCCTGTGTCTTAAGGTGCCCAAGCGCGCTGATCGGGAACAAACAACGTCAGGGAATCACCCAAGCTCAGAACTCCGGGGCGTTCGACCCAAGCCGTCACACCGCGCCGTCCCTGCGCGGCAGGCTTGAAAGCGGCACCGTGACCGGGCAGATCGGCTTCGACCTCGCGTCCCGGTATCACACAGGGGCGGTTCTCCATGTCGATCGTGATCGTTACTCCATCAGGCCCTTGCAGGCGCGATGACGGAGGCACATGGGTGAAGTCGGGGATACCCTTCAACAGGATACTGACCCCAAGATAGGACGGATCGAGCGTGTCCAACCCCATCTCGGCCGCAGTTTCCTGCATTTCCTCTTGGGACAACACCGAGAGCTGCCGTACATTTCGGATTTCCGTGCCCTTCGGATAGATGTTTGTCATTCGCACACAGGACGCGCGGTTTTCCCCCTCGTGTCGCTCTCCTGCAACCCCCGCGAACCCAAGAGACAATGAGGCCGCGGCCTCGGCCCTGATGGAGGCCCCAGTCGGCACCTGACCAAGCCAGACAACTTCGGCCGTGAATTCCGTTTTGCGCAAGACCGGCATCGTCTCTCTCCTTCGCTCTGTTCCAGCCGCTACTAGAATGCAGGCACCCGGGAAAGAAAAGAAAAACCCGGGTCTTAGCCCGGGTTTTTGAATTATGCCGTCGGTTCCGGCTCCATCCCGCCATCGGGTGGAGATTTTTTGACCTTGGTCTTTGGGATAGCCGTCACGCTGGGTGCGCTGCCTTCGTCCGGCTTGTCACTTTCGTCATCATCTTCGGTTGGTTTGTCACCGTTCATGACGCGCTTGATCTCATCGCCGGTCAGGGTCTCATACTCCAGCAGACCTTGGGCCAGACGCTCCCATTCCTCGTTCTTGTCGGTCAGGATTTGGTGAGCGCGCTCATACCCTTGCTGGATCAGGCGCTTTACCTCTTCCTCGATCAGCTCTTTGGTATGGGCCGAGACCGAGAAACCTGCGGTGTTGCCCTGATAGCCCTCATGCGCTTCGGCATAGTCGATATTGCCAACCTTGTCCGACATGCCCCAGCGCATCACCATCGCGCGCGCCAATTGACTGGCCTGCATGATGTCGCCGGCAGGGCCGTTCGAGACGTGATCTTCACCATACTTGATGACCTCGGCGGCTTTACCGGCCATGGTCATGGCCAGCTTTTGCTCGCACTCATCGCGGTGATAGTTCAGGCGATCCATTTCCGGCAGCGACACAACCATACCCAGCGCACCACCGCGCGGAATGATCGTCGCCTTATAGACCGGATCGCAAAGCGGCAGTTCCAAACCAACCACAGCGTGGCCGGACTCGTGATACGCGGTCTTTTCCTTCTGGTCCTGCGTCAGCACCATGCTGCGGCGCTCGGCCCCCATCATCACCTTGTCTTTAGCGTTCTCGAAGTCTTCCATGGTGACAAAGCGACGGCCTACACGCGCGGCCATCAGAGCGGCCTCATTCACTAGGTTCGCCAGATCGGCACCCGAGAAACCCGGTGTCCCCCGCGCGATGATGCGCAGATCGACATCGGGGCCCAGAGGCGTCTTGCGCGCATGCACGCCCAAGATCTTCTCCCGGCCTTTAATGTCCGGGTTGCCGACGGTCACGTTGCGGTCAAACCGGCCCGGACGCAGCAGCGCGGGGTCCAACACGTCCTTACGGTTGGTAGCCGCCAGAATGATAACACCTTCGTTGGCCTCGAACCCGTCCATCTCGACCAGCAACTGGTTGAGCGTTTGTTCGCGCTCGTCATTGCCGCCGCCATAACCGGCACCACGATGGCGGCCCACGGCGTCAATCTCGTCGATAAACACGATACAAGGTGCGTTTTTCTTGGCCTGTTCGAACATGTCGCGCACACGGGACGCACCAACACCCACGAACATCTCGACAAAGTCCGAGCCTGAGATGGTGAAGAAGGGCACGCCTGCCTCACCTGCAATCGCACGGGCCAACAGTGTCTTACCAGTACCCGGAGGGCCAACTAGCAGCGCGCCTTTTGGGATCTTGCCGCCCAGACGGCTGAACTTCTGCGGGTTGCGCAGGAATTCTACGATCTCTTCCAGCTCTTCCTTGGCCTCGTCGATACCGGCCACGTCGTCAAAGGTCACGCGGCCATGTTTTTCGGTCAGCATCTTAGCCTTGGACTTGCCAAAGCCCATCGCGCCGCCTTTGCCGCCGCCCTGCATCCGGTTCATGAAGTAGACCCAGACGCCGATCAACAGCAGGAACGGCAGCAGAGTAATCAGGAAGGACTGGAAACCCGACTGCTGCTGTTTGACCGCCTGCACAGGGATGTTTTCATCGATCAGCAGTTTTGTGACTTCGGCGTCAGCTGGCTTGATGGTCACATAATTTGCGCCGCTTTGCGTGGTATAGCGAATCTGTTCACCATCCAGCGTAACGTTTTTGACTTCACCGCTCTGCGCGGCGGCCACGAAATCGGAATAGGTTCTTTCATTGCTCTGAAGCGTTCCACCCGGTCCGCTGAACAAATTGAACAGTGCAAGGATCAGCAAAAACAGAACGACCCAGAAGGCGATGTTACGAGCGTTGCCCAAGGAAAATCTCCCAAAAGATTTCGGCGGATGCGTGTCCGCCGGGTTGCTTCTTAAAATAGAGAGGATTCAAGCAGGTTCAATGCGATAAAAACGAAGAGTGAAAGTCGGGCCATTTCGACACGATTTCTGCGCGCCATCCGTTGCCAAAACCGGCCAATGGGGCCGAAATTAACACATCTTTGTGCCAAATCGCGGGCGAGGCGACTAAAGCCGCACGTGGTTTTCCAAGATCACGCCAACCTGAAACCTGCGCGATGCCATGTTCACCAAGTGGTTTTACTTGCAAATCGCTTCCGGAGGGGCCGGACAGAATCCAGCGTTTATCCCAAGTCTGGTCGGGATCGCATGTTTCGTACGAAATCGCGTTTAGTTCTCGACAAATCCATGTTTTCTGCGCTTTTGTAACAAGAACACAGCCCCCTAGTGTTGCCCCGTTTCGCTGTTTGATCGCATGAAGGGCGACATCTACCGCTGATTGGCGCGGCGGGTAGTCACCTCCCGCAATCCATCGGATGCAGCCAATCAACAAACGGCGCTGAATCTCTTGGGGCAGAGCATCAAAGCCCTCGCGATCCAAACAGACATCACCGGACACCGGAACCAACACCTTGGCAGCGGATTCCTGCGTAAAGTGATCCAAGGCATCACGGGCTTGTGCAAGATTATCAGCAACCCGTGCCAAAGACTCGACCGTTATGCCGATTTCACCAAGCCCGACCAACCCATCACGGGCTTTGACACGATCAAAACGACGATCCTGATTCGAAGGATCTTCGATCCATTCGACCCCGATCTCGGTCAGGTATTCCCGCAGGGTCTGCCGGGTGATCTTCAGCATCGGACGCAACAGGACAAACCCGTCACGATTGCGAACAGTCGACATGCCGGACAGACCGGTAACACCTGCCGCGCGACCCAAACGCATCAGAAAGGTCTCGGCCTGATCATCCGCAGTATGACCCAAAGCAACCGCACCGATCTGGTTTCGCCGCGCCCAGTCCGTCAGCAAATCGTACCGTGCGCGACGCGCTTGATCCTGAAGGTTTCCCGATTTTTTCCAACCGTGCCACTCCAGAATGTCATGCGACACACCCATAGACTTTGCGTGGTCCGAAACCCACAGCGCCTCGGTCGCTGCTTCCGCGCGCAGATGGTGGTTTACTGTCGCCGCACGCAGTTCAATACCTTCGGCATGAGCGAGATCATTCATCAGATGCAACAAGGCGACTGAGTCGCCTCCGCCCGATACGGCAACGCCTAGTCGAGAAGGCAACCGTTCAGGCAAACCTGCACGAATCTCGGATCGTAACCTGTCGGCAAGTGCGCTCAAGGACAGCCCAGCGAGGTCATTTCCTGCGTTGCGCTAGTCGCTGCAGAAGAGGCGGGAAACCGCACCCCGACTTCCCCAAGCGTGATGCACGCCTGATCCCGCTGCCCAAGACGCCCAAGGGCCGAGCCAAGTTCAAACAACGCTTCGGGCGCAAATGCGCCCTCGGAGTCGCCGGTAAAGCTGGCAAGGAAAGCACGCGCAGCTTCACGCGTGTCGCCCAGGCCCTCAAGCGCGTGCCCGCGCTTCAGATTGGCTTCAGGCGCCAGTGGGCTGCCCGGGTAAGAGACGTCAAAATTGGCAAATTGGTCGGCCGCTGCTTGGAAACTACCTTCAGCCAATGCCTGCGCCGCAGCATCAAAATCCGCCCGTTCACCGATTGCCAGCTCTCCCTGATCAATCGCAACCGGTGCGCTGGGCGAGCTCGGGGCCGCGGTAGCAATCTCGGTGTCCCCTCCAAGGCTCGAGGTCTCTCCTAGCGCGCTCAGGTCACCGCCTTCCAGTTCGACCAGACGGAACTCCAGATCGCCGATGCGGTTGGTGCCGTCGGTAACGATATTCTGCACCCGCTGGTTCAACTGCTCGGTCTGGCGGGTCAGGCGCTGCAACTCGGCCTCGATCGCGTCCACACGCTCCAATATCGAACTGCCGGACAGGTTCGGTGCCGGAGAGCCCGTTGTCGAAAACTCACGCTTCAGACGCTGGATTTCCACATGCAACACAGTCAGTTCTTGCCGAATATCCGCCAGAGTCTGCTGATCTTGCGCTTGCGCCACGCTGGCGGTGGTCAGAACCGCCGCCAGAACCCATCCTGCAACTTTCATCGCCTTACCCCAGTGTTGACCCGGTCAGCACAGTAACCGCACGGCGGTTCTTGGAATAGCATTCCTCGGTGCTGCAAATCTCGATCGGGCGTTCCTTGCCAAAGCTGACCGTAGTCAAGCGATTGCCTGCCACCCCGCGCGAGATCAGATATTCCCGTGCCGCATTCGCCCGGCGTGCGCCCAATGCGAGGTTATATTCACGGGTGCCTTGTTCATCCGCGTGACCTTCTATGTTCGCCACGAAATCCGGGTTTGCCAGCAACCAATCCGCCTGCCCTTGCAAAACAGTCTGCGCCTGCGGTGTCAGCGTTGATTGGTCGACCGCAAACAACACACGATCGCCGACGGTCTGCTGGAAATAGGCAGGCGAGCGCGGATCACTTGGTGACCCAGCCGCCAATCCACCACCATTCGCGCCATTGCCAAAGCCCCCGCCCAAATCGGATGGATCGTTGCTGGTACAGGCAGCCAGAATGCCAAGCGCGCCCACTGCTACCACTTTGCCCAATACGTTCATTTCAAGTGCCTCGTTGTTTTATCTGTTTATTGCCGCCTGTGTATCACAGCGCGGGTTTATTGTGAACTTTTCCGACCGCCCCCGCGATCAATTCTGCAAAGGCCCCCAGGATGGATCGCTGCCACCATCCGGCGTGCGCACCGGGCGCAGGTTCCGGCCCGAAATATCCACCGAATACAAAGTCGCCCGACCGCTCGCCCCTTGGGTTTCGCGGGTAAACATGATCACCCGGCCATTGGGCGACCATGTCGGCCCTTCGTCCAGAAAAGACGAGGTCAATAGGCGTTCCTCACTGCCATCGGTGCGCATCACGCCGATATGGAACCGGCCTTTGTTCTGCTTGGTAAACGCGATCAGATCGCCGCGCGGAGACCAGACCGGCGTGCCATAACGCCCCTGACCGAAACTGATCCGCGTCGCCTCACCCCCATTTGCGGGCATGATATACAGTTGCGGCGTGCCCGAGCGGTCGCTTTCGAACACGATTTGCGACCCATCTGGCGAATAGCTGGGCGCGGTCTCAATCGCCGGCGTGTTAGTCAAACGCACGCTTTGCCCCGAGGCCAGATCCATCTTCCAAAGATCGGTATTCCCCCCTTGAATCAGCGAATAGACAATCGAGCGTCCATCCGGCGAGAAGCGCGGCGAAAAGCTCATCGTGCCGCCGGGCGTGTTCAGCTCGGTGCGGCGGACACGGTCCACATCCAGCACATAGATGCGCGGCTGGCCGGTTTCATAGCTGGTATAAAGCAACCGATCCCCCGTCGGCGAAAAGCGCGGGGCCAGCACGATGGCGGCACTGTCGGTCAGGTACTGCACGTTTGCACCATCGTAGTCCATTATCGCCAGACGTTTAAGCCGCTGATTCTTGGGACCGCTTTCCGACACAAAGGCCACTCGGCTGTCGAAGTAACCGCCCTCACCCGTCACGCGACTATAGACCTGATCGGCCACCTTATGCGCCATGCGCCGCCAGCCATCTGTAGTGCCTGCGAACTGCAGACCGTTACCAAGCTCCTGCCCGGAAAAAACGTCCCAGACCCGGAAGCGGACCGTCAGCCGATTGCCCGAAACATTCACCGCCCCGGTAACAAGTGCCTCGGCATTGATCGCCTTCCAGTCGGCAAATTGCAGCGGAGCCTCAAAGCTGCTGACCCGGCTGATAAACGCATCGGATGAGATTTCGCGGAACAGCCCGGTGCCGGTGAGGTCCGCTGCGACAACCCGCGTGATATCCTGCGCGTACTGAGCCGCAGCCGGACCGTCGGGCACGAAACTGGGCACCGCGAAGGGCAAGGGTTCGATGATCCCCTGATCCAGTTCCAAGCGCAGCGGTCCGTTCTGGGCATAAACCGGCGCTGTCAAAAGCGTCAGGCCAAGCAACAGGCTGGTCAGAAATCTTATCATTTGATCCGCATCCTCTCGGGATTGAATGTAATCTCAATATCCTGCCAATGCTCATACTTGTCAGCAGGCAGGTCATATCCTCTGGCTCCACAGCGCAAGATAGCACGCCGGGCGGCTTCGTAGGCCTGTCTTGAAGCGCCGGAAGATCCGCCGGAACTCTCGATCAGGCGCAAGCTGCCGCCCACCACATTGCCATCCGGCGAGAGTGAAAACCCGACGACGACCACAGTCTGCAACGCGTCAGTCGACAACGACCCTACATTCCAACACTTGGACACTGCCAAACGCATCGCATCTTTCTCACCGCTGGTCAGTGGCGGGCCCGAGGGTTCGTTGCCCTGCCCCAACGCTTCAGCCAACGCATCCTCGATGGCGCTTTCATCCGCAGGCTGGGGTGCAGGCGTCTCGGGCTCGGCTTCAGGCGCTTCCGCCACCTCGGGCTGCGCCGGAGGGGTCGGTCGGTTTGGCCGAACCTGTGGCCGCGGAGAACTGCGGGGGGCGTATTCCTTGGCTTCCTCGGCCTCGGTCACGATCTCATCTGTCGCCTCTTCGGGGGCGGTTTGATCCTGCTGTTCCTGCTGAACCTCGGCGCCTTCGTCCAAAGACACAGCGGGTGTTTCGATATCATCCGGTGCGGCCTCGGGCGGAGGCGGCGCGACGGGCTCGGGCGCAACCCTGTCCGCAGGGCGTGGCTGTGCTTCGGGTCCCGGCGGTGTTGGCAAGGCAACTACGTCCGGCTCGGGAGGCTCAAGCGTCGGGGGTTGTTCTATCACAACTGGTTCAGGAGGGGGCTCAACCGCTTCGGGAACCGTATCAGGCTCCGGCTCAGCCGGTTCCGATACCTCTGGCACCGGCTGCTCTTCTTCGACCTGTGCGGGGGGCGTTGCATCTTCGACCGGAGCTTCGGGTTGCTGCAAAGCGGCCGGGGTGGCCACTTCGGGCGCGTCCCGTTGGGCGGTCATTGCCGCAAATTGCTCAGCCGAAATCACAGAGACATCCTGTACGGCCATAGGCAAGGGTTCGGACCGGAACGTGCCGCCGAACAAGGCCCATCCGATCAGACTGACATGGGCAATCGCCGAGATCTTGGTGCCGGTATCCACCGTGCCGCCTCACTCTCCACCTTCGTCAAGCGTCGGGCCGCCGGTGTCAGTCACAAGCCCGACATTGGAAAACCCGCCCGCATTCAACGCACCCATTACCTGCATCACCTGCGCATAAGGGATCGAGCCATCCGCCCGCAAGAACACGCGGTCACTGCTGCGCTCGGACGCGATGGCGCGCAATCTGCCAATCAATTCTTCACGCTGAATGTCAGTGGTTTGGATCTGCACTTGCCCATCGGCGGTCAGCGTCACGGTCAAGGGTTCCTCGTTGTCACCGGGCAATGCGCTTGCCGCCGTCTTGGGCAGATCCACCGGCACCCCGACCGTCAACAAAGGTGCGGCAACCATGAAGATGATCAGCAGCACCAGCATGACGTCCACAAACGGGGTCACGTTAATCTCGGCCATGGGCTGTGCACGACCGCGACGCCGTCCGCGTCTGCGCCCATTCCCGCCCGAGCTTTGCTGAACCGCCGCACCCATCTTAGCTGTCCAACTGGCGCGACAGGATGGTGGCGAACTCGTCGGCAAATGCCTCGTAGCCACCCACGATCCGATCACTATCGGCGCTGAGTTTGTTGTAGAAAATCACCGCCGGGATCGCGGCTAACAGGCCCAGACCGGTCGCCAGCAAAGCCTCGGCGATACCGGGGGCCACAACCGCCAGATTGGTGTTTTGTTGTTCGGCAATCTCGATAAAGGCGTTCATGATGCCCCAAACAGTTCCGAACAGGCCGATAAAGGGTGCGGTCGAGCCTACCGTTGCCAAGACAGGCAAACCTTTTTGCAGAGTCTCAGCCTCTTTCGCGATGGCCACATCCATCGACCGGTCGATCCGGGCCGTTGCGCCGGCAATCAACCCGCCATCCGTACGGTGCGAGCGACGCCACTCGATCATACCCGAGGCGAAGATCTTTTCCGAACTGCCGTCAGGTTGTGTGCCGATCTGCTCGAACAACTCATCCAGGGGGTTTCCGGACCAGAACGCCTCATCAAACACCTGCGCCTCGCGCCGGGCGGCCCGATAGTTGATCATTTTCTGAATGATAATACCCCAAGACCAAACCGACGCACCGATCAGCATCAGCATCACCAATTTTACGATAAAGGTCGCGCGGGCATACAGCCCCCACATGGAGAAGTCGATCTCCTGCGCCAGCGCCAGCGTTTCAGCTTCCATGAACCTGCTCTTTAGTTTTTGCCTGACGGCCGTTTCTTTGGCCTTGTTTTGATGAACGCTAACGCAGTTGGGTATGAAAAGCCAACAGAACCACCCAGGCGGTCAAAATTGTTACATCAATGCGCGAATCTCTGCCGGAAGACGCACCGGTTTGCCCTGCCCATTCATGCAAACTGCCGTGACCGAGGCAGTGAATACCTCGGTTTCCCCTCGCGTCACGCGCTGTGCCATCGTTAATCTGGCACCCGAAAGTGCCGTGATCCAGGTTTCGATCTGCAGCTCATCATCGAATTTGGCTGTGGCCAGGTATTCAGCTTCGATTTTACGCACGACCCAAACAATGCCAGCATCCCGCATCGCGTTCTGGTCGTTACCAATATTGCGTACATAGTCCGACCGGGCACGTTCGATGTATTTCAGATAGTTCGCGTGGTAGACCACGCCGCCCATATCGGTGTCTTCATAATAAACCCGGATCGGGAAAATGTGCTTTTTCAACGCGTCTGAATCTTGGGTCATGATCTGAATTCCGGCCACATAAGGACTTCTGAACAAACGGGGCATCCCCCACTCCAAACAGATGCATGTCCGCCGTGCCACCTGCAATCCCCAAGACCTGTTAATTTTCGTGATCAGGTACAGATGCTCGTATTCCAACGCTCCTCCCGATACACTCTCACTCAAGAAACCGACATTGCATAGGGGGCAACGTGGCAGGTAAAGGCCGAGAAAACAGGGCGCTACCGATTTTTCAGGGCATTCTGCCGCTGAACCTGCCCAGACTGCCGGCCGAGGTTCTGGCAGGGCTGACTTTTGCCTGCCTCGCGATCCCTGAGGTGATGGGATACACCAAAATCGCAGGCACTCCGGTCGTGACTGGCCTGTACACTATCCTCATCCCGATGGCACTGTTCGCAATCTTCGGATCTTCGCGGCATTTGGTGGTGGGCGCAGATTCAGCGACGGCGGCAATTACGGCTTCAGCGCTGGCGGGCATGGCGTTTTCGGGATCCAACGAATATCTGGCCCTTGCCTCACTCCTGGCGTTGATGGCCGGGGTATTGCTGATAGTTGCCCTAGTTATCGGCTTAGGTTTTCTTGCGGATTTCTTGTCCAGAACGGTGCTTGTTGGATTCCTTACCGGCGTCGGTATCCAGGTCGCGTGCGGTGAACTCCCCGGCTTATTGGGGATCGAGACTTCCGGACATGGCACAATCGCAAAGCTGGCAGATGCCGTGCAACAGATTGATCAGATCAGTTCCGGTACGCTACTGGTATCCGCTGCTGTTTTAGTCATCGTCGTCGGCTGCAAACGCTTGTCGAACAAAATTCCGGGGCCTTTGATCGCCATTATCGGCGTCATCCTGTGCAGTTGGGCGTTCCAACTCAGCGCATCAGGAATTGCAGTGCTTGGCCCTGTTCCCAGCGGTTTGCCCTCCTTGTCCATTCCAAATGTCGACTGGAGCTGGAACCTGTTCAAACAATTGCTGCCGACGGCCATTTCGATCTTTGTTGTCATCCTGGCACAAAGCGCAGCAACCTCGCGCGCGTACGCTGCCCGGTATGAAGAGCGCTTCAACGAAAACACTGATTTGATCGGGTTGAGTCTGGCCAATATTGGCGCTGCGTTCAGCGGGACTTTTGTGGTTAACGGTAGCCCCACAAAAACCGAAATGGTCGCAAGCGCGGGTGGGCGCAGTCAGATTGCGCAGCTGACCACCGTGCTGATCGTGCTTATTGTCATTCTGTTCCTGACCGGTCCACTGGCGTATCTGCCTAACGCCGCCCTGTCTGCAATCGTGTTTCTGATCGGACTCAAACTGATCGACGTAAAGGGTCTGATTGCGATCTATCGCCAGGCACGGTCCGAATTCTGGATCGCAGTGGCAACCGCTGCAGTTGTGGTGCTGGTTGGAGTCGAACAAGGGATCATTCTGGCGATGGCCCTATCCCTGATCGACCATACGCGACGCGGCTATCACCCCAGAAACACCGTGATCGTGCGCAATGAAACAGGCGAAGGCTGGCGCGCCAAATCCATCGAGCGCCCCAACCAGTTTGACCCCGGACTGGTGATCTATCGTTTTTCCCACAGCCTGTATTATGCCAACACGCAACGGCTTGCAGATGAGATCCGGGCGATCACGTCGGACCCACGAAACGATATACGCTGGTTCTGCCTTGAAGCATCGGCCGTAGATGACGTGGACTTCTCCGCCGGTTTCACGTTGCGCGACATGGCCCGGGTGCTGGACGCACAGGGCATTCGGTTGGTGTTCTTGCTTGTCTCACCAAAGGTGCGCGCGGAACTGGACAGGTACGGCGTCACCGATCTGGTGGGAGAGGAAGCCTTTTTCACCGACGAGACCGCATTGCTGTCAGCGTTCCACAGCAAAATCCCCTGAGGTTCGACCTAGTGGCTTGCTTGCAGACGCGCGAACAATCGTAAAGCATGTGCAGAATCCTGCGTTGCCCCTGGCAACACGGGGTCGTAAGCGGCCCGGATCAACGCGGCGACATCGGGGCGCAACACTGTTGTTTCACCTGCCACAGCCAACGGTGATTGCGCCCGAAAAGCGGTGTCAGACCAAAGCAGTATTGTCTGCACCACCTGGCTAAGCGCCAGGGTTTCAGCCGGAACTTTCGACAGCTCATTGTCCATGCGCAGAAAGACAAACGCCGCCCGAATTGCACCATCCTCTTCGAACCGGAAAACGCGGTATTGATTGGCATCTGCCGAGACCAGTCGATCCACCAAAGGCGCAAGGTCGGGGATGAGGCGGTCCAGATCGGGAACCTCCAGCAACTCCTTCCAGTCGCGGAAAAAGAAGACCATGCAGTTTGCGCCCAACTCGGGGTCGGTTTCGGCCATCTTGTGCCCGGCCAAGGTTACAACCGCCTCAAACGCGCCTTTGACGGTGGCGAGCGTATCGTCCTGCACCCCAAAAACGATCGGGACGATTGGGCGCCCCCAGCGGGCGAACAGAAACTCTCCGCTTTCGCGGGTGAACAGGGTTTGTATGTCTTCAGGGGTCACACGCAATCCTCGACACTGGGTGGCTGCTATGGCGCACCCATAAAAGTTCTGGTCTCAGGCTTCAACCAAACAGATCGCTTTGCCCCTTGGGCGCGGCCATACCCAGATGCGTCCACGCCTTTTGCGCCAGCATCCGCCCACGGGGCGTTCGTTGGATCAAACCCTGCTGCAACAGGTATGGCTCAATCACCTCTTCCAGCGAATCCCGACTTTCCGACAGCGCCGCCGAGAGCGTTTCGATCCCCACCGGTCCCCCAGCGTAATTTTCGGCAATCAGCTTGAGATAGCGCCGATCCGCACCGTCCAGACCCAGATTGTCCACGCCCAAACGGGTCAGCGCGCCATCGGCCAGTTCCTGCGTGATCCGCCCGTCGCCTTCGACGATGGCGAAATCCACCACCCGACGCAGCAGCCGCCCCGCGATGCGCGGCGTGCCACGCGACCGGCGCGCGATTTCACGCGCGCCAGCGTCATCCGCTGGGGCGCCCAGCTTGCGGGCATTACGGGTGACGATCTCGTGCAGTTCATCGACGGTGTAGAATTGCAGCCTTGTCGGAATGCCGAAACGGTCGCGCAAGGGCGTGGTCAGCAGACCCATTCGCGTGGTCGCTCCGACCAGCGTAAAGGGCTGCAACTCAATCCGAACGGTGCGCGCGGCGGGGCCTTCGCCGATCACCAGATCCAGCTCGAAATCCTCCATCGCCGGGTACAGAACCTCTTCGACGGCGGGGTTCAGGCGGTGGATTTCGTCGATAAATAGAACGTCGCGTGATTCCAGATTGGTCAGGATCGCCGCCAGATCACCCGCCTTGGCCAGCACGGGGCCAGAGGTCATGCGGAAATTCACCCCCAGCTCGCGCGCCATGATCTGTGCCAGCGTCGTCTTGCCAAGGCCCGGAGGGCCATGAAACAGCGTATGGTCCATCGCCTCGCCCCGCTGACGGGCCGATTGGATGAAGATGCGTAGGTTGGCGCGTGCTTCGGCCTGACCGATGAATTCATCCAATCCCTGAGGACGCAGGGCGCGATCGTTATCCTCGGGCAAAGGGTCAGCGCGCAGGGTTGGATCGGCGTCAGTCATTCATTCAGCCTTTCGGAGCCAGCAGTTTCAACGCCGCCCGGATCAACTCGGCCTCGCCCGCATCCGGCAGGCTGGCGGCCGCTTCGGCCACAGCCGAGGCCGCCTCGGACGGGCCGTACCCCAGATTGGACAGCGCCGACAACGCACCAGCCGAGGCCGCCGCATTGCCCGAGGCCGGTTTCGCAGCGCGTTTCGGCGCAGGCGCGGGCTCAACCAATTCGACCGTTTCCAGCACAGGGCCATCCATCGCCTCGGTCACGGTGCCGCCCATGGCCATCACACCCGGCGCTTTGTCTTTCAGGTCCAGAACGATGCGCTGCGCCGTCTTCGGCCCCACGCCCTTGGCCGCCTTGACCGCGCCCCAATCGCCCAAGGCAATCGCGCGACTAACCCCATCCGGCCCCAGCGCCGACAAGATCGCCAAAGACACTTTGGCCCCCACGCCCTGAACGGAACACAGCAGCCGATGCCATTCCTTTTCGACCAGAGACAAGAAACCATACAACTGCATCAGGTCTTCGCGCACGACCATGTCGGTATAGATCGAGACCGCCTCACCCACACCCGGTAGCGCCGCCATGGTCCGGTCCGAGCAATAGACGATGTACCCAACCCCGCGCACGTCGATCAGGACGTGATCCGCCGCGCGGTAATCCAGTCGTCCTGTGAGTTTTCCGATCATGCCCGCACCTCTTTCATCCGCGCCTGCGGCGCCGTGCCGTAGTAGGAATGACAGATCGCAATCGCCAGCGCATCTGCGGCATCCGCGCCTTTGGGCTGACACCCGGGCAGCTGCAGCTTTACCATGTGCAAGACTTGCTCTTTCTCGGCGTGCCCGACACCTACCACCGTTTTCTTGACCCGGTTCGGCGCGTATTCCCCTACTGGCAACCCCGCCTGCGCCAAAGTAAGCAGCGCAACCCCGCGCGCCTGACCCAGTTTCAACGTTCCAGCGCCATCCTTATTCACGAATGTCTGCTCGATCGCGGCTTGATCGGGTGCGTGTTCGACGATCACCTCGACAATCTGGTTGTGCAGAGACAACAGCCGCTCACCCAAATCATCCCCATCCGATTTGCACAGCCCGTTGGCCACATGGCTCAGACGGCTGCCATGCGATTCGATGACGCCCCATCCCAGGGTTCGTAGCCCCGGATCAATGCCCAAAATTCGCATGTTGTGCCCCAGCCTGCTCGGGTTTTTGTGATCTTTCTTACGGGTTAGCACGAAGCGTGAACATTTTCCAAGCGAATTGACGGGCGGGCTAAAAACGACAGACTTGTTTCGCCACCGACAAATCAGTCAATTTACGACAGCGGAAAGCCTGTTTTCGACATGTTTTATGACCGTAAAATGGCCATAATATTAAGGGGTTTTCACAAATTCCGAGACTTGCAAAAAACGCATAGGACACATGCGTTTTCATCACTTGCAGTGTCAGAACGACATCCCTAAATGCCCGTCAAATCGAATGACACTCATGGAACTCTAACCAGAAGGAAACAGGATATGGCTGCACTGGATACCACCCGCGCCACCACTGGCTCATTCGGCCCTGCTGGCCGTATCGGCGGAATTTTTGCATCGGCCGTAAGCGCCGTTATCGAATGGAATGACGCCCGCATGACCCGTAATGCGCTGAGCGGTCTGACAGATCGCGAACTGGAAGATATCGGTCTGTGCCGGGGCGACATCGACGTCGTGGCAGAAGGCCGCCGGTAGGGATTAGCACACCCCCACCACTCACAAGCCCCTTTCTCCCTCGGGGGCAAAGAAGAACGCCGCGCATTCATCTATGCGCGGCGTTTTTCGTCAGAGCAGACGAAACTCAGGGCAAATATTTGGCGACCTGAGTTGAGAGAAACGAAGAAAGCGGATCAATCTGCATGATCCACGCACCAGCTTTTTCGACCTGAGTGCCTTCGGCAAGGCTGTCCACGCGATACTGATACCCGCCAGAACCTAAGCTCGTAAGCAAGAAAGTTTTGAATGCGACAAAGCCCAAAAAAGCCATCACAAGAACTTTGAACGGCACAGCCGACTGAACACGCTGCGGCCTCATAACGACAAGACCATCTTTGCGCATCGTCGCGCGATAGCCTCGGCTGAGTTTTGCGTGCTTTTTGTTCAGGCGATGAATGCGCTGATCAAATTCCAGTTGTTTTCCAGTCATGGCAGCCTCCACAAACCGCCCCCGATATCCATGCTTGAACCGTAAAAAGAGATTGCGCCAAAAAAGTGGCAGGAATCCACAAAACTCCTGTAAATGGCCCGAATTTAGCCCTGTTTGCTTAAGATTAGCGTCGTCCACTCGCCAATCTGAGATCTTTGAGTGAGATTGAACTCGTTTTGAGAATAAACCGAGACCACATCATCGGCCTGTTCGTTCAGAATTCCAGATAGAATCGCATACCCGCCAGCGTTCAGATTCGCCCCGATCTCGGGTGCCAACGCGACTAGAGGGCCTTTCAGGATGTTGGCAAAAATCAGATCGTAGGGCGCATGCGCTTTCAGGTCGGGATGGTCGAACCCCGCCGCCTCGACACACTGCACCTGTCCGGCCATGCCATTGGCTTTCAAGTTCGCCTCGGCCACATCGACGGCCACCTGGTCAATATCGCTGGCGATGATATCACCCCGCCATACCCGCGCTGCGGCCATGGCCAGAACAGCGGTGCCGCAGCCGATATCGGCCACCTTCGTCGCCTCGAACCCCTCATTCAGCAGATGATCCAGCGCCTTGAGGCACCCCAGCGTCGTCCCGTGGTGTCCGGTGCCAAAAGCCATCGCGGCCTCGATCAGCAGGGGAATGCGGCCTTCGGGCAGTTTGTCCGCGTCGTGGCTGCCATAGACAAAGAACCGCCCGGCCTCGACCGGGGCGAGTTCGCGTCGCACATGAGCGACCCAATCGGTTTCGGGCAGTTCCGAGACGACAAAGCGCTTGGCCTCGAATGCGGCGGCCAGAACGGCCAGCGCGGTTTCATCCGGGGTTTCTATGAAATAGCCACCAACTTCCCACAGGCCCGAGCCATCCTCGACCTCGAACACACCAACGCCGGTGGGTTCCGGTTCCAGACGCTCCATTGCTTCGCCCAAGCCTTCGGCGGCTTTCTTGCCCATCAGAGTGGTCAGCGCGGTGAATGTGGGCATGGGGGCCTCCTGTTTGGGTTTCCCCTGCGCCTAGGCCGCCGGGCAGGCAAGGTCAAGCGCTGGCTTATTCCGCAGGGGCCGGGGCGTATTTTGACAGGATGGTTTCATTGCCCGGCTCGGGGTGGCGCGGGATCAGCAACGACAAGGCCAGCGAGATCATCGCCATCGCTGCCGCCAGCGTAAACACCGCGCCGGGCGAGACCACCCACAGCAAACCCAGCAACGCCGGCAGGAACACGGCGGCGATGTGGTTGATCGTGAACGCCACCGCTGCGGTTGGTGCGATATCGGCAGGGTCGGCGATTTTCTGGAAATAGGTTTTCAGCGCCAGCGCCAGCGCGAACAGCACATGGTCAATCACGTAAAGGATCGCGGCCAGCACCACGCCCCAACCGAACCAGTAGATACCGCCATAGGCCGCGAACACGATGGCCAGACCGGCATATTCAAAGATCAGCGTGCGGCGCTCGCCGAACACGGACACGGCTTTGCCCAGCATCGGAGCGGCGGCCATGTTGATCACCAGATTGATCAGATAGAGGCTGGTTAGCTCATGCACCTCGAACCCAAATTTCTCGACCATCATGAAGCCTGCGAAGACGACAAAGATCTGCCGCCGGGCACCGGCCATGAATTGCAGGGCGTAATACAGCCAATAGCGTTTGCGCAGGATCAGTTTCTTGGTCTGCGGCGTCGGCGCATCGAATTGCGGGTAAGCCAGCAGGCAGAACAGCGCCAACAGGGCCGTCACGCCGCCCGCCGCCATGAAGACGAAGTTATAGGACAGATCGAACCGGTCCCATGTCAGTACGATCAAACCGTACACCACTGCTGTCGCCGCTGAGCCCATCGCGACCAGCCAGCCCAACACCTGCGGCGCACGATCCTTGGGCAACCATTGCAGTTGCAGCGACTGGTTTACCGTCTCGTAATAGTGAAACCCGATCGAGCTGAACAGCGTCACGAACAGTAGCCCGCCAAGGCTGGGGAACCACGCAGTGATTGCCGTCGCAACGCCCAGCATCATCAGCGAGATCATCGCCAGCACTTGTTCACGGATAAAGATGATAACCGCAATCACACCAACGGCCAGAAAGCCCGGAATTTCGCGAACGGTGTGCAGCAGACCAATATCCGCTCCGTCGAAATTCGCCACTTCGATGACGAAATTGTTCAGCAGCGCGCTCCATGCGTTGAACGCAATGGGCATCATCAACGCCATCATGAACAAGAGCGTTATGGGACGGCGCCAGAACGGAAGGCTCTGCGCGTCAGAGAGCGGCATGGGTTTCAGCATGACACCGCTCTACGCTCATTTTTACAGTTTGGCGAGGGGGCAGACGCACAAGCGACCTGCACAGGTGCAGAGGTCAGTAAAAACTCTGTGGGTCGATATCGACAGTTAGGCGAATGTCGCCCTTCAGACGCAAGGGTGCGATCCAGCGGGCGATGGCGTCCTGAATGGGCGCTCCCTTGGGGGCTTTGACCAGCAGGCGCACACGATGTCGCCCGCGTATCCGCGCAATCGGCGCGGGCGCAGGACCAAAGACCTGTGCATCAATCGCGCGCAGCGGCGCATCGTTGCGCGCCATCGCGTTACCGATGTCGAAAACCGGCCCGACCTCGGGCCCGGACAACACGATCCCGGCCATGCGCCCATAGGGCGGGACGCCAGCGGCCTGACGCCCGGCGGCCTCGGCCTTCCAGAACCCTTCTTCATCGCCTGACAGAATGGCGCGGATCACCGGGTGTTCAGGCTGAAACGTCTGCAACAGCGCTTGCCCCGGCTTATCCGCCCGTCCCGCCCGGCCTGCAACCTGCCGCATAAGCTGGAATGTGCGCTCCGCTGCCCGCAGGTCGGCCCCGTGCAGCGACAGGTCGGCATCAATCACTCCTACCAAAGTCAGTTTGGGAAAGTTGTGCCCCTTAGCCACCAGTTGCGTGCCGATGACGATATCCGCGTCGCCCTCGGCGATCTCTTCGATCTTGGCCTTCAATGCACGGGCTGAACCGAACAGATCGGAACTCAGCATCGCGATCTTAGCCTCGGGGAAAGTGGCCTCCGCCTCTTCTGCCAGCCGCTCGATCCCCGGCCCGACCGGGGCAAGCTTGCCTTCGACCCCGCATGACGGGCAGGTATCCGGCATGGGCTTTGTCTCACCGCACTGATGGCACATCAGGCGTTTAAGGAACCGGTGTTCCACCATCCGCGCATCGCAATGATCACAGGCAATCTGTTCGCCGCACGCCCGGCACAGCGTCACTGGCGCATAGCCACGGCGGTTGATGAACAGCAGCGATTGTTCCCCGCGTTCGATCCGCTGCCGCACCGCCTGCCGCAGCGACGGCGAAATCCATGTCCCCGGCTGCATCTGCTCGGCGCGCATGTCGATGGGCTTCATCTCGGGCAGCACCGCCGCCCCAAAGCGCGAGGTAAGGTCCAGCCGCTCATATTTTCCGGCCTCGGCATTCGCCCAGCTTTCCAGCGAGGGCGTCGCACTGGCCAGAATCACGCGCGCCCCGCAGACCGAGGACCGCAGCACCGCCATATCCCGCGCGCTGTAATGCACGCCGTCTTCCTGTTTGTAAGAGGTGTCGTGTTCTTCATCGACCACCACCAGCCCCAGATCGCGGAACGGAAGAAACAGCGCCGAACGCGCGCCGACGACCAGTTGCGCTTCCCCCTGCCCGACCATGCGCCAGACCCGCCGGCGTTCGGTCATGGTTGCACCCGAGTGCCATTCGGCAGGCCGCGCGCCGAACCGAACCTCGACCCGCGTCAGGAATTCGGCGGTCAGGGCGATCTCGGGCAGCAGAACCAGCGCTTGCCGCCCCATGCGCAGGGCTTCGGCGACGGCCTCTAGGTAAACCTCGGTCTTGCCCGAGCCGGTGACGCCCTTCAGCAATGTCGTGCCATAGTCGCCGGACCGTTGCCCAGCCTGCAGGCGCGCGACAGCGTCGGCCTGATCCCCGGTCAGCGTCTTGCCCGGCAAGTCCGGATCCAGCCGGGGATAGGGCAAATCACGTGGGCTGTCTTCCTCGCGCACTGCGCCTTGCTTGACCAACCCCTTGACGACCGAGGAAGTCACCCCCGCCTGCTCGGCCAACTCCTTTAACGTGAACGCCAAGCCGCCGTAGTCGCGCAGCACCTCAAGCACGCGGGTCCGCGCATCGGTTATGCGGTCTGGCTCGGCACTGCCCAAACGATAGATTTTCCGCATCGAGGGCGGATCGCCCAGCCCCGGCGCACGGGTCGCCAAGCGCAGCATCGCAGGCATCGGTGTCAGCGTGTAATCGGCCACCTTGCCCAGAAACAACCGCATCTCTTCGCGCATCGGCGCAACCTCGAGCACCCGGATCACGGATCGCGCCTTGGCCAGATCAAAACCGCCCTGCCCCGGCCCCCAAACCACACCCAGAACCTTGCGCGGGCCCAGCGGCACCTCGACAAACGCGCCCAGAAAACACCCGCCCTCGGGCGCTTTGTAATCCAGCGTCCGGTCCAAGGGCTGTGTGGTCAGCACAGCCACCAGCTCACCCTGATCGAAATACTCCTGCGCGCTCACCGCATCTCCTCGGGTCGGGGGTTTCAGCATCGGTGTTATTGGGGTAAAGCCATCCGCAACCAAGGCCAACCCATCAAAGGACTGCCCGCATGAAATTCTTCGTAGACACCGCCGAGATCGACGCCATCGCCGAACTGAACGATCTGGGAATGGTAGACGGTGTGACCACCAACCCCTCGCTGATCCTGAAATCGGGCCGCGATATTCTAGAAGTCACCAAAGAGATCTGTGATCTGGTCGACGGCCCCGTATCCGCCGAAGTCGTCGCGACCGAGGCCGACGACATGATCGCCGAAGGCCGTAAGCTGGCCCAGATCGCGCCGAACATCGCCGTGAAGGTTCCGCTGACATGGGCGGGGCTGAAAACCTGTAAAACCCTGTCCGACGAAGGCCAGATGGTCAACGTCACGCTCTGCTTCTCGGCCAATCAGGCACTGCTCGCCGCCAAGGCGGGCGCGACCTTTATCTCGCCCTTCATCGGCCGTCTGGACGATATCAACCTCGACGGCATGGATCTGATCGCTGATATCCGCCAGATCTATGACAATTACGGATTCGAGACCGAAATTCTGGCCGCCTCGATCCGCACCGTGAACCACGTGACCGACAGCGCTCGCATCGGCGCCGACGTGATCACTGCCCCGCCCGCCGTGATCAAGAAACTGGCCGATCACCCGCTGACCGACAAGGGGCTTGAAACCTTCCTGGCCGACTGGGCCAAGACCGGTCAGAAAATCCTCTGATCCCTGACACTGCCGCGCGGTGCTGCCAGGCACCGCGCCCGGCCCAACTGCCAGCCCTGATCGCAGATCAGGGTCTTGCAGGCGGGAGAGGCCCCGTCGCGCAAATGACGGGAAATCCAAC
Source organism: Ruegeria sp. SATB045 (assembly GCF_059613525.1). Lineage (NCBI taxonomy): Bacteria > Pseudomonadati > Pseudomonadota > Alphaproteobacteria > Rhodobacterales > Roseobacteraceae > Ruegeria > Ruegeria sp. SATB045. Next base: position 127,936 of record NZ_JBXWSR010000020.1, on the reverse strand, counting down.
CACAGGCTCACTTTTCCCAAGGCAAATCGGTCCAGCCGTGTTATAAGGCCGCAAAACATAAAAAAGACCGGACGGGACATGAGCAGCAATACCAAACTCAAGGACACTCTCCGCGAGGCGATTCTGGCCGAGCCTGACGCAGTTCTCGACGACAAGGACCTGATGCAGGCGCTTGTCGCCGCCAACGAACGGGCGCGCGGAGACAACATCATCGACCTGCGTGGCATCGCCATGCAACGTCTCGAAGCACGACTGGATCGGCTTGAAGACACGCACCGTTCGGTGATCGCCGCCGCTTACGAAAACCTTGCAGGCACCAATCAGGTCCACCGCGCAATCTTGCGCCTGCTGGAGCCCACAGGGTTCGAAGACTTCCTGCGCACGCTCGGTACGGATGTGGCCGAGATATTGCGCGTTGATCGCATCACTCTGGTGCTGGAAACCACTGCTCTGCAGCAAGACCCGGCTATCGAGAAACTGGGCGGTGCACTGGCCATTGTCGAACCCGGTTTTGTCGACAACTACCTGACATTCGACCGCAGCGGCCCCGCACGTGAGGTCGTGTTGCGTGAAGTCATTCATCCCACCCACCGCATATTCGGCGAGCAAGCCGACCACCTGCGGTCTGAGGCGTGCATGAGACTGGATCTTGGCGAGGGTCGCCTGCCGGGCATGATTATCATGAGCGCGAAGGACCCCAACCATTTCACTCCGCAACTGGGAACAGATCTGCTGACCTTTTTCGCCGGCGTGTTCGAACGTTCCATGCGCAACTGGCTGTCATGAGCCTGATCTCTCCGGCCTGCCGCGACGCGTTGCAGCATTGGCTTGAGGGACTTGTAGCCCTGTCCGGGCGCGCGGAAAATACGCAGGCCGCCTATCGCAGCGACGTGGCCGAATTCTTGTCGTTCATGACTCTGCACCACAGCGAACGCCAGGGGCTGGCCGCTTTGGCGCGAATTACAGTATCCGACATGCGCGCCTGGATGGCCGATCAGCGCAGCTCCGGCGTCGGCGCAAGGTCCTTGGCGCGCAAGCTATCTGCAGTCAAAACCTTTTATCGCTGGCTGGCGGAACGGGAAGGGTTCGAGCCGACAGCCGTTTTGTCAACGCGTGCCCCCAAATTCACCCAAAAGCTACCCCGCCCCGTGGCCGAAGACGCCGCCCGCGCCTTGATAGAAACAGTCGAGCTACAATCGACCAGTGATTGGATTTCGGCTCGCGATGCGGCCGTAGTCACCTTGCTTTATGGCTGCGGCCTACGGATTTCCGAAGCCCTTTCCCTGACTGGTGCCGACGCTCCTCTACCCCAATCGCTGCGAATCGTCGGCAAAGGCAACAAAGAACGGATCGTGCCGGTCTTGCCTGCCGCACGGGCGGCCGTCGATCGTTACGCGATCCTGTGTCCGCATCCGCTGGCCAAAGACAAACCTCTGTTTCGCGGTGTGCGGGGTGGGGTGCTGAACCCTCGCGCCATTCAGGCGGTTATGGCAAAAGCCCGTCAGCAACTTGGGCTACCGGCCACGGCGACCCCGCACGCCATGCGGCACAGCTTTGCAACCCACCTTTTATCCGCTGGAGGGGACCTGCGCGCGATTCAAGAATTGCTGGGTCATGCCTCACTTTCAACCACACAGGCCTATACCGCCGTCGACACAACCCGCCTGATGGAGGTGTACGACCGCACCCATCCCAAGGCATGACGCAATGCATTTTCGCATGTCCCGGCTTTTTGCTTTGCATCTTGGGCACGCTTCGTACATGACACGCGAATGACACTCAGATTCAAAGCTCTATCCGTTCATCTTTTCACTGCAACCGGTGCAGTTTTTGCCATGCTCGCCATGCTGGCCGCCGTCGAGGAAAAGTGGAGCCTGATGTATTTGTGGCTGGTTGTGTCCTTCATCGTGGATGGAATCGATGGCCCTTTGGCGCGGCATTATCACGTCAAGCACAATGCGCCTGAATTCGATGGTGTTCTGCTGGATCTAATCATCGACTACCTGACATATGTTTTCATCCCGGCCTTCGCCCTGTTTAAATCCGGACTGATGGACGGTTGGACCGGCTGGTTCGCCATCATCGTCATCACCTTTGCCAGCGCCATGTATTTCGCGGATACGCGGATGAAGACCAAGGATAACTCGTTCTCCGGCTTTCCCGGCTGCTGGAATATGTTCGTCATCGTGATCTTCGCGCTCGAGCCGAATTTCTGGGTGATCCTGCTGCTGGTCTCGCTGCTGTCGCTGGCGATGTTCCTGCCGCTGAAATTCGTCCACCCCGTCCGCACCGAGCGCTGGCGCAATTTGACCCTCCCAATGGCGCTTGCCTGGACCTTCTTCGCAGGCTGGGCCGCCTGGGTCGATTTCCACCCCGAAAGCTGGGCACACTGGGGGCTCGTGATCACCAGCCTCTACCTGGTGTTTGCAGGGATCGCCCAGCAGGTGATCCCCCAGCGCAAGAGTTAAAGAACCTCCTGCACCTCGAACTCGGTGCCATTATGGGTGAAAACGTCGCCTTCTTGCAGCCCCGTCATCGTTAGATAAATCGGGCTTTGGGTTGAGATGCCCATATAGGTCTTGCCCTCAACCTCGAACCGCGTGGTCGATACACAGACGACAAAGCGCCGATTGTTGAACTTGACCACGGCTCCGGGCTTGACCGTATCAGTCACACTGAAATCGGTGTTCTCGATCACGTCGATCTTGGCGTGATGCGCCTGAACCGGCGCATCAAACGCCGCCGCCAGATCCGCACTTTCCCGAGAGGCCGCAATGTCGTCCTTGTCATGTCCTTCGCGATCATCCAGCTGCGACTCTTTCATGAACGCATCGTAATGGGCCTGAGCGGTTGCCAGTTCCTGTTCTTCCAACGACATCAGGCGGTCAATAATGGCCTTCTTACGAGCGGCAGGGTCTGTATGAGCTGTCATGATCTTTGATCCCTTGAGTTCTCAATATGAGATAAATTGAGCTTCAAGCAACGGGATTGCAACAGAAATCCGCTCCTCAGATCAGCAAACCCGCCGCCCGTTCGTGTCGCAGTAAGGCTACCTTGGTCTCCACACCGCCCTCGCCCGAGAACCCGCCCAGCCCGTTTGCCGCCAACACCCGATGGCACGGGATGATAACGGGAATTGGATTGGCTCCACAGGCTTGTCCTACGAGTTGCGGCGGCTGGCCCAGCTCTTTGGCGATCTCGCCATAGGTCCGCGTTTCACCCAGCGGAATGGCAAACATCAGGTCGCAAACCTGCCGCTGAAACTTCGATCCGGCGATGTGGTATGGCAGATCAAACCGGTCCAACTGCCCCCGGTCATAGGCCCGCAATTGCGCCGCAGCCTCACGCAACAAAGGCGTGACCGGCCCGTCATCCACCCCGTCCCAAACCAGACGCGTCAGCGCCCCATCGGTTTCCTCAACCCCAAGGCGGCCAAACTGAGTATCAACGGCAATCATCGGCATAGAAAAAGGGTTGCAGATGTTTCGCCACACCCGCAACCCCAATCAGAGCGATCCGCCCCTTCATCTGGCCATAAATACCTCGGAGCGCGAGGCAGAGCCTCGCAAAACTCCAAAGCCAGAGACGCTAAGCCAACGCCTCGTCACAGCGCCCGCAGACACCCGCATGGGCGTGAAGACCCACATCCGGCAAGATCTTCCAGCACCGCTGACATTTCTCGCCTTCAGCCTTTTCGAACACCACCGCAACGCCCTCGTTCTCTGGCACACGGAAAGCCTCTGCCGGAGCAGGATCACCACTGACTGTCAGGCCTGAGGTGATGCACATGTCGTCTACATCAAACGTGGCCAGCAGATCGCGGGTCTCCTGATCCTCGACATACACAATCGGAGCAGCCTCAAGGCTGGACCCGATCACTTTGTCCTGACGCTGGATTTCCAGCGCAGCGGTCACGGCGCGGCGCACGCGGCGCACCTTGGCCATGGCGGCCTCAAGCTCGGGATGTCGCCAATCGGCGGGCGTGTCCGGGAAATCTACCAGATGGACGGAACTGTCATCGCCCCGGAACCGCTCCAGCCAGACCTCTTCCATGGTGAAGACCAGAACCGGGGCCAGCCATGTGGTCAAGCGGTGGAAGAGGATATCCAGCACGGTGCGCGCGGCGCGGCGACGCAGGTTGTCGCCATCGCAATAGAGCGCATCCTTGCGTACGTCGAAATAGAACGAGGACAAATCGACCGTGGCAAAGGTGAACACTGCGCTGAACACACCCTGGAAATCGAAGGCGGCATAGCCCTTGCGCACTTGTTCATCCAGATCGGCCAGACGGCTCAGCACCCAACGCTCCAGGCGCGGCATGTCTTCGGGCGCAACCCGGTCGGCCTCGGTGAAATCAGCCAGCGAGCCCAGCATGAACCGCATGGTGTTGCGCAGACGGCGATAGCTGTCGGCAGTGCCCTTCAGGATTTCCGGCCCGATCCGCTGGTCGGCGGTATAGTCGGTCTGAGCCACCCAAAGACGCAGGATATCGGCACCGTATTGCTTGATGACCTCTTCCGGCACGATGGTGTTGCCCAGCGATTTGGACATCTTGTTGCCCTTTGCATCCAGCGTAAAGCCGTGGGTCACAACGTTGCGATACGGCGCACGCCCCTTGGTGCCGCAGGCCTGCAGCATCGAGGAATGGAACCACCCGCGGTGCTGGTCGGTGCCTTCCATATAGACATCCGCAATGCCATCCTCGGTCCCGTCCTCGCGGTCGCGCAGAACAAAGGCGTGGGTCGAGCCACTATCGAACCACACATCCAGCACGTCGAACACCTGATCATATTCATCCGGGTTGGCGATACCGTCCAGGATCTGCTCCTTGAACCCGTCGGTGTACCAGATATCCGCGCCGTTTTCTTCGAACGCAGCCTTGATCCGCGCGTTCAGATCGGCGTTGCGCAGCAGGTAGTCCGCGTCGGTGGGCAAGGCGCCCTTCTTGGTGAAACAGGTCAGAGGAACACCCCAGGCGCGCTGGCGGGACAGCACCCAGTCCGGGCGCGCTTCGATCATCGAATACAGGCGGTTACGACCCGTCTGCGGGGTCCATTTCACCAGTTCATCAATCGAGCGCAGGGCGCGTTCACGGATGGTGTCGCCCATCTCTCCCATGCCATCGTCCAGCTTGCGGTCCACGGATGCAAACCACTGCGGCGTGTTGCGATAGATGATCGGAGCCTTCGAGCGCCACGAATGGGGGTAGCTGTGCTTGATCTTGCCGCGCGCCAACAGCCCGCCGACCTCGACCAGCTTGTCGATGACGGCTTTGTTTGCATCACCTTCGCCACCTTTGCGGGACAGAATGTATTTGCCGCCAAAGAAAGGCAGATCGGCACGGAACGAGCCGTCGTCCATCACGTTATAGGTGATGACCTGCTCGAGCATGCCCAGATCGCGGTACAGCTCAAATTCTTCCATACCGTGGGACGGCGCGCAGTGGACGAACCCCGTACCTTCAGTATCGGTCACAAACTCAGCGGCGCGGAAGTCGCGGATGTCGTCCCATTCGCCATTGCCGCCCTCGGCCCCGGCCAGCGGGTGGGTCAGTTGCACACCTGCCAGCTCATCCGCGGTCACGTCGCGGACACGGGTCCACTGGTCGTCGTTCAAACGGGCACGGCCTAGCACATCAGCAGCCAGATTATCGGCCAGCAGGAACTTGTCACCCACAGCGGCCCAGCATTCCTCGGGCGCTCCGACGACTTCGTAGAGGCCATACGAGATATCCTTGCCGTACACGACCGCCTTGTTCGATGGCATGGTCCATGGAGTCGTCGTCCAGATCACCACAAACGCGTCATCCAGATCACCCGCATTCACGACCTTGAACTTCACCCAGATGGTGAAGCTTTCCTTGTCGTGATACTCGACCTCGGCCTCGGCCAGCGCGGTTTTCTCGATGGGCGACCACATCACGGGCTTGGAACCCTGATACAAAGTCCCGTTCATCAGGAACTTCATGAACTCATCCGCGATCACCGCCTCGGCGTGGTAGTCCATGGTGATGTAGGGATCGGGCCAGTTGCCGGTGATGCCAAGGCGCTTGAACTCTTCGCGCTGGATGTCGATCCAGCCCTCGGCGAATTTGCGGCATTCCTGACGGAAGTCGACGATGTTCACCTCGTCCTTGTTCTTGCCCTTCTTGCGGTACTGCTCCTCGATCTTCCACTCGATGGGCAAGCCGTGGCAGTCCCAGCCGGGAACATAACGCGCGTCGTGGCCCATCATCTGATGGCTCCGCACGATCATGTCCTTGATGGTTTTATTCAGCGCGTGTCCGATATGCAGGTGGCCGTTCGCGTAGGGAGGGCCATCGTGCAAAGTAAAGGGCGTGCGGCCTTCCTTCTCGCGCAGGCGGTCATAGACGCCGATGGTTTCCCAACGCTCCAGCCATGCGGGTTCGCGCTTGGGCAGGCCAGCGCGCATGGGGAAATCGGTTTTGGGCAGGTTCAGCGTGTCTTTGTAATCAGGTGTTTCGGCGCACATTGGGAGCGTCCTTTGGATGATCTGGTCGTGTGGATCGAAGCGGTCGGTGCGAGGTCTCAAACACCTTTGCCCGGCGTCTCAGGATGTCAGAGCGCCGGGGATATAATTCGAATAATGATGGCCATCCGGTCATACATGGCCGCGCTTATAGGACGCCCGCCCTCAATGGTCCAGAGGTTCCGGCCCATGCGGCGAATGGCGCAACTGCGCCCAGCGGTTAAGCCACGCCAGACCCGCCAAAGCCAACCCTAAAGCCAGCAACGAGAACACCCGGATCAGTCCGCCAAGCCCGGCGATATCGATCAGGAACACCTTGGCCACCGCCAGCCCAATCACCGCCAGCCCGGCTTTGCGCATCAGGTCGGATCGGCGCGCCAGCGACTGGTAGAAAACCACCGCCCCGATTACCAGAAGAGCAATGGTGTAAGTGTAAAGCTCGGGCTGGGTCACGCCGTTGCCCTCATACATGCCGGCCGCGCCCTGCCAAACATGACGGATCATCAGCCCTAACCAGACAGCCGTCAATCCACTGCTCAAGCCCCAACTGGCGCGCTTCAGCCACAGCGGAGTCGCATGAATCCTCCAGACCGAGAGCCCGACTGCCAGTGCAGGCAACAAGTAAGCGACCGCAAGCGTGTTCAATAACGGCAGACCCAGAACCGGTGACGCAACCTTGTTAAGCAACGGGTTCGCATCAACCAACGCCTGAACCAATCGGAAAAGACCATGCCCAGCAAAAAACGCCGCAAGCAAATAGCGAGCATAGTTCAGCTTTCCGCCCAGTTCGAACCGCTGAACCTGCGCAAAGGCCAGAAGCAACCAGATTATCGCCAGTAAGCCCAGCCCCCAGTGGCTATTAGTGGCGTTGCCCTCGCCAAAACTCTGCAACCAGCGTTCCAGCAGCAAAGACAGCAATATACCCCCGGTGGCCCAGGTGGCGCTCTCTAGCAATAGAGTTGCAACAGGCCGATTCAGTGAGCGGATCAGCAACCAACCCGACAGGAAACCAAGAGTAGCGACTGCGTAGACCAACGTCATTTCAAGGATCGCGGCGGTACCGGCCCAGTCAAGCCCCGGGTTCAACACCAGCCGCACCGTGACTGTGAAGACACCAGCCCAGATGAACCAGCTCATCGGCGGCAGGTTGAATTTGCGATCCAGCGCGGCGGCCACGACTACCATCGCGACCAGAGCAATGGTCAGCGCCGCAGAACTCAGGACAATGACGCAGGCAAAGGTCAAACAGGATAAAGCCGAGAGCGTCGCCAGCGACGCGCGCATACGTTGATCTCCGTCAACGCGCGAAAAACGCTCGGCAAAGATAACCATCAACGCACCCAATGCGATACAATGCAGTGCCCACGGGTAGGCTCCGATCACAGTCGCAGGGTGCCAGCCGACCTCAAGAGCGATGGCCAACGCAGGCGCAAAGACCGCAGCTGCGCCAGCCCACCCGGCCGCATATTTGTGCGCATGCATCGAGCGCCAGACCGCAGTGACGGAAATCACCCCACCCACAATGATCAAGACTGTGACCACCCAGGGGTAGTCCGCTTCGGCGGTTGCGGCATAGGTCTCAGCGAAGTGGCGCAGAACGATGCCGTTATCCCAGCCATGCATCAGAACGAACCAGACAAGGCCCAGCGCTGGCAATATCGTCGCATCCTGCAATGCCTCCGCCCGCCTACCCCACAGCATCAATACAAGCGCCAGCCCCGCCAGCAAGGTAACGCCCAGCCAGAACTCCGCCGGGCTATCAGCCCAATGCACCGAAAGAATCGCGGAACTAACGGCGACCGCGCCAAAGGCAACCCGCGTGGGAAATTCGGGCCATGCATCGCCCGTTTTGCGACTGATGATCTGGCTGATCATCGCGCCCTCATGATCGGGCCAGACACGCCGAATTGGTATGGCAATGGAAATCACGGCCAACGCTGTGACGCAGATCAGGTAATACGGTTCTGTCAGCGGTGAGGACAGCACCAGCAGCAGGCAAGCGGCATAGGCACCAAACAGAGTCAGGACGGATATCCACGCCCAGCGGCGCACTGTGTCGATCCCCAATCCCAAAACGGCGATCACAAAGAAATAGGCATATAGCCAGCCCGGATCCTTGGACGTGCCGCCAACAACAAAGGGGGCTGCAAAGGCCCCGATCAGACCGACAGCAGCCAGCAAGGGGCCGTGGAACCAGCCAAGGATCAATCCCAACAGGGCAACAACGACCATTGCAATCAACGCGCTTTCGGGGCCGATCAAGTCGTAGAGCTGCCTAGCAGCCAGAATACCTCCGAACAGGGTAACCAGACCGGCGCCCGAGAAAACCGAGGGCAAATATGCGGTGGCCGAGGCTTCATCATCTCCAAACCTGCGGCGGATCACTTCTCCGGCCACGATCAACACCACACCGAAACTCAACGCGGCAATCACACGGGCGGACGGAGGCAACATCCCATTTTCGACACCGTATTGAACCAAGAATATCCCTGCCAACGCCAGTGAAAGGGCGGACACCACATAAAACCAGTTCTCTCGCAACCAGGTCGAAAGCGCGGTAAACCGGTCCTCACGAAACACTACGGCGGCAGGCGGTGTCTGCTCGGCAGCGGGTTGGGGTGTCTGCGCCTTAGACCACGGGGCGGGTTTCAGCGCTTTGTCCGGTTTTTCGGTCGGCTTGCGCGGTTCGGGTCGGGGTGGTGCATCGCTGGTTTTGGAAACATCCCCACCCAGCGCGCGAAGATCCTGCTCTAACTGCTCAACCCGACGGCGCAGGCGGGTGTGACTTACAATCAGAAAAACGATGCCTACCGGGATGGCCAGCACGATCAATCCAACAAGAACAAGCAAGGATTCCAATGGGCTCTCCGGTTGGGTTCACCGTCAGGCTACCCGAGACGCCCGTTGGGCAACAGTCAGAAAATCCGCCAGTTCGCAGGTATAACTCACGGCTAAATGCAGCCAGACGTGAGGCGCGGGATTAACTGCCCGAAGATGATCTGCACCACCGCAATCGCCGGAAACCCGCAATTAAAGTAGTTGCTGGACAGGCAATGAAAGGCCCGAGTTTATTTTTGTTACCTTCAACAACCACCTGCGCCAAGCTGGATCAATCTAGCCCGTCAAGGATGAAACAGCGACCCGACTAGATACGCGATCAAGGCAGCAGCACCACCGATCAACAACGTCTCGCCCCCGGATCGCCACCAAGGTGCCAGCGACCACCGGCTTTTGAGTGCACCGATGGCAAAAAACACGGCCATCGTCATCCAGGCGGAAATGGTAAAAGCCTGATCCACCCCGGCGAGGAAGGGCAACAGCGGCACCATCCCCGCGATCAGGAATGCCCAAAAGGTCGCCATCGCAGCCTTGAGAGGATGAGGGTCGACACTGCCCAGCCCGTATTCCCCTTCGATCATCAGATCGATCCAGTTGTCGTGGTTTGCAGTGATTGCGTCGGTCGCCTCGTCCAGCACCCGCCCCGACAGACCTTTCTGCGCCAAAATCTCGCGCACTTCCTCTCGCTCGCCGTCGGGGTACAGGTGGATATGCCGTTCCTCGATCGCGCGGATGCGGCGAATGTTGTCCAATTCAGCTTTTGTGCCAGAGTAATTGCCCGCCGCCATCGAGAAGCCATCTGCCAAAACATTGGCCAGCCCCAACGCCACGATAATGAACGGCGAAAGGCCAGCCCCAGCAACCCCGGCCACGATCGCAAAGGTGGTCACTGATCCGTCGATGCCCCCATAAACGACATCGCGCAACACGCCGCGGCCGGGTGGTGCGTTGATACGCTCGGCTATTTCCTGTTGGCTGTGTCCGTGCTCGGTCATGGCTGGCTCCGGGTCTGGTATGCCATCCAGTGGACGTCAGCACCTTGCGGCAGGTCAAGTTTTAGAAAACAACCCCGCCAAGGCCCGCTTGATCATTCCCCTTGTCGAGGGTTTGTGACGGTCAGAGAAGGGCAAAGGTCGACAAACCTCCATTGCGGCCACACCGACACGGGCACTGAGCGCCCCATTGACCAGACCTTCGCCGAATCTTCTGGACAGTTTGCTAAGAACCGAGCCGCCCAAAACGGGCTCCAGCAGGTCATCGCCAACCGCGACTGCTCCGGTTGCGACCAGATGAACAAAAACCGCACGGGTCAGCCGCCAACTCCCCAGAAACCCGGCGCGACCGCCATAGATTTCAGCAACGCGCCGGATCATCCGAAGCGACGCAGCCAAAGCGGTGGCGACATCTGCCAACGCCAAAGGCACCAGGGCCGTAACAGTGGCCACCTGACGGGCGGCCGCTTCGACCTCGCGGCTGGCGGCGGCGTCCAATGGGGCAAGCAATTCATTTTCGGCCAAGGTCAGCAGCCCCGAGGCGTCGAACTGTTCCCCCATACGTTCGGTCAGCTTGTCACGACCCCATTTGGTTTCATCCCGACCCTTGTAAAAAGCAATAAGCTTGGTCGTAACCGCGCGTGCCTGTGCCAGATCATCCTCGGCCAGCGCAGTGTCCACCGCTTGCCTTATCCCGTCAACACGAGACAAACGTGCGATTGCCGCCAATTCACGCAGCGCGATGATCAGGGCGACCAACACCAGCGCTGCAAAAAGCCCCGTCACGACCCAACCCAAAACCGGCGCACGCAGCAAAAGCCCGTTCACAAAGTCCCACGCCGCGATGGACACAACTGCGCCAACAGCAGCTAAGGCCAGCCCCCAGAACCAACGCGCCAACCGCGAGGGCCCGCGAGCCGCAAGCCGGACCACGCCCTGCATCGCCTGCCCTTGAGGTTGCCCGATCTCAGGCACCGGCGGCGCCTGCGCCACGTCCACGGTGGGCTCGTCCGCTTCGAGGTCGATCAGCACGGGACCTTTAGCCATTTTCTGCCCCCTCTCGTATCCAGACATATTTAATATCCGGCAGGTTTTCATCGTTATCGGCCCCATCGCTACGCGCAACTTCGACAAACCCGTTATGTTCGTAGAACCGCCGCGCGGGCAGATTGGCTTGAAACGCGAACAGCGAAAGCTGCGTGCGCTGGGATTTGGCATGGTCCAGCAGGTGTCGTCCGATGCCTTGCCGTCGGGCAGAGGCTTTTAGGTACAAGGAATGGATTTCCGTCCCGTTCAAAGCCAGAAAACCCACCACGCGGGCGTCCAGTTCAGCCACTGTGACCCAATCCTGATCTATCATACGGCCACAGAACGCGATGGTCTCGGCCTGAGTGTGTAGCTCTGGCATCCAGTCGTTCTCGCGCGCAAAACCGTGCAGAATCTCTCCGGTCGCACCAGCATCGGTGCTGCGAGCCGGGCGCAGAGTTGCGATCACAGGCGATCTCCGATCAGAAACTGCGCTGCGCGATCCAGCCTAATATGGGGCGGTCCATCTCCGGGGCGCAGGGTCAGTTTGGCAGGGGCGAAGGACATGAAGCCGTATTCGGCGTCAAGCCAACCTGCGGCCCCATTGCGCGCCGCCCCCAACAGTTTCAAAGGGTCATCCGGCAATTCGCCCGGGAAAAACGCCGCCTGCTTGCCATCCATCAACGTTCCTCGAACGCAGGGCAATTCTACCCCATCATGCAAACGCATTTCCTCGGTTGTCGCGCGCAATGAGGCCATCGATAAGGCCGTCGTGTCCGCCCCGGCAAAGCTGGCCCTGTCGCGGGCGTCACGAATTAGCGCCTCCATGATATGGGTCAGACGTTGATGTTGTTGGTGGTGCAGGTGGTCGGCCTTGGTGGCGGCAAACAGAATGCGCTCGACCCGTTTTCCAAGCAGCAAACGGCTTAGCCAGGCGTTTCGGCCGGGACGGAATGCGGACAGGATATCAGCCATCGCGCGGCGCATATCTTCGACCGCTTGCGGACCCTTATGAATCGCGCCCAGCGCATCCACCAGAACGACCTGCCGGTCGATCCGCGCGAAGTGATCCCGAAAGAACGGCTTAACGACCTGCGACTTATATGCCTCGAACCTCCTGGCCATTTCGCGGTGCAGGCTGCGCCGGGGCGCAGGTCCATCAACCGGCAGCGGCGCGAATGTCAACACCGGCGAACCAGCCAGGTCACCGGGCAACAAAAAACGCCCCGGTGTGCAATCATAGAACCCCGCATCACGGGCCGCGTTCAGATACTCTGCAAACGCTTTCGCAAGCGCCTGAGCGGTGGGTTCGTCATGCGTGTCCGCCGGATCGGCAGCATTAGCCTGAGTGAGAAACGTGGCAGCCTGTGGACGCGCGGTAATGCGTTCGAGCGTCTCTGCCGACCAAGCCTCATAGGTTTTGTCCAACAAAGCCAGATCCAGCAGCCATTCACCCGGATAGTCGACAATATCCAGATGCACAGTGCGTGGTCCCTGCAAACCCGACAAAAGCCCGGATGGACGTGCTTTGAAGGACAAGCGCAACTCGGACACGGCGCGGGTACTGTCTGGCCAGTGTGGCTGAGGCCCGGTCAACGCCGCAAGGTGGTTTTCATAATCGAACCGAGGCACGGTGTCGTCGGGTTGCGGCTGCAGGTAAACCGCATTGATCCGCCCCTCTTGCTGCGCCACCAATCCGGGCATTCGCCCACGGTCCAGCAGGTTTGCCACCAGTGACGTGATGAATACCGTTTTGCCGGACCGCGCCAAACCGGTCACGCCCAGCCGGATCGCTGGTTCAAAAAAGGCTTCTGACACGGTATCGCCCACGGACTCGACGCCGCGCACCACACTGTCTGACAGGGAAGAGATGACCAAACCGTCGCCCCGCTTTTACTGTTTCGCTCAAGATAGGTAGCCACCGCCTGACATGCCAGCGCTTTCCCGCTCTTGCCCGTGGCGGCGCGTCGCGCTACCAGCGGCCCATGCCAAGATACGCGTTGAAAGTCGAATACCAAGGAGAGCCGTTTGCCGGATGGCAGCGGCAAAAGGATCAGCCATCCGTGCAAGGGGCGATCGAAGAGGCCCTGTCGCGCATCCAACCCGGCGCGCATACCATCGCAGCTGCCGGCCGCACCGATGCAGGCGTTCACGCACTGGGACAGGTCGCCCATTGTGATCTGATCAAGGACTGGGATCCGTTCCGTCTATCCGAAGCATTGAATTATCACCTTAAACCCCACCCTGTGGCGATTGTGCAGGCGGCGCAGGTCGATGACGACTGGCACGCCCGGTTTTCGGCGGTCGAACGGCAGTACCTGTTCCGTATCCTGATGCGTCGTGCGCCAGCCACACATGATGCTGGGCAGGTTTGGCAGATAAATCATCGCTTGGACGTGCAGGCGATGCAGGCCGGTGCGGATACGCTGATTGGGCGGCATGATTTTACCACCTTCCGGTCCTCGATCTGTCAGGCGGCCAGCCCGGTCAAAACACTGGATGAATTGCGGGTGGAACAAACCGACGGGTTCTCGGGCCCAGAGGTGCATTTCCACGTTCGCGCCCGCTCTTTTCTGCACAATCAGGTGCGCAGCTTTGTTGGCACTTTAGAAAGGGTCGGCGCAGGCGCTTGGACACCTGAGGATGTGCAAGACGCGCTTGCGGCCCAGAACCGCGCCGCCTGCGGGCCAGTTTGTCCGCCGCAAGGTCTGTATCTGGCGCGGGTTGGATATCCTCAGCCGGTATTCGACTAAATCGCGCGCAGCAGCAGCCCGCTGGCAATAACGGCGATCACCAGACCCGCGACGAGTTCGATCGTTGGCGCCAGAACCTGCGCAAAGCGGGTGGCCGAGGCCGAGGCCAGCAACCCGCCGCGCAAACCAAATGAGGTCCAACCGACCAGTGTTGTCACTGTCGCCGTGCCCAGTGCCATTGCAAAAGCACCGGCGATTCCAACCATCGCGATGCCCATTTGCCACGTCAGGATCAAAACAAATAGCGCCCCGGTGCAGGGACGCGCAGCGATGCCCACAATCAGCAGGGCAGCCTCTTTCCAATTCCCGATCTGCGCAACTTCTTCCGCCGTCGGACCGTGCCGATGCCCGCAATCCGAACAAACCTCGTGGTCATGACCGTGATGATGATCGTGGCCGTCATGATGATGATGGTGATGATGCACCTGTGTCCGATCCGCCCGGTACCGCCTGGCGAAACTGCGTAACGCCCGGAACACCAGCCAAAGGCCAATTGCAGCGATGGCGCCATAGCTTACGGGCGCCATGACCTGCTCGGTTGTGCCAACCAAACTGTCCCGCGACATCTGGAACACCAGAACCCCGGCATACACCAGAACCACTGCAGTGACGGCCTGCCCCAGACTGGACAGCACGCTGATCGCGGACAAACGCCAAAAGGCCACCTTGCGCCCCAGCCCGTACCCTCCGATCAAGACTTTGCCGTGACCCGGGCCTACGGCGTGGAAAAATCCGTAAGCGAAACAAACAGTTAAAAGGGTCGCGACAGCTTCGGGTTGTTCCGCGCGGGCGGCGCGCAGGGATCGGGCGATCTGGTTCTGGAACTCGCGCTGTTCGCCAGCGGCCCAGGCAGCAAGGTTGTCAAATCCTCCGCTGCCCCAGAACCACAGCAGCAGGCCAAACGACAGGAGGACAGGGATAATCAGGTACTTGGACATGAAACGCGGATCTCGGTCGCAAAGCTTTCACCAACCAGCGGGATGTCGTTCTCCTCAAGATCATAATTGGCATCAAGGGTCAGCAAGAACGCCCGCATCTGGGCGAGCTGGCCGTCAATATCGGGATCCGTCCGCTCTATCTGGCAGGTCAGGTTACTGGACACTGTTACCGGGCGCGTAACCTCGTATGCTGTGTAGTAGGTTTCATCGAACGCCTTCGCTGACAAAGCCGCCGCTGCGACCGGTTCGCCCTCAACAGCCCTCAGATGGGTCGAGACAATGCGGCCGTTATAAGTGGTGGCCGTAGGTTCCATCGGACCAGACAGAGGGATGATCTGGCCATCTGCACGCACCACCAGATCGCCGTTATACCCTTCGATCCACTGCGCGTCGAACCCGGCCAGAAAGGCCTGTTCGCTCTCGCTCAGAATACCGTCGCCATCCTGATCAAGTTTTCTGTCCTCAAGCTCGAAAAGCGAATACAGCTCATCATAAGCCCAGGTTACCCGCACATGTGTCAGATTGCCTGCGTCATCGACGATGAACTCCAGCCCCGTGTCGATGAACACGTGGGGATGAGCCAAGACCGGGACTGGCAAGCAAAAGGTGAAAAGGGTCAATATCCAGCGCATGTGAGAAAGATAGGGTTTCGGCCCCGCAGCGACAACGCACTTTTGAGACAGCACGCAGAATCCGGCCAACCGTTTAATCCGGCGGAAATAAGACAAGCGTTTGCAGCGCCGTCGCGACCGGACCCTCTGTGTCATAAAGTACGGACTGAGACATCCCGATGCCCGAGGGTTGCCAATGGCACAATGACTCTGACGCCAACCAGTCCGAGACCGGCTCGCGGTGAACTTGCACTGTCAGGTCGGTGTTCATGAACCCCATCTCGGTGGTGGGCGCGTTCCACGAGATACCATTCCCGCAATCTGCCAGCGGACACAGGGCCTGTATCGGCGACTGTGCCTCATCGGCCAAAAGCGGCGGCGTGCGCATCCAAACGGTTTTCGGACCGGCTGCCTGATTTCCGCCTTTGGGATACAGAATGTCCGAATGGTTGGCGAAGCCCGGCAGATCGTGACGTGTTTCGCCAATCGGAAAAGGACCCGTGACCGCATCATCCAACCGAGGGGGCTGCATCGTCACGTTTGGCACTGGCCCAAGATCACGGCGCACCAGATGCATCGTCGTTGCAACAGCGCAAAGCGTGTCATCCAAATCGTGCACGGTCACCCGCGTTGTCGCCAATGTCTTTGTATGGCGCGTGGTTTCGGCAGCGACTCGCAATCCGGCCAAAGGCAATGGCCGCAATAAATCCACCGTCAGCCGGGTTAACATCTTCTCGGGCCCGACTTCGGTTTCCGCCGCGCGCACGACCAACCCGCTGACCGGCCCGGCATGACAGTGCACGGCCGACCACGGGCCGCGCGCGGGGTCATTACCCACAAACGCACCGTCCGGTCGATTGTGGAAATAGGATTGCGCCTTCACGTCCGGATTGGAGACCATGGCCTTGCTCAGACTTTTTCCTGCGTGTGTTTCTTCAGCTCAGCCCGCGCGACCTGACGGCGGTGCACCGCATCGGGCCCATCGGCCAACCGCAAAGTCCGCACATGGGTCCAGGCCGTGGCAAGCGGTGTGTCCTGACTGATCCCCTGCGCACCAAACATCTGCACCGCCTCGTCAATCACCTTTAAGGCTACGCGCGGGGCCACAACCTTGATCTGGCTGATCCACGGTGCTGCCGCGCGTGCATCGCCCTGATCCATATACCACGCAGCCTTGAGGCACAGCAGGCGCGCCATCTCAATCTCCATCCTGCATTCGGCGATGATGTCGAAATTCGCCCCAAGCTGGGCCAGCTTCTTACCGAACGCCTCGCGTTGCAGGGACCGTTTGCACATCTGATCCAGCGCGCTTTCGGCCTGCCCGATGGCGCGCATGCAATGGTGAATACGCCCCGGCCCAAGGCGACCCTGAGCGATTTCGAAGCCACGACCCTCACCCAACAGTATATTTTCAGCCGGAACGCGCACGTTGGTGAACCGGATATGCATATGCCCATGCGGCGCGTCGTCATGGCCATAGACCTCCATCGGGCGCAGAATTTCGACACCCGGTGTGTCGGCCGGCACGACGATCATCGACTGCCGCTGGTGTTTAGGCTGCTCTTCCCCGGCGGTTTTGACCATCACGATATAGACCTTGCATCGCGGATCACCGGCCCCCGACGACCACCATTTTTCGCCGTTCAGGACATAGTCATCGCCGTCCCGCACGCAAGACATCGACACATTCGTCGCATCCGACGAGGCCACATCCGGTTCGGTCATAAGATAGGCCGAGCGGATTTCACCTTCGAGCAGCGGTTTCAACCACTGCTCTTTCATCTTTTCGGTTCCGTAGCGTTCGAAGACCTCCATGTTGCCGGTATCTGGGGCGGAACAGTTGAAGACTTCGGCGCCCAATGGGGTCTTGCCCATCTCTTCGGCGAAATAAGCGTATTCCACGGTGGAAAGACCAAAGCCTTTGTCGCTGTCGGTCAGCCAGAAATTCCAAAGCCCCGCAGCCTTGGCCTTGGCCTTCAGGCCCTCAAGGATTTCGGCCTGACGTTCTGTATATTGCCAACGATCCCCTTTGCCGATCTCTGCGTGATACTCTGCCTCCAGCGGCATGATCTCATCGCGGATCATGTCTGCCACACGTTGTAACAGTTGAGCGTTCTCATCACGCAGGCCGAATGACATGTTCATGGGTTTTCCTCCTCCGACCCGGTGACCGGGCTTTACCTTTGGCCCGAGAATGACTTAGCTGCCGTCAAGATGTCCAGCTAGGACGGGACGTCAAGTCAATCAAACTGTTCGGGGGAGTTTAAAATGGCATTGTTGATAGAGACAGGTCTGTCCGATTGGATGAGCGACAGCGATATCGCGCGGGATGTTCGGGCACTGAAGCCCGGTCTGGACGTACGCACCCCTGCCACGATCGGAGACCCCAGCGACATTACAATGATCGCATTGGCAGGACTCAGCGATGATCAACTTGCCCGCCTGCCCAATCTGCAGCTTGTGCAAAAACTGGGCGCAGGCGTCGAAACGATTGTCGGCAACCCCAACCTGCCCGACCATGTGCGTGTTACGCGCCTGAAACCTGACGCGCCTGCGCAAGGCATCGCCGAGTGGTTCGTGGCCTACATCCTGCGTCAACAGCGCAACATGCCCTTTCACGAGGCTGCGCAGGACCGATCGGAATGGTCCCCGAAGGCGCCGCTCTATTCGCCGGACACAGTGGTCGGAGTGCTGGGTTTGGGTCATATTGGCGCCCGCAGCGCAAAGATGCTGCGCGCGGTTGGGTTTCAGGTCATGGGCTGGAGCCGCTCACCCAAGCAGATTGACGGTGTCACATGCCTGCATGGCGAGGACGCCCTGCCCGATCTTTTGTCTGCATGTGACCATGTCTGTGCCATTCTGCCATCGACCCGGCAAACGGTCGGCTTGTTCGGACCCGATATGCTGGCGGCCATGAAACCCGGCAGCCAGTTGCTGAATGCCGGACGCGGAGATTTGATTGACGAGGCCGCGTTGATCACGGCTTTGGATCAGGGAAGGCCCGGTCGTGCCGTTCTGGACGTCACCCGAACCGAACCCTTACCCGCAGACAGCCCTTTGTGGACACATCCGGGTGTAACAATCACCCCGCACGTTTCTGGCTGGCATCTGGGCGACGCTCTGCGCGATGTGGCCGAGAATTTCGAGCGCCTCAACAGTGGCGCGCCCTTGTTGCACGAAGTGGACCGGGCGCGCGGATACTAGCGCTCTTTAAGGCGTGAGAATCCAATTGCCGCCCGCGTCGCGGCAACGTCGCGTTCTGACCTCACGTATCTGATCGGTATTGGCCGGTTCAATCAAGTGCTGCAAATGCACGCAATTGCCGCGGACATCCCGCACGGTGACGGTACCCTTTGCGTCGGTTTCCGTGCTGGCCCACGTAGCTTCTGAACCAACCTGTGGCGTACTGCCCTGAAACAATCCGTCTGCCGCGGCCGTCAGCAGTGTGAAATCGTCCGGGCTCAACCCCGATTCTGCGATGATCCGCGACAATGGCTTGGCCTGCGCAGTAACGCTGAGGCCAATTATCACAGCGCCTGCTGCTGTAAGAGAGAAAAGAGAATTCATGGGGCCTCACAATTTTGAAATGCACTTTCATTCAAGGATAGACATGTGAACCCGCATGGCCAACCCCAAGAGGTTTCAACCTTCAAATATTCCCGAACAAACCTATTGCGATCGCGCCGCTATAAGCGCCTGTCTAATCCCCCCATAGTGCGAGAAACCTGAACCAGAGACATCAAATGGCACAGCCCACCTATTATGCGCCGTCAGGCGGACATCCCGGACAAGACCAGCTTTTGACTGACCGCGCCATGTTTACTGACGCCTATGCGGTGATCCCCAAAGGGACGATGCGTGACATCGTCACCAGTTACCTGCCTTTTTGGCAGGACACCCGGCTTTGGGTTCTGTCCCGCCCGCTGAGTGGTTTTGCCGAAACATTCTCGCAATATATCATGGAGGTTCAGCCCGGTGGTGGCAGCGACCGCCCCGAAACCGACCCGAACGCACAGGCCGTAGTGTTCGTGGTCGAAGGCTCGGCAACCCTGACGCTGAACGGCAATGTTCATGTGTTGGAGACAGGGGGTTATGCTTATATCCCAGCCGGGTCCGAATGGACCCTGCACAATCGCGGCAAAGATACTGCCCGGTTTCACTGGATCCGCAAAGTTTATGAAGCCGTTCCCGGCCTGCCCGCCCCTGATCCGATCATCACCAATGAACGCGACATCGCCCCAACTCCGATGCCCGGCACCGAGGGGCGTTGGGCCACAACCCGTTTCGCCGATCCGCAAGACCTGCGCCACGACATGCATGTCAACATCGTCACGTTCGAGCCCGGCGGCGTGATCCCGTTTGCCGAAACCCATGTGATGGAACACGGGCTTTACGTGCTTGAAGGTAAAGCCGTCTATCGGCTAAATCAGGACTGGGTCGAGGTCGAAGCCGGCGACTATATGTGGTTGCGCGCTTTCTGCCCGCAAGCCTGTTATGCCGGTGGACCGGGGCGGTTTCGTTATCTTCTTTACAAGGATGTGAACCGTCACATGCCCCTAACCCTGTCTAAACGCTGAGTTTCCGGTGGGTTTCTTGGGCTC
This sequence comes from Ruegeria sp. SATB045, assembly GCF_059613525.1. Lineage (NCBI taxonomy): Bacteria > Pseudomonadati > Pseudomonadota > Alphaproteobacteria > Rhodobacterales > Roseobacteraceae > Ruegeria > Ruegeria sp. SATB045. Next base: position 107,688 of record NZ_JBXWSR010000020.1, on the reverse strand, counting down.
GGGGCTTCACAGGACCGGTTGAATCTGATGAAATACCCGCAGTTTTTAGCACTGGAGATTGTTCAATGGTACTGCGTGGATCAATGTTGGCGCTGGCCGCCGTCATCGGCCTTACGGCTATTAACGCGACCCCTGTGGTCGCCAAGGAACCGACCAAATCGGTTTCGGTCTTCAGCCGGACCTGGGCGATCACGCAGGTCTCGGATGCTCCGGTCGTGTATCGCGCGACGCGGGACAACAACAACCTCAACCCTTTTGGGCCGCCGCCGCGCCTGCGCACCCTTCAGGCCATCGCAGCGATCCAGCAGGCCACCGGGTGCACCCCCATCCGAGGCAGCATGTACCAGAATATCTCGGGCCAGTTCTTTTCGCAGGTCAGTTGCAACTGACCCCAAGGCGAAACGGGCATTGAGGTCAGCGCAGCCCGCTGCCATAGCTTGCGCATGAAACTTGCGATTAACGGATTCGGCCGGATCGGCCGCACGATCCTGCGGCAGCTTCTGGCCATGCCGCAGGACAGTGGTATCCAACTGGTGCTGATCAACGACATTGCACCGCTGGAAACCTGCACCTACCTGTTCAAATACGACAGCACATTCGGTCCCTATGCGGGCGATGTTAAACACTCTGCTGACGAATTGATCGTCGACGGGATGGCGATACCAGTGACCCACAGTGCGGATTTGTCTCGTGTGGATCTGACCGGCGTCGATGTCCTGATGGACTGCACGGGCGTTGCACGCACATCAGATGTCGCCAGCCAGGGCCTGACGGCGGGTGCGGGGAAAGTGCTGATTTCCGGCCCGTCTCCGGCGACCGAGGTTACCGTTGTACTGGGCGCAAACGAAGACCAGCTGGGCGATGCGCGCATCGTGTCGAACGCCTCGTGCACGACGAACGGTCTGGCGCCTTTGGTCAAGGTTCTGGATGGAATCGGAGGCCTGGTATCGGGCCACATGACGACCATCCACTGTTATACGAACAGCCAGCCAATGGTGGACGCACCGCGCGGAGATCTGGCCCGATCCCGCGCGGGCGCACTTTCGATGGTTCCCACCACCACCAGCGCCATGCACCTGATTGACGAGGTTTTGCCTCATCTGGCCGGTCGCGTCTCGGGCGCGGCGGTGCGGGTTCCCACGGCCAGCGTCTCGGCGGTTGACCTGATCGTGACGCTTGAACACCCAGTGTCTGCGGATTTGTTCGAGGCCAACCTGCGTCAGGCCGTTGCGCAATCACCTGTTCTGGGTTGGACGGACGAGCCCTTGGTGTCGTCCGATTTGCGGACCCGCCCCGAGTCGCTTGTCATCGCAAGCCCAGAGACGCGGCAGATCGGCGAACATCAGGTCCGCATCTTTGGCTGGTACGACAACGAATGGGGCTTCTCGGCCCGGATGCTGGATGTCGCCCGACTGATGGTTGGCCGCTGATTGGCGACGTCAGCGGGCGACAATTTCATAAGGCGTGTCGAACCAGTGTTCTTCAAGGTTCGCCCCGACACCGATGCGGTCAACTACCGCGAACAGACCCGGACCATGCAGCGGCGTTAAGACACCATGCCATGTGCCCCGATGATAGTTTACGGCCTGACCGGGTGACGTCAGGAAGGCAACGGGCTGGCCGGGCATTCCATTGGCATCTGGTGCGACCAAGACCAGAAACGGTTGATATGTCATCGGTATAAAGGCTTGGCTGCCTTCGGGATGCCGCTCGACCATATGCAACACATAGGGGAAAGCGCGCGGATTGGCGTTAAACAGGCTGATACCCGCGCGTCCGTCAGCGAAATCCATCTGGGCACGGTCATGGAAACGGCCGCATTGTCCTTGGTTTATGATTTTGTCTGGCTGACCCGCAGCCTCAATCACGTCTCCGTACGGCGCAAAGGCTTGAGCGGTCAGCGGACGGGCGACGATCTGCATCATGACGGAAGAATGTCCCGCAGCCGAAACTCGGCAATGCGTTCAACCTGACGGCAGGCCTCGCGGAATTCCGTTTCGCGATCCTGCTCAATCCGCCGCTGAAACGCCTGCAGGATCGAGGCCTTGTCGTGATCCCGCACCGCGATGATGAAAGGGAACCCAAACCTCTCGGTGTAACGAGTATTCAGGTCCGTGAACCCCGCGCGCTCGGCGTCTGTCAACGCATCCAACCCGGCTGATGCCTGTTCAGACGTGCTTTCCTGTGTCAGACGTTTCGCCTGCGCCAGTTTGCCGGCCAAATCCGGGTGCGCGGTCAGAACGCTCAGTCTTTCGTGATCCGAGGCAGACCGGAACATACGCGTCAGCGCATTGTGCAATCCACCCGCAGTGTCATGAGCCGGGCCAAGCTCTAGCTCGAACGCGCGCTCGGCAATCCAGGCTGAATGTTCAAAGATGCCGCCATAAGTGCCGACGAATGTTGCGCGGTCCATCTGGGACGGTTTCGGATGGCGGCTCGGCGGGTGATGTGCGGCCCAATGCTGTGCGATTTGCAAGCGGGTGGCGAACCATACGTCCTCAAAACTCTGCGCATAGTCGAGAAACCGTTTCAATGCCATAACCCGGCCGGGACGCCCGATCAGCCTGCAATGCAGCCCGATTGACAACATCTTGGGCGCCCCCTCTTGGCCTTCGGCATAGAGCGCGTCAAAACTGTCCTTGAGATAGGAATAAAACTGGTCGCCCGCGTTAAAACCCTGCGGGGTGGCAAAGCGCATGTCGTTGCAATCCAAGGTATATGGAACGATCAGCTGATCCCCTTCGCCTGCGTGGATCCAGTAGGGAAGATCATCCGCATAGGTGTCAGCGACATAGTCAAACCCGCCCTCTTCAGCGACCAATCGAACCGTATTTTCGGAACAGCGCCCCGTGTACCAGCCGCGCGGACGATGGCCGACGACTTCGGTATGCAGGCGGATCGCTTCGGTAATCTGGGCGCGTTCCTCTGCCTCGGGCATATCCTTGTGCTCAACCCATTTCAGACCGTGGCTGGCGATCTCCCATCCCGCAGACTTCATTGCATCAACTTGGTCTGGGGACCGGACCAGCGCGGTCGCGACACCATAGACCGTAATTGGCAGGTCTTTCATAAGCCGGTGCAACCGCCAGAACCCGGCGCGTGCGCCGTATTCGTAAATCGACTCCATGTTCCAATGCCGCTGACCCGGCCATTGCGCGGCCCCGACGATTTCAGACAGAAAAGCTTCGGAGGCCGCATCGCCGTGAAGTATGTTGTTTTCCCCGCCTTCTTCGTAATTCAGCACGATTTGAACCGCGATCTTGGCACCGTCGGGCCATTGAGCGTCGGGCGGTGTCAAACCGTATCCGATCATGTCGCGAGGATAACGAGGGGGCTGCATATGGGTGTCCGTTCTTTTGTTTGTCCTCAGCCATAGCCCAGAAACAGCCGGATGATTATCAAACTAATCCGAACGCAGTTTCCGGTTCTTTTGGCATTTCCATATTTTAGAACTTTGCGCCAGACTGTGGCAAAGCAAATTGCAGATCACAGGAGAATGCCGTGGCAGGCTATCTGACAACGCACGTTCTGGACACCGCGCGCGGCTGTCCGGCCCAAGGGTTGAACATCACGCTCTACAGCGTAGCGGGTGAGGCGCGCCATATCCTCGCCCAGATGACAACAAACGCTGACGGCCGAACGGATAGTCCCATTTTGCCAAAGGACGCCTTTGCGATCGGTACATACGAATTGGTGTTTGACGCTGGCGATTATCTGCGGACAACGGGGCAATCGGCAGAAGATCCGCTGTTTCTGGACAAGATCCCAATACGTTTCGGCATGTCAGATCCTGATGCGCACTATCACGTACCGCTGCTGCTTTCACCTTTTGGCTATTCGACCTATCGCGGCAGTTAACACAGATCCCCTCCCACCCGTCGATCACCCTGCCGGGTTCCTCCCGTTGGGCCGGGCGCCGCACCTTTCAGGTACGGCGCGGTTTCTCCTGATCTAGGCGTTCCGCAACTCAAGGGCGTTCCCACGCTGCGGCCATGCCGCAGCGCCGGGCCCAACGCTGTGCAGCGCCCGAAGGGCGCGAACAGTGGCGGGAGCCCCTATCAACCCCCTTCGCCCAACGCGTTGACGATCTTACCAATTCTCGCGATCATAAAATCCATAAACAGACGTGCCTTCGGGTCCTGATGGCGCCTATGCGTGTAAAGGCAGGCCATTTGCACCGCGACCGGGGGCGTCTCGACAGCAACTGGAACAAGTTGACCTGTTTTCAGGTGTTCGGCGACTTCGAACACCGGTTTCATTGCAATACCCTGCCCAGACAAGGCCCAATCCGTCAGAACGTCGCCATCGTCGCATTCGAACCGTCCGGAAACCGCAAACCGCCGAGGACCGTCTTGCGTTTCCAGCAGCCACTGGAACTCGGTCGCGCCCGGAAACCGCAGGTTCAGGCATTCATGTTTGTCCGAAACAAGATCAGCACCGGTGCGCGGCATCCCCCGTCGAGAGACATATTCCGGCGCGGCGCACAGAACACGCGGGCAGTCTGCGATCTTGCGGATACGCAATGTGCTGTCTTCGGGCTGACCAATAAAGAACGCCAGATCCAAGCCTTCAGTCGTCAGGTCAACCGATCGATCCGTTAAACGCAGCCGAACGTCAATCTCGGGGTATTCTGACAGGAAATCAGGCACATGCGGGGCCAACAATCGCCGCCCCACCCCTAACGGAGCAGCAACGAAAAGCGACCCGCGCGGTGCTTCGGTCAGATGCACCACCTGCGCCTCGGCTTCATCCACTGCGTCAAGAACGGCCACTGCGCCTGGATAGAACGCCCGGCCCTGCTCGGTTGGGGAAAGGTTGCGTGTGGTGCGCTGGAACAGGCGCACGCCTAGGTGATCTTCAAGTTGCGATATCCGCGCCGAAGTCACCGCTGGGGAAATACGCAAATCCCGACCAGCTGCAGACATACTGCCTAAATCATAGACGCGGACGAAGGTTCGGATATTGTCGAGATAGGACATCTTATCGTTTTTTTTGATACAGTTTGGCAATATACGGGAATACCGAATAAAAAGCGGTTTGCCTAGTGTGGCCCTAACCAATCGGAGAGACCCCACATGTTCGAATTTGCCGTGTTCTGGGATTGGATGGCATTCGCCGTGCGCTGGTTGCACGTGATCACCGCCATTGCCTGGATCGGATCGTCTTTTTACTTCATCGCACTGGACCTTGGCCTGAACCGCGACATTTCAGGCCCGGCAGATGGTGAGGAGTGGCAGGTACATGGCGGCGGCTTCTATCACATCCAGAAATATCTGGTCGCGCCCGAGCGGATGCCCGATCACCTGACCTGGTTCAAATGGGAAAGCTATGCCACCTGGCTGAGCGGCGCGGCGCTGCTGATGATCGTCTATTGGGTCGGCGGAGAGCTGTATCTGATTGATGCGCAAAAGGCCGATCTGGCGCTGTGGCAAGGCATTGCGATTTCGGCGGCTTCGCTGACTGTGGGTTGGCTGATCTATGACCTTTTATGCAAATCCAAGCTGGGGCAGCGTCCCACCCTGCTGATGGTGCTGTTGTTCGCGCTGCTGGTGGCGATGGGCTGGGCATACAACCAGATTTTCACGGGCCGCGCGATGATGCTGCATCTGGGGGCGTTCACCGCAACGATCATGACAGCGAATGTGTTCTTCATCATCATGCCCAACCAGCGCATCGTGGTCGATGATCTGAAGAATGGCCGAACGCCGGACCCGAAATACGGCAAGATCGCCAAGCTGCGGTCGACGCACAACAACTACCTGACGCTTCCTGTTGTATTTCTGATGCTGTCGAACCATTACCCGCTGGCCTTTGCGACTCAATATAACTGGATCATTGCGGCGTTGGTTTTCCTGATAGGCGTTACCATCCGGCACTATTTCAACACGCGCCACGCACGCGCCGGAAACCCGACGTGGACATGGCTAGCCACAGCGCTGCTTTTCATCGGGATCATGTGGCTGTCGACTGCGCCGATGTACAAACCTGTGGAAGATGCCGAAGCGCAACCCCTTACGCGATATGAACAGAAATTCGCCGCGGCAGAGGGTTTTGAGGAGGCACATGACGTCGTTCTGGGAAGATGCTCTATGTGCCACGCGCGCGAACCGGTCTGGGAGGGTATCCAATGGGCTCCGAAGGGTGTTTTGCTTGAAACCGAAGGCGACATTGCCCGCAACGCCAGGCAAATCTACTTGCAGGCTGGTGTCAGCCACGCCATGCCTCCGGCCAACGTCACTTATATGGAACCCGAAGATCGCGAAGCCATCATTCGCTGGTTCCGCAGTGTGGGGTCCTGATCCAGCGACTCTCTGATCACACAACCCGCTAATTTCTGGTCTGTTTCGATTATTTTTCCCCCTGACCGGCGATGAATGCTCTAACATGAATGTCATGACGCGCCGCTTCTTCGATGACGGCGAAAACTGATTTCAACTTGGGGCAGTTGAGGCCAATTGATGCAGAAGACCGGACCGCGCGCTTGTGTGAGAACTTGCCTGTTTGGCCTGCTGGCTGCGGTTCTGCCCACTTCGCTAATTGCGCTAGAGACAACTCTGACCGCTCCAGGCGCGCCCAAAGCTCTGATCGAGCGTCTTGAAGAGACCTCATCCGTTGCCACCGCCGAGTCGCGCGGACTGGGCACACCACTGGAAATTTTATCGGCCGCGTTGTCGGATTATCGGACCATTGTTCAGATTCTATACGACGAGGGGTATTTCAGCCCAGTCGTCAGCATCAAGCTGGACGGTCAGGAAGCGGCCGAACTGAGTTCCCTGAGCGTACCGACGCAGATCAACCGCGCCGCCATCACTGTGCAGACCGGACCTAAGTTCCGGTTTGGTGAAGCGATCGTACAGCCTTTGGCCCCACAGACCGTCCTGCCCGAAGAATTCGCGATCGGCGAACTGGCCACCACCGGGGCGATTCAGCGTGCCGGTTCCGCAGGGGTCCAAGGCTGGCGCAATGCAGGCCATGCCAAAGCCGATATTCAAGGTCAAAGAGTCATCGCCCGACACGCGCAGGCCCAGTTGGACGCTCAGATTGATCTGGCTCCGGGGCCGCGCTTGACGTTCGGGAAAATGATCATCTCGGGCGATACGGATGTGAAACACTCGTCGATCGAAAAGATCGCGGGCTTCCCAGAGGGCGAGGTTTATTCCCCCGAGGACATCCAAAAGGTCGGGACCCGTCTGCGCAGGACCGGAACTTTTAACGTTGTCGCGCTTGAAGAACGCGAGACCCCGAACCCTGATGGCACGCTGGATTTCGACGCCTATTTCGAAGATCTGCCCAAACGCCGCCTGACTTTCGGATTCGAGATTGCCTCTCGGGATGGGATCGATCTGACCGCAACCTGGACCCATCGCAACGTGTTTCGGCGGGCAGAACGGCTGCGGTTCGAAGCAGCGCTGCGCAATATCGGCGGCGCCGAGGATCTGGACGGGCGCATCGGTCTTCGACTGGACCAGCCAGATCGGCTGGGACCAGATGACAACACGTTCTGGAACGCCCTGCTGGAACGCCGCAACACCGACAATTACAACGTTACTATAACATCGCTGGCGTATGGTGCGCGACGTACTTTCTCGGATCGGCTATACGCCGAAGCTTCGGCCGGGTTTCAATGGTCCGACGCGGATGACGCGTTCGGCGACGGGCGCAAGTTCCGATACTTTATTGTCCCCACCCGCACCGAGTGGGATCAGCGCGACAGCAAGGTCAGTGCGACGAAAGGGTTTTATCTGGACGCACAGATCATGCCCTTTCTGGGAATTTCAGAAACTGAGACCGGCATCAGGTTCTTTGCTGACGCGCGCACCTATACCAGCCTGGGAACTGGCGGGCGCATTGTACTTGCTGGGCGGGTGCAAGCGGGTTCAGTCCTGGGGCCGTCACTGAACGCAGTTACCCCAGACTTCCTGTTTTTTTCCGGTGGCGCCGGCACCGTACGTGGGCAACCGTTCGAAAGCCTCGGCATTCCGGTCGGAGACGAAATTGCCGGCGGCAAATCCTTCCTTGGCCTCTCCGGAGAAGTCAGGGGCAAGATAAACGATGCGATATCGCTGGTCGGGTTCTATGATTACGGCGTGGTGGATTCGTCCTCATTCGTCACCAGCGCCGCGGCGTCCCATTCTGGCGCAGGTCTAGGCGTCAGATACGATTTGGGTGGCTTTGGCCCATTGCGTCTTGACCTCGCCGTTCCCGTTCAGGGCGACACCGGCGATGGACTGCAGTTCTACATCGGGATCGGACAGGCATTTTGATAAGGCGATATTCATATACAGTCCTGACCGCTACGCTGGTCCTCTATGCCCCTCCTCTGGCCGCGCAGGAAGACAGCGGTGGCAGTATGCTTGAGAATTTCCTGCAAGATACGCTGTCGGGTGACAATCAGAACGTTACGGTCAAGGGTCTGCAAGGCGCCCTGAGCGCGCGCGCCACCATCGAGGAAATCACAGTCGCGGATGATGAAGGCGTCTGGTTGACCATCAAGGACGCGCAACTGGACTGGAACCGCCTGGCGCTGATCCGAGGCAGATTCTCGGTTAACGCGCTGACAGCGCAGGAAATCGACATCGCTCGCGCGCCCGGCGCGACAACCGCACCGGGCGAACCTGCACCTTCTGCCGAAACTCAGCCATTTCAACTTCCTGAACTGCCCGTTTCCATCGAGATCGGCGAAATTCGTATAGACGAGATTTCCCTGGGCGAGCCGTTGATAGGCGTGGCCGCAGACCTGTCGGTTACCGGCAATCTTTCCCTGGCCGACGGAACGTTGGACACCAATCTCGATATCACCCGGCTGGACCGCGCGGGCGACGAAATCACTCTGACCGCCGGGTTCCAGAACGCCACCAGCGAGATCACCCTTGATCTGAATGTGACCGAAGCATCCGGCGGTCTGATTTCTACCGCCCTGAACATTCCCGACAGCCCACCTATCGGATTATCCGCCAAAGGGTCCGGCCCGCTGACGGATTTCAGCGCCGATATCGGCCTGAGCAGCGACAACCAGCAACGCGTGACCGGTCAGGTTCGCCTGCGCGCGGCCACCGAAGGAGCATCAGAAGGCATTGCGTTTACCACCGACCTCAGTGGTGATCTGACCCCATTTCTATCAGCCGATATCGATCCGTTCTTTGGCACCCAGACACGACTTTTCGTAAACGGCCAAACCAAACCCGAAGGGGCGCTGGATGTCTCGGACCTGGAACTGACCACGCAAGCGTTGGACTTGAAGGGCGAGTTGCAACTGGCCCAAGGTGGAACACTGGCACTTGCGGCTTTGCAGGGACGTATCACGCCTCCAGACGGTCAGGCTGTGATCCTGCCTGTGGCTGGCGGGGATACATCCCTTCAGGCCGCACAAATTTCCGCACTTTTCGATCAGAAAAACGGCAACCTTTGGGACCTGAGCCTGACGGCGAACGGCTTTAAATCCCCTCAAGCCAACCTGCAAAACGCCCGGATTACGGCGCAAGGAGTTCTGGATCAGGCCGAAACCCTGTCAGTAAGTGGCGACCTTCAAGCCAGCGTCACCGGTGTTGATTTGACTGATCCTGCTTTGAACTCGGCCATCGGCCAACGCATCACGCTGGACGGCCAGTTTGACTATGGCAGTGATCAGTCGCTGAACCTATCGGGGTTCGAACTGGTCGGATCGGATTATACGCTTGCGCTGGATGCTTTGGTCGATGGCCTGAACAGTGGTTTGAACGTGGACGGTTCAGCTACGCTCGAAGCGTCTGACTTGGCCCGATTTTCGGACCTCGCACAAATGGACCTTGAGGGGCGGGTCTCGGCCAGAATTGATGGGTCGGGATCGCCACTGGAAGGCAGCTTTGACGGCAAGCTGGCTGTCGAGGGCAGCGACCTGTCAACCGGGCGCGACGACATCGACCCGGTCATCACTGGCGAAACGACAATCACGCTGGATGCCAAACGTGATTCAGACGGCATTACCATCCGCGCCTTCGATCTGAACAGCGAAGCTGCGCAGGCTCAGGCAAGCGGCGATGTGACCACACCCGATGGCAATCTGACCATCGACGGGCAAGCGCGGGTAAATGCGGCGGACTTGTCGGTGTTCTCGGGCTTGGCGCAGCGTGAGCTGGGGGGCTCTGTACGGGCAGAAGTCAGCGGCACGGGGACAGTACAAACGTTGGAGTTTGACGGCACCGCCAATGTCGTCGGTCGAAACATACGAACGGGCATGGCGGATATTGATCCCCTGTTGACCGGTCAGACCACAATCCAGTGGGATGGTGCACGGACCGCAGATGCCATTGATATACGAAGTGCAAAAATCAACGCCCAAGCCCTGAGCGCGCAGGTTCAGGCCACGATAAATGACCCGACCGAAGAACCCTCGGGCCAGGGTCAGGCGCGTTTGACCGTGCCTGACCTGTCGCTTTTTTCGGGACTGGCCGGCCGAGATCTGGCCGGGTCGGTGAACGCCAACCTACAGGGCAGCGGCGACCTCGCCACGCGCGCTTTTGACGTTCAAGGGAACGTGGACGCCAACAACATTCGGGCCGGGATCGAGGTGCTCGACAAACTGATTGAGGGGCGTGCAACCCTGACCATAGACGCTGAAAACGGCGACGAGGGTCTGGATGTTCGCACGTTCCGACTGACAGGAACGGCAATCTCTGCAAACGCCTCGGGCAAGGTCTCGCGCGAGGCCGGAGGGCTGGATTACTCGGTGACACTGGACGACGTCGCCCGTGTGACCCGGACTCTGTCTGGCCCCCTGACTTTGGAAGGCAACGTGGCACCAACTCGGACCGGGTTGGAAGGAACTGCAAATTTAAGCGGGCCTGACAGTTCTTATGCCAATCTGAAAGGGACAGTCGAAACAGACGGCGACGCAGATGTGGAATTTGACGCCAAGTTCAATCGCATTGAACGATTTGCACCCGACTTCCCCGGCACCATCGCTGCCACGGGAACTGCGCAACGCAAAAGTGGCATCTGGACCATCGACACCAGCGCCGAAGGCCCCGCGCAGATTAACAGCGACGTTTCGGGTACGTTTGACGAAAGTACGGGTGAAGCGGATCTGAAGGCTGTGGGCGGTTTGAACATAGGAATTGCCAACCTGTTCATTTCACCCAATAAAATCGACGGAACTGCCCGGTATGACGTTACTCTTAAGGGCAAGCCAGCGCTTGATGCCCTTAGCGGGTCGATCACCACCTCTGGCACATCGCTGGCCATTCCGGGCGCCGCGCAAACAATCACTGGCATCAGCGGGTCAGTCGATCTGTCGCAGAGCCGAGCCACGGTTTCCATTTCCGGCGGCACCCGCGCCGGTGGATCGTTCTCGGTCGCCGGGCCGGTTGACCTGACCCCGCCCTTCAACGCGAATATCGTAACGACTTTGAATAACCTGGTTCTGACGGACCAGCTTTTGTATGAGACCACACTGGCTGGACAAATTGCCATGACCGGAGCGTTGGCAGGAAACAGCTCGGTTTCAGGGCAGATCAATTTCGTTGAAACAAACATCAACCTAGCAGCCGCCTCTGGCGCGGTAGGGGCGGCGGCGATCCCCGACATCCAGCATGTTGGCGAAAGTGCTGCAGAACTGCTGACACGGGAACGCGCCGGTCTGGTTAAGGACGAAGAGACCACACAAAGCGACTCGCGCATTGCTTTGGATATCGCATTGCTGGCCCCGAAAGAGGTCTTTGTGCGCGGTCGCGGCGTGAACGCGGAACTGGGTGGGCGGCTGTTTATCGGCGGGACCACATCATCCGTCATCCCGTCAGGGCAGATAGAATTGATCCGCGGTCACTTTGATATTCTGGGGCGTCGATTGGCGTTGACCAAGGGTATCGTAACGCTGCAAGGCGACCTCACACCGTATATCGAGTTCGAATCTTCAACCAGCACCTCGGACGGTACTGCTACGATCGAAATCGCCGGGCCGCTGGATTCACCCGAAGTCGACGTATTCTCTGACCCGGAACGCCCCGCCGAAGAGGCTCTGGCCATGTTGTTGTTTGGCAACCGGTTCTCGGAACTGTCGCCCTTTGTGATTGCCCAGATGGCGGCGTCGCTGGCACAACTTAGCGGCGCAGGTGGTGATGCCACCAAGGGGCTGCGTGACAGCACAGGGGTAGACACGGTCGATATAGGCGCGACGGAAGGCGGAGCGGGACGCTTGGGCGCGGGCGCTTACCTGAGCGACAACCTCTACACCGATTTCACCGTCAACACAGAAGGCGACACCGAAGTGAACCTGAACCTTGACGTCACCGATAACTTCACCGTCCGGGGCACTGTCGATGGCCGGGGCGAGACTGGGCTGGGTGTGTTCTTTGAACGCAATTACTGACGCCGGATCGCAATCGGTTGACCGATCTGAGGCGCCGGCTCAAGCTCTGCATGATCACGCGCCATCCGCGCCAACCGGGCTGCAGCCCAAACTGGATACGCAACAGATCGACCTGTTGTATGGCTGACATTCATGAAAAGCGCTTCTTGTGTAGCGCACACCTCGCCTGAAGCCGAAAGCATCTGGGCAAAATAGTGCCCGCGTTTGTGATCGGCATCCAACATACGAAAGCGAAAGGTCAACGACTGACCCTCGAGAACTTCGCGCAGGAAAGACATTTGCGATTGCAGGACGTAAGGCCCCTGCCCCAACGCGCCGACCTGAACTTCGCCCAGTCCCAGATGATCAACCATCAACCGTTCCAGCGCCATATCAAATGCCACTCCGTAATAGCCCACATTCATGTGGCCATTATAGTCGATCCATTCCGGCAGAACCTTGAATCCGTGAATTTCGACAGGTGCGTCATAGGGGCCATCATGGCCGCCCAATGGTTCAGTCATCTGCATCATCCTCAAATATGGCGACGGCGCGCGTGAATCCCGCCGAAGCGCCTTTGATCTTGAACGGAAAACACGAGATTTCGAAACCGGTCGGCGGCAGGCTTTCCAGATTGGTCAGTTTTTCCATGTGGCAATACCCAATGTCTATCGAAGCACGGTGGCCTTCCCAGATAATTGAGGCATCTTGTGTCTCGGCGTATTCCTGAGCGGTCAGGGCAAAAGGGGCATCCCAGCTCCAGGCATCGGTGCCGGTGACGCGCACACCGCGCTCGGTCAGATACAGCGTCGCTGCGCGGCCCATGCCGCAACCTTTCATCAGATAATCAGGTTGCCCATAATGCGTGCCTGCGGACGTGTTGACGACCACAATGTCCAATGGCCGCAACGTATGGCCGATGCGTTTCAATTCAGCCTCAACATCTGCGGCCGTCACCACATAGCCATCATCAAAATGGCGAAAATCCAGTTTCACACCGGGATTCATGCACCATTCCAGCGGCACCTCGTCTATGGTGATCGCGCGTTCTCCTCGATTCATGGTCGAGTGATGATGGTACGGCGCATCCAGATGAGTGCCGTTATGGGTCGCGATCTGCAAACGTTCTATGGCCCAGCCCTCACCGCCCGGTAGATCGTCCTTCTGCAGGCCGGGAAAGAAAGACATGACCTGTTCTGCAGTCTGATCATGGGTCAGGTATTCGATTTCAGGCAGCATGATCGGCGGGTCGGATATGATCCCGGTTTCCAGCGGAACGGACAAATCGACAAAGCGGCGCGCCATGGAACCCTCCACCACCAAAAGCGGTGACAGGTTTGGCCGTCAATAAATCTCTGTCAAGAAAAGAAAAAGGCGACCCGCAAGGGCCGCCTTTCCAAGATGAGTGGTGGTCGGCTATTCCGCCGCGATGGCGTCTTCGATCTTTTCAACCCTGATGGCCGAGAACTTGAACTCGGGGATCTTGCCATACGGGTCGATGGCCGAGTTGGTCAGGATATTCGCTGCTGCCTCAACATAGGCAAACGGAATGAACACCATATCCTCGGCAATCGCCCGGTCGGCGCGCACCATAATGTCGATCGAGCCGCGCCGGGTGGTCAGGCGGATCGTCTCACCCGGCTCAATCCCCATCAGTTTGAGGGTCCGCGGGTTCATCGAACAGTTCGCCTCGGGCTCGACGGCATCCAGAACGTTGGACCGGCGGGTCATCGACCCGGTGTGCCAATGTTCCAGCTGACGACCTGTTGTGGCGATCATCGGATAATCGGCATCTGGGGCCTCATCCGGCGGGATGACGCTGGCGGGCGTGAATTTGGCTTTGCCATCAGCCCGGGGGAATCCGTCGCCGAACACGATGGACTGACCCGGATCGGTTTCGGACAGGGACGGGTAGGTGATCGTTTCGTTTTCCAGACGTTCCCACGTGATGTTGTCCAGCGACTCCATGGTCAGCTTCATCTCAGCAAAGACCTGAGACACATCCGTGTAATCCCAGTTGAGACCGATGCGCTGCGCCAATTCCACAGTGATCGCCCAGTCTTCACGCGCCTCACCCGGAGGAGCGACAGCCGGGCGCACCCGCTGCACCTGACGGTTGGTGTTCGACACGGTGCCGTTCTTTTCATAAAGCGCCGAGGCCGGCAGAATGATATCGGCGTAGTTTGCCGTCTCGGTCAGGAAGATGTCCTGAACGATCATCAGGTCCAGCTTTGCCAGCGCTGCGCGGGCATGGTTCACGTCCGGGTCAGACATGGCCGGATTTTCGCCCAGAATATACATGCCCTTGATGTTTCCGGCGTAAATCTGGTCGATGATTTCAGTGACCGTCAGGCCCTTTTCGTTCGAGAAATCCTCTGATCCCCAAACATCGGCGAACTTCGCCCGGATGTTGTCGTCTGTGACCGTTTTGTAGTCCGGCAGGAACATCGGGATCAGACCAGCATCCGAGGCGCCCTGAACGTTGTTCTGACCACGCAACGGGTGCAGACCCGCGCCCGGTTTACCAACATTCCCGGTCATCAGTGCAAGGCTGATCAGACAACGCGAGTTATCCGTTCCATGGATATGCTGACTGACCCCCATGCCCCAGAAGATCAGGCCCGCCTTGGCCTGTGCAAAGGTACGGGCCACCCGGCGGATCTGATCCGGTTCAATACCGCAGATCGGAGCCATCGCTTCGGGCGTGAACTGGCGCAGGTGTTCTTTTTCAGCCTCCCAGTTCTCGGTCCACCGATGGATGTATTGGCTGTCATAGAGCTCCTCTTCGACGATCACGTTCATGATCGCGTTCAGCATCGACACATCCGCTCCCGGTCGGAACTGCAGCATTTCATCGGCGAACTTACGCATCCCGACACCGCGCGGGTCCATTACGATCAGCTTGCCACCGCGTTTGGTAAACTGCTTGAAATAGGTCGCGGCAACCGGGTGGTTCTCGATAGGGTTGGCCCCGATGATGATCGCCACATCCGCGTCTTTGATGTCGTTGAACGCAGCCGTAACCGCACCCGATCCAACGTTTTCAATCAGCGCGGCCACCGACGACGCGTGGCACAGACGGGTGCAGTGGTCGACGTTGTTGTGGCGGAAACCCTGACGGATGAACTTCTGGAACAGATAGGCTTCTTCATTCGTGCACTTGGCCGAGCCAAAACCAGCGACATTGCGCGGATCATCGTCGCGCAGTTCCTTCAGCTTGGTCGCGGCCAGATCCATCGCCTCTTCCCAGGTCGCTTCGCGGAAATGGGTCGACAAGTTCGAAGGATCGACGTTCAAGCCCTTGGCAGGTGCGTCCTCGCGCCGGATCAGCGGCTTGGTCAAACGGTGCGGGTGGTGGATGTAGTCAAAGCCGAACCGGCCTTTGACGCACAGGCGACCTTCGTTAGCCGGACCGTTGATGCCTTCGACATACTTGACCTTGCCGTCCTTGACCTTCAGCGAAACTTTACAGCCCACGCCGCAGAACGGGCAGACGCTTTCGGTCTCAGAGTCGTAATCTTTGCTGTCACCCTTCTGCTGGTCATCCAGCACGGTCGCAGGCATCAGCGCGCCGGTCGGGCAAGCCTGAACGCATTCACCACAGGCGACACAAGTTGAATCGCCCATCGGGTCGTTCTGGTCGAAAACCACCTGCGCTGTGTGGCCACGACCAGCCATGCCAATTACATCGTTCACCTGCACGTCGCGGCAGGCGCGCACGCAGAGATTGCAGTTGATGCAGGCATCCAGATTGACGCGCATCGCAACGTGGCTGTCATCCAGCAGCGGGATTTTCTCGGCCTCTTTCGCCGGGAACCGGCTGTCGCTGACATCATTCAGCTTGGCCATGTCCCAGAAGTGGCTGGACGCGTCATGTGCCTCCTCCGGCTGGTCAGCGACCAGCAGTTCCATGACCATGGCGCGCGATTTCTCGGCGCGGTCGCTGTCTGTCTTGACTACCATACCATCCGCTGCGGGTCGGATGCACGAAGCGACCAGTGTGCGTTCGCCCTCCACCTCGACCATACAGGCGCGGCAGTTGCCGTCGGGTTTGTAGCCCGGCTGCGGTTTGTGGCACAGGTGCGGAATGGTGAACCCTTGGCCTTTGGCGGCTTCCCAGATGGTCCAACCCTCGGGCACGGTGACATCTTCGCCGTTCAGGTTGAAGGTGACGGTCTTGTTTGGGCTTGCGTCTAGCATGGCTCTGTCTCCCCTCAGATTTCGTCAGCGAAGTGTTTCATGACCAGGCGGATCGGGTTCGGGGCCGCCTGCCCTAGACCGCAGATCGAGGCATCGCCCATGACCTGGCACAGATCTTCCAGCAGATCGGTGTCCCACTTGTCGGCCTGCATCAGCTTAACCGCCTTTTCGCAGCCAGCACGACACGGCGTACACTGGCCGCAGCTTTCATCCTCGAAAAACCGCAGCATATTCAGCGCCGCATCACGCGCCGTGTCCTGATCGGACAAAACGACCACGGCAGCGGACCCGATGAAGGTGCCATGCGGTTGCAGCGTGTCGAAATCCAGCGGGATATCATCCATAGATGCGGGCAACAGCCCCGAAGACGGACCGCCCGGCTGGTAGGCCTTGAAGGTCTGACCTTCGGCCATCCCTCCGGCCGCTTCGATCACGTCCAGAATGGTCGAACCGGCGGGCAGTAGATAGACGCCCGGCTTTGCCACACGCCCCGAGACCGAATAGCTGCGCAGGCCCTTGCGGCCGTTCTTTTCGGTGCTGTTGAGGCATTCCGGCCCCTCGCGACACACCTTAGTGACCCAATACAGCGTCTCGACATTGTGCACCAAGGTCGGGCGGTTAAACACGCCGACCTGCGCCACGAACGGAGGACGGTGACGCGGCAGGCCCTTTTTGCCCTCGATCGATTCAATCATCGCGGATTCTTCGCCGCAGATATAGGCACCGGCCCCCCGGCGCAGGTCGATATAGCCAGGCGCGACGATCCCGGCCCGTTCCAGCGCGGCAATCTCACGGCGCAGAATTTCCAGAACCGCTGGGTATTCGTCGCGCATGTAGATAAAGCAGGTCTCGGCCTCAACCGCCCATGCGGCGATCAGCATGCCCTCAAGGAAGACATGCGGCGTGCGCTCCAGATAGTAGCGGTCTTTGAACGTGCCGGGTTCGCCCTCGTCGCCGTTCACGGCCAGATAGCGGGTGCCTTCGTTCATACGAACAAAGCCCCATTTTTTGCCCGACGGGAAGCCCGCACCGCCCAGACCACGCAGGCCCGAGGACAGGATGTCTTCCTGAACTTGTTCCCAATCGCCACCGTCGCGCAGCTCTTTCAGCTTGGCATAGCCGCCGTCCGCCTCATAAGCAGCAAAGGCTTCGTAGTCGGGCAGATGCGCGTGGGTGTCATCAGCCACAATCGCAGCCTGCACCTTTTCGGGGGTCGCATGATCGATATGGTTGTGACCGATCTCAAGCACCGGCGCAGTATCGCAGCGGCCCATGCAGGGCGCACGCACGACGCGAACCTCCGACGCATCCAGACCGTCCTCCAGCGCCTTTTGCAGCTGCTGGGCACCGGCCATTTCGCAGGACAGGGAATCACAGACACGGATGGTCAGCGCGGGCGGAGGCGTCTCATCCTCTTTCACCACATCGAAATGGGCATAAAAGGTGGCGGTCTCATAGATCTCGGCCTGACCGATGCGCATCTCAACCGCCAGAGCGGCGATGTGGTCGGCGCTGATATGGCCGTGTTCGTCTTGAATCAAATGCAGGAATTCGATCAGCAGATCGCGGCGGCGCGGGCGGTCGCCCAGCAGGCGTGCGATTTTAGCCTGCGCCTCATCCGTGAACTGACGGCCTTTGGGCGTGTGCCGCCCTTTGCCTTTACCTGACTTCCAGACGCCCTTGGGTGCGCCTGATGGCTTGGTGTCTAATGGTGCCATGATGCCCTCCGATTAAGGCCCCGTGTCTCATCAGACTAGCATATCGTCAAATCGCATATTTCAATCGCACGATAACGACTCCTTATCACCGTAAGGAGGCGACAACCGCCCGTAGCGCCTCAACCGTTGGCAATTCCGGATCACGGCTGAGCGTGGCGAGGCAAATCGGCTTGCTGACGACCGGATCGACCAGAGCCAGCACTTTCGTCCCCTTCAACTCGCCCAGCGCCCGTACCAGCACGCGGGGAACAACCGTGGCCGCCAACCCCTCGCGCGCCATGACCATCGAAGCGGTGAAGCCGCTGGTTTCGGCCACCACATGCGGGTGCAGGCCCTGTTCAGCGAAAATCCGGTCCAGAATACGCCGGTTCTGCATCTGCGGCTCAAGCAGGCTGATCGGAAACTCAGCCACCTGCGCCCACGGGATCGGCCCGGTTTCATCAGTCATATGCGCAGGAACCAGCAGCACATAGGTTTCTTCGTACAAGGGCTGAACCTGCCGCAGATCGGTGCCGATGCTGTCACCATAGGTGATGCCCGCATCCAGACTGCCCTCATCCAACCGGTGCTGAATGGCGGTGGCCGACATGGTTTCGATCCGCGACAGGATGCGCGGGTGGGCCTGCTGCAACCGTTTGATCAGACGTCCGGTAAAGGCAATTGCGGTGGGGATCACGCCCAGGATCAGCGTCCCCGTGATCTCACCCTTGGACGCCTGCACCTGCTGTTCCAACGCCTTGGTCTCATCCAGAATACGCCGCGCCCGCTGGACGATCATCTCGCCTTCTTCGGTGAGGCCCTGAAACCGGTTGGCACGGCGGACGATCGAGACGCCAAGCCTGTCCTCAAGGTTGCGGATGCGCATGGAAAAGGCGGGCTGCGAAATCCCGCATTCCTCGGCCGCTTTGGCAAAATGCTGGTGCCGCGCAAGGGCGCTAAGGAGTTGGAGGTCGCGGATTTCGATCATCTGGAATTGTTTCAACTGATGGTTTGACGAAAGATCAAAGTTTATTACTCAGCTCAGATATGCGCTTCGCCTAAGACCTGTACATAGTTTCTTTTTGGACCCGGCATCGATATTGTGAAATTCAGATCAACTACGGGTTTTGTAATGGCCAGTGGCAAGTTTCTTGACGATCTGAAAGTAGGAGACACCTTTGAGACCGGAGGTGTCACACTGACTGAGGGCGGGGTTGTCGACTTTGCGCTGGTACATGATCCGCAACCCTTTCACATCGACAAGGTGGCTGCGACAGAGTCGATCTTCGGCGGCCTTATCGCAAGCGGGTTTCAAACGATTGCGCTTACTTTCAGACTGTTCCGTGACACTGGCATGCTAAACGGCACAAATCTTGGCGGCCATGGCATGGACGAGGTTCGATGGCTTGCACCGGTCTTTGCCGGCGACACAATCCGCGCACGTGTCACGGTTGAAGCAATCACGCCATCACGCTCGAAAAGCGACCGGGGTACGGTTCGATTTCGCTATCGTACGTTCAACCAAGACGACACGGAAGTACTCAGCCTGATCATCGACCACGTCATGGCTCGGCGAAATCCCGTTGTTTCAGTCTGACCCCAAAGAAAAGCAACAGGCACAAGATGACAGCGATCCTGAAATTTCAGAAACTGTTCGATGGCTATACCGCGTGTTACCGGAGCAGAGACTCGGCAGGTTGCGCGTCATTCTTCACCGATGACGCACAACTATTTTCGCCCTACGGTCCTGCAACCAACGGTCGAAAGGCTATCGAAGCGACCCATGCTGAATGGGTTGAGGAAGGTGGCGAGGACAAAATCGTTACGGTTGTTCAGGCCGGCATCGACGGTCAAATCGGCTGGTGCCTTGTCCACTTTAGTGAAGGGACGACCGGTCACGGGACATCCCTTAACGTTTTGCACCGGCAACCTGACGGCGGGTGGCTGATCAGCCATTGCAGCCTGAACGAAAAGCTCTGATACAGACGTTTGCCAGACGGGCTCAGTTGTTAAACAAGAAGTGCATCACATCGCCATCCTTGACGATGTAACCCTTGCCCTCAGCCCGCATTTTACCCGCCTCTTTCGCGCCCTGCTCACCATTGGCGGCGATGTAGTCGTCATAGGCGATGGTCTCGGCCCGAATGAAGCCCTTTTCGAAATCACCATGGATCACGCCAGCCGCCTGCGGTGCCGCGGTGCCGGTGCGTATGGTCCAGGCGCGGGCTTCTTTCGGGCCGACGGTGAAATAGGTTTCCAGTTTCAACAGGTCGTAGCCCGCGCGGATTAGACGGTCGAGGCCGGGTTCTTCCAGGCCCATCTCGCTCAAGAACATTTCGGCTTCGTCCGCTTCCAGCAGGCTAATCTCTTCTTCGATCTTGGCGCTGATGATGACGTGAGAATTGCCCTGCGCGGCAGCCATTTCAGCGACCTTGGCGGAATATTCATTGCCCTCGGCGGCTTCTTCTTCGGACACGTTGCAGACATACAGAACCGGTTTGGTGGTCAGCAGTTGCAGCATCTTCCACGCCTTGGCGTCCTCGGCCGTAACCTCAACCAGCCGCGCGGGTTTACCGCTTTCCAGCATAGCTTGCGCTTCGGCCAGCAGGCGGTCTTGTTGCTGCGCCTCTTTGTCGTTGCCCTTCAGCTTGCGCACCAGATTGGCGCGGCGCTTTTCGATGCTTTCCAGATCGGCCAGCATCAGTTCGGTCTCGATCGTGTCAGCATCAGCCACCGGGTCAACGCGGCCATCCACATGGGTCACATCACCGTCTTCGAAACAGCGCAGAACATGGGCAATCGCGTCGGTTTCACGGATATTGGCCAGAAACTGATTGCCCAGCCCCTCGCCCTTTGACGCCCCCTTCACCAGACCGGCGATGTCCACGAAGGTCATGCGCGTCGGGATGATTTGCTTCGAGGACGCAATTGCCGCCAGCTTGTCCAAACGCTCGTCCGGCACGGCCACGTCGCCCACATTCGGCTCGATGGTGCAGAACGGGAAATTCGCCGCTTGTGCCGCGGCAGTCTTGGTCAGCGCGTTGAACAGAGTCGACTTGCCTACATTCGGCAGACCCACGATTCCCATTTTAAAGCCCATTGCGGCCTCCTGAAGCGATGTGACGGCGTCTTCTAGGCAGGTTGTGGAAAATGCGCAACCCAACCGGTGCAACCGGCAGATGGCCACCGCAGCTTCACTAAACCGTTACGGTATTTGTACTTGCGTGAGTTGAACCGCGCGGGTCATGGTCCCCAAGTAGGAATTCACACACAATTAATTGACGAAGAACCCAATGAAAGCGTTACTTACTTCTGTCGCCTTGCTCGTGGCTGCAACCTCGGCACAGGCCCAATCTGTCATCTTTGGCGCGGGTTTTGCGGATTTTTCTAACGGCAACGGCGACGATCAGGGCGTGTTTTCACTGGAATACCAGCACCGTCCGTTTCACGAAGCAACGCGCTTCAGCGCTGGTCTGGGTGCGGCGCTGACCGTCGACACCGACGGAGACACGCATATCGGCGCAGGTTTGGTGGGCATCTATTCCTTTTCGGATCGCTGGTTCGCTGAGTTGAGTGTGATGCCAGGCTATTTTAACGCCTCTAATGGCGACAATGACTTGGGTGGTGGCTTTCAGATTCGCAGCCTCTTGGGTCTTGGCTATACCTTGGACAGCGGCAACGCCATTTCGCTGGCAGTCACTCACAAATCGAACGCCAGTACCGAAAGCTTTAACCCCGGCGTGAATGCGCTGCTCTTACGCTATCACCTGGGGTTCTAGGTCAATCTGGTCAGTCGGGATTGATTTCCGGCCAAAGTTTCTGCACATCAGGATCAAACCTGAATGCAAGGATCGCAGATGACCCGTATCGACGCCAAATTCGCCGCCCTCAAGGCCGAAGGTAAAAAGGCATTCGTTGCCTACATCATGGCCGGAGATCCAGATTTCAACACCTCGCTTGAGATCGTTAAGGGCCTTCCGGCAGCGGGCGTCGACGTGATCGAGCTTGGTTTGCCCTTTACCGACCCCATGGCCGACGGGCCAACCATTCAGGCCGCCGGCCAACGCGCGTTGGATGGCGGTATGACCTTGCAGCGCACGCTGGATTTGGCCCGCAGCTTTCGCGAAACCGACGACACGACACCGATCGTTCTGATGGGATACTACAATCCGATTTACAGCCGCGGCGTCGACAGCTTCCTGAAGGACGCAAAGTCCGCAGGCATCGATGGCTTGATCGTTGTCGACCTTCCGCCAGAAGAAGATGACGAGCTGTGCCTGCCCGCGCAAGCCGCCGGATTAAACTTCATCCGATTGGCCACCCCGACGACCGATGACAAACGTCTGCCCCGTGTGCTACAGAACACCTCGGGCTTTGTCTATTACGTATCGATTACCGGAATTACCGGCGCGGCCGAGGCGCAAGCCACTAATGTCGGCCCCGAAGTCGCCCGCATTAAGGCCGCCACCGACCTGCCGGTCATCGTTGGGTTTGGGATCAATACACCCGAAAAATCGAAGGCCATCGCCAGCGTGGCAGACGGCGCAGTGGTCGGCTCGGCTATCGTCAGTCAGATCGCAAAGGGCCAGCCCGTCGCCGAGGTACTCGACTTCGTCAAGACGCTCTCAGATGGGGCACATTCCGCCTGAGACGGCTTGCGACCACTTAATCGCTTTGAAACCGCAGTTGGCCTATGCCGCTGCGGTTTTTCTTTGAACAATCCAGTCACCTACCAACACCAAATGCAGCGTTGCGACGCGGGTCAGGTATTGGTAAACAATTTATACCAATCCTTCGAAAGCTGACCTCATGCCCGTCATCACGAATATTGAAGATCTCAAACGCATCTATGAACGGCGTGTCCCGCGCATGTTCTATGACTACGCAGAAAGCGGAAGCTGGACCGAACAGACCTTTCGCGACAACAGCTCGGATTTCGAAGATATTCGGCTACGCCAACGGGTGGCTGTTGACATGTCTGGGCGGTCAACTGCGTCCAAAATGATCGGGCAGGATGTGACAATGCCCGTCGCGCTGGCTCCGGTTGGCCTGACCGGTATGCAACACGCAGACGGAGAGATGAAGGCCGCCAAAGCCGCCGAAGATTTCGGAGTGCCTTTCACTCTGTCCACCATGTCCATCAACTCGATCGAAGATGTGGCAGAACACACTTCGGCACCATTCTGGTTCCAGCTTTACACCATGAAGGATCAGGATTACGTCAGCCGACTGATCCAACGGGCCAAAGACGCCAAGTGTTCCGCTTTGGTCATCACGCTGGACCTGCAGATTCTGGGGCAGCGCCACAAGGACCTGAAAAACGGCCTGTCCGCGCCGCCAAAGCTGACCCCCAAAACCATCGCGAACCTGATGACCAAATGGTCCTGGGGGATCGAAATGCTGCGCGCCAAACGGCGGGAATTCGGCAATATCGTTGGCCATGTGGACGGTATCTCGGACGCGTCGTCGCTGGGCGCGTGGACGGCCGAACAATTCGACCCCAGCCTCGACTGGAAAAAAGTCGAAAAGCTGATGGAACAATGGGGCGGCAAGGTCATCCTCAAGGGTATCCTGGATGCAGACGACGCCCGGATGGCGGCCAAACTTGGGGCTGATGCCATCGTGGTATCCAATCACGGTGGACGGCAACTGGACGGTGCTCTCAGCTCGATCCGTGTTCTGCCCGAGATCATGGACGCGGTCGGAGGCGATATTGAGGTCCATCTGGACAGCGGCATCCGGTCCGGTCAGGACGTTTTGAAAGCAGTGGCCCTGGGTGCGCAAGGCACCTATATCGGCCGAGCGTTTGTCTATGGTCTGGGGGCGATGGGACAAAAAGGTGTGACCACCGCGCTGGACGTCATCCAAAAGGAATTCGACACAACCATGGCACTGTGTGGTGAAAGAAAAGTCACCGACCTGGGCCGGCACAATCTATTGGTGCCCGAAGATTTCGGCGGGCGTTGGCGCAAGTGATCAGGGCGTCAGGGGGCTCTGCCCCCGCGCCGCCCGTTCCGGGCGACTCCCCCGAGATATTTGTGGCCAGATCAAGCAAGGGATCCGCACTTCATCTGGCTGAAAATACCTCGGAGCGCGAGGCAGAGCCTCGCAAATGGTTGAACCTGTAAAAACCCCTTTCCAAAACAGATGAATCAAGCTAAGGACGCGGCTTCACGCGGGCATACAGCCTTGGAGGATGCCCGCCCTAACATTTGGAGAATTATCATGGCTGGAGAGATTCCTGATCTCGTAGCTCTGGAACGGACGGGGACAGGCAAGGGCGCCGCTCGTCAGACCCGCCGCGAAGGCATGGTTCCGGGCGTTGTATTCGGTGGCGACAAAGACCCACTGGCAATCAAGATCCCGTTCAACGAACTGTTCAAGCGTCTGAAAGCAGGCCGGTTCAAGTCCACTCTGTGGAACCTGAAGGTTGAAGGCCACGAAGACGTCCGCGTCATCTGCCGCGACGTTCAGCGTGACGTTGTCAAAGACCTGCCGACCCACCTGGACCTGATGCGCCTGCGTCGGACCACCAAGATTGCGCTGTTCATCCCCGTTGAGTTCGTCAACGAAGAAGCAGCCCCCGGCATCAAGAAGGGTGGCGTTCTGACTGTTGTGCGTCCTGAGGTTGAGCTGGTCTGCACCGCCGGTGACATCCCCGAGAAGATCACAATTGATCTGACCGGTCTGAACATCAACGATGTTGTCACCATCTCGGCCGTGGATCTACCTGCAGGCACCAAGCCCACCATCGACCGTGACTTCGTGATCGCGAACATCTCGGCACCGACCGGTCTGTCGACCAGCGACGACGAAGAAGGTGAAGAAGTGGCCGCAGACGAGGTTGAAGTCGTCGGTCAGGAAGAAGAATAAGTCCAGACGCTTGAGTGACTGGATTGGAAACGGGGTCCGGATGGGCCCCGTTTTCTTTTGCAGGGTTGGGGTGGAAAACCGGTCGCGATCCGTGCCATCAACCTTGTGCAAAGCAACGGGGACGAGATCATGAAGCTGTTCGTCGGTTTGGGGAATCCGGGGGCGAAATATGCCCGCAACCGCCACAATATTGGCTTTATGGCTGTAGACAGGATCTCCCAAGATCACAGCTTTGGCCCTTGGAAGTCCAAGTTTCAGGCCGAGATCGCCGAAGGGCGGCTGGGTCGCGAAAAAGTGCTGTTGATCAAGCCGCAGACTTTCATGAACCGCTCGGGTCAATCTGTTGGCGAAGCGATGCGGTTCTACAAATTAGACTCGACTGATGTGACCGTCTTTCATGATGAGCTTGACCTCGCTCCCGGTAAGGTTCGGGTCAAGGCGGGCGGTGGTCACGCCGGTCACAATGGGCTGCGATCCATCCACGAACATATCAGCCCCGCCTATGATCGTGTGCGACTAGGGATCGGGCATCCGGGGCGCAAAGAGATGGTCTCTCCTTACGTTCTGGGCGACTTTGCCAAGGCTGACTCGGACTGGCTGGAGGACGTGCTGCGCGGCGTATCAGATGGGGCCGCGCATCTTGCCGATAACGAAAGCGGCAAGTTCATGAATGCGGTTGCCCTACGGACTGCGCCACCGAGATCGTCAAAAACGCCTCAACCGTCCCAATCGGCACCAAAGCCCGCGCCTGAGCCCGAGGTCGATGAACGATCGGCCATGCAAAAACTGCTGGATAAGTTCAAATAGACTCATAGGTCTTGCCGTAACGTCCTGATTGCAGATCGCATCGGGGCGCGGTCCAATACAGCACGCATATGGGAGGAGACATATGAGAACGCTGTTGAAGTGGGTGCTGCGCATCACATTGATGCTGGTACTGGCCGCCGTGGTTGTTGGCTTCTGGAAACGCGAAGAAATTCAGCGACTTATGGCAGTGAATTCGCTATTCAGCGAAGACAAGATTGTCCATAACTTCTCGCATATGGATCAGGCGTTCCTGACGGTCGACCTGCCGCGCGGTGACGGCCCCACCTGGGACCTGCCCTATGGCACTGGCTTTGATCTACCCGAAGGCACCGATCAGTGGATCGAAGACCGGGCTGTGACGTCTCTTCTGGTGATGCAGGATGGTCAGATCCGGTTCGAGGAGTATTACCTGGGCACCACGCCGGAAGACCGCCGGATTTCCTGGTCGGTCGCCAAAAGCTACCTTTCGGCTCTGTTCGGTATCCTACTGGAGGAAAGCGCGATCACCTCATTGGATGATCAGGTGGTTCAATACGCCCCGCAACTGAAGGGTACGGCCTATGACGGCGCGACCCTGCGCAATGTGCTGAATATGGCCAGCGGCGTCACATTCAACGAGGATTATTTTGACCCCAAGTCAGACATCAACCGTATGGGGCGTGTCGTGGCGTTGGGTGGAAAGCTGGACGATTTTGCAGCCTCGCTGCAAGACAATTTCACAAAACCGGGTGAGACCTGGCAGTATGTCTCGATCGACACCCATGTGATTGGAATGGTGATCCGAGGCGCAACCGGGCGCAGCGTCACTGACTTGCTGACCGAAAAGATCATTCAGCCGCTGGGTCTGGAATACGACGGCTATTACGTGACTGACGGTGCCGGGGTTGCCTTTGTTCTAGGTGGCTTGAACTTCACAACTCGGGATTTTGCCCGGTTCGGTCAAATGATCCTGCAGAATGGGCAGCACAACGATCAGCAACTCGTACCTGCGGATTGGGTCGCCGAATCCGTCCTGCCCAGCGCTCCGACCGAGGCCGGGAAGATCGGTTATGGCTACCAATGGTGGATTCCGGTAGGTGCGCATGAGGGCGAGTTTCTCGCACGGGGCGTTTACGGTCAGTATATCTATTTCGACCAACCCCGCGGCGTTTTGATCGTGACGACCGGAGCGGATCGCAAGTTCCGCGACGATGGCGTAAACGAAGCCAATGTCGAAATGTTTCGCAGTATTGCGCAAAGCCTGTAGGGTGTCGCCATGCAAAAACAGGACAGCATCAACGTGCTGGGGGGCGTTCTGGCCCCCTGCTCCCAAGACCCTCTGACCGGGTTCTTTCGTGACGGGGCCTGCAATACGTGCCCCGAAGATCAGGGCAGCCATACGGTCTGCGCCGTGATGACGGCCGAGTTTCTGGCCTTTTCCAAGTATGTCGGCAACGACCTCAGCACACCGCGCCCCGAGTTCAACTTTCCCGGCCTCAACCCCGGAGACAGTTGGTGCCTTTGCGCCAGCCGTTTTCTACAGGCCCATGACGAAGGGTGTGCACCCAAAGTGCACCTTGAAGCAACCCATCAGCGCGCTTTGGACATCGTCTCTCTGGCGATTCTGACAGAGCATTCCAACGCAGATTAAGCAGGTGGGCGGACAAAAAAGGCGCGCTCAAGCAGGCGCGCCTTTTGTGGTTTTCGCAATCGGGTTTAGTCGGCGCTGCGGCCTTCTGTATCCGACATGTCAAAGTTCAGATACTTGGCTACGGTCTGCACGTCCTTATCGCCCCGTCCACACATGTTCATACAGATCAGGTGATCTTTGGGAAGTTCGGGCGCAATTTTCATAACGTGAGCCAGTGCGTGGCTGGGCTCCAGCGCGGGGATGATGCCTTCGGTGGCGCAGCACAGCTGGAACGCCTCCAGCGCCTCTTTGTCGGTGATCGACACATATTGCGCGCGGCCGATGTCGTGCAGCCAGGAATGCTCGGGCCCGATGCCCGGATAGTCCAGACCGGCAGAGATCGAGTAGCCCTCAAGAATCTGCCCATCATCATCCTGCAGCAGATAGGTGCGGTTGCCGTGCAACACGCCGGGTCGCCCGCCGGTCAATGATGCGCAATGCTCCATCTTCTCGTTCACACCTTTGCCACCGGCCTCGACACCGATGATATTCACCGATTTGTCGTCAAGGAACGGGTAGAACAGGCCCATCGCGTTTGAACCACCACCGATGGCGGCAATGATAGTGTCGGGCAGACGGCCTTCGGCCTTCATCATCTGCTCTTTCGCTTCCTTGCCGATGATCGACTGGAAATCGCGGACCATCGCCGGGTACGGGTGCGGCCCGGCCACGGTGCCGATGCAATAGAACGTGTCGCGCACATTGGTCACCCAGTCGCGCAGCGCATCGTTCATCGCGTCTTTCAGCGTGCCTCGGCCGGACGTGACCGGAATCACCTCGGCCCCCAGCAGGCGCATACGGAACACGTTGGGGGCCTGACGCTGCACATCATGGGCGCCCATGTAGACGATGCATTTCAGGCCGAACTTGGCGCAAACGGTGGCTGTGGCCACGCCGTGCTGCCCTGCGCCGGTCTCGGCGATGATCCGGGTCTTGCCCATACGGCGCGCCAGAATGATCTGCCCCAGCACGTTGTTGATCTTATGCGCACCGGTGTGGTTCAGCTCATCACGTTTCAGGTAAATCTTCGCGCCGCCCAAGTGTTCGGTCAGACGTTCCGCGTAATACAGCGGTGAGGGGCGGCCCACATAGTTCGCCCACAGATCATCCATCTCGGCCCAGAAAGTCGGATCGTCTTTGGCCTTCTCGTATTCCTCTTCCAGCGACAGGATCAGCGGCATCAGGGTCTCGCTGACAAACCGTCCGCCGAAGATGCCAAAACGGCCCTGCTCATCGGGGCCGGACATGAAGGAATTGAAAAGATCGTTGGCCATGGCTGTCTCCGTCATCTTACCTGTCGTTCATAGGAGGTAGCGGCGGGATTTGCCATGGCAAAACGCACTCGCTCGATGCTTTGCCAGACGCGTCAACCGGTCGCGTTTGCCGCAGCGATAAAGGCTCGCATCAGATCGGCATCCTTGATACCCGGCGCGCTCTCCACACCCGAGGCAACGTCCACCTGACGTGCACCGGTCATCCGGATCGCCTCGGCCACGTTATCGGGGTTCAAGCCACCGGCCAGCATCCAAGGCTTGCGCCAGTATTTACGCCCAGCCAGCAAACGCCAATCAAAGGCCAACCCGTTTCCACCTGGCAAGACCGCGTTTTTAGGGGCCTTGGCATCAACCAGCAACTGGTCGGCAACATCACTGTAGGTGTCTATTGCTTGCAGGTCTTTGGCATCGGCCACGCCAACCACCTTTATGACGGGCAGACCGTAACGCGCTTTGACTTCCTGCACACGTTCTACGCTTTCCGACCCGTGTAGCTGTAACATGTCGAACGGGGCAGCTGCGGTAATGCTGTCCAGCAACGTATCAGATGCGTTCACCACCAAGGCCACTTTTGCCACACCGACAGGGACGTGATCCGTTAGTTGGGCGGCTTGCTCCGGCGAGACATAGCGCGGTGATTTCGGAAAGAAGTTGAACCCTAGATACCGCGCGCCTGCGTCCGCTGCGGCGCGCACTTGGTCAGCGGCGGTCAGGCCGCAAATTTTGACCGCTACATCGGACATGTTAGCTTAGCTGGCCTCGTCCAGAATGGCGAGGACCTCATCCTTGCCTTCGTGCTGCTTTTTCTTGAGCTTTTTGACTTCGCGTTCAAGTTTGCGAACTTCACCGGTTTTGGCCGACGCATCTGCACGGTGCTTATGCTCACGCAGCCATTCCCAGAGGAACCCGATAACCAGGCCCGCAACAACGCTGCCCAGAACCACAAGGAACAAGGGCAGAGAGGTGCTGATATTGAACCCAATCAGATCGGCAATCGCCTGAGGCATCAGTGTCAGCTCAACGGCTTCGCGGTTGGCCAGCGAAACCGAGATCAGAACGATCGCGAGGATCGCCAAAAAAGCATATCTAACGTAGCGCATCATGCCTTAGGCTTTACCGTTCAAACGATCCCTTAGCAACTTGCCAGTCTTGAAAAACGGAACACTTTTTTCTTCGACCTGAACGGTCTCGCCGGTACGGGGGTTTCGACCCACCCGCGCGTCGCGCTGTTTGACCGAAAATGCACCAAAGCCACGCAGTTCAACCCGATCACCACGGGCCATGGCATCGGTCAGTTCTTCGAACACAGTATTCACGATCCGCTCGACATCGCGTTGGTAAAGATGTGGGTTCTCGTCGGCGATTTTCTGAATCAGTTCTGAACGGATCATATGCGTTACCCTCCCAGGCGACCGGATTACCATGTCTATTAATCTGAACAGTATAGGAAAAAACTTAGTTCGGGGGAACGTTGACTCTGTCTGCTAAGCCTTGATTCTGCCTCAAACTCACGCGATTTTTTGCCCGTTCACGGGAGTTGACCCCCTAAAGCATGAACAGCAGGTGAATATAGCTCAAAATTCAGAACATATTGATTCGCAACAAAAACGGCCCCGCACTCTTGTACGGGGCCGTAAAACTGTTTGGACTGAGGTCCGGACTTAGTCGCCCGACTTCAGCGCTGCGCCCAGGATATCGCCCAGCGACGCGCCCGAGTCGGAAGAACCGTACTGTTCCACGGCCTCTTTCTCTTCGGCGATTTCGCGTGCTTTGATCGACAGGCCCAGACGGCGAGTCTTGCTGTCGACATTGGTGACGCGGACGTCGACCTTGTCGCCAGTGTTGAAACGCTCGGGGCGCTGCTCGGCACGGTCACGCGAAAGGTCCGAACGGCGGATGAAGGACTTCATGCCTTCGTATTCCACCTCGATACCACCATCTTCGATCGCGGTGACCTCAACGGTGATAACCGAACCACGCTTCACGCCGCCCACGGCTTCGGCGAACTTGTCACCGCCCAGGGCTTTGATCGACAGCGAGATACGCTCTTTTTCGACGTCAACTTCCGAAACGACGGCCGAAACCATGTCGCCTTTGCGGTAGTTCTGGATCGCATCCTCGCCACGCTCGTCCCAGGACAGGTCCGACAGGTGAACCATGCCGTCGATGTCGCCTTCGAGGCCAATGAACAGACCGAATTCGGTGATGTTCTTGACTTCGCCTTCGACCTCGGTGCCCTCGGGGTGTGTTTCTGCAAACACTTCCCACGGGTTGCGCTGAGTCTGCTTCAGGCCCAGAGACACGCGACGCTTGGCGCCGTCGATTTCCAGAACCATGACGTCGACTTCCTGGCTGGTCGAAACGATCTTGCCGGGGTGGACGTTTTTCTTGGTCCAGGACATCTCGGATACGTGCACCAGACCTTCGACACCGGCTTCCAGCTCGACGAACGCGCCGTAGTCGGTGATGTTGGTGACACGACCCTGATGGACCGAGCCCAGCGGGTATTTCGCAGCAACCAGATCCCACGGATCTTCTTGCAGCTGCTTCATGCCAAGGCTGATGCGGTGGGTCTCTTTGTTGATCTTGATGACCTGAACCTTGATGGTTTCGCCGATCGTCAGGATCTCGGACGGGTGGTTCACACGGCGCCATGCCATGTCGGTGACGTGCAGCAGGCCGTCAACGCCGCCCAGGTCAACGAATGCACCGTATTCGGTGATGTTTTTGACAACACCCTCGACGGTCTGACCTTCGGACAGGTTGCCGATAACTTCGGCGCGCTGTTCGGCACGCGATTCTTCCAGGATTGCGCGACGCGAGACAACGATGTTGCCACGGCGGCGGTCCATTTTCAGAATCTGGAACGGCTGCTTCAGACCCATCAGCGGGCCAGCGTCGCGCACGGGGCGCACGTCAACCTGCGAGCCGGGCAGGAACGCAACTGCGCCACCCAGATCGACGGTGAAGCCACCTTTGACGCGGCCAAAGATTGCACCTTCGACGCGCTGGTCGTCGGCATATGCTTTTTCCAGACGGTCCCATGCCTCTTCACGGCGGGCCATCTCGCGCGAGATGACAGCTTCGCCACGG
Source organism: Ruegeria sp. SATB045 (assembly GCF_059613525.1). Lineage (NCBI taxonomy): Bacteria > Pseudomonadati > Pseudomonadota > Alphaproteobacteria > Rhodobacterales > Roseobacteraceae > Ruegeria > Ruegeria sp. SATB045. The sequence goes on along the minus strand of NZ_JBXWSR010000020.1, from coordinate 75,753 downwards.
GCGTTTTCTGCGGCGCGCAGGTAAACTTCGACCTCATCACCAACAGCGATTTCAGGGGCTTCGCCGGGATTTGCGAATTCTTTCAGATCAACGCGGCCTTCCATTTTGTAGCCTACGTCGATGATGGCCTGGCCGGCTTCGATCGCCAGAACCTTGCCTTTGACAACAGAGCCCTCTTCGGGCGTGTCCATTTCGAAGCTTTCGTTCAGGAGGGCTTCGAATTCCTCCATGGATGTATCAGCCATGTGGCAGTGTTTTCCTTTACAAGTGTTTTTTCTGGCCGAGCGGTTGTCTCCGCCGGTCTTGTTTCATGGTGCCTTGCAAGCGTAATCCGGTGCGCATCTGACTACACAAACACAAAGGGCCGAGGTAACCCGGCCCTGCTCAGATACGTCATCCGGACGTTGACCGCCCGTGTTAAGACAGCGCGCGTATAGGCCGATTTCAGACAATGCGCAAGAGCAAAGCCCTTAATTGCCAGCTTACGCGCATTCTTTGCCCGTCCAGACAACCGAGTCCCTTCTCAACATGGACTGCTCGATTGCATCAAGCCGGGACAAGGCCTCGGCGGCATTTGCCGATCCACCCGAACGATTCCAGATTTTCAGGGCCGAGGAAGGGCTCCAGGGCAAGCACGCTTCTGCCAGCCAGGCGCGTAATTCAGAGGGCAACGAGTCGTATGCCTGCATCGGGCACGTGCACCGCCGCCGGCGTTTCAGATTACTGCGCAGGTTACGGCCGCTTCGCCTGACCGTCCCACGCTTAAAATGTGTATCATCTTCAAAATGCACCGTTGGCCTCATCACAATTTGTGATGTTATTACATACCATATTGCGACCAACAAGAGTCCCCTTCAAAGAAAAGGGGCAGGATTTTGCCCTGCCCCCAAGTTTGGTCTGAACACTTTTTGCACCGCGCAAGGTGCTGCTAAAAGAGTTGCAAATCCTTTGCGCCGCTTTGAATTTCAGCAAAGTTCGGCATGTTCTGGACGGCCAAAGGCGCCGGTTTTACGCCTGGCATCGCCACTGTCGGCCTTGCCGGCTTACCGAAGGCCGGTTTTTCCAATTCACCGCGAATGTCGCGTAGCAATGTCTTATGATCTGGCATGGACTTAAGAATCTGAGCCAGATCCACCTTCGCACCCTTCCACCATTGGAACCAAATCGGTTTTTTCAACGGACGAACGCGGTCGCGAATACCAGTTCCATAGCCGGTGTCGTAGACCTGTTTGCCTAGTAACACTGTTTGGAAAACGCGATGGTCGAACAGAGTGGCAAACTCGACATCGTGCTGCATAGGCAAACGGTGCTGCCAAAGCTCAAGGTTCTCAGCCAACCGGTCAGGAATTTTCATCTCGGTCCGGGCGTCGATCCAATATTGATCATCCGTGCGGTTGCCCAGCCGGTAATGCAGACAAATGAATTCAAGCACCTCATCATAGAGCTTGTCCATCTGCCGGTTGTAGCGCGCGCGTAGTGACGGCTCGATATCACGCGTCGGCAGGTGTTCGGCAAACCAGCGGATCGCATGGTCGATCATGTGGATCGCAGTGCTCTCCAACGGTTCGATGAAACCGCCAGACAGGCCGATGGCGACGCAGTTCTTTACCCAGGCGTTTCGCACCCGCCCAACGCGCATCGGGATAACGCGCGGCGTCAGTCCCTTGCCGCTGTCTCCCAACCATTCAAGATACTCGTCCGCCGCCTGATCATCCGTTCGATGCGCCGAGGAATACACATAGCCGGTGCCCACTCGGTTAAACAAAGGCACGCGCCACGTCCAACCGGCCCCCAGGGCCGTGGACCGTGTTGCACTCTCGATCTTGTCCGGATCAGGATGTTCGATCTGCAATGCCATCGCCCGGTCATTGGGCAGATAGTCCGAGTAATCCATGAACGGCTCACCCAGAGCCTGATTGATGATTAACCCACGGAACCCGGTGCAATCCACAACCATCTCGATGTCATGGCGACCTTTACGCTCTAACATCAGGTGGCTGACATTGCCTTGTTCGTCCAATTCAACCGACTGGACCTCATCCTGAATGTGCTCGACACCGCGCTGGGTGCAAACCCTGGTCAGCATCCCTGCGAATTTCACCGCATCCAGATGATACGCATAGCCAAACCGCTGCTCGAATTCCGGTGCGCCCAGCGGTCGCGCGCCTTTGCAGAGACGGGCCAAATCGTCATGCGGAGCGATCGATTGCGTGAAATCCCGATCCCCATTGCCAAATCGCAAGTAATACTCGGCCGCTTCAAGCCCTTCCAGCATTTGGCCATGAGCAAATGGGTTCATATAATCGATACGGTTACCTTTGGCGTCCTTGTTCCAGTTGCAGAACTTCACACCCAGCTTGAAGGAAGCGTTGGTTTCGCGAAAGAAATCCCGTTCAGCTATTCCAGCCTGCCGGAGCGTCACCGGCATACGAGGAACCGTTGCTTCGCCCACACCCACAGTCGAGATATTCGGGCTTTCGATCAGACATATCCGCGGTCGATCTTTTGGCGCCGATGTCCGGGACAACACCATCTCAAGGATAAGTGCGGTCATCCACCCGGCTGTACCGCCACCCACAATGGTGATTTTGCGCAATCGATTGTTCATTCTGCTCTGCTCCCCCCTTTTTATTTTGGGGAACTATAACAGTTTTCCCGCACCGGGCCAGAGCCTATGACATAGGCGTTGAGCGCGCCAAAACGGCGTGTCAGACAAGCATCAGAACGCGCATAGTTGCGCCTGCCTCAGATCTCTTCGCCTTTCTTCAAAAGCTCATCAATCAATTCGCGCTGTAGGCCCTGACTGTCACCACCACCGAATTCTGCAGCACCGCCGGAATAGAGGGTGCCGTATGTCTTGGCGATGTTAACCGTTTGGGCCAGACCCGAGATCAGCTGGTCTTTTTCCAACGTGGACAACGGATGAATATAGGCCGCCCACAAGGTACCGTTGGCGATCGCATAACGCGCATCTAGCGTACTGTCGAAATTCGCCTGCATCATGCGCTGCAGGTCCGCGGGTGACAGATCAGCCGCGCTGCTAATCGACACCATGGCCCGCATCCGATCGGCGTTCACATCCGTGATGACCAGAACCGGAGTATCCCCGACCGTCAGCTGAAAACCAGGCCCCTGCGGCAGCGCCTCCGGGTCCAAAGCGAACAGAATTTTTCCTAGCCGCTCATAGGTCATGGGCGGTTCCAACTCAGGAGCGTCCTGCGCCTCTTGAGCGGCCAGACCTGTGGCCAGAACTATCAGAAAAAGGGCTAGTCGGATCATCGCATCGCTCCTGCAGGTTGCCCATTGAACATATGTGGATCAAACGACACTGGCCAAACAAAGCTTGGTGAGGAGAACCTTCCAAACGATCCGAGTATCGGACGATCTGCAATGTTTTCAAGCTCATCAATCATAGTCCGTTCAACTCCTGACGCCTAGGTTTGTTTCAGCGGCGGGCAATCCGGCCGCGCCCAGCTTAAATGATGAAAGGAAACGCAATGAAATCCCTGGTTCTGACCACTCTGATCGCCACCCTGCCCCTGATCGCCGCCCCGGCCTTTGCCGCAGATGAAATCAACGTCTCGAACGGTATCTCGGCGGCGGGCGCTCCTCTGGCCGCACATGGGGTCGATCTGGTGGCACTGGTCAATGACGGCAATCCGGTCGATGGTTTTGCCACCCATTCGGCCACCTATGACGGTGCCTCCTACTATTTCACCACCGCCGAGAACCTTGCCACGTTCGAGGCCAACCCTGCCGCCTATCTGCCGCAGCATGGTGGGTTCTGCTCGTTCGGGGTGTCGGTTGGCAAGAAATTCGACGGTGACCCAGATCAGTATCTGGTCGCAGACGGCAAACTGTACCTCTTTCTGAACGCCGAAACCCGTGCCGCGTTTTTGAAAGACGTACCCGGCACGGCAAAAACCGCTGATGGCAAATGGTCAAAGATCAAAAGCGTCGCAGTCGGCGAGCTTTAACCCACCTCCAAGCGAAAGCTCGCGGCGTTACGGCGTCGCGGGCTTTTTCTGTTCGATTAGCTCGATGGCCTGCGCCAAAGCGTCCTCGATGCTCAGATGCGATGTGTCCAGTTGCACCGCATCCTCGGCCGGTTTCATCGGGGCCGTGCTGCGTTCTGCATCCCGCGCATCGCGTTCGCGCACATCGGCCAGAACCTGATCGCGCGTGACATTGGCCCCCTTGGCACTCAATTCAAGGTAACGCCGCTCAGCCCGGACCTCGGCACTGGCGGTTACGAACAACTTCGCCTCGGCATTGGGGCAAATGACAGTGCCAATATCGCGCCCGTCCAGAACCGCACCCCCGACCCGCCGCGCAAAGGCGCGCTGGAAATCGACCAGAGCCGCGCGGACCTCGGAGATCACCGCCACTTTCGAGGCCGCCTGCGCGATCTCGGCCGTACGCAGGTCACCCTGTTGCAATTCTTCGGCTGTCAGGGCCTGCGCCGCTGCGATCGGGTCCATCCCCTCAAGCGTTCGCCGCCCCACCGCGCGGTAGAGCAACCCGGTATCCAGATGGGCAAAGCCGAAATGCGCCGCGACGGCCTTAGAGATCGTGCCCTTCCCTGCAGCCGCTGGCCCGTCTATGGCAACCGTGAAACTCACGCGCGTTCGACCTTGGCGCCCAGCGTCGCCATCAGCGGTTCAAAGATCGGGAACGAGGTTGCAATCGGAGCGCCATCATCAACCGAGACCGGCGTTTTCGCTCCCATTCCCATCACCATGAACGACATGGCGATGCGGTGATCCAAAAAGCTCTCGCAGGTACCGCCGCCGGGAACATTTCCGATGCCCAGACCGTCAACCGACCACCATTCTTCACCCTCTTCCACGGTCACACCATTGGCGCGCAACCCGCGGGCCATTGCGTCGATCCGGTCGCTTTCCTTGACGCGCAGCTCTTTCACGCCGCCCATCATCGTGGTGCCGGTGGCATTGGCCGCAACCACGGACAGCACCGGGTATTCGTCAATCATCGAGGCCGCTCGTTCCGGCGGCACGTTGATGCCCTTCATGTTAGGCGAGTATTTCGCCCGCAGATCGGCAACGGGCTCGCCGCCTTCTTCGCGTTCGTTTTCATAAGTCAGGTCCGCGCCCATCTCGCGCAGCGTGGCAAACAGCCCCGCGCGGGTCGGGTTCAGGCCAATGCCCGGCACCAACACATCCGAACCGGGCGTGATCAGCGCTGCGCAAACCGGAAACGCCGCGCTGGACGGGTCGCGCGGAACGGCAATAACCTGGGGCTTCAACTCGGGGCGACCGGTCAGGGTGATCACCCGGCCCTCATCTGTATCCTCAACGGTGATCTCTGCGCCGAACCCGGCCAGCATCCGTTCCGAATGGTCGCGGGTGGCCTCTTTTTCAACGACAACAGTTTTGCCCGGTGCGTTCAGACCTGCCAGCAGCACAGCAGATTTCACCTGCGCTGACGGCACCGGCACCTCATAGCGTACCGGAACGGGTTCGGCCGCGCCCACGATGGTCATCGGTAAACGCCCACCCGAGCGACCAACCGATTGCGCCCCAAACAGCGCCAGCGGGTCCGTCACCCGCGCCATGGGACGCTTGTTCAGGCTGGCATCCCCAGTAAACGTGGCTGAGATCGGGCAGGTCGCCATCGCACCCATGATCAGTCGCACACCCGTGCCAGAATTGCCGCAATCAATCACCTGATCCGGCTCGGCAAAGCCACCGACGCCGACGCCATGCACGGTCCATTCCCCTCCGCCGTGATCCGTGACCTCGGCACCAAAGGCGCGCATGGCCTTGGCAGTGTCCAGAACATCCTCACCTTCCAGCAGGCCGGAAATCTTCGTCTCACCCACCGCCATCGCGCCCAAAATCAGCGACCTGTGCGAGATCGACTTGTCGCCGGGCACCTCTGCCGTTCCGGTCAGCGGACCGCAGGGATATGAGGTCATCGGGATGGGCGTGCCGTGTCCGGACATGGGGGCTCCTGTTTTCGCTATCAGTGCCTTAGCCGCTTAGCGAATTGGGGCCGGTTGGTCCAGCGGCAATCAGCCTGTGCGGCGGAAGGTCAGGTAATGCGGCGTGCGCCCTTCGCGCAGAGCCTTCTGTTCGTAACGGGTGGAAATCCAATCGTCCCATGGTTCGCGCCAGTCAGCCGGGCGCTCGGCCAGCCACTCGAACCCGGCGCGTGGCACTTCCTCAAGCGTTTGGCGAACATAGTCGGGAATATCAGTCGCGACCCGAAAGATCGAACCCGGTTTCAGCGCCCGCGCCAGCGGTTGCAGATGTTCCTGTGTCACAAAGCGGCGACGATGGTGCCGCGTCTTGGGCCACGGATCGGGATAGAGCAGGAATGCACGCGAGATGCTGGCCTCGGGCAAAACATCGAACAGGTCGCGCGCATCGCCAGGATGCACAGCGAGGTTCTCGACCCCAGCCTGCCGGATCTTGCCCAGCAACATGGCGACGCCGTTGATGTAGGGTTCGGCCCCGATGATGCCGATATCGGGGTTGTTCGCCGCCTGATGCACCAGATGCTCACCGCCGCCAAAGCCAACCTCAAGCCAGACATCCCGCCCGCCAAACAGCGCCTGCAGGTCCAGCGGCGCGCGTTCGGGGTTACTCTCCCAATCGACCGCACCGGGGGACAGCGCATCGAGGTCTTCGCTCAGATACGTCTTTTGACTGGGCTTCAGGGTTTTGCCTTTGAAGCGGCCATAAAAGTTCCGGCGGGGGCGTTGGGGGATCTCGGTGCTCATGGGCCGAGCCCATACTGTGCCGAAACCACGGACGCAAGAGGGCGACCGGTCCACTCAACAGACCTGCCGCCCCCAAAAAGCACCAGAATAGAGCGCGCCCGAATGGGCGCACCTTTGGTCTAAGATCAGACCGCCGCTTTCAGCGCGTCCGCCAGATCAGTGCTTTCCCAGCTGAAGCCGCCATCGGCATCGGGTTCGCGGCCGAAGTGGCCGTAGGCTGCAGTGCGCTGGTAGATCGGCTTGTTCAGTTGCAGATGCTCGCGGATGCCGCGCGGGGTCAGGTCCATTACCTGGCCCACGGCTTTTTCGATCGCCGCATCTGCGATCTGGCCCGTGCCATGCGTATCCGCATAGATCGATAGAGGCTTGGACACGCCAATCGCATAGCTGAGCTGGATCGTGCAACGCTCAGCCATACCGGCAGCCACTACATTCTTTGCCAGATAGCGTGCGGCATAGGCGGCCGAACGATCCACTTTGGTCGGGTCTTTACCCGAGAACGCGCCACCACCGTGAGGTGCTGCACCCCCATAGGTGTCGACGATGATCTTGCGACCAGTCAGGCCAGCATCGCCATCAGGGCCGCCGATCACAAATTTACCGGTCGGGTTTACGTGCCATTCGGTCTCGGCGGACAGCCAACCTTCGGGCAGAGTCTCGCGGATATAAGGCTCGACAATGGCACGGATGTCATCCGAGCTCAGCGCCGCGTCCAGATGCTGGGTCGACAGCACGATCGAGCTGACGCCGACGGGTTTTCCGTCACGGTAGACAACCGAAAGCTGCGACTTGGCATCGGGGCCCAGCGCAGGCTCGGATCCGTTCTTGCGCACTTCAGCCAGCCGACGCAGGATCGCGTGGGAATACTGGATCGGAGCCGGCATCAACGCAGGCGTTTCGGTCGTGGCATAGCCGAACATGATCCCCTGATCGCCTGCCCCTTCGTCCTTGTCATCGGCGGCATCGACACCCTGCGCGATATGGGCGGATTGTTCGTGCAGCAGGTTCGTCACTTCGACGGTTTCGTGGTGGAACTTGTCCTGCTCGTAGCCGATATCCTTGATACAGGCGCGCGCGATGTCGTCGATATGCGCCATGTAGTCGTGCAACTTGTCCTGATCCGACAGGCCAACTTCGCCACCGATGACAACCCGGTTGGTCGTGGCAAAAGTTTCACACGCCACGCGCGCTTCAGGTTCTTCGTTCAGAAATGCGTCAAGTACCGCATCCGAAATCCGGTCACAGACCTTGTCGGGGTGCCCTTCGGATACGGACTCCGAAGTGAAAGTATAGTTCTGTCGGGACATAAAAGTGCTCCATTAAGATTTCCCCATCACGCCAGGAAGCCGTTGTGACGGGCACATGGGGGATACGCTCAGAGTGTTAAAGCGTCAATCAGTAATTGCTATCACGTCCGTCGGCCAGGTCGCCACAGTGCGATCGTGGCGAAAAACAGTGCAAGGAAAAGAGGATAGTCGCCAAGCCTGGAATAAAGGGGCGCTGCCAAAGGCGCAGGAAGCTCAGCGTCTATGAAACCCGCGTTGCCCAGCGCCAAAGACTGCGTCACCTGACCCAGCGGGTCGATCATAGCGGACACACCAGTATTAGCGGCACGCATCATCGGAAGACCCTGTTCAACAGCGCGCATCTGCGCCTGCGCAAGGTGCTGATATGGTCCCGAACGGGTTCCAAACCAGGCATCATTTGTGATCTGAAGCAAAAAATCAGCCCGCGCCGGAGCCGATAGAACATCTTGCGTGAAGACGGCCTCATAACAAATCAATGGCAGTGCTTTGCCCAGCTTGCCCGCCTCGAACAGTGCGGCCCCTGGTCCTGCACTGAATCCATGTCCCGTTGTAGTCGCCATCCCGTAAACACCGAAACGCGCCATTAAATCGCCAAAAGGAACATATTCGCCAAACGGGGCAAGGTGATGTTTGTCATACAACGCGTCTTGCTGGCCATTTTCGCCCAGATAGACCAATGAGTTGTAGATCCGAGGCCCCTCGCCTCTTTGTATCCCAAAGACAACTGGCACACCCTTGGCTGCATCCGCGATTGCATCCAGATAGGGTTGCGCGCTACCCAACCAAGCCGGGACAGAGGTTTCAGGCCAAACAATCATATCCGGTCGGGGCTGCGCTGCTGAAAACTCCAACTGTCGTGCAAAGAAAAGCGGGGCGTAGTCAGGGTCCCATTTCTGGTGTTGCGGCGCATTGGGCTGCACAATTCGGACAACATGACCGGTATAGGTCACTGCAGGCACAGACAACGCACTAGCCACTACCAGCCCGATAGCACCAACAGACAACGTGGCTGCCGCCCCGATCCTTGAGCGCTGCACCAACGCCGCCCCGAGAGGTAACGTTGCCAACAAGGTCACGGCGCCCAACCCATAAGGGCCGATCAACGCCAGAACATGGACCACCGGAGTGTCAACCCATATTTGCGCCAATCCAGCCCATGGAAATCCCGTCAGAACATACCCCCGCGCCCCCTCGGCAAGCGAAACCGCCAATGCAAGCAAGACAGCCTGACCAAGTGCAGACGCGCTCGGACGGCGCACCAGCCAAAAAGCGCAGGTCCAGAATAGCGCGAGCCCTCCGGCCATGAAAATCAGGGCAAATGGCGCCATCCAGGCGTGACGCTCGGCATCGACCAGAAAGGGCTCGACAATCCAGCTGAGAGCATGCGCAAAATACCCGGTGGCAAATGCCCAGCCGATCCAGGCCGCGCGTGACCGAGAAGGCGCAGTGACGAACAACGGCCCAAGACCAAGCAGCGCGGCCACAGTTGCAAACCAATAACCGAATGGCGCTAGCCCAAACGCCGCAATGGCGCCCAGAAACGCTGCCAAACCAAAAGTCATCCAGAATGGCCACCTCGCGGCAGGGTTCATGCAACGAGATCCGGCAACATGACCCGCAGTCTTTTGATCCGGCGCGGATCGGCATCTATGACTTCGAACTCGGGCCCCTCGGGATGCAAGACTACTTCGCCACGGGCAGGAACGCGCCCCGAGAGCATGAAGACAAGCCCGCCCAGGGTATCGATTTCCTCTTCGTCGACGTCCTCATGGCTGGTCAAGGAACGTCCGATCTCGGCCTCGAAATCCTCGAGCGGTACGCGGGCCTGAACGATATAGCAACCCGGCTTTTCCTGCAGCCAAAGCTGGCTTTCATCGGCGTCATGCTCATCCGCAATTTCGCCTACAACCTGTTCGATCAAATCTTCGATCGTTACCAAACCGTCGACGCCCCCATATTCGTCGATCACCAACGCCATGTGTCTGCGCTCGGTCTGCATTTTTGTCATCAGAACGCCGATTGGCATCGAGGGTGGCACGAACAGCAAAGTGCGCAACATTGAGATTAGGTCGAATGTGGATGAGGTTCCGTTAAACCCATGGGTCAGCGCGAAATCCTTGAGATGCACAAACCCTAAAGGCGTATCTAGAGTGCCGTCATAGACCGGGATACGTGACAGGCCGCTTTCGCGAAACACCTGCGCAAGTTCGTCCTTGGTTATGGTTGATGGGACCGACACGATTTCTGCTGTCGGGATCGCAACATCCTCGACTCGCATTCTGCGCAGATTGATCATGCCACGTGGTTGCGTTTTGTCGGTTTCATGCCCATTGGCGCCCGAAACCTGCTCATCATCTTGCGACGAGAATGCATCCACTATTCGAGAGAAAAACCCAGCTTTCTCTTTGATGTTTTCTGTGCCTTCCTTTGGTTGCGCGCTTTGCGCTGCCATAGAACTGCCGTCTGTATCGCCCATTATCCCATTCCAAATGATCGGCCAAAATGGCCCCTATTAAACAGTATATGGGTCATCAATACCCAATTTGCCAAGTATCTCGACTTCGACCCCCTCCATCAAAGTGGCGTCCGGGTCACGGATGTGATCGTATCCCAACAAATGCAACATTCCGTGAATGATCAGATGTGTGACATGATCATCCATGGCTTTTCCTGCCTCAGCCGCTTCACGTGCACAGGTGTCAAATGAGATCGCGATATCCCCCAAAGCTGTCTCTCCGGTAAAATCCGGGGTCGGAGATAACGGCGGCTGACCTGCGATGTCCGCGGCCAAATCTTCGGCAGGCCAACTCAGTACATTAGTCGCCGAGGGTTTTTCCCGGAATTCAGCGTTCAGATCCGCGATACGGACATCGTCGCAGGCCAATAGGCTGATTTCACAGTCTTCTTGAAGGTTACAATGGTCCATAACCGCCTGAATGGCGCGGCGTGCCAAGGGCTCCAGCCCCTGCCAGCGGGTGTCTTCCACCGTCAGTTCAAGGTTCATGTCTGTCGTCCAAAGCCCCGGGCATCGTAGCCTGAAACCTCTCAGGTTTCACGGCCCGCGTCGGCCTCATACGCCTCGATGATCGCGGCGACAAGCGGATGGCGCACGACGTCTTTCGACGTGAAATAGTTGAAGCTGATATTCGGGATCGTCTTAAGCAACCGTTCCGCATCGGCCAGACCTGACTGAACCCCGCGCGGCAAATCCACCTGCGAGCGGTCACCGGTGATCACCATTCGGCTACCCTCGCCCAAACGCGTCAGGAACATCTTCATCTGCATAGTCGTGGCATTCTGTGCCTCGTCCAAGACAACAAACGCATTTGCCAAAGTTCGACCGCGCATAAAGGCCAAGGGCGCAATTTCGATTCGCTTTTCCTCGATCAGCTTGGCCAACTGTTTACCCGGAAGGAAATCGTTCAACGCATCGTACAGCGGTTGCATATAAGGATCGACCTTGTCCTTCATGTCACCCGGCAGATAGCCCAGTTTTTCACCGGCTTCGACCGCAGGGCGGCTCAGGATTATACGGTCCACATGTCCGCCAATAAACATCGACACACCAACAGCGACAGCCAGATAGGTTTTGCCCGTACCCGCTGGTCCGATGCCAAAGGCCAGTTCATTGTTGAACAGCGACTGGACATAGGCTTTTTGGGCATCTGTGCGCGGTTCGACCAATTTCTTTCTGGTTTTGATCTCGACCATTCCGCCCTTGAACATCTCGAGCTGATCACCTTCGCGACTTCCCGTTCCCTTCTCGGACCCGCCCATGCGCAATTCGCGATCCACGTCGGCGGCTTCGACATCCTTGCCAGTTTCCAGTCTTGTATAAAGCGCCTGTAACACTTCGATCGCTTGTTTCTGGGCGTCTTCGTCGCCCATGACCACAAGCTGGTTGCCACGGCGCACAATCTGCACCGAGAGTTTTTGTTCGATGTCGGTCAGATTACGGTCATATTCGCCGCACAAATCAATCAACAACCGGTTGTCGGGAAATTCAACAAACGCCTCACGCTGGGGCATTTCATCTTGCGGTGGGGTAAGGGCACCGATGGCCAATCCGTTCTCCTGTCTTGGCGTTTCTCCCCGAGCGTGACAACAATTGCCGGTGGGCGCAAGCCACAGATTCAAATTTTCGCAAACGAATGACAAAACCGCCGATTGCACTCGAGTATATCGAACCGACTTCAGGTCCAAAGGCCACCAGACTTAAGGAGGTCAGAAGGTGTAGTTCAAACCAAACCGAAGACTGCGATACTCAGGCGTCGAACGAGTCGAAAACCCGCTGCCAAATTCGACATCCTTGCCCTCAAACTGAACATACTCGTATTCACCAGTGATCGACCAATCGTCGTTCAGGCTATGCTCAGCTCCGATACTGACAGAAAAACCATTCCTGCTGTCGGATTCCTGGAAGGACTGGGCTGTCGGGCCAAACGTAAGGCTGTTCGTCGTTTCGACATCTCCGCGAACATAACCAGCAGACACAAAATACAAAATACTGCCGCTTTTGTTCGTTAGGCCACTGCGAAACCGTACAGAAAATATATCAGACACCTCGGAGCCGCCGGTAACAGATACGCCATTGACCGAGGTGGTGACTTCATCATCTATCGAGCCGAACTCGTACCCAATCTCTAGCCCATATACGTAGTCGCGCCCACTTCGCGCAGGAAGCACTCCACGCCAACCTGCGCGAACACCGCCGAATGACCCCTTCAGATCCAAGTCTCCAACGGGAAATGTGGCCCCGGGCGTTGCCAACCCAAACTCATCTGTTCCTCCGAGAGAATATCCACCGGTAACGCCCAGGTAAAATGCACTTATGTCGCCGTTAGAACGCTTGGGGTTGACAACTGGCGGATCGGTGAGGCCAGGTTCTGGATTCCCGGCCAAAGTGCAGGACCCGAAGACAATGGAAGTAAGTAGCCCCCAGAACAGACGCAAACCAGAGCTTTTCAGAACCGTCAATTCAAACACTCGCACTCTCCGACATCTCGACACACTGATCTGCCTAGGAGACTAGAACTCCTGATACGTATGGAACCCTAGACCCCTAAAAAATCTAGCATTTCTCCGAGCATAGATCGAAGTCATAAATCAAGTGTTAATTTTCGGTTCAGAATCAGGCGTTGGTGTTTTCACCACAGTTTCAGCCAGGTTCAGAGCAGCTCGCCCGCAAGCGAATTTGCCCCCGACGCGGTGATGCGAACGTCGCGCAACTCACCCACCTCGACATTGGGGCCCGAGACGTGAACCGAATGAAGATACTCGGATTTTCCGACCATTTGGCCAGGCAGGCGACCGGGCTTTTCGAACAGAACACGGACATTCCGGCCCACCATTGCATCCTGAATTTCGCGCTGATGACGGGTGATCACAGCCTGCAGGCGCTGTAGGCGGTCATCCGCCACCTCAGGATCAACCTGAGACCGTTCGGCCGCCGGCGTTCCCGGACGGGTCGAATACTTGAACGAATACGCGTACCCGTACCTCACCTGCTCCACCAGATCCAACGTGGCCTGAAAGTCCTCTTCTGTCTCCTCGGGGAAGCCCACGATGAAGTCGCCCGACATCATGATATCGGGCCGTGCTTCACGGATGCGTTCGATCAGGCGCAGATAGCTGTCCGCCGTGTGGCTGCGATTCATCCGTTTCAGAATCCGGTCCGAGCCCGACTGAACCGGCAGGTGCAGATAGGGCATCAGCTTGTCGCAGGTTCCGTGCGCTTCGATCAGGTCATCGGCCATGTCGTTGGGGTGCGACGTGGTGAATCGGATACGTTCCAGCCCGTCAACCTTGTTCAACTCCCAGATCAACCCCGCCAGCGTCGTGTCACCGTTCGGGCCAGCCCCGTGATAGGCGTTGACGTTCTGACCCAGCAAAGTGATTTCGCGCACGCCGCGTTCGACCAGATCCTGCGCCTCGCGGATGATGCGATCCGCCGGGCGGCTGACTTCGGCCCCGCGGGTATAGGGCACAACACAGAAGGCACAGAATTTGTCGCAACCTTCCTGAACGGTCAAAAACGCCGTGGGGCCGCGCTTGGCTTTGGGTCGGTTCTTGAGCTTTTCGAACTTGTCTTCTTCCGGGAAATCGGTGTCCAGCGCCTTCGCGCCTTCGCGGGTCTTGGCCTCCATCTCGGGCAGACGGTGATAGCTTTGCGGGCCGACCACCAGATCGACCAGAGGCTGGCGGCGCATGATCTCTTCGCCCTCGGCCTGTGCAACACAACCGGCCACCCCGATCTTAAGATCAGGCTTTTCCGCCTTCAGACCTTTGAAGCGACCCAACTCGGAATAGACCTTTTCAGCGGCCTTTTCCCGGATATGGCAGGTGTTCAGCAGTATCATATCCGCGTCGTCGGGGCTTTTTGTCTCTACATATCCCTGACCGCCGAGCGTTTCGGCCATACGTTCGCTGTCATAGACGTTCATCTGGCAACCATAGGTCTTGATGTACAGCTTTTTAGGTTCCGACATGGGTAGGGCCTTTTGCGTTCGCGGGATCGGCGTCATCTATACCTTACGAACGCCGCTTGCAATGCCCGCGCGATTACCCGATTTTGACCCAAAACACCAGCAAGACGAGCGCGAACAGGCCATGCAGTACGACTCTGTAAACTCTTTCCTGCAATCCGGCACGGATGCGCTGAAAAAGGGGCCGATTGCCCTGATCTTTGCCGAGGATGATGTCGAACTTGAAAGTACAATACGCCATCACCTGAAACTTGGGTTTACCAATCTGATCGCCTTCATGCCCGCAGAATTCACACTGCCGGAGGAATTGACAAAACGTATCCACCGGGTTGCGTTGACCTGCGCACCGCGGACCGTCGTTTTCGACACGATTAACAAGGTGATTGAAGCCGCTCCATCCAATTGGATGTATTACTGCTACAACGCCGAATACCTGTTTTTCCCCTTCTGCGAGACCCGCGCCATCGGTGAGATGCTAGCCTTTCACACCGAAGAACGCCGCGATGCGATGTTGACCCATGTGGTCGATCTGTATGCCGATGACCTTACGGCTTTCCCCAACGGAGTGGCTCCGGATCGTGCTATGCTGGACCGCATTGGATACTATGCCCACACTCGCCACACTCCTGACGGTCAGCCGCTAGAGCGCCAGCTGGACATGTCCGGAGGTTTGCGCTGGAGGTTCGAAGACCACATCCCCTATGAACGCCGCCGCATCGATAGGATTGGCCTGTTCAAGCCCCGCAAAAATCTGCGCCTGTTGCCCGATCACACCTTTAGCGAACCAGAATATAACACGTATTCCTGCCCCTGGCACCACAACCTGACCGCAGCGATCTGCTCTTTCCGTGCGGCTAAAGCACTGAAATCAAACGCCGGGTCGACCTTCGACATCCCAAGCTTCAAGTGGCGGAACTCGGTCGCGTTCGAATGGAACTCGACCCAATTGCTGGATTTGGGCCTGATCGAATCCGGTCAGTGGTTCTGATCCAACCTTCATCTGGCCAAAAATATCCCTGGAGAGGTGCGGCCCCGCCGCGCCGGGGGCAGAGCCCCCTATCGTGGCCACACCATCGGAAACCAATCCTCACGCAGACGCTGCCCGGGCACCATGTCATGGCCCGGAAACGGCGGTGAGGTTCGACCGGGTCGCTCTACATAGCGCGCGTCATCGCCCACCAGACGCAGTGAAAACGCACGACGGCGGCTGTCAGAGTGATTCCCGCGCGCGCCGTGCAGCGTGTGATAGTTGAACGCTACCGCGTCACCTGGCTGCATCTCGAACTCGACCACGCGCATCCCTTCAGCATCCGGGTCAGGGACAGGAATGTATTGGCCCTCATCGGGAAAGAACCCTTCTTCGGACACCCAGCGAGTCGGTAGAACCTCTTTCTCCCACTTGTGCGATCCGGCCACGCAGCGCAAGGTCGCTTTTGTCACAGGATCAAGCGGCGACCAGAAACTGATCGTCTGCTGGCCTTCAACAAAATAATACGGCCCATCCTGATGCCACGGCGTTGCCATCGAGGTGCCCGGTTCCTTCACCAGGACGTGGTCGTGAAACATCTGAACAGTTTGTGACTGCATCAGATCGGCGGCAACCTCAGCTGCCGGAGAGTTGTGGATCACATCTTGAAACTGTTTGACCCTCGTCCAATTGCAATAATCGTCAAAAAACAGTCCGGTCTCGCCCTGTTTCTTATTGTCCGAAGCGTATGGGCCAGGCTCAGCCATGTTCGCCGCAACCCCATCGCGCAAGGTTTCCACATAATCGGCAAACAGTCTCCGGATCAGAACAACACCGTCGCGCTGATAGGTGTCGATCATGTCTTGCGTCACAAGGGGATGGGTCATGTCAGTCTCCGTGCCGATTGCGTTGTGATCTGCGCATGGCATTGGTCTCTGTTCAAGTCATATCTTTTGAAGCTAAATATAAAACCATGTTATACCTTTCACTTAGACAATACGAATATGTCTGCGCCATTGGACGATACGGCGGCCTGTCCGCGGCGGCCCAACATCTGAATGTTTCGCAACCGGCTTTGTCCAACGCCCTAACACGGGTCGAAGACCAACTGGGGTACCCATTATTCACACGAAAGCGCGGTGCTGCGATGACCGTGACCCCGCAAGGGCGCTCATTCATCGAACAGGCCGAGGCATTGCTGTCGCGCGCCGCGAAACTGGAAAACGCAACCTCCACGGGGCCTGCAGCGGCTCGTTTGCGATTGGGATGTTTCGACGATCTTGCCCCCTTCCTGCTCGCCTGCGCCTTGCGCCTGTTGCGAGAGGGCCTTCCAGATGTCCATGTGACTTACCGGGTAGATAATTTCCAAGGTTTAATCTCAGGCTTAGTTCAGGGTGAGATCGACTTTGCGATTACCTATGGGCTGACGCTGGATGCCGGGTTCACGACCACGTCGCTCTGCATCACATGCCCGAACGCGGTGATATCTCCGGATCATCCGCTTGCGGAGCACAGGCATCTCTCGTTGAAGGAAATCGCGGCGTATCCCTTGATCCTGTCGGACGAAGGACTTTCTGCCCAACATTTTCTGACTTTGTTTCGCAAAGCTGGGCAGACACCCAATGTCGCACACCGCGCTGCATCACTTGAAATCCAACGCAGCCTGGCCGCAAACAATGAAGGAGTCGCTATGACCTATGCGAATATCCCCGCTGCAGTTAGCTACGATGGGATGCCACTGGTTAGTCGACCTGTCACCGATGATTTCGCAGCCGAGCCCGTCGTGCTCGCGCGGCATGGAACGGGTCCAATGGACACCCTCTTGGACAGAGCGCAAGATATCCTGTCGGAATTAACGACGTAAGGTTACTTCTTTCGCAACCGGATCACGACATCGACCGAAGCGATCTCGACCCCTTCGGGTGCTTCGGGCAGGCGCTGGATCACAAGCTGTTCGGATGGTGCATCGCTCAGGCGCCCTTCATCCTCCCAGAAAAAATGCGGGTGATCATGCGTGTTGGTGTCGAAATAGCTTTTCGACCCGTCTACGGTGATTTCCTGCAGAACGCCCGCGTCGCAGAATGCCCGCAGAGTGTTGTATACAGTCGCTAAAGACACGGCATCGCCGTTCTTTTTAGCTGATTCAAACAGACTTTCCGCTGTCACATGACGGTGCTTTCCGTCCCCGACCAAAAGCTCGGCCAGGGCCACACGCTGACGCGTCGGGCGCAGTCCGGCGTGAACCAACCAGTTCGTGGCTATGCTCTGGCTTTCTGGTGTCATGAATCCGATACCGTTTTGTTGCTGAAGTATATATAGGTGCTGAAGTCAGGTAATTTCAAATGAAATTCATTCGCAAAGAACGGACAGAACACCGCATGATGTTGGCCACCGCTCTTGCAGGACCTTGCATACGGGTGCTAGACGAGGCCAGATTGAATGAACAGACCCCTGGCAGGAGAGGCGGCAAGAATGGCCCAATTCCCGAGCAGCTTTGACAAGGATGATCTGCTGAAATGCGCCCGTGGCGAATTATTCGGCCCCGGTAACGCGCAGTTGCCTGCCCCGCCGATGCTGATGATGGACCGGATTACCGATATCTCAGCCGATGGTGGCGCGCATGGCAAAGGTCATGTTTTGGCGGAATTCGACATTACTCCGGACCTGTGGTTCTTTGACTGCCACTTCCCCGGGAACCCGATCATGCCTGGCTGTTTGGGGCTGGATGGCCTGTGGCAGCTGACCGGCTTTAACCTCGGCTGGCGCGGCTGGCAGGGGCGTGGCATGGCTGTTGGCGTGGGCGAGGTCAAGCTGACCGGCATGGTCCGCCCCGACCGCAAGATGCTGACTTACAAAATTGATTTCAAAAAGGCGATCCAGACCCGCCGCCTGACTATGGGTGTGGCGGATGGTATCGTCGAAGCGGACGGTGAAATGATTTACGACGTCAAGGACATGAAAGTCGTCCTGTCCGAAGCCTGAGCCTGATCGGCCCGAAATAAGGAGCACGCATATGCGTCGAGTAGTTGTCACCGGTTTGGGGATTGTCTCCTCCATCGGGAACAATGCCCAAGAGGTTCTGGCCTCACTCAAAGCTGGCAAGTCCGGCATTGAGGCCAATGACCAGATGGTCGAACACGGTTTTCGCAGCCAGATTGCCGGCTCGCTGAAGATCAACGTGACAGAGCATGTGGACAAGCGCACCTTGCGTTTCATGGGGCCCGGCGCGGCTTATGCCCATATCGCGATGAGCCAGGCGATCGCAGATTCCGGTCTGACCGAAGATCAGGTGGTGAACCCGCGCACAGGTCTGGTGGCAGGCTCGGGTGGCCCCTCGACCAGCGCCATGCTGACAGCGCATCAGACCGTGCTGAAAAACGGCGCGACCAAGCGGATCGGGCCGTTCGCGGTGCCGAAATGCATGTGCTC
This sequence comes from Ruegeria sp. SATB045, assembly GCF_059613525.1. NCBI lineage: Bacteria > Pseudomonadati > Pseudomonadota > Alphaproteobacteria > Rhodobacterales > Roseobacteraceae > Ruegeria > Ruegeria sp. SATB045. Next base: position 56,820 of record NZ_JBXWSR010000020.1, on the reverse strand, counting down.
GACGATTTCGGCCAACCTTGCAACGGCGTTCAAGATCAAGGGCATCAACTACTCAATTACCTCGGCCTGCTCGACCTCGCTGCATTGCATCGGCAACGCGGCGGAACAGATCATGCTGGGCAAGCAGGATGTGATGTTTGCAGGCGGCGGTGAAGAACTGGACTGGACGCTGTCCTGCCTGTTCGACGCGATGGGCGCGATGTCGTCGAAATACAACGACACGCCGGACAAAGCCTCGCGCGCCTTTGATCAGAATCGCGACGGGTTCGTGATTTCCGGTGGCGGCGGCATCGTCGTGCTGGAAGACCTTGATCACGCATTGGCGCGCGGTGCCAAGATCTATGCCGAAGTTACCGGCTATGCCGCAACCTCGGACGGGCATGACATGGTGGCCCCTTCGGGTGAAGGCGGCGAACGCGCGATGCGTCTGGCCCTGTCCACCCTGCCCGAAGGCCGCAAGGTTGGATACATCAACGCCCACGGGACCTCGACCCCGGTCGGCGATGTGGGCGAGGTTGAAGCCGTGCGCCGCATCTTTGGCGAAGGCAACGTGCCGCCGATTTCGTCGACCAAGTCGATGACCGGCCACGCGCAAGGCGCTGCGGGCGCATTGGAGGCGATCTTCTGCCTGCTGATGCTGGACAATGATTTCATTACACCGTCGATCAATGTCGAAACGCTCGCCGAAGGCATCCAGCCCGGTGAAATTGCAACGCAAGTCGTTGAAAATGCGGGACTCGACTCGGTGATGACCAACAGCTTCGGCTTTGGCGGCACCAACGGATCCATGGTTCTTTCAAAGTATAACGGGTGAATGTGATGTCGGATCTTCTTAAAGGCAAACGCGGCCTTATCATGGGCGTGGCCAATGACCGCTCGATCGCGTGGGGCATCGCCAAGGCCATGCACGAAGCGGGCGCCGAACTGGCTTTCACCTATCAGGGCGAAGCATTCGGAAAGCGGCTGGAGCCCTTGGCGCAAAGCCTCGGCAGCGACTTCATGGTCGACGCGGATGTGACCGACGACGAATCGCTGGATCGCGCCTTTGACGAACTAGCCCAGCGTTGGCCGACGATTGATTTCGTGGTCCACGCAATCGCCTATTCGGACAAGTCGGAACTGACCGGCCGGTTCCTGAACACAACGCGGGCGAACTTTAAACATTCGATGGATGTATCGGCCTACTCCTTTATCGAGGTCGCCCGCCGCGCCTATCCCATGATGAAGGACAATGGTGGCACTTTGCTGACGCTGACCTATCAGGGCTCGAATCGCGTGGTTCCGAACTACAACGTGATGGGTGTCGCCAAAGCGGCGCTGGAATCGGCTACACGCTATCTGGCCAATGATCTAGGCCCCGAAGGCATTCGCGTGAACGCCATCTCGCCCGGTCCGATGAAAACACTGGCCGGTGCGGCCATCGGTGGCGCACGCAAGACCTACAAGTTCTGCGACCAGAATGCGCCCATGCGCTCGAACGCGACGCTGGAGGCCGTGGGCGGCACTGCTGTGTACTTGGCATCAGAAGCCGGAGCCTGCACCTCGGGCGAGATTATCAAGGTAGATGGCGGGTTCCACGTACTGGGCATGCCGCAGCCAGACTTTATGTGACCCGAGTTTTCCCTGCCGGTGCCAAGATTTGACCATCTTTCACCGGCAAAACAGGCGGCATGAGCAAAGCTGATCATATTGTTGCAAGCAACGCGCGCTCCTCTAGGTCCCGTCGTAAATCGGGTTTTCTAGGGGTACGCGGGCGGATTGCATTGCTGGGCCTGACAACATTGTTAATGTTGTTTGTGTTTTTCACGCAGCCGCAGGTTCGTGCTGAGTTCGAATCCTGGACCAGCCTGATTACAGGCTGATCCTCTCTGCTACGATAGGTCAGTTGACCGAAATAACCTCGACGTCGAAAATCAGATCCTGACCAGCCAATGGATGATTTGCATCCAGCGTCACTGTTGCGTCGTCAGCCTCGACCACCGTGACTGGCAGCACCTGACCTTCAGGCGTCTGCATCTGCAGTTGTGATCCTGGTGTCAGGGGAATGTCATCCGGGATACCTTCGCGGGGGATACTTTGCCGCATTTCTGGATTTATCGGTCCATAGGCATCAACGCAGGCAATCTCGACTCGCTTCTTTTCGCCAACCGTCAGACCCGGCATCGCACTGTCCAGACCCGGGATGATCTGGCCCGAGCCTACCACGAACTCCAACGGGTCGCGCCCGTCCGAACTGTCAAAGACGTTTCCGTCCAACAGCGTACCGGTGTAGTGAATGCGAACAGTGTCGCCCTGTTTGATTGCGGTCATTCTGGCCTCCGGCCGTTAAAGAGTTGAACGGCCAACCCTAGGGGCTGACACGTCATTGTAAGCCCTTCCCCCTTTCAAGCGACCACCTGTTGTGCAAACCTTCGCCGGATGGATGGAGGGGACACGATGCCGATCACAACATGCGTTTTCGACGCCTATGGCACGCTTTTTGATGTCGCGGCTGCGGCACGACAGGCCGCGGCAGAACCGGGCTTTGAATCATTGCAGGAAAAGTGGCCCGATCTGGCGAATTACTGGCGGCTGAAACAGTTGCAATACACATGGCTGCGCGCCGTTGCCGACGCTCATGCTGATTTCTGGGACGTGACCCAAGATGGGTTGGACTGGGCGCTGGAGGCCACTGGTCTGGACGGCAACGCGACCTTGCGACAGCGCTTGCTGGACCTGTATTGGGAATTGCAGGCTTACCCCGAGGTTCCCGCCATGCTAGCCGCTCTGAAAGCCGGCGGCCTTCAGACTGCAATACTGTCGAACGGCTCCCCTCCGATGCTGGACGGAGCGGTCCAATCGGCCGGCATCGGCGATGTACTAGACGATGTTCTGTCGGTCGAAAGTGTCGGCGTCTTCAAACCGCATTCCAAAGTCTATGATCTGGTTCAACAACGCTTTGGATGCGCGCGGGACGAGGTTCTGTTTGTCAGTTCAAACGGGTGGGACGCCGCGGGGGCCAGCGGGTACGGCTTCGTGACCACTTGGGTCAACCGGGCACAGGAGCCGATGGATCGCTTGCCATGGAAGCCTGCGCATGTACTGTCCGACCTGACGACCATTCCCCAAATCGCAGGACTGTAATGCCCTTTTTCACGACCACTGACGGCAAGAAACTATATTTCGAGGACACCGGGTCCGGCGCGCCTGTTTTCTGTCTTGCAGGGCTGACCCGTAACACGCAGGATTTTTCGTTTCTGGCGCCACATATGGCCGATCATCGAATGATCGCGATGGATTACCGGGGGCGTGGACAATCGGATTATGACCCCGACCATGGAAACTACAACGTCTTGCGCGAAGCGCATGACGCCATTGAGTTGCTGGATCACCTTGGCCTTGAGCGGGTATCAGTGATCGGAACGTCACGCGGGGGTCTAATCGCCATGGCACTGGCTGCCAGCCACCCGGAGCGTCTGGCCGCAGTTGTGCTTAACGATATTGGCCCTGTCATCGATACATCGGGTATCGCCAAGATCATGGACTATGTCGGCAAACAACCCGTATCAAAGACCTATGACGATGCGGCGCGTGCCCTGCAGCACATGATGGAGGCGCATTTCCCCGGTGTCCCCCTGCAAAGGTGGCGACAAATGGCTGAGTTCCAGAACGAGGAAACCCCGCAAGGTTTGAAACTGCGCTATGACCCAAGCCTGCGCACCGCTCTTCTGGATCAGGCAGCGGCAGGCGCGATACCGGACATGTGGCTGTTTTTTGAAGCTCTGCGAAACATCCCGACCGGTGTTATTCGCGGCGAAAACTCGGACGTGCTAAGCGAGCAGACCCTGGCCGAGATGCATGATCGACATCCGGGGCTGGTCTCTGTCTCGGTTCCAGACCGGGGCCATGCGCCTTTTCTGGATGAACCTGAGTCGCTTGATCTGATCCGAAAAACACTGGACGCCCTATGAGCACATTGCAAATGATCGAAGCCGCCTCTGAGCGGCTGAAAGGACATGTGCGGGAAACGCCGCTGCTGTCTTCTCCGTTCATTGATGAACTTGCCGGCCGTCGGGTTCTGGTTAAACCCGAGTGCCTGCAGCACACGGGCAGTTTCAAGTTTCGAGGGGCTTGGTCGGCCATCTCCGCATTGGGTGAAGCCGAGCGCCAGAGCGGTGTGATCGCCTATTCGTCGGGTAACCACGCACAGGGGGTAGCGTATGCCGCCGCACAACACGGCATATCCTCCGTCATCATCATGCCCTCGGACGCGCCTCAGCTGAAAATCAACAACACCCGCGCTTTGGGCGGAGAAGTGGTGTTGTACGATCGCGCTAGTGAAAGCCGTGAAGAGATCGGCGAAGCCCTTGCAGCCGAGCGTGGCTTGACGCTGATCCGACCCTATGACGAACCACAGGTTATAGCGGGTCAGGGCACGACGGGATTGGAGATCGCCCGGCAAGCCACTGCCCTCGGCGTCACCCAAGCCGACGTTCTTGTCTGCTGCGGCGGAGGCGGGCTGACGTCTGGAATCGCGCTGGCATTGGAGGGTCACGCTCCGGGGCTTCGCCCCCGCCCGTGTGAGCCCGAAGGATTTGACGATGTGAAACGCTCATTGGCGACCGGGCAGATTCAGGCGAACAAGTCGACATCCGGCAATCTTTGCGACGCGATCCTGACACCGCAGCCCGGCGACCTCACCTTTCCCATCCTGAACCGCTTGTGCGGTCCGGGCCTTTCGGTCACGGAAGAGGAAGCCCTTCGCGCCATGGCCCAAGCGTTTTTGCGATTGAAAATAGTGTTGGAGCCAGGCGGCGCTGTGTCGTTGGCGGCCGCTTTGTACCGTGGCGCCGAAATTGAAGGCGACACTGTTATCGTAGTGGCATCTGGCGGCAACGCTGACCCGGAAGTCTTTGGAAAAGCGCTGGAATTCCTGACCTGACAACACAGGACCGATAAGGCAGGGTGCTGGCTTAACGTATGACGAACGGGGATTATGTCATGCAAATTGCAGATTTCGGGGACATAAAGCTCCATTACCGTGAGGATGGCGATCCAAGCGGGGCACCGGTAGTGTTCGCCAATTCGCTGGGCACGGATATGCGGCTTTGGGACGCCGTATTGCCTCTTCTGCCGGCCGGGCTTCGTCTGATCCGGTATGACAAACGGGGGCACGGGCTGTCTTCTGCACCACCCGCTCCGTATTCTATGGGGGCGCTGGTTCGAGATGCAGAATCCCTGCTGGATCACCTCGAAATCCGGGATTGTGTGTTCGTGGGCCTTTCGATTGGCGGGCTGATCGCACAAGGGTTGGCCGTCAAACGGTTGGACTTGATCCGGGGGTTGGTCTTGTCGAATACCGCGGCCAAAATCGGCACCCCAGCGATGTGGAACCAGCGTATGGACGTCATTCGTGAGGGTGGGATCGAAGCGCTGGCAGACGCCACAATGGAACGCTGGTTCTCAAAAGCCTTTCGGGCGACGCCAGATCACCTGTTATGGCGCAACATGATGGCGCGACAACCCGAGGACGGATTCTTGGGATGTTGCGCGGCGATTTCAGGCACGGATTTCTATACGCCAACCAGCGGCTTAAGATTGCCTACACTGGGCATTGCCGGCAGCGAGGATGGCTCAACTCCGCCTGATCTGGTACGGGAAACCATTGATCTTGTCCCCGGCTCTCGTTTTGAACTGATGCGCCGAGCCGGGCATCTGCCCTGTGTCGAGCAACCCCAGGAATACGCAGCGATTCTAAGCCGTTTCCTGGCGGATATCGGGCATATCTGAAGGAGAACAGCATTGGCAGATTTCCTTCTGGTCCATGGGTCATGCCACGGTGCGTGGTGCTGGCGCGATCTGATCCCCGAACTTGCCGCCTTGGGGCATACGGCACGCGCAATCGACATGCCTAGCCACGGTGCTGATCCGACACCGGTTTCCGAGGTCACATTGCAGGGATGCCGCGACGCGGTACTCAAGGCGTGTTCGCCGCAGACGATTGTCGTCGGGCATTCATGGGGCGGCTACCCGATCAGCGCCGCGGCCGAGGCCCAACCGACGAGGATGCGCGCCTTGGTGTATTTGTGCGCCTACCTTCCCAAAGACGGGATGTCGATGATCGAGATGCGCCGACAGTCCCCTCGTCAGACCATCGGAGATGCGGTGGATAAATCGGCAGATGGTCTATCCTACACGGTCAAGCCCGAGCGGGTTCAGGATCTGTTTTATTACGACTGCCCGGCTGAAACCGTACCCTATGCGCTTTCGCGGCTATGTCCTCAGGCCATTGCGCCGCAAGATACGCCCCTGCCGCTCAGCGATGCATTCGCGCGCGTATCCAAGGCTTATATCCAAGCCACCGACGACCGCACGATCCCGCCCGAGTATCAAAAGCAGATGAGTTTCGGCGTTCCCGAAGCCATGCGGCATAGCATCGACAGCTCTCACTCTCCGTTCTTTTCCCATCCGGGTCAGCTGGCCGAAATATTGGACAGTATCGCAATTGACTTGCCCAACGAGGGCGGGGCGTAAGCCACTTTTCAGCGATAAACTCTGTGGCTAGAGTGCCGGAGTATTCACTCAGCGGTCTCCATGCGTCTTCCCTTTCTCTTTGTCCTGCTCACAGTCATGATCGACGCAATGGGCATTGGGCTGGTTCTGCCGATCATGCCCGAACTCATCGTCGAAGTTCAGGGCGGTACGCTGGCCGGTGCAGCAGTTTGGGGAGGTGTTCTCAGCACTGCATTTGCAGCAATGCAATTCGTCTTCGGCCCCATCCTAGGCAATCTTTCAGACGCCTATGGGCGCAGAGCAGTTCTGCTGGTGTCGCTGTTCGTTATGTCGTTGGACTATGTGGTGATGGCATTGGCGGGCAGTATATGGCTGCTATTGGTTGGGCGGATTGTCGGTGGTGTCACAGCGGCCACCCACGCCACTGCAGCAGCCTTTATGGCAGATGTTTCCAAACCCGCAGAAAAGGCGGCCAATTTCGGTCTGCTCGGCGCAGCTTTCGGCGTCGGGTTCGTTTTGGGCCCCGTGATCGGCGGCCTGCTGAGCGAATACGGGACCCGTGCCCCCTTCTGGGCGGCCGCTGCATTGTCATTGGTGACCTTTGCAATTGGTCTTTTCGTAATGCCCGAAACCGTGACCGACAAAACGCGCAGAGCTTTCAATCTGCGCCGCGCAAACCCAATCAATTCCCTCCGCGCCATTGCGGGATTGCCCGGCATTCGCCCGATGCTGTGGGTATATTTCCTCTATTCGATCTCAATTTACGTATACCCTGCCATCTGGGCTTATTTCACCACCGAACGGTTTGGGTGGTCCCCCCAGATGATCGGCTTGTCCCTTGGTGTTTATGGAATTGGCATGGCTGCCGTTCAAGGCGGGTTGATCCGGCCAGCTACCCGGTATCTGGGCGAAAGAGGAACGATCATCTACGGCATGGTCATCGAGATTATCAGCTTCGCTATTCTGGCGTTTCTGACAAGTGGTCCGATCGCATTGCTGCTGATCCCTCTCACCGCGCTGGGTGCGGTTGTGACCCCCGCCTTGCAAGCGATGATGTCCAAGGCTACGCCGGACAGCCAGCAAGGCGAGTTGCAGGGCGTCCTTACCTCACTGCATGCCCTATCGATGGTGATTTCCCCCTTGCTGATGACCAGCGTCTTTGCGCAGTTTGCCAGACCAGATACGGGACTTTATCTGCCGGGTGCCCCTTTCCTGCTGGCCATGGTCTTGATGGTCCTCGGCTTTGCAGCCTTTCTGAAAGCAAAACCCAAAAAAGTGTAACAGCGACACCGCTGTGACGGATTCCACCTTGCAGCCTGCAATCCGGCGCGCCACCGTGGCCCAAAGGAAATGAGGGAAGAGATGCAAACAATCAAAGCCGCCGTCTGCCGGGCCTTCGGCGACCCCTTGGTCATCGAGGACATCCAAATCGCGCCACCTCAAACGGGCGAGGTCGAAGTCACTCTGGACGCGGTCGCGATCTGCCACTCGGATATATCCTACGCAAGCGGTGCCTGGGGTGGGTTCCTGCCTGCCGTTTACGGGCACGAGGCCGCGGGCGTCATTACTGCGGTTGGTCCGGCAGTTGGGGACTTTGCCATCGGCGACCCGGTTGTCGTCACCCTCATCCGCGCCTGCGGATCCTGCCCGTCTTGTGCAGGCGGTAACCCAACGATTTGCGAAACGCCATATGACACCGTTAAAGGGCCGCTGCGCACGGCCGACGGTGGACCGCTGGAACAGGCCATGGCCTGCGGTGCCTTTGCCGAAAAAGTTGTGGTCAGCCACCGTCAGATTGTGAAAATCCCGGCAGACATGCCCAAGGATGTAGCCAGCCTATTGTCCTGCGGTGTGATCACCGGCGTGGGGGCCGCGGTGAACGCCGCCGGTCTGCGTCCAGGGCAGGACGTGGTCGTGATCGGCGCTGGCGGCGTGGGGCTAAACGCCATTCAGGGCGCACGTATCGCCGGAGCGCGGCGCATTGTGGCCGTCGATATGACCGAAGATAAGTTGGACATCGCTGCAGAGTTCGGTGCGACGCATGGTGTTTTGGCGACGTCGAAGTCACCATGGAAGGACGCCTACAAAGCCTTGGGCGGGCGTGGGGCCGACGCTGTGCTGATCACGGTAGGCGCCATCCCGGCCTATGATCAGGCACCCCGATATCTTGGGCCCGGTGGGAAGGCTGTCATGATCGGGATGCCTCATTCTGGTGATCAGTCAAGCTATGAACCCGTTATCCTTGCAGCGCTAGGGCAAGGCCTGATCGGATCGAAAATGGGCGACGTGGTCATACAGCGCGATATTCCCTGGATGATTGACTTGTATGAACAGGGGCGGCTGAAGCTGGACGAGCTGATCTCGGGCCGGTGGTCGTTGTCGCAGATCAACGAGGCGATCGCAGACACCAAAACCGGCTCGGCCAAGCGAAACGTGATCATGTTCGACAAAGCCTAAGGCAAACGACCGGAGGAGACGCCATGAAGCTGCAGGACCTCGACATCATTGTGACCGCTCCGCCGGCACCCGGTTGGGGCGGGCGCTATTGGATATTGGTCAAAGTCACGACCGACACGGGTATAACCGGTTGGGGCGAATGCTATGCTTCATCTGTAGGCCCTGATGCTATGCGCCACGTCATTCGGGACGTCTTTGAGCGTCACATGCAGGGCGAAAACCCCGAAAACATCGAGCTTATGTTCCGCCGCGCCTATTCCAGCGGCTTTACACAACGACCCGATCTGACAGTCATGGGCGCGTTTTCGGGGCTTGAGATCGCGTGCTGGGACATTCTGGGCAAAGATCGCGACCGTCCCGTCTACGCTCTGCTGGGTGGGCTGGTGAATGATCGGATCCGCGCCTATACCTATCTGTACCCCCTACCCCAGCATAATCTTAACGACTTTTGGACTGCACCTGATCAGGCAGCTGAATGCGCTGCTGAAATGGTCCGGCGCGGCTTTACAGCGGTCAAGTTCGACCCTGCCGGGCCTTATACAATACGCGGCGGGCATATGCCTGCAATGTCCGATATCTCGATGTCTGTCGCCTTCTGCAAGGCCATCCGTGAGGCCGTGGGCGACAAGGCAGATCTGCTGTTCGGCACCCACGGCCAATTCAACACCGCCGGTGCGATCCGCTTGGGTCAGGCGCTAGAACCATATTCGCCACTCTGGTTCGAAGAACCCACACCCCCCGACATGATCGAGGACATGGCCCGTGTTGCCCGCAATGTCCGAATTCCTGTTGCAACAGGCGAACGGATGACCACGAAGGCCGAGTTCGGAGCCGTCCTGCGCGCTGGCGCAGCCGAGATTCTTCAACCTGCACTGGGCCGCGCCGGTGGCATCTGGGAAATGAAGAAAGTCGCTGCCATGGCCGAGGTCTTTAACGTACAAATGGCTCCGCACTTATACGCGGGACCGGTGGAATGGGCCGCGAATATTCATCTGGCGGCTTCGATCCCAAATCTGCTTTTGCTGGAAACGATCGAGACCCCATTTCACGACGCCCTGATCAAAAGCACGTTGCGCGTTGAAAACGGCTTTGTAACGGCACCTACGGCTGCAGGGTTGGGCATCGATGTCGACGAAGACCTGGCGCGGGCGCATCCTTTCATGGGTGACGGATTACACCTTCAGATGCAGGAAGAGCCCTGCAATTACGTCGACGGCAATGCGTTTCAGGGCGGTGCCCCTGCAACCGAGGGGTGACAAACTGCTGCGGTTTGGGGCATATTACCTTGACCCCCTATCACAAGCAGGCCCCTACGTGACACTTAAGGAAAAAGACGCTCAGGATCAGGACAGCGCCCTTTCAGATATGCAAGAGAGCGCCGCGCACGCCGCTGCGTTCCTGAAAATTCTTGCCCATGAAGGCCGCCTGATGATCCTTTGCCATTTGGGTGAAGGTGAGAAATCAGTGGGTGAGCTTGAGAACCTGCTGAATATCCGACAAGCCGCCGTCAGCCAGATGCTGGCGCGATTGCGCGGCGAGGGGCTGGTGTCGACCCGGCGCGAGGGGAAAACGATCTACTATTCGTTGCAGGACGGAAACACGGCCCAAATGATTGGTTTGCTTTACGACCTGTTCTGTAAACCGCAAGACTAGTTTGACACATACCCTGCAATCACCTGCATCAGCTTAAAGGCCGTGGCGGCATCGTTTTCGACAACGGCCAAAAACTCTTCTTCCCCGATCCGCAGGCAGGACAGGTTCGTCTCGGCCAGCATGCTCAGTGCGCGCGGCTCTTTGCGGATCAGGCCCAGCTCACCGACTAGCGCTCCTGCACCAACTTTTGTGATCAACTGATCCGGTCCGTCAGGTTGTGGCAGATACAGACCCGCCTCGCCTTCCAACACCACATAGGCCCCATCTGTGGGTTGGTCGTCCTTGAGGAACACAACCTCGCCAGGCTTGGCGTCAAACCAGCGGGCACCAAAGGCCAAAAGGCGCAGCTGACGACGGTCAAGACCCGAAAACAGCGGCGTCTGCTCAAGCGCGCGCAGCTTGCGCGCCAAGTCGGCCGAGGCTGCACTGTCTTCTTCCACGTCCGCAGGTCCTTCATCTGAAACCACCCGACCCTGCCGGATTTCGACATACATGTCGAATACATCCGGATTGTCATACTGATCGTTCAGATAAATGACGGTCGTCTCAGGCAGCAAAGAGCGTATATTCTTATAGACCGCCACCTGCGTGGCCATGTCATAGCTGGCCAGCGCATTATCCAAAATCAGGATATCCGGTTTCTTGATCGTCGCGCGCGTGAACGAGAGCGGCTCGGCAAAAACCGCCGGCAGATTCTGACCACCCAGCGCCACCGGAACGTCATAGATCAATTCGACCACCTGTGGCCGTGCCCCGTTGCGGTCAAGAACATCCACGATCAGTTTGCGCACCTCGTCCGAGCGCGCACCCCCAATCTGGCTGACCTTGCCGAACAGCGCATTCTCCATCACCGTCAGGCCGGGCGCAAATTCTTCGGCATTCAGTGGCACAAACACGTCGTGCAAAGTCTCAAGCAGTTTATGCGAATGACTGTGGCGCAGTTCAAGAATGCGGTTCTTCAGTTCATCTGAAAATGCCGGGCCGATTTGCTCGGCCGAAATCACAACGGGAACGGCAAGCAGGTTAGCGAGCTGTTCGTCATTCAGACCCGAGACCCCCTCATCCCGCGTCTGCTCCAGCAATTCTATCGCGCTTTCATAAGTCTGTGCTTCAAGGCCCAGCTTTCGAAACAGCGGATGGTCTGTGCCGTCCAGACCAAAGATCTGCCGCAGCATATCCACCACATCGCGCGTCAGGTTGACCAGTGTCTCGTCCAGGCCCAGTTCTCGCAGCTCTCCCAAAAAGACAGGTTGGCGGGCCAGCAAGTCCTGCGTCACAGGCACACGCGGGGTCGCGAACAGCAGGTTTTCGGCAACGGGTAAGGCAGGATTGTAGCAGCACCAGTCGAAGATCAGGGCCTGCTGTTCAAGCCCGGCATCTCGCACCGCCTGCTGTACGAGGGGTCGCAATTCAATAAGCTTCCGGGCCAGATCCTGGTGTTCGCCCGGTTCAAAGACCTGTTCTGCCCCACGTTGAAAAAGCGCCGCGCCCGAGCCCATGCCGTCGATCAGATGCAGCCACCAGTCGCGCAGAGATTCGGCGTTTTCAACACCAGCCCGCGAAGGGTCAAGCCATTCGGCTCTGTAGGGATCGTCACTATTCCCTGCCCGCCGGGTCTCTGCAAAGTCATGATCTTCGACCCCGCCTGTCACCGGCTTGAACCGCATCGGCATCATAACGTTGTCGCCCAACGAGCCTTGAAACATCACCGGGCGCGAAGACGCATATCCAACTCGTGCAGCAACGACGCCTTGGTGCAGGTCGGCCATGTTTTCCGCCCCGATTTCAACCCGACCGGACGAAGGCATGATCTCGCGCGTCAGCAATTCTGCCAGGGCGCGCCGATCTTCTTCGCTGGGGGCTGCGACGCCGATGGTTTTTCCACCGGGAAAGGTCAGGTTTAGGTCATCAAGAACCTGATTGCCGTCCATATCCCGGACCGAGACGTGATCCAGTGTTATATCGCCGTTCAGGCGCGGCGTGCTGTCTGGTTCGCCTTCGAACAGTTTTTCGTCAACCATTCCCGCGGGTGCAAACCGTTCAACCACTACATCCCAGCGCAATGACATGTCCTGAGTCTGATTGTAGTAGGTCAGCAGCTCTTTCCACGGAGAGCTCAGGTCCTTGTAGGCCGCCAGCGCCGCGACAAGCGCACCCAGCGAGACTGAGCCCTGTAGAACCAGCAAACCGCCAACCAGATAAAACAAGAACGGCGTCAGTTGCGAAATGAAGTTGTTGATGAACTTCATAAAGAACTTTTTCTGGTAAATTTCGAAACGGATGCTGAACAGCCGCCCCAGCTGGTCCGAGATCATCGCACGACGGTACCGCCACCCCCCATTCGTGCGCAGCGTCGACGCGCCCGCCGCGTTTTCCCCAATCTGAGCGGCCAGAATACGGACTTCTTGAATCCGGCTTTTGTTCAGCAGGTTGATCTGACGTTGCAGCTTGGGGATCAACCAGGCCTGCACTGGGATTAAGGCAACTGCGGCAAGGCCGAACCAGACACTTTGCAGAAACAGGAAAGACAGGATGGTGATCATCTGCCCGGCCTGCAGCACGGGTTGGCTGATCGCGTCCCCCATCAACCCACCCATCGGCTCGCTTTCGGCAGTGATCATCGAGACCATCTCACCCTGGCTGACGCGCTCGAAATAAGGTTGGGGAAAGCGCAGCGCGCGACTGATTAGTTGATACCGGAAACGACGCAGCATCCGCTCGCTCAGAACGCCTTTCATCGTGTTGATCCGCATTTTCATCAGGCCGTGGGCCAGAACCGCAGCCAGAAACGCGAAACACAGGATGATCAGGAAGGTGGTCTGCGGCAACTGATAGCCCATCACGTTCACCACCGAGCTTCCGGCCCCGATCGCATCGTTGATGATCCGTTTTGGCAATTCCAGCGTCAGGTAAAGCAGCGGAAACAGCGTCGCAGTCACGGCCAGCAAGATCAACTGATCGCGTTTGGAGTATTTCCAAATAAAGCGGAAAATCGTGCGTTCTATGGAACCTGCCCCTGTTGCGGATCACTGACCCGATCTTGGCGACATTGTCGCAAATCCAATGGTTTGAATTTACCGCAATCGTGGCCAGCGACGCAAACAGTTTCCAATTTGATCAGATTTTCGCCGAATGTGAACAAGTTCATTTGCGCAACCACAAGTTACCGCCTAGTGTTTAAATCAGGACGATGTCGGGAGGATTCATTTGCCTGCCAATTTAGGCGCAGTGTTTTTGATGCTCTGCTTATTGCAGATCAAACATATGTTTGCGGACTATTACCTCCAAACGCCGAAAATGCTGGCGGGACGCGGGGAATATTTTCATATGGGACGCGCACAACATGCGGCAGTGCATGTTGCGGGGTCCGTCATTGTTTTCCTACTATTTGGCTCGCCTTGGGCATTTATTCTTATCATCGCCGCGCTGGAATGGATCGTTCATTTCAATATTGATTTCGCAAAGGCCAGCTATTCCGACAAAAAGCAACTAATGCCAACGCAAGCGGCCTTTTGGCGCGCGGCCGGGCTGGATCAGTGCCTGCACAATCTAACCTATGTCGCAATGGTCTGGGCCTGGGTGAAATTCGCAGCTTAGGCGACCTTACCCAACGCACTCTGCCGGTAAGCTGACAGCCACATCTTGTCCAATTCATCTATTCGGTCGGTGTCAAACGCATCCGAATGCTCCCAATAGCGACCCGACGGCACGTAGTAACCAAGCTCTTTTTCACGCTGCAATGCCGCACTCATCCCATGCGTGCACGGCAGATCGACCGAACCAAGCGATGTCGAAGCGACCGAAGGATAGATCAGCCTGCTTTCCCCGTTGGAAAGCCGCACGATCCGACATCCCTGAGCAGCACCGAACAACCCAAGCCGAGCCGATTTTGCTTCAAGTGACCTGGGCGTAACGTCAGCACGTAAAGGATCGGCCGCCCCGGTTCCATAGAAATGTGTCTTTCCAGCGCTGGGGTAGACCATGTCACAGCCGAAATATGCCAACACAGAGGGGCGAAGCGCAGCCCGTACCCAGTACCCTGCGGTAAAGGCCATCGTGCCGCCCGCGTAGACGAACCCACCATAGCCATTTTGCAAAGGTACGTAGTCTGCGGCACCAACAATGGATTGACTGCTAAGCGTCGCGGCGGGTCGGTTCTCGACCGGGAAGTCCTCGGGGTGGATCAGTACATCCCAATCATTACGAATACGCCAGGCGTTGTTGATCGCGACTATGTGCGTAAATGGCGAACGCTCCCAATCCTTCGCTGCAACGGCAGCCGGCGCGCTTCCAAGAATCAAAACTCGGGTCTGAGTATCGGTCATTCTGGGGTCCTGCCTTGTTGCAGTCCCCAGAAAGGTTAGAGCGTTTTGCGCGTCAAACTACCCCAAAACTGAAAAACTGCTTTCCTCGTTGATCGGGCGCTTCCGGGAATAGAACCCCACGTCGATCACGCGATTGATATAGGGCAACGTAAACTGCAGCGGTTGGGCGTCATGATCAGCGCCACCTTCGACATAGTCTATCAGAGCAGCCATTATCTTGCCGGCAATCGGCGCATTCTTGTATTGGTTCCCGCTTGTGCCGCAGGCCATGTAGAACCCCGGCAGGCTGGATTTGTCATAGATCGGAATCCAGTCGGTCGAGGCGTCATATAGGTCCACCACACCACGCGTCTTAGACGGGATGCCCAGGCTAGGAACCCGCTGGGCATAGCGCATCGCCTGCGTGGTCCATTGGTCGGTGAAATCACGGTTGTAGTTGACATCATCCTCGCACCACTGATGCGGATCGCACTCCGGGTCTTCCGAGCCCACAAGGATGTGGTTGCCATGCTCGGGGCGGCAATACAGCGCGATGTCGCTGTCCGAGACGATGGTGCCATCGTTTTCAAAATCGAACCCTTCGGGCGCAGGCACATGCACGACTTCTTGCCGAAGAGGGCGCGTCTCGATGGTCATATCATCCAGCACCCCTGCCATACCGTTGATGATGGCCGACCCCGGCCCGGCCACATTCACCACCACCTTGGCACGAATCTCCTCACCATTGGCCAGCTTGACCCCGGCTACGCGCCCGGCCTCTGTCAGAATTTCAACCACCTCGGCCCCTGTTCGCACCTCGGCCCCGTGCTGTTTGGCGGCATCCATCAGGTTCTGCGCCGACAATGCCGGATCAGTCACATAGCCTGCCTGTGGCCAGAACACTCCGCCTTGCATCTTCCGTCCGTTGGACTGGCCAAACTCAGGATCGTCCATGCGTTTTGGCGGTGTGAAACTGTCCATGGAATAGACGGGCAAGCGCTCGGTGATCTTCTCGGGTGTCCATTCCTCGAACGGGCAATCCAGATCCGCGCTGTTAACCATGTGTTTTTCCAACATCCCGTTGGCCTCGGTCTTCATCACCAGGCACCCGGTCTCGCGGAACTGCGCCAGATTAGCGTTTTCTGGCAAGCCCAGATACGCGGCCCAGTCGCGCCAATAGTGATAGCCCTCCCACGCAAAAGCAGTGCCATCAAAGGTGGAGTAATGCATCCGAATAATCGCGCATGACCCTGCGGTTGAGCCATGCCCCACTTGGGTATTGCGATCCAGTGACAAGGTTTTCCACCCGGCCTTGGCCATCTCGAACGCGATAGCTGCGCCGATCACGCCCGTTCCGATGATGATTGCGTCTGGTTGGGTCATGACGGATCTCCTGTCCAGTAGCGCCGGGAATAGGCGCTGAATTCCTCAATCTCTTCACGGCGCGGCTCAACCCCGGTGAAGACAAACAAATAGTGCGGCACCATGGCGATCCGCACAGACATGGGTTCGTTCAGTTGCGCCAGATCGTATCCGATCTGCATGTAATACAGCACGCGGGCTCGGGTCTCGGCCTCGACCTCGGGATAGCCATAGCGCGCGAACATGGCGTGCAAAGCCTCTAGCCGCCGCGCATCCGACTGATCCAGCGCACGGCGCACCTTGCCCGATTTACGCGCCCAGTCGCGTATGGCGAAATCCAACGCGGTGTCGAACAGATCGGTGTTCACCACGCAGCGATGCACATTGCACACCGCGCCCGTGATAGTGTCTGCCGGGGCCTCGGCCTGACGGATCAACCCGGCGGTGTTGGTCGCCTGCCAGCGTGCCAACAACGCGTCCAGCAGCTCTTGCCGCGATTTGAAATACCAATAGAACGAAGACCGCGACACCGCCATCCGCTCGGCCAGATTCAGCACCTTGATCTGGTCGATCCCGTCCGAGATCAGGACGTCCATCGCCACGTTCAACCAGTCGTCGCGCGTGACCTTTATGTTACCCACCAGAGGCTCGGCCTCGGGGTCGTCGCGGTGCAGGATCGGTTTGCTCATTCAACTCTCGGGCGGCGCACCGCCCTCCTCTGTGCGTCGGGCAATGAAGTCGTGCAGATCGCCCAGCCGGTCAGAGTTCTGAACGGGGGATTCGAAATTGGCAAGGATGTCCTTCCAGACCCCGGTCGCGCGATGGTTGGCATCGACCGATCCGCGTTCCGTCCACGTGCCGAAATTGGCATAGTCGTGCAGATGGGGTTGGTAGAACTCGGTGTTATAGCGCTCCATTGTCTGACTGGTGGCAAAGAAATGTCCGCTGGGGTCGACCTCGCGCAGCGCGCTATCGAACCCGATCTCGGAGGCGCCGGCCTGCGCGCCATTGCACAGCTCGGCCACCATGTTCAGCACTTCGGCATCGCTAACCAGTTTTTCGTAGGATACGGTCAAGCCGCCTTCGAGCCACCCGGCCGAATGGATGATCACGGTTGCCCCGGCCATCAGACAGCCCCACAGGCCGAACTGGTTTTCATTCGCCGCCTGCACGTCATTGATGTTCGAGGCCGAGCCTGCAGCCGACCGCCACGGCAGGCCCAGATGCCGCGCCAACTGCCCCGCCGCCGAGGACGCCTGAAAGTGCGAAGGTGTCCCGAAGGCAGGCGCGCCCGATTTCATGTCTACGTTACTTGTGAACGTCCCATAACACACCGGCGCGCCGGGGTTGGCCAGCTGCGTCAGGGTCAACGCGGCCAGCGCCTCGGCATGGGACAGAGTGATAGCACCCGCCACGGTGATCGGAGCCATCGCGCCCATTAGCGTGAACGGTGTGATGATCGAGATTTGGCCGTGCCGCGCAAAGTCGATCAACCCTTGCGCCATCGGAATATCCAGCGTGCGCGGGCTGTTGGTGTTGATGATCGTATAACAATGCGCGTCCGCGCGGAATGCGTCATCCGAAAGCCCTCGTGCGATAGACAGCATCTCAAAACTGTCCAAAACCTGCGGTTTCCCACGTGAGAAGAAGAAAGGGAACTTGTCCGTCAGCTCCATCTGCGCGCGCGTCGTGAAGTAGTGTCGCACGTTGGTCGGAACATCCTGCGGTTCGACCAAAGGCGAGATCATCTGGAACACGTCGAAATGATGGGTGAGCTTCAGGAATTCCAGATAGTCGCGTCCCGATCCCGGCCGCCGCCCGCGTTCAAGGTCGGTGGCGTTGGGGGCCGCAGCACCAGGTTGAAAGACCAAGGATCCCAATTCCAGCGTGAAATCCCGATGCCGCGCCCCTGCCCGACAAGCGATGGATTTGGGGGCCGAGGCGACAGCAGCCTCGACCATATCCTTGCCAATAAACACCATCTCGGTGTCTTCATCGACCTTGGCCTCAGCCTTGGCGAACAACGACCGCGCTTCGGGCAGCAGCACCTTGATGCCCAGTTCCTGCAACAGACGTAAGGACGACGCGTGCATGTCGGCGATCTGATCCGACGAGAACACCTCCATCGGCGGAAACGGGTTTCTGAGCTGGCGGTAATTCACATCCCGTTTGGGTGCGGGGGCGGCTTCGGCCCCACGTCCCCGCCTGCGTCTGCCACGTTGAGCTTCCATGTTCAGCCTCGCATCGCTTTGCCTTGTGGGTCGTACGGTGATGGCGCAACGATCCGTGCAGAGCGTTCGACACCGACCACATGCACTGACAACTCGGTCCCCGGCTCGGCCTTGTCTCGGTTGACCAGCGCCATTGCCAGCGATTTGCCGGTATAGTGGCCGTACCCGCCCGAGGTCACAAAGCCCACGCGTTCGCCGTCCGCCCAGATGGGCTCGTACCCGCTGGCGTCAGCGTCCAATGCGTCGACCTCCAGCGTGACCTGCACTTGGGCCGGTCCGTTGCCGTCGCGTTCCGCCAAGGCAGCCTCTTTGCCGACAAAGGATTTGTCCCAGTCGATCCAGCGATCCATCCCGGTCATGCCCGGCGTATAAAGCTGCGTGAATTCCGCCGACCAGATGCCAAAGCTCTTTTCAAGCCGCGTGGACAGCATCGCGTTGAAGCCACATTCGCGGATACCTTCGTCGGCCCCGGCTTCCAGCAAAATCCGACGCAGTTTGATGTGGTCGCCATAGCGGCAGTTGATCTCATAGCCCTTCTCGCCGGTCACAGACATACGGGCCACGCGGGCGCGGACCAAACCAATATCGAACTCGCCGCAGCCCATAAATTTCAGGCCCGAGATATCCTGCTCGGCCAGCTTCTCGACCACCGCCTGCGATTTCGGGCCAACCACCGCAAACCCGCAATATTCTTCGCCCAGATCGCGGACCGAGACACCGTCGATCATGTGGTCATCGAACCACCGCATGTGCCAGGCGCGCAGGTAATAACTGCCCATGATCCACCACGTCCCGTCGCCCCAGTTCAGAACGGTCAGGTCACCCTTCAGCCGCCCGTTCTCACCCAGCATCGGGGCCAGCTTGGCACGCCCCGGCGCAGGCAGTTTCGAAGCCATCACCCTGTCCAGCCAAACCTGCGCGTTGGGGCCGCTGACTTCGAACCGCGAGAAGCCGGTAATATCCATCAAACCGACACCCTCACGGATCACCTTGCACTCCTCAGCCACGATGTCATGCGCGTTTGACCGTTTCAGGGTTGGCGTTTCCTCGAACCCTTTCGGCGCAAAATAGAGTGGCACTTCCAGATCCCAGCTGACGCCCCACTTACACCCGGCTTCGGTCATAGCATCATGCGCCGGGGCCATTTTCAGAGGACGCCCCGCAGGCAATTGCTCGTTCGGATAGGTCATCACGAAGCGGCGTGAATAGAACTGCCCCGTGGTTTCGCGGATATAGCGTTTGTTTTGCGCAAAATCGCCAAAGCGGGCCACGTCCATCGGCCACGCGTCGGCTTCGGGCTCGCCATGGATCATCCACTCGGCCAGCGTTTTACCGACGCCACCGCCCTGCAGGAACCCGGCCATCACAGCACAGGCTGACCAATAGCCACGCTTGCCCGGCACCGGCCCGACCAGAGGGTTGCCGTCCGGCGCAAAAGTGAATGCGCCGTTCACCCAAGTCTTGATACCCACATTCTGGATCGAGGGGTAGCGTTCGAAACCCAGCGTCAGCTCATTCTCGATCCGATCCAGCTGTTCTTGAAACAGTTCCTCGCCATAGCTCCACGGCGCGCCATCCATGGCCCAGTGTTCATGCTCAACTTCATAAATACCGACCAGAACGCCTTTCTGGTCCTGCCGCATATAAGTGAAGCCTTCGAGGTCCACGGTCATCGGCATCTCGAAATCCGCTTGCGCGACCTCGGGCACCGTGTCGGTGATCAGGTAATGGTGTTTCAGCGGCGAGACCGGCAATTCGACTCCGGCCATGCGCCCCACCTGTTTGGCCCAGAGCCCCGCCGCGTTGACCACATGCTCGCAGGTGATGGTTCCCTTATCGGTCACAACCTCCCACCCATCGGCCGTCTGCGTCAGGCTTTCGACCTTGGTTTCCTCATAGTATTCCGCACCGCGCTTTTTCGCCGCCGTCGCGTAGGCCTGGACCGTACCGGTCGTGTCGATATAGCCTTCGCGATCAGCCCACATCGCGCCCAAGACGCCATCGGTGGACATGATCGGGCAGCGTTTCTGCGCCTCTTCCGGCGACAACAATTCGCAGTCATCAATGCCGATGGACTGGAAAATACGGTAATTCGCCTGCAACCACTCCCACCGTTCGGGCGTACCTGCCAATGTCAAACCACCAGTCATGTGCAAACCGATATTCTGGCCTGATTCTTTCTCGATCTCACTCAGTAGGTCGATCGTATAGGCTTGCAGCGCCGCCATGTTCGGATCGGCATTCAGCGCGTGAATACCGCCCGCTGCGTGCCACGATGACCCCGAGGCCAGCCGTCGTCGCTCAAGCATCACCACATCCGACCAGCCGAACTTGGCCAGATGATACAAAACCGAAGCGCCTACGACCCCGCCTCCGATAACCACAACGCGATACTGAGACTTCATCCCGCTCTCCCTGCATGACTTACACGGGACGCTAGACGCACTGTTCACTTCTGTCTAGACATTTATGTACAGTTCGTGATGGCGATTTGTTTTGGTTGAATTCAACGAAATTAAAGTTGGGCGCTGGGGCGCGCTGCGACCTTATCGAACCATGCCTGAGTCGCTTTGTTTTCTTGCGGAATTCGCATTTTTATGACGCGGGCAAAATCTACAAATACAAAGGCCGAGATATCAGCCAGGGTAAACTCCGGACCTGCGACATAGGCACTTTCCGCTAAGCGCCCTTCGAGCATGTCGAGGAATCGCCTCACCCTTTCGATCCCGCGTTGGGCCAATTCCGGGATTTGCGCATAATTCGCCGGGCCGGGAATCGCGCGACCTTCGAAAACGGGATGGGTATTGCGCAGCGCCTCGGCGACCGGCGCACCGCCTTGCTGTTCGACAATACTGTTCCACATCAGAACCAACCCCTTTTCGTCAGAGGTACGGCCCATCAGCGGCGGTTCGGGGAAGCGGGCTTCGAGGTATGCCGCGATGCCAAGGTTTTCGGTCAACGCGGTCCCCTCATCTGTGACCAGTACGGGAATAGTGCCATTTGGATTGACCGCAAGGAATTCATTGCTCAACTGCTCGCCTTTGGCGATCGAGATGTCACGCGTCTCAATTTCAAGCCCTTTTTCAGCTAAGAACATCCGCGCACGGCGCGGATTAGGTGCGGTCGAGCAATCATAAAACAGCATTGGCCTCCCCTTCAGCGGCGATAGACGAAACAGCGCCCCGCGACGGCCCCGTCGGGCAAAGGCAACTCGGTCAATCCGTCAAAATACATGCGGTCGCTAGACACCATCAGTCCGCCCTCGGCCAGCAACGGCTCGATCAAAGGGGATACAAACCGCGCGAAAGCGTCGTTCTTTTCGCGGTTATGCCCGCCAAGGTCAGCATGAATCAGGCTGGCGGTTGCGCCAAAACGGTCCAGCGATGCCGGCAACGTCTCGCGGACATCCCCCAGAATCACCAGATCGTCCGGAGGTGTCGAGTCCGGGTGTGACGCGACCGCGCGTTCGAACACATAGACCGGTCGGTTCCGCACATACTGCACCATGTGATGATAGGTGCGACCATTGCCCAGCCCCAATTCGAACACCGGTCCCGGCATGTCCTGGGTCTGGTCAATGGCAAAGTCCAGACAAGCCCTTTGCGAGACCATACGGTCGATAAACAGATCAAGACGACTTTG
This sequence comes from Ruegeria sp. SATB045, assembly GCF_059613525.1. NCBI lineage: Bacteria > Pseudomonadati > Pseudomonadota > Alphaproteobacteria > Rhodobacterales > Roseobacteraceae > Ruegeria > Ruegeria sp. SATB045. The sequence continues at coordinate 34,679 of NZ_JBXWSR010000020.1, read as the reverse complement.
GGGATCGGACACTGGGAAATCTCTCCTTGATAGTTGCCGACGCATAACAAGGCAACGACACCGCCTGTGATGACAAATCATCAAGGGTTTGTGTAGGCAATTTCGCCGCAGTTTCATATTTCCGCGACATTTCAACACAAGAACGGGTTTGACTAAACAGGGGCAACCGCGCGAAACTGCGTCAAAAAACACGGGGAGTTGATCAAGCCTATGCCGAGTGACGGCCGAACGGGTGGAAAACCCGCATGACTGCGTTGTTGTCTGTCAGGGATCTTAGCATCGGGTTCGGTGCTGGTGAGGCCGTTGTTCAAGGTGTCAGTTTTGACGTCGAGGCCGGGCAGACTTTGGCACTGGTGGGCGAGTCCGGCTCTGGCAAAACCATCTCGTGCCGCGCAGCACTTCGGATCCTCCCACGCACGGCGCAAATTCGCAGCGGGACCATTACTCTGAATGATTCCAAAGGCATGGAGAACCTGACCGCGATCAGCGAGCGCCAGATGCGCGACATTCGCGGCAATCGGGTCTCGATGATCTTTCAGGAACCGATGCGGTCGCTGTCGCCGCTGCACAAGATCGGCAATCAGGTCAGCGAAGTTCTGTGGTTGCATCGCGGCGCATCTGAGGCGCAAGCCCGTAAAGAGGTTCTGACCCAATTCGAACGCGTTGGGTTCCCCGATCCGCAGCGCGCCTATGATTCTTATCCGTTCGAGCTGTCCGGCGGGATGCGGCAACGCGCGATGATCGCGATGGCGATGGTCGCCAAGCCAGAGCTGCTGATCGCGGATGAGCCGACCACCGCGTTGGACGTGACCACTCAGGCGCAGGTGCTGGGGCTAATCAAGGAGCTGCAGCGCGAGACGGGCATGGCGCTTATCCTTGTGACACACGATCTGGGCGTGGTGGCGAACATGGCCGAACAAGTGGTCGTCATGCACAAAGGCCGCGTCATGGAGGCCGGCGCTGCTGCGCCAATTCTGACCGCGCCAGCGCATCCATACACGCAGCAATTGTTCAATGCCGCGCCCGCGATTCCTGAAAAGGACGCAGTAGGGCTGCCCATGCCCCATGAGGACCTCATCCTGCAAATGAAGGATGTGTCCAAAACCTATACGATGCGCTCCAGCAAGGGTTGGCAGGGCGATCGAATGATCTACGCGTGTCGGGGCGTCGATCTGAATCTGGCGCGCGGCAAGACACTGGCCATCGTCGGTGAAAGCGGATCGGGCAAAACCACCGCAGCCCGTATTGCACTAGGGGCCGAGCCCCCCGATCCGGGCGGCGAGGTGCTGTTTCGCACCGCGCCCGACGCCGATCCGATCACGGTCCATAAAATGACCCGCGCCCAGCGCACCGCGTTTCAGCGCAAGGCTCAGATGGTGTTTCAGGACCCTTACAGCTCACTCAGCCCGCGCATGCGCATTCAGGACGCCATGACCGAGCCGCTTGAGATTCACAATATCGGCTCACCAGCTGAACAACGTGACAAAGCGGCAGACATGTTGAAACGCGTCGGTTTGAACGCCGACATGCTAAAGCGCTACCCGCATGCGTTCTCGGGCGGCCAGAGACAGCGTCTGTCGATCGCACGGGCAATGATGCTGGACCCACAGCTGATTGTCTGCGACGAGCCGACCTCGGCATTGGACGTTTCTGTGCAAGAGCAGATCCTGACCTTGCTGGAAAACCTGCAGGACAGCCTGAACCTGTCTTACTTCTTTATTTCTCACGACCTTGCTGTCGTGGCCCGCATTGCCGACGAAGTCGCGGTGATGCGCCGGGGTCTTGTGGTGGAACAAGCGCCGCCCGAGACCCTGTTCTACAACCCGCACCACCCCTACACAAAGGCGCTGATTGCCGCTCAACCGGAACCCGACATCAACCGGCCCATTGACCTGAATTTGGTTGCTTTGGGCGCCGGTTCCCCCGACAGTTGGGAAGACGCCTTCCGATTTACGGACTCCGTGATACCTTCGTTGGTAGAGATGGAGCCCGGCCATAAGGTACGATGCCATGTTTAAGACCCCTCGCCCCCTGATCCTGGCAGCCGCCCTGTCTGCGTTTTGGTTTCCGCCCGTCGTGGCCGAGACACCCACCCCGCAGGAAAGCGCTTTCTGGCAAGCCGAAGTGGCTGCCGGGAACCTCCCCCCTGTGCAAGAACGCCTACCCGCCGAACCACTGATCGTCGATCTGAACGCCAAGGGGCGCGAATTCGGCACTCCGGGAGGAACCTTGCGAACCATGGTTACCCGTTCGAAGGACATCCGGCAGATGGTCGTCTATGGCTACGCCCGGCTGGTAGGGTTCGATGAGAACTACGAAATCGTGCCCGATCTGCTGGAATCCTTTGACACCGAAGACAACCGGAAATTCACTCTGAACCTACGCGAAGGCCACAAATGGTCGGATGGATCCCCCTTCACATCCGAGGATTTCCGGTATTGGTGGGAGGACGTGGCAAACAATGAATTGCTCAGCCCGTCGGGACCACCAGATTTTCTGATCGTCGAAGGCAAGACACCGACCGTCACCTTCCCGGATGAAACGACCGTTGTTTTTGAATGGGAAGACCCAAACCCGGATTTCCTGCAGTCGCTTGCTCAGGCGCGCCCGCCGTTTATCTACCGCCCATCTGAGTTTTTGAAACAATATCACGAGAAGTTCGCAGATGCAGAGGAGCTGGCCTTTTACGTCGAGGACGCCCGCGTCAAAAGCTGGGCTGCACTGCACAACAAACTCGACAACCTCTATAAGTTCGACAATCACGAGTTGCCGACGCTGCAACCCTGGCTGAACGCCAGCTCAGGTAAAAAGATCCGGCACAATTTCGTGCGCAATCCTTACTACCACCGTATCGACAGCAAGGGCGTCCAACTGCCCTATATCGACGTGGTCGAGATGGAGATCGTGGCACCCGGTCTGGTTGCCGCAAAAACCAACGCAGGCGAGACCGATCTTCAAGGTCGCGGGCTGGCGTTCCGGGATGCGTCGATCCTGAAAAAAGGTGAAGCCGGCGGGGACTACAAGACACTGCTTTGGAAAACTGGTGTTGCGTCCCAGATCGCGATTTATCCCAACTTGAACTATTCCGATGAAGGCTGGCGTGATGTACTGCGTGACGTGCGCGTACGGCGCGCGCTTTCGCTGGCCATCGACCGCAAGACGATAAATCAGGCGCTATATTTCAAACTGGCACAGCCGGGCGCGATGTCGGTCCTGCCGGCCTCTCCTTTCTACAACGAAGAAAACGCCAAGGCCTGGGCGCAGTATGATATCGACACGGCCAACGCATTGCTGGATGAAGCCGGGCTGAACAAACGCGACAAGAACGGTGTTCGCCTTCTGCCTGACGGTCGCCCGATGGAGCTGATCATCGAAACCGCAGGCGAGCGTCAGGAGGTCGAGAATGCCCTGCAGATCGTGACAGATACGTGGCGTGAGATTGGTGTTGATCTGGTAATGCGCCCGCTGGACCGCGACATCCTGCGCAACCGAGTATTTGCGGGCAACACCATGGCCTCGGTCTGGTTCGGCTGGGATGACGGCATTCCGCAAGCCCACACATCACCTGCCTATCTGGCCCCAACGGATCAGGTGTTTCTGGCTTGGCCGAAATGGGGTCAATATTATCAAACCGGTGGTGATGTAGGGGAAGCCCCTGATATGCCTGAAGCCGCACGGCTGATGGAACTGGCTCATGACTGGGAAATCGCGACCACAGATGATGAGCGCAAAGCCGTGTGGACCGAGATGCTGAAGATCCACGCTGACCAGCTTTATGCGATTGGTATCCTGAATGGTGCCCCACAACCCGTCGTAGTATCGAACCGTCTGCGCAACGTACCCGAACAGGCCATGTGGGCATGGGAACCCGGCGCGCATTTTGGTATTCACCGACCCGACGAGTTCTTCTTCGCCGACTGACAGGAGCAGCTAAATGGTAATGCTGCGCTACGTGGTGTATCGCTTTTTCACGATGCTGCTGACGCTGCTTGTGGTGTCAGTGCTGATCTTCGTGATCATCAACCTGCCGCCCGGAGATTACCTCAGCAACCAGATCGCAGAGCTTCAGGCATCGGGTCAGTCTGCAGGTGTAGCCAAGGCGGAATTTCTACGCACAGAATACGCTCTGGACCGTCCGATGTGGGAACAATACCTGATCTGGATGGGGTTCTGGACCGGGCCACATGGGTTTGAAGGCCTGATACAAGGCAACTACGGCTGGTCCTTCGAGTTCGATCGTCCCGTAGCCGAGATCGTGGGCGACACCCTGTGGCTGACCGTTGTGGTGAACCTTGCCGCGATCCTGTTTGTTTATGCCGTCGCCCTGCCGCTGGGTGTGCTCGCGGCGGCGCGGTCACGGACCTGGATCGACTATACCTCGGCTTTCGTAGGGTATCTGGGTCTGGCCACGCCAAACTTTCTGCTGGCGTTGATCTTGTTCTACTACGGTCACCAATATTTCAACCTACCCATCGGGGGTTTGATGGATCCGATCTACGAGGGGCAGCCGATGAGCTGGGACAAGCTGAAGTCCATCCTGATCCACCTGATTGTTCCAACCTTCGTGATCGGCACTTCGGGCGCGTCCGCGATGATGCAGCGGCTACGCGCGAACATGCTGGACGAGCTGGGCAAACCCTATGTGGAAACCGCCATCGCGAAGGGTATGGCACCGTCGCGGATGTTGACCAAGTATCCCCTGCGCGTGGCCTTCAACCCGTTTGTGGCCGATATCGGCAACCTGCTTCCCTCTATGGTGTCGGGGTCGGTCCTGGTCTCGGTGGTGCTGGGTTTGCAGACCATTGGCCCGACCCTGCTGACGGCGCTCAAGACGCAGGATCAGTTCCTGTCGGCCTTTATCCTGATGTTTGTGGCCCTGCTGACGCTGATTGGAACCATGATCTCAGACATCTTGCTGGTCATGCTGGACCCGCGAATTCGGTATGAGGGGCGTGAAGCATGACCAAACGCTCTGACGGTCGCTATGTCGACGATGCCCCCTTCGATCCAGACGCCGCCCTGCAACAGCTTGAGCGCGCCGATCTGGACGCCCCCAACTGGCTGCTGGTCTGGCGCAAATTCCGCACCCACAAACTGGGCCTGATTTCGGGCATCTTCCTGCTGCTGTGCTACCTGATGCTGCCCTTTGCTGGGTTCATTGCCCCCTATGGTGCGAATGAACGCAATGACGAGCATCTTTATGCCCCGCCCCAAAGCGTCAACTGGTTCCACGAAGGCGAATTCGTCGGTCCGTTTGTCTACCCGACGGTGATCGAGGCCGACCTTGAGACCTTCCAGTGGAAAGCTGTGACCGACACCAGCGATCCGCGCCCGCTTCAGTTCTTCTGTGAAGGGGCCGAATACAAGCTGGCGGGGCTGATCAAGTCGGACACGCATTTGTTCTGTGCGCCCGAAGGCGCAACGCTGTTCCTGTGGGGGTCCGACCGTCTGGGTCGGGATGTCTTCAGCCGCATTCTCTATGGCGCGCAACTGTCGCTGACGGTGGGTCTGATCGGTATCTCGGTGTCGTTCTTCCTGGGCATCCTGTTCGGGTCGATGGCGGGCTATTTCGGCGGCAAGATCGACTGGGTCATCAACCGCGTCATCGAGATTCTACGGTCACTGCCCGAACTGCCGTTGTGGCTGGCCTTGTCTGCGGCGGTGCCCTCGAACTGGAGCCCCGTGGCTGTGTTCTTCATCATCTCGATCATTCTTGGGATATTAGACTGGCCTGGCCTTGCGCGATCCGTGCGCGCCAAGTTCCTGTCGCTGCGCGAAGAAGAATACGTCCGCGCTGCCGAGATGATGGGCGCAAGTTCGGGCCGCGTGATCCGCAAGCACCTGCTGCCGAACTTCATGTCCCATCTGATCGCCTCGGCCACGCTGTCGATACCTGCAATGATCCTTGGGGAAACAGCACTGTCCTTCCTTGGACTTGGTTTGCGGGCTCCAGCCGTCAGTTGGGGCGTAATGTTGAACGATGCCCAGAACCTCGCTTCGATCGAGATCTACCCGTGGACAGCAATTCCGATGCTACCAATCATCGTGGTGGTTCTGGCCTTCAACTTCCTTGGCGACGGGCTGCGTGACAGTCTGGACCCCTATCAACAATGACCCTGCTCTCTGCGCTTCCCGCTTCCGACAGCTACCGCGTGACCGGCAGCGGGGCGCGGCCCAGCGCTTTTGCCGTGTCCGAGCTGGCAACCGCGAGCTTTGCGGCCGTCGGTCAGGAACTCATCCGATTGATGAAGTCGCTGAACCTTGTCAGCGACGCGCCCGAATTAACGGTTGATCACCGTTTGGCCTCGCTGTGGTACGGTTTCTCGTTCAAACCGGAAGGGTGGGAAATGCCCAGCCTCTGGGACGCCATCGCCGGAGACTATCAGGCATCCGACGGTTGGATCAGGTTGCATACGAACCTACCCGCCCATCGGCAGGCCGCCCTGAAAGTTCTCAAGGTCAAGCCTGACAGGGATGCCGTGGCCCAAGCAGTCAGAACATGGTCTATCGTCGATTTAGAAGCAGCCATAGTGGCCGAGGGAGGAGCAACAGCCGCAATGCGCAGCCGCTCGGAATGGCTGGAACATCCACAGGGCCGGGCTGTCTCCCGCGATCCGTTGATCGGCTGGCACAATCCGCGTCAAGTTACGTTACGCGACCGACCGCAAGCGACAGCCGAACGTCCGTTGGCAGGGTTACGCGTTCTGGACATGACCCGCGTACTTGCAGGCCCGATTGCGACGCGCACGCTGGCGGGGTTTGGCGCCGAAGTTCTACGCATCGACCCCCCTGGCTGGGACGAACCCGGCGTGATCCCCGATGTTTCGCTGGGCAAGCGTTGCGCCTATCTGGATATGAAAACACCCGCCGGCCTTGAAGCCGTGCAAGACCTTCTCTCTCAGACGGATGTGTTCGTGCATGGTTATCGCCCTGGCGCACTGGACGCGCTTGGCCTGACACAGACGAAACGGGATGCGCTGGCACCCAACCGCATTGAAGTCACCTTGAATGCCTATGGCTGGTTGGGACCTTGGTCCAATCGGCGCGGTTTTGACAGCCTTGTGCAGATGAGCGCGGGCATCGCGGATGCCGGGCGCAGCTGGGCCAAAGCAGATAGACCAACGCCGCTGCCGGTACAGGCGTTGGATCACGCGACCGGCTATCTGATGGCCGCCGCAGCGCTGTCGGCGTTGTCCGAGGCGGCCGTCGGCAACTCGATCATGCAGGCGCGACTGTCTCTGGCCCGAACGGCCGAGTTGCTGGCCGTGTTGGGTAAAGCCGAAACCTCAAATGAAATCACCCGCGCCAACCCAACCGATTATGCGCAGGCCCCTGAGAAATCCGACTGGGGTGTCGGCCATCGCCTCAAACCAGCCCTTCGCGTGGGTGGCACGGATATGATCTGGTCCCGGCCTGCCTCCAAACTGGGAACGTCTGATCCCATCTGGCCTTCGCTTAAGCCATAGCGCAACCGCCGCGCGGAACGCGCGGCCCGGCCCAACGCTTTTGAGTGCGTCTCGTCAGAGACGTGTCCAAAAGAGGCGGGAGCGCGCCCTACCTGTCATCCCCTCCACCAGGGCCGATATCGTCCAGATAGTCCTCGTCAATCGCGGCCTGAACAGCGCCCGTTACTGCCTCGCGCTGTTTCGGCGTCAGATCTTCGGTAGCTTTTTCATCGGCCAAGCGCACTGTCACTTCTCGATGGGCGAAGCGGATACCTTCGCGCGCGAACAGTTCGCGAATTTCCTGATAAACCTTCTTGCGTACCAGCCACTGATCGCCAGGCTTGGTCATGAACTTGACGCGGATGATCATCGCTGAATCCTGCATCTCGATCACACCCTGAGACTTGAGCGGCTGAATGAAATTGTCGCCGATCACAGGGTCACTCAGCAATTGCTGACCCAGCTTCTTGATCAGCTTACGCACCTTCTCGACATCGGTGTCATAGGTCACCCGCAAGGGCAGCTTCATAATCACCCAGTCACGAGAATAGTTCGTCAGCACTTTGATCTCGCCAAAGGGGATGGTGTTCAGCGCACCCAAGTGGTGGCGCAACTGGAACGACCGGACCGAAATCTTTTCGACCGTGCCTTTCACATCGCCGATGTCGATATATTCCCCTTTGCGAAACGCGTCATCCATTAGGAAGAATGCCCCCGAGAAGATATCCCTCACAAGGGTCTGAGAGCCAAATCCCACGGCCAGACCAACGACACCCGCGCCAGCAAATAGCGGGCTGACATTGATGCCCAGCTCCATCAGTGCGATCAGGACAATGGTGACAACGACCACAGCCAATATGGCCCCCCGGAACAGGGGTAGCAAAGTGGCAAGGCGGCTCTGCCCACCTTCACCTCCTTCATCACCCAACTCGGCCTCGGCACCGCCATCGTCAATCTCTTCTGCGATCTTCGTATCGATCCAGATGCGGAAGAAATGGAACAGGATATAGCCGATGAACATGATGACCATCACATCCAGGAACCGTTCGATGGGCAGTTCCTCGCTCCAGCTGGCATCCGGGTTCCAGATGACAACCAGCGCATAAAGGCCCACCACAAAGGCCAGGATACCCGCGACACGACGGGCCAGATCTTCATAGGTCACGATCGAATGCGCACGTTTTTCGGCCAGAGGGGTCTCTATAACCTCTTCCACTGGGCCGATCTCACCCTCGGCGTTCATTTCTTCTATCTGACGGTTTCGGTCAAAATACCGTTCGAGCAGATAGTTCATTGCGCCATAAGCAATCACGACCGACATGAAGATGGCATAGCTGCTGGCAACGATAGGGATCGAGTTTTCATTCTCCAGCACCAGATCGACGGCCAGTTTGAACCAGCTGAAAACGATATACAGGATCAAAACTGGCGCCCACGCCAAAGAGATAAAGCGCAGTATCCACGACACTTGTTCTTTGGCTCGCCCGCCCCGGATGGCATTGGAAATTGCGCGGCCGTTGAACAGGATCATCAGAACATTGCCCAACGCGCCCAGCATAGTCAGACCGCCATAGACCATGGCATAGACGTTGTAGTTCAACCCGAAATCCGCAACCCATGTCGAAAACATCACGACCGAAATGTCGTAAGTCGCGATCGCCGATGCCCAGATATAAAGCCGCTTGGCGTCCCGGTCGGAAAAGGGCGGCAGCCGGTACTGGCTGAGATAAGGTGACAATACCATGCGCCAAAGATCAGAGACCGTGCGCGACAGGAAGAAGGCCGCGAAAATCGCGGTTACCGTAAACTGGATCGAGATGTCCTCAGCCTCGCCAAAGAACAGGAACCCGACGATCAGGGCCATCAGCATGGCAAAGATCGTGCCCCCGATCCCCATAAGGAAGCGGAACACCAGAAACGGCATTTTTTCGCGATAACCTTGCGGGTTTTCCTTGGACCGCGCGACGACAATCCCTTTGGCAATGCGCTTGCCGTAAATCTCGGTTGAGAGCCAACGCCCGAGCAGCAGGAACAGGATGTTCCAGAACAGCACCTCGACATAGGTCTGTATCCGACCATCGGGGCTGGTCTGACGCAGGACGTATTTGACCTCGAAGATCGAATAAGGAAGCGCCTCGAGCCGGGATTGCATCGACTCGCGGAACTTAGAGAACCTTTCCTGCGCTTTCATAAGTTGAGAGCCATCAGACATCGGGTCTGAAGGGCCCGCACCGTCAGCCGATACTGTTTGTTGACCCGAAGACACGACTTTGCCCGCACTGTCGATAACGATGACACTGGCTCCGGCCTCGGTGGCCGACCGGATAGCAGTAGCCAGGTCGCCTTCTTCGGTCGTAGATGCCGCAGTATCAGAGTTCGTTGTATAACCGGGTATAAGCGAGGTCTGCGCTGTGGCCCCGACTGCAAACACCAAAGTGGTCGCCCAGATCAACAGGGCAAGGATGGCACCAAATCTTGGTTTCATAGGGGATTCTATCCAGTTCGACATTTGCAACGCACAATACAAAAGCACATTTGCGTGTTCAAATCATCAACCGCTTGTTTTCGGGAACGGTTTTTTACTGGGTGCGCGGTACAATAGGCACGTGTCGAGTGTTTCCAATCTGACAAAAACTGAATATGAGGAGCGGGGTGCGTTGCAAGGCTTAGATGGTCGTATCCATTGGTGGAAAACACGGCGAACCACAGAAAGGATCTACAACATGTAGCCAATTCGCCATGTTTGTCGGTTTCGGCAGGTCAAAGCAGAGTTTTTTACAAGCAGCCGAAAAACAAATACGATAGACGTGCAAGCGCGCGGAGTTGCACTCAGACACTAAGACGGGCGAAAGAATGAGCCTAGGAAAACAAAACGACAAAACCGGCCGTGCGCCTCGCATCCTGTTCTACAGCCATGATACGTTCGGATTGGGGCATTTGCGCAGATCCCGTGCTTTGGCAGCTGCAATAACTCAGGCTGATCCTTCGGCTTCGGCGTTGATCTTGACCGGGTCTCCAGTTGCAGGCCGCTTCACCTTTCCCCGTCGCGTCGACCACGTACGCCTGCCGGGGGTTACCAAGCGCGCCGACGGGTCTTATGCCTCGCAGACGATGGGGATGGGGATTGAAGACGTGACGGAGTTGCGCTCGAGCCTTATCCAAACTGCCGTTCAGCAATTCGATCCTGATGTTCTGATCGTTGACAAAGAACCCACCGGATTTCGCGGGGAACTTTTGCCAACGCTGGACTGCCTTTTGAAAACCAAACGAACCCAGATCGTCCTGGGCTTGCGTGACGTGTTAGACGAGCCCGAAGTGCTGGCCGCTGAATGGGACCGAAAAGAAGCCCTGGACGCCACCGAGACCTATTATGATGAGATTTGGGTCTATGGGTTGCGGTCGATCTATGATCCAACACAGGGGTTGCCTCTTAGCCCTGCCACCCAAGCGCGTATGCACTGGACCGGATATTTGCGCCGCGATCTGGGACCGGTCGCAGAACCGCCCGAGCAGCCTTACATCCTGATCACGCCCGGCGGCGGTGGCGATGGCAAGGCGATGGTAAACCTTGTGTTGTCCGCCTACGAGCACGACCCGACGCTTTCGCCTCGGGCTGTTCTGGTTTACGGCCCCTTCCTGTCAGGAGAACTGCGCGAAGAGTTTGAAACGCGCGTCGCAGCCCTGAACGGTCGCGTAACGGCCGTCGGATTTGAATCCCAGATCGAAACCCTGTTTGCCGGTGCGGCGGGTGTGGTCTGTATGGGCGGCTACAACACGTTTTGCGAGGTGCTGTCATTTGACAAGCGTGCCGTGATCGTGCCCCGCACCACGCCCCGGCTGGAACAATGGATCCGGGCCTCGCGCGCCGAAGAACTGGGCCTTGTTCGAATGCTCGACGAAAGCCGCGATGGGTTGACGACCGATGCGATGATCAATGCCATCCGAGCATTGCCCAATCAGTCCCTTCCATCCGAGGTCATCTGCGATGGGCTGCTGGACGGTCTGGACTATGTCACAAGTCGAGTACACGCCTTGCTGACCGGAGAGCAGGAACGGGCCACCGGATGAGCCTTACACAACCGAAACTAGCGGTGCTGGTCAAAGGATGGCCGCGCCTGTCGGAAACGTTTATCGCGCAAGAATTGGTGGCATTGCAGGATGCAGGCCATCGGTTTGACATCTGGTCGCTTCGCCATCCTACTGACGTCAAACGTCATCCCCTGCATGAAAGGTTCACAGGGCAGGTCCATTACCTGCCCGAATACCTATATCAGGAACCCCAGCGCGTTTGGGCCGCCCGCGCTGTTGCACGCGCCATGCCCGGCTATGGCGAAGCATACCGAATCTGGCGCGCTGATCTGCGCCGCGACCCCACACATAACCGCATCCGACGCTTTGGGCAGGCGTGCGTTCTGGCCGCCGAACTGCCGCAGGAAACGCGTGTCCTGTATGCGCATTTTATGCACACCCCGTCTTCGGTCGCACGTTATGCCGCCATCATGCGGGGACTACCGTGGAGCTTTTCCGCCCATGCCAAAGACATCTGGACCTCGCCCGAATGGGAAAAGGCCGAGAAACTGCACGCTGAAACGCATGGTGCAGCTTTTGGCGCCACATGCACCGCCGTTGGCGCAGACCATCTGCGCAGCCTTGCCGATGACCCCACGCGCGTTGATCTGATCTATCACGGGTTGGACCTGAGCCGTTTTCCGTCTCCTCCGAAACGTACCCCACGCGCACCCAACGCACCCTTCCACATGCTCTCCGTAGGGCGTCTGGTCGAGAAAAAGGGCTTTGACCGCCTGCTCCACGCTTGTGCCTTGTTGCCCACAACCCTGGACTGGAACTGGACCCATATCGGCGGCGGCGCTTTGGGGGACGCGCTACGCACCCTCGCACAAGATTTAGGGGTCGCGGACCGCCTGTCTTGGAAAGGCGCGTGCGACCAACCCGAGGTGATTGTCGCCATGCGCGAGGCGGACCTGTTTGTGCTGCCCAGCCGCATTGCCACGGACGGAGATCGCGACGGGTTGCCCAATGTGCTGATGGAGGCTGCGTCTCAGCGGCTGCCGATCCTGTCGACCCCGGTCTCGGCCATTCCCGAATTCATCGAAACAGGAACCCACGGTGTGCTGTCCAGTGATGACCCCACCGCGCTGGCGGCGGCCATTTCCAGCATGGCAGCCGACCCTGGATCAACTGAAAACATGGCGAAAGCGGCCTATGACAGGTTGATCGCTGACTTCCGTATGGACCCCGGAATCGCACTTTTGTCCAAACGTCTGACCGCTCTGGGGGCGGACAGGGGCTGATGGCGCGGGTTGCGTTCTACGCTCCGATGAAATCCCCGGACAGCCCGGTGCCGTCCGGCGATAGGGAAATGGCCCGGAACTTGATGACCGCAATCGCCGCGCAGGGTGATACGGTCGAGCTGGCCTCGTCCCTTCGCCTTTACGACAAAACCGGGGACACGCGGGTTCAGACGCAGCTGCACGAAGCCGCGGAACGCGAAGCAGAGCGTCTTGTAACAGAATTGCCCACAAACACCGCGCTTTGGGTGACCTACCACAACTATTACAAGGCCCCCGATTTGCTGGGTCCACGTGTCAGTTCCGCCCGAGGAATTCCCTATGTTCAGTTGGAAAGCACGCGCGCGACCAGCCGCTTGACCGGCCCTTGGGCGGGTTTCGCCAAAGCCGCACACAATGCTTGTGACGCGGCCGACGTGATCTTTTATCACACCGCGAACGACCTGATTACCCTAGAGCGCGAAAGGTTCGGCTCGCAGAAACTGATCGAGCTGCCGCCGTTCCTGCCCGCAGAAGACTTGCCAGAGGCGTCTTCATGTGATGGGCCGATGTTGACGGTCGCGATGATGCGCCACGGCGACAAGCTGGCTTCTTACGACATACTGGCCCAAACATTGGCGCATCTGAAAGGCCAATGGGCTTTGAACATTGTCGGCGATGGGCCCGTCAGACCCGAAGTTGAGGCCATGATGGCCCGGTTCGGGTCCAAAGTGCGCTTTCTGGGGCAACTTGACCGTGCTGCAGTTCAGATGTGCTATGACACCGCGTCGGTCCTGCTCTGGCCGGGCGTGAATGAGGCGTATGGTATGATCTACCTTGAGGCGCAGGCCAGTGGTATTCCAGTTGTTGCGCAGGATAGACCCGGCGTGCGGGATGTATTGCTACCCTCGACCTACCCCACGACCGAGACAGGGCCAGCAGGGCTAGCGGCACATTTACAAAGCCTGCTGCGTGACCACACGCAGCGCCTGAAAACCGGAACCGAGGCGCGCGCCTACGTCGCTGCCCGTCACCTTTTACCGAACGCAACCGAGACTTTTTGGAAAGCTGTCCGCCCCTTGATCGAGGGTCGGGGATGACGAGACTTGCGCTGCTCCGCCACGGTCATACACCCTGGAACCGCGCAGGCCGGATTCAGGGACGCAGTGATATTCCGTTGGACGATGATGCCCGTCAGGATCTTGCGGGTTATGCGTTGCCCGAACCCTGGGATCAGGCCGAGCTCTGGTCCAGCCCGCTGCAACGCGCAGTTGAAACAGCGCGTCTGGTCTCTGGGCGCACCCCAGACACCCACGACGCTTTGACTGAGATGAACTGGGGCGAATGGGAAGGGTTGCGCGGGGTCGACCTGATCGCGGACCCCAACAGCGGTTATCGCCACATCGAGGATTGGAGCTGGCAGTTTCGCCCACCCGGCGGAGAAAGCCCCGCAGAGCTTTGGCACCGCGTGCGCCCCTGGCTTGACGGCTTACAGGCCGGTACGGTGGCCGTCTGTCACATAGGCATCATGCGTGTCATTCTGGCCAGTGCATGGGATTGGAATTTCGACGGGCCGCCCCCCTTTAAAATCAAGCGCAACAGACTGTATATCGTTGAAACACAACCTCTGCGCGCGTGGCCTGAGCCCGTGCGCCTGATCCGCTCGGAGCCCGTCGCATGAAAGTGATGATCGTGGTCACCCACCTGCTGGGCACCGGACATTTGAGTCGCGCCTTGACCCTTGGACGCGCTTTTGTGCAAGCGGGGCACGAAGTTCTGACAGTATCTGGTGGCATGCCTGCGCCCCAACTGGACAGTTCTGGTATGTCTTTGCTGGGGCTGCCCCCACTGCGGTCAGACGGTACCAACTTTACGCGCCTGCTGACGCAATCAGGTGAGGTGGCAGATGCGGATTACATGTCCGCTCGTAGTGTTGCCCTGACCGAAGCTGTCAGAAGCTTCTCACCGGACGTACTGATCACCGAGTTGTACCCGTTCGGGCGCAGGTCGTTGTCGGCCGAGTTCACCGCCGCCTTGGACGCGGCCCGTGCGTTGCCCCGACCTCCTGTCATCTTGGGATCGGTCCGAGACATTCTTGCGCCGCCCTCGAAGCCCTCCAAGGCTGAACGGACAGATCAGATCATATCCGAACACTACGACGGTGTCCTTGTGCATTCGGATCAAACAGTCATCCCGCTTGAGGTCAGCTGGCCGGTTTCCGAGCAACTTCAGAAGCGGTTGCACTATACCGGGTTCGTTGCGCCTGACGCGCCGACCGCACACGCACAGCGCACCGGTGAAGGTGAAATCCTTGTCAGCGCAGGCGGAGGGTCGGTTGGACAGCCGATCTTTCAGACAGCCATCGAGGCTGCCCGAAAGATGCCCAACAGGCGCTGGCGCCTGCTGGTCGGAGGCCAGGATGCCCAAGCGCGCATCAAGCAGCTGACGCCTTTGGTCAAGGATGCGTCGGTTGCGTTAGAACCGGTGAGGCCCGATTTTCGGCAAATGCTGCCAATCGCAGCCGCATCGGTCAGCATGTGTGGATACAACACCGCCCTGGATATTCTGCAGACCGGAACCCCATCCGTGTTCGTCCCTTTCGACGACGGCAGCGAAGTTGAGCAGACACTGCGCGCGCGAACACTGGCCGCCCTTCCAGCCATCGAAGTCATTCCAAGCCAGATGCTAGATGCAGAACTGCTGGCTCGGGCGATAGAAAGTGCGACATCGGGCCCTGAACGAACCGTTCCCGACCGTGGGTTTGACGGGGCTGCCAAAACCGTCGAGATCGCGAAGACGCTGTTGGAGGGCCGTATATGATACCCAACTGGCGCCCACTACAGGACGAATTGGCCGTGTGGGAACAGCACAGACTGTCTTTGCCCCTATGGTGGCGTGACGATGATGCTATCTCCGCAACGCCGCAGCTTGACCGACTGATCGCCCTGTCGGATACACTTGGGGTACCAGTTCACCTGGCTGTCATTCCAAAGACCTGCGACACAAGCCTTGTCGCCCGGGTCGACAGCAGCACCCTGATCCCCGTCGTCCATGGATGGGCGCATCTGAACCACGCGCCCAAGCAGGAAAAGAAATCCGAGTTTCGGATGCACCGGTCGATGCCAACGATCATTGGCGACGCACGGCAGGGGTTGGACCGGCTGCAAGAGCTGTACGGCGACCGTTTCGCGCCTATGTTCGTGCCGCCCTGGAACCGTATCGCGCCCGAGGTCGTCGCGGAACTGCCTGCACTGGGCTATCGCATTTTGTCCACGGCCACGCCTCGGGCCACGCCCACCGCCGCGCCCGGGTTGCACCTGGTCAACACGCATCTTGATCCGATAGATTGGCGCGGCTCGCGGGGGCTAGTGTCGCCCGAGCGTCTGATTGACACGACAACCGCGTTATTGCGAGATCGACGAGAAGGCCGCAGCGATAATTCCGAACCCTTCGGCATTCTGACCCACCACCTCGCGCATGATGACGCGATCTGGGCCTTTACCCACGACCTTTTGCACCTTCTTCTGGATGGACCCGGCGTCCCCTGGGTCGCGACCAACGAAATACGGAGACCCGAATGAGCCGACTGGATTCAATGCTGCGCCGCCTGACCGCCCAACGCGATGGGCTGAACTGGGCCGTAGAACAGATCGCGGATCACCCCGGCGACGTTCTGGACATGGGCCTGGGCAATGGCCGCACCTATGACCACCTGCGCGAGATCCTGTCCGACCGGCGCATCTGGGTGATGGACCGGGTGCTACAATGCCATCCCTCCAGCACTCCGCCGGCCGAGGATTTCCTGCAAGGCGAGGCCGAGCCGATGTTGGAAAAGCTGGCGCAAGGCGGCCCCAAGATTGCGTTGGCACATTATGATTTCGGGCGTGGCATCAAGGAAGACGATGTGGCCGAGGCAGCCCGCCTCAGCCCGCTGATCGCGCAGGTCATGCTGCCCGGAGGGCTATTGATATCGGGTCAGCCACTGGTTGGTTTTGATCAGTTTGCAGGGCCGGAAACCATTGCACCGGACCGATATCTTTTCTACCGAACCTAATTGGTAGTGATTTAACGCGCCCTATCAGGCGACACGCCGCCCGCGCGACCATACCCCGTTCAGCGCTGGTGCCCCTTCGCGGATACGAAAGCGGATAACATCGGCGCGGGTGCCCGAACGCAGCTCGCCCCGGTCGCCCAGACCGACCACCTGAGCCGGCGTCTGGGTAACGGTGCGCAGGCCACGCGCCATATTGCCCCACATATCTCCCAGGCGGGTTGCCGACAGCAGCAGCGCGGCGGGCACGTAGTCTGACGACAGAATATCCAGATGGCCCAGATCAGCCAGTTCCTGCGCCGCGACATTTCCGGAATGAGACCCGCCACGGATCACATTGGGTGCCCCCATCATAACCTTGATTCCGTGATCGTGGCAGGCCCGGGCGGCCTCGACCGTGGTGGGGAATTCGGCCAGCGTGATGCCATGCCCCGCCGAAACGGCCACCTGATCCTGCGTCGTGTCATCGTGGCTGGCCAGCATCGCCCCGAACCGTTTGGCGGCCTTGACCGTCTCAACCTCGTGCTGATCGCCAAACCGATCGCGCAACGCCTTCAGTTGTGCCACGTGCTGCAGGAAGTCATCATCGTTCATGCCATGCTTGCCCTTCATATAGGCCTCAAGCTGGGTCATGTCGCGGAATTGCCGCTGGCCGGGCGTGTGATCCATCAGCGACACCAAACCGACGCGATCCTCGGGGCCGAACTCGTCCAGCTCGGCCACGAGGGTTTCCGAGCAGACCTCGGCCCGCAGGTGCAGAAAATGGCTGATCTTCAGCGCATCCTGTTCGCGCAGATCCCAAAGCTCGCGCGACAGCTCGCGGGCGTATTTCTTGTAGCGGTTGCTCGACGGGATCGAACCGATGCGCATCGCATCGAATACGGTGGTAATGCCGGTGCTGGCCAGTTCCGCATCGTGGGCCAGAATCGCCGCCGCGTGGGGCCAGTCGACTTTGGGGCGCGGCTGAATGTGGCGTTCCAGATTGTCAGTGTGCAGCTCGACCAGACCGGGGCAGACATAGTCGCCGCCGCAATCCACTGCGCCGGGCGGCACGGTGCCGCCCGTGGCGATCTCGGCGATGGTTTCGCCGGTGATGCGGATGCTACCTGTGACCGTTTCATCGGGCAGAACCAGCGTGGCATTGGCAAGGATCATTTCTTCTGTCATCTGAACTTCACACGGTCTGAGCTATTGGGTAGGCCACGCATAGGAGGCCAATGTGACATTCACGCGATACGCGATCTATTTTGCGCCACCCGCCGGGGCCGAGTGGACCCGGTTTGGCACAAGCTGGCTGGGCTGGGACGTTGAGACAGGCGCGGCGGTCGAACATCCCGATATCCCCGGCGTGGATGTGGCCGCCGTCACGCAGGTCCCGCGCAAATACGGGCTGCACGCGACGATGAAACCTCCGTTCCGCCTGCGCGACGGGCAGACGGTTGAGGCGCTGCGTGAGGCTTGCGCCCAGATGGCTGCTGCACAGGCTCCGGTCACGTTGGAGGGGCTTGAGATCGCACGTCTGGGCCGGTTCCTGGCCCTGCGTCCCAAAGGTGACGAGACGGCGCTGAACGCACTGGCCGCCGCCTGCGTGCGTGATTTGGATGACTTCCGCGCACCCGCATCCGAGGCCGAATTGCAGCGTCGTCGTGGCACCGGGCTGTCGCCCGCGCATGAGGCCAATCTTGTGCAATGGGGATACCCTTACGTGATGGACTCGTTCCGCTTTCACATCACCCTCAGCGGCAAGTTGGACAAACCCACGCTGGCCACCGTTCAGGATGCGCTGGACACGCGGCTTGCACCCCTGCTGCCCGCACCGTTCCACATCACGGATCTGGCGCTGATGGGCGAGGCCGAGGACGGGCGGTTTCACCTGATCCATCGCTATGCACTTTCCGGCTGAAGCTTGGTCAGGATGGTGTTGACCGTCTGGTCCAGCGGACCGGAATTGTCGATCTGCACCACCCGGCGCAATCCATCGGGCAGCGTAGTCTGCGCGCGTTCAAGCCGCCGTGCCTGATCCGTCGCACTTTCGCGCCCACGCGCCGACAAGCGCTGCGCCAGCACCTGCGGGTCGGCGGTCAGCGAGATCACAACCAGATCGCCAAATACCTCTTGCGCGCGCAAAAGCACGGATCGGGACAGGTTCACCAAAACTGCATCCGCCTGGCCCCGCAGCTGCTGGATGCTTTGGGGCACCCCATACAGCAACCCATGGGCGGGCCAGTGCAGGGCAAAGGCATCCTCATCCACCATCTGCTGAAATGTGCCTTCGGAGACCCGGTCGAAATCCTCACCCTCTTCGCCCTCGGGGCGGGTGATCACCCGGCGCATCCGGTGAATACGTGCGGAGCGCGCCTCCAGCGCCTCGATCACGCTGTCCTTGCCAACGCCCGAGGGTCCGACAACCGCGATGATCGGCGCAAGGGTCATGCGGCCATCCCCGGCGTGAAATCCGAGACGTTGATCTCACGATCGCATACACGCTCTCGCGCGTCGACATCGTGGAAAATGCCGATGATGGCCGCACCGCGCGCTTTGGCCTCTTCGATCAGGCTCAGCACGGTTTCACGGTTCTGCACGTCCAGAGAGGCGGTGGGCTCATCCAGCAGCATCGCCGGATAGTCGTGCGCAAAGCCCCGCGCGATGTTCACGCGCTGCTGCTCACCGCCCGAAAAGGTCGTGGGGCTGAGCGTCCAGAGGCGTTGGGGAATATTCAGCCGGGCCAGCAACCCCGCCGCCTTGTCCAGCGCCTCCTGACGGCCACATCCGACGGCCAGCAGAGGCTCGGCCACCACCTCAAGCGTCGGCACGCGCGGTACCACCCGCAGGAACTGGCTGACATAGCCCAGAGTGTCCCGCCGCAGGGCCAGAATCTCGCGCGGTTCAGCCTGCGCCACATCCACGCCGCCCACAATGACTTGCCCCGAGGCGGCCAGATAGTTGCCGTAGATCACCCGCATCAGGGTGGATTTGCCCGCCCCGGACGCGCCGGTCAAAGCCACGCATTCACCGGGGGCCACGCTGAGCGTCGCGCCCTCCATCACAGGGATCACCGCACTGCCCTGATTGTGCAGGGTAAAGCTTTTGCTGACGTTGTTCAGTTCAATCATCTATCACACCTGCAACACGCTTGAGACCAGCAACTGCGTGTACGCATGTTGCGGATCGTCCAGCACCTGATCGGTCAGGCCGGATTCGACCACATGACCGTCTTTCATCACCATCAACCGGTCCGCCAACAGGCGCACCACGGCCAGATCATGCGTGACGATGATGGCGCTCAGCCCCATCTCGCGCACCAGCCCGCGCAGCAAATCCAGCAGACGCGCCTGAACCGAGACATCCAGCCCGCCCGTCGGCTCATCCATGAACACCAGCCGAGGCCCGGTCACCAGATTGCGGGCGATCTGCAGGCGTTGCTGCATCCCACCAGAGAAGGCGGTGGGGCGGTCATCAACTCGGTTCGCTTCGATCTCGACCCGGCCCAGCCAGTCGATGGCCTTGTCGAGGATGTCACCATAGTGACGGTCGCCCACAGCCATCAGACGCTCGCCAATATTGCCGCCCGCGCTGACCGACATGCGCAGCCCGTCGCGGGCGTGCTGGTGGACAAAGGCCCAGTCGGTGCGACCCAGCATCCGGCGCTCGGGTTCGGACATAGTCACCGTATCCACTGGCCCGTCGGTTCGTGTATCGAAAACAACCCGCCCCTCGTCCGGTTCCAGATGACCAGCCAGACAATTCAGCAACGTCGACTTGCCCGAGCCGCTTTCGCCTACAATCCCCATCACCTCACCGGGATAGAGATCAAAGCTAACGCCGGTACAGCCAATCCGGGTGCCATAGGTTTTGCGGATGTCCTGAACGCTTAACAGCGGGGTCATGGGGCTACCTCGGATCATAGGCAAATTCGATCCGATTGCCGCCCGGCTCTCGGATCATGAAATGGATTTTTGGCCCGGCACCTGAAGGTTCAGGCGCAAACTCCACCTGAACACCCGGCCAGTCTTTCACAGCGGCAAACACCACATCCAAAGACTCGCGCGATGGGATTTTGAACGCCACATGGTGCAGTCCGACATTGGCGTGACGATCGAAGCCGTGCTGATCTTCGCCCTTTTGCTGCCACAGCGTCAGAACCGCCGAGCCGTTGCTGATAAAGGCCGAGGGGTATTCGGGCCGTCCACCGACCACATCCCAGCCCAGCGCCTCGACAAAGAACGCCTTGGTCGCCTCAAGGTCCGAAACCGTCAGGCCCAGATGATCAATTCCCAGTACGTGTTCACGCATCATGCTGCATCCTCCTTGGCCAAACGCCCTTCGTGCCCGGCAGCGCGGCGCGAGCGGCAGTAATCGGTGTCGGAGCAGACAAACATCCGGTTGCCCGCGTCATCCATGATCACCTCGTCCAGATAGCTGTCTTCGGCCCCGCACAGGTCGCAGGGATGGTCTGCCTTGGTCGCCTCGAACGGATAGTCCTCGAAGTCGAGGCTGACGACCTTGGTGTGCGGCGGCACCGCATAGATGCGCTGCTCGCGCCCCGCGCCGAACAGCTGGATCGCGTCCATTTCCAGCTTGGGGTTATCGAATTTAGGGATCGGAGACGGATCCATCACATAGCGTCCGGACACTTTTACCGGATAGGCATACGAGGTCGAAATCGCGCCGTGCTGGCTGATATCTTCATACAGTTTCACATGCATCAGCCCGTATTCTTCAAGCGCGTGCATCTTGCGCGTTTCCGTCTCACGCGGTTCCAGAAAGCGCAGAGGCTCCGGGATAGGCACCTGATAGACGAGGATTTGATCCTCGGTCAATTCCGCCTCGGGGATCCGGTGGCGGGTCTGGATGACAGTGGCCTTTTCGGTTTCTTCGGTGGTCGCGACCCCGGCGGTGTTCTCAAAGAACTTACGGATCGAGACCGCGTTGGTCGTGTCATCCGCGCCCTGATCAATCACCTTGAACGTATCATCCGGCGTCAGCGTCGCGGCCGAGACCTGCACCCCACCGGTGCCCCAACCATAAGGCATCGGCATTTCACGGCTGGCAAAAGGCACCTGATATCCGGGTACCGCCAGTCCTTTGAGGATCGCCCGCCGGATCATCCGCTTAGTTTGCTCGTCGAGATAGGCGAAATTGTACTCGCTCATAGTATTCCCCTCTCGGACAATTCGGCTTCCAGTGCTCGGGCGCCGACAAAATGAATAGCGTCCATTCCCACAGCACGCGCACCTTCGACATTGTGCAAACCATCGTCGATAAACACGCAGTCTTGGGGCTGAACAGCGGCACGTTCGCACAGAAGTTTGAAAATACGCGGGTCGGGCTTCATTACGCCTTCCTGACCGGACACCACCAACGTTCCGAACACCTCACCCAACCGGGGGTGCACCTTTAGACCCTCTGGCCAGGTTTCAGCCGACCAATTGGTGATGGCGTGGACGGGGGTTCCATTTGCCTTGAGGCGATCGAGGATATCCCAAGTGCCGTTAACCGCGTTCTGAACAGTGAGTGTATATCGCTCCACGTAGGAGGCAAACAGGTTCTGATCCTCCGGGTCCGCCAACTCTTTGGCCATATCGGAGAACAGCTCGCCATTGTCTCCCCGCGCGTTTTTCGCTTTGAACCCGGTGCGTTCGATAAAAGCATGGGCGGCGTCCTCGGACCCCAGATCGTCAACCCAGGCAAGATGGGGGTGCCAATCAACCAATACGCCGCCGATATCGAATACAACGACCTTCATTCCGCAGCCTCCTTTGGCGCGATCCGTTCCTCAGCCTCGCGGCGTAGTTTTCGGACCAGTTCCAGTTCGGACTGGAAATCCACGTAATGAGGCAGTTTGATGTGTTCCAAGAAACCGGTGGCCTGAATGTTGTCGGCATGGCTTAGGACAAATTCCTCATCCTGTGCAGGCGCGCCCAAATTGTCCTCGCCCAGCTCCTTCCAACGCAGCGCGCGATCGACCAGAGCCATGGCGATAGACTTGCGCTCGGACTGACCAAAGACCAGACCATAGCCACGGGTGAACTGCGGCGGTTCGGTTTTCGAGCCCTTGAACTGGTTGACTGTCTCGCATTCGGTTAGTTCAACCTCACCAATCTCAATGGCAAAGCCCAGCTCGGGAATGTCCATTTCGACGGCGACTTTTCCGATCCGCAACTCTCCCACAAAAGCGTGGTTGCGGGCGTATCCGCGCTGGGTTGAGTAGGCCATGCCTAGCACGAACCCCTCATCGCCGCGTGTCAGTGATTGCAAGCGCAGCGGGCGGGTGGAGGGAAACTCCATCGGTTCGCGGGTCAAGTCGCCCGGCAGGTCGTCGCTAGTGGGTTCGTCCTGAATGATATTTTCACCCTTTAGGAACTCGGCAATGTGAGGCGTAGGCTCAGTACGCGGCCCGGCCATGGGTGCAACCGTGTCGTTGCCATCTGCAGCTAGTTTGAAATCCAGCAGCCGGTGGGTGTAGTCAAAAGTCGGCCCCAGCACCTGCCCGCCCGGAGCGTCCTTGAACGTGGCCGAGATTCTGCGGTCGCAGGCCATATCGCCGGTATCAACCGGGTTGGAATAGCCAAATCGCGGCAACGTGGTGCGATAGGCGCGGATCAGAAAGATCGCCTCGATCAGGTCGCCGCGCGCCTGTTTGATCGCTAGCGCGGCCAGATCGGGATCGAACAGAGAGCCCTCGGCCATGACCCGATTTACCGCAAGGCTCAACTGTTCTCGGATCTGGGCGATCGACAGTTCGGCGATATCCGTTGATCCCCGCCGCTCCTCTGCTAACCAGGAATGCGCGTTGTCGATGGCTTTTTCGCCGCCCTTGACTGCTACGTACATTCTTATGATCCCGCCGTTATTTGCGTGCTGCGCGGCAAGGCCGCGACTTTGTCTCTGCAGGTGAAAAAGAAATCACATCCCAGAGGATAGAGATCCGAATTGCCCTGAAAGACCGCGACATCCGGTAAAGGCAATTGTGATCGGTTCCGAATACCCGGCCCTGTCAGCGTTGCCCCGTTCTGCGCAAGCGTTTCACACTCGATAATCAGAGTAGCCGAGCGGTCAGGATATTCCGGTGTGCCTATGCGATAGTTGGAATTGCGTTGCAGGTCCGCCCATGTCCCTACTGCGAAATCCGCGCTGGACGCTTTGACAATCGGCGCGCCGGTGTGAAAGGTCAGCCATTGGCGCACTGCGTCAGTATCTGCTGCGCCTGCGAGAAAGACCCTTGTATCCGGGTCACACAAGGTCAGCAACAAAGTACCCGCTGCTTGGGACAATGGCTCGGGTGGGCGCGCGCCCGCAATTGATCGGATTTCGCCAGGTCGCGCCATGACCGTCATTGCGGCCCGAAAGGCGTGGGCCGCCTCGATCGGGGCATTTGCAAAACCACCTGAGAATTGAGGATGCGCGCTCATCAGTCTTCTCCTCGGACCAGAGTAAAGAATTCGACCTTTGTCGCCGCCGCCTTGGCCGCCCGCTTGGCTCGCGCGTCCTGCAACTGCCGTGACAGGGGGGAAATGATTTCGGCGCGGATGGCGTCGGCTGCTTTTGTCTGCATCAGCGCATCAACAAGGGCAGCGACTTCGGCTTTGGGCTTCGACCGGCCCTGAACATAGCCATGACCGACGGCACCGCCCTGCAACACCAGCGAACACCGGGTTACGGTCATTTCACCAAGATTGAACGGCGCCCCCGTGCTGCCGGTGCGCCCCCGGACCATCACCCCACCAATCTCGGGCGCGCGTAGCCATTCAAATGTCGGGCGCAGTTGGACTTTGTCCCAAAGGGCCATCAGCGCGTCCTCGGGCGCGCGGGCCAACACGCCCATCCATTGCCGACGTTCTGCATCCGTTGGTTTATCGAGATCTGCCATCAAACCCTCTTGGCTGGGTTGTCTATTTGAACTATACAACTAGACAAATAATACATCTTAACCCGGCGGGCCGCAATCCGCCTACTTGTGAAGATTTAGTGACATGGGCAAATCACCAGTTTGGAAAAGCATCGCTCTTGGCCTGACAACCGACATTGCAGAAGGCCGCTATAACACTGGTGATCGCCTGCCGACCGAAGCGCAGCTGGCTGCCAAATACGGGGTCAATCGCCATACGGTTCGCAGGGCTTTGTCAGATCTGTCCGACCAGGGCTTGGTACGCTCGAGACGAGGAGCCGGAGTTTTCGTGACGGCGCGCCCGACGGATTACCCCATCGGGAAACGCGTACGTTACCACAAGAGCATTTCGGCCAGTGGCAAGATTCCTGGCAAGAAAATCCTTACCCTCACCACTCGAACGGCTGATGTGGCCGAAGCTGATGCTTTGGAACTGTCCGAAGGTGAAGCCGTTCATGTCTACGATGGTCTTTCCCTGGCCGACGGTCAGCCGATCGGGCTTTTTCAAAGCGTCTTTCCAGCTGGGCGTCTGCCGGGCGTTCTTGCCGCACTGGTAGAGACCCGGTCGGTGACCAAAGCGCTGCAGCACTGCGGGGTCGAGGATTACGTTCGTGTGTCGACGCGGCTGACGGCCCGCGCCGCGACGCCAACACAAGCGCTGCATCTGCAACTCAGCGAAGGCGCTCCGGTCCTGTACTCAGTGGGCGTAAACGCAGATACGAACGGAATTCCCGTTGAATTCGGACGCACCTATTTTGCCGGCGAAAGAGTCACACTAACGATGGACAATGAGTAGGGACCAGAACGCTCCCGCCCGTCTTCGCCCTCCTTCCGGAGGTCTCGTCCCGTTGGGCGCAGCGCCGCGCAAAGCGCGGCGCCCGGCCCAAGGCCGCCAGAGCGCGTCGGCGAAGCCGATGCGCACGCGGGCGCGAGAGCACATGTCAAACAGGTCCTCGGCCTATTCGTACTTCTCCAAAAAGGCTTCGGCATCGAGCATTCGAAAGTCCGGCAAGGCGGCTCGTAAACGCGCGTTGTCCCAATCCCACCACGCCAAAGTCAACATACGCTCTGCTACGCCATCCGGGTAGCGTGGACGGATCAGACCGGCCGTAACCCCACCCACAATGCTGTAAGGCGCAACGTCCTTGGTGACGACCGCACCAGAAGCAATGATTGCTCCGTGACCCACGGTAACTTCGGGCTTGATAATAGCTGCATGGCCAATCCATGTGTCATGGCCAATTTCCGTCACCCGGCTTGCGCGATGCTGGAACCAATCCGCGTCATCTTCGGCGTCATCCCAGTAGTCTGCTGAGCGGTACAAAAAATGATGCAAGGAAGCCTTGGCATACGGATGATCCGTCGCACCGATCCGGGTATAGCTGGCTATGTTCGCAAACTTGCCGATCCGCGCATTTGCAATGTCACACGTTCGGTCGCAATACGAATAATCCCCGAAGATCGCGTTTGCCAAGCGCGTCCCGGCACCTATTTCGACGTATTCCCCAAACGCGCTGTTGGTGATCGCACAATCGGGATGGATGAATGGCTGATCCGCTCGCAGTCTTGGCATGAAAGTTCCTCTGGACCAACACTCAGGCGGTCTTGGTTTTTACCCGTTTGGATTTCGTTTCGCCCTGGATCAATCGGCGGCGCAACCAGCCCGAGAACCAATCCATCAGCATCACCATCAGGATGATCAGAACGATGTAGTAGGCAACCTCTTCCCAGTCTTTCTGGGTGATGATGGCCTGCGTCAGCAGCAAGCCGATCCCACCGCCCGTAATCGCACCAATCACAGTGGCGCTGCGTGTGTTGGATTCGAGGAAATAGAGCAACTGGCTGAGCAGCACCGGCGTCACCTGCGGGATCACCCCGAACCGATAACGTTGCGGCGCATTGGCTCCGGTCGATTGGACGCCCTCGATCTGTTTTTGATCCACATTCTCCAGCGCTTCCGAAAAAATCTTGCCGAACGTCCCCGTGTCTGTCACCAGAATGGCCAGCGCACCCGTCAGCGGACCGGGTCCAAAAGCCCGCGCCAGAACGACGGTCCAGATCAGAGCGTCCACACCACGCACAAAATCAAACACACGGCGCGTGAGAAACCGTACCGAACGCAACGGGTTGAAGTTACGGGTCGCAAGGAAAGCCAGTGGCAGTGCCACCATGCCCGCCCCCAATGTCCCGAGGAAGGCCATCAGGATCGTCTCGAAAATGGCCCAGGCCACGTCCTGATGGCGCCACATCTTGTTGGTCCAGAAATCATTCAGGATCGCGCCCGCCTCACCATTTGCGGCCAGCCCCATGAGTTGCGGGAACGACTTGCCATAGTAGGGGCTATCGAGGGTGAAGAAGAACAGCTCCCACCCGTTGAAATAGCGGAACACCTCGGATCGGTTGCGCGTCACGGTCAGTCGACCCGCATCCGTGGTGATCGCCATCCGGTTCTTTGAGACATTGATCCAGTCGGGCACGTCGCCTGCGGGCAGCTCGGCCTGAACGCCCGCCGAACGGGTCGGCGTTGCACGCACCGTGCCATAACCGGGGATGTCATATTCCACCGTCTCGGGGCCGAACCGCACGATATGGCCGTCTTTCAGATCAATCACCGTAGTCTCGCCCAGAGCGACCCAATCCGGCGCTTGGCCTTCGGGATATGCACCCTTGCGCTCACCTTCGATAGCGGCCGAGACTTCACCTGTGCGATTGTCACGCTCGATGTGGGTTTTGTAACTGTAGCTGTCAGCCACAAGCGTCTTGCCGTTTTCCCAGTTGGCGCGTCCGGCCAATCCGGGCACGTCGAAAGCGAAAAACACATAGGTCAGATAGACCAGCACCAACGCAGGCAATCCAAAATTGATCAGGCGCTTTCGGCTGAACAGACGATCAGCCTCGGCCTTCAACTCATCAAGGGTGAGGTCAGTGGCGAAGGTGCTCATGCCCGCGCTCCTTTCTCGGATCCGTGGGTCAGGCGATCACGCAGATGGCCCGAGATTTGGTCGACCACAACGATGGTGACGAACAACAGCAAGAAAATCGCGGCAGCCTGATCGTACTTGCCCTGCCCCCAGGACATCGAGTTGCGCAGCTCATAGCCAAGACCACCTGCACCGACGAAACCCAGAATGGCCGAGGCGCGAATGTTGATCTCGAACCGCAGCAGCGCGTAGCTGACATAGTTCGGCCCAACCTGCGGGATTACGCCCAGATACATGCGCTGCGACCAGTTTGCGCCGACCGAAGCCAAACCCTCGACCGGTTTCAATGAGGCGTTTTCATTCACCTCAGAAAACAACTTGCCCAGTGCGCCAGCCGTATGGATTGCAATGGCGATCATCGCCGGAACCGGGCCGCCACCCAGAATAAAGATCAGGACCAGAGCGATCACGATTTCAGGGATTGCGCGGCAGATATCGGCGATACGCCGAAACAGGGGGATCAGCGCAGGCCAAAGCGCCATTCCGCGTGTGGACATCAGCGCCAGGAATGTACCCGCTATGGTGCCGATCAGTGTGGACGCAGCGGCGATGTTGATCGTCTCGACCAGCGCCGGGAAAAACTTGACCAGATTAGCAGGCAGCGCGTCGATCTTTTCCCAGGCTTCGGACAGCACCTCTGCCGGGTAGTCAAAGATACGGTGCCAACCATCCGCGAAACTGCCCGCGTTGCGGTCATCCGCAGTGCGGAACCCGGCGGCCATCAAGGCCACGAAAACGATCAGAAGAATACCACCATAGACCCGCTTGCGTCGTGTCATCTCGGTATAGTCGGCCCGGATCTGGTCGACGGTCAGGGACCCTGCGGTCAGGTCTGTCATGGAATGCTCCTGAGTGGAAAACGGGGCCCGGCTTGGAACACCGGACCCCGGTCTTAGGGGTGTGCAGGCTTAATTGGACTTCAGCTTGCGTGCTTCGATAATGACTTCGTAGGCTTCGTGGGTGATCGGCTCGAACGCGCGGGCTTCACCAGCAGCAACGCCGTAGAAGCATTCACGGTCTTTCTCAGCCAGACCAGCCATCAGAGCGGTCATTTTCTCTTTTACATCTGCAGGCAGCGCGGTGCGCAGAACAACCGGGCCTTCGGGGATCGGCTTGGATTTCCAAATCTGGACCATGTCGTTCATGTCGACCAGACCGGCATCAACAGCGCGACGCAGCGCGCCCGACTGATACCCATCTTCCCAATCGCCCAGGCCGTCAGCCCAAGTCACGCCACCATCGACGTCACCGTTGTTCACGGCAACGATGGTCTGCTCGTGGCCACCGGTGAATTTCACCTCACCGAAATAGTCGCCCGATTCCATGGTGGAACCCGTTGCCGCAGGGATTTCGATCGACGGGATCAGGTAGCCCGAGGTCGAGTTCGGATCGCCAAAACCAAAGGTCTTGCCCTTCATGTCTTCCAGCGAGGTGATGCCGCTGTCTTTGCGGGCAAAACCGATCGAGAAATAGCCGTAACCGCCATCGGTGTTGACCTTGACCAGAACCGGCTCGACCGCTTCGGGATCAGACAGGTAGGTTTTCGCATAACCCGAAGCACCCAGCCACGCCATGTCGATGGTGCCGCCCAGCAGGCCTTGGATCACGCCGTCATAGTCAGCCGGTGCGAACAGCTTGGTTTCAACACCCAGTGTTTCCTCGGTGTATTCGCGCAGGCATTCGTTGTTGTTCAGACGGTCCTGAGCGTTCTCACCGCCCAGAATGCCGATGCGGAATTCGTTGATATCCGCGGCCAGGGCCGGCGCGGCCATTGCAGTTGTGGCCACCAGGGCTGCCATCAGTTTTTTCATCTGTCTCTCTCCGGTTTGATATGCCGGCCTTTCATCGGCCGGTCGATGAAAGGGGTGGTTGGCTTAGATGGTTGCTTCCGCTTCCATCAGGGCCTTCTGAGTCGCATCCAGCGTCTCAATCTCGGTCGATGTCGCCTCTTCCGAGAAGCTGGCATCAGCGCCATAGATCTCGCGGGCGACGCCGGTTGTCAGTTGCTCGGGCAGGCCGTCGAACACGATGCGACCGTCACGCATACCGACAACGCGGTCGCAATAGCGACGAGCCGTATCCAGCGTGTGCAGGTTGGCGATTACTGTGCGGCCGTCTTCTTCATGGATGCGGCGCAGTGCCTGCATGACGACCTGCGCATTCATCGGATCCAGCGAGGCAATGGGTTCGTCCGCCAGAATGATGCTTGGGTCCTGCATCAGCGCGCGCGCGATGGCGACCCGCTGTTGCTGCCCACCTGAAAGCGCCTCGGCGCGTTTAGGCGCGTGTTCTGCAATGCCCAGACGGTCCAGAATGTCGATGGCGCGGTGGATATCGGCCATAGGAAACAGGTTGAACATGGTCGCCAGCGTAGAATGGCGGTTCAACGTACCGTGCAAAACGTTTGATACCACGTCCATGCGCGGCACCAGATTGAATTGTTGGAAGATCATCGCGCAATCGGCCTGCCAGGCACGCTTGTCGCGGCCCTTCAGCTTGGTGACATCACGGCCACCGAAAAGGATTTCTCCGTCGCTCGCGTCGGTCAGACGGTTGATCATCCGCAGCAGGGTCGACTTCCCTGCCCCCGAACGACCGATGATGCCAATCATGCAGGGTTTATCTATTTCCAACGTGGCTGAATCGACTGCGACGTTTTCACCGAAGCGCTTGGTCAGTTTCTTGATGTGCAGCACAGGCCACCCCCAGTTCGTGTTGGCGGTCTGCTAAAGGCAATCTTCAACGGCTATGTGTAACTTGGGTGAAAGTTTTGTAACGCAGCGCCAAAGATCGATGGCTCTACACTTCTGCGCCTACCGCAGGTATATGCGGGCCGACTCTTAGACATTGAAACGAGGCCACACATGTCCTTTGACCGCAGCATCAAGATCGCACCGTCGATCCTCTCCGCCGATTTCGCCAATTTCGGCGCCGAGATTCAGGCGATCGAAGCGCAGGGGGCCGATTGGGTCCATGTGGACGTGATGGACGGCCATTTCGTTCCGAACCTGACCTTCGGCCCGCCTGCGGTCAAAGCCTTTCGCCCACACGTGAAGACGGTGATGGACGTCCATCTGATGATCGCTCCGGTCGACCCTTATATTCAAGCCTATGCCGACGCCGGGGCCGATATCCTGACCGCGCATGTTGAGGCAGGGCCGCACACTCACCGAACCCTGCAAGCGATCCGCGCTGCTGGCATGAAGGCTGGTGTTGCCCTGAACCCCGGTACCCCGGCCGAAGCGGTCGAACACCTGTTGGACCTGACCGATCTGGTCTGCGTCATGACGGTGAACCCCGGTTTTGGTGGTCAAAAATTCATTGATATGACAGCCAAAGTTCGCCGCCTGCGCCAGATGATCGGCGATCGACCTGTCCATATCGAGATTGATGGAGGCGTCGACCCAAACACCGCACCGTTGGTAGCAGCCGCAGGCGCGGATGTTCTGGTCGCTGGCTCGGCAGTATTCAAGGGTGGCTCGGTTTCCAACCCTGAAGTCTATGGCGAAAACATCCGCAATGTGCGCGCGGCAGCAGAGTCAGCGCTCTAACAAGGCGCTTCATTGCGCGTGCTGCACATCGGATATGAACAATCCGGACTACCTGAGCATCCTTCAATCGTTTAGATGCCGAAGGCCCATTTCAAAACCTGCGATACACGTCCATGGCTAAAACAACCACACCCCGCCCGTATACCGCCTACCCGGTCGGGTTTGTCGGCATCCTGCCCCAAAAACTGCGCATGTTACAGAACCGGGTCGCCACGGCCCGGTCTTCAGTGCGCCGAATTCGCGCATATTGGTTGATGAACGACGACGAGTTGCGCGCACGCGGCCTGAAACGCGAAGACATCATTCGTCTGGTGCTGGCTGACGTCATCTAGCACAGCACCAGTCCTTGGCCGGGGCAGACCGGATTTTGATAGTCAGGTAGAATATCCACACCCTGCCCGGTCGAGTGTTCTTGGTTTACTTGCTTTTCTGAACGATGCGCGAAAGCTTGGCGTCTCGATAATCAAATCTCGGGCCTTCAAACGGTGCGAAGATTGCATCGCAGTCGGTCGCCTCGGGCGAAGGTGGCCGAATAAAATCGTGTAGTTCAAATCCATGCGCAGCCATAACGGCTACAAAATCACTGAACTTATAGCCACCTTCATAACGGCGCCGGACCGAGACCTCGGCCAAGACAAAGGCGCAGTTTTTCAGCATTTCTGAAGCGCCCTTGATCACCTCGACTTCGAAACCCTCGGTATCAATCTTCAACCCGTAGGGCCCCTGATAGTCCACGGCGATGTCGTCCAACGTCCGAACCGGGACCTGACGTTCTTCGATGGCCTTAGTATGGGCACGCGCAGCCTCGTCAAACGTCATCATGGTAGCTCTCGTGCCCATGGAACGATGGCCGACTGTTGGAATACGCAGCGTCGTTTGCCCGGCCTGGGAGCCGACTCCGCAGGCATGAAAGTCAAAGTCGATCTTGTCGCTCCAATTTCGTCTCAGCTTGTCCTCATACTCAGAGATCGGCTCGATCAACACGAATTTTGTCGTCGGAAAAGCCTCGTACAGGTGCGCGGTCCCACCGGCGACACCGACATCGAAAACTGTCGCAACATCGAACCCCAGACCTGCGATGTAACTGCCTGTCTCTTTGTCAGGGGAAACTTGGTACCCTCGACGTTTCAGACGGCGGGTCAAGCGTATTTCGATGTTGTCCATTCTTAAGCTCTCCTATGCGCGGGGAAGGCATCCCATGCGACAGCACGGCTAAAGAAACACCATGACTGACAAAGCACAATCGGGAATCTCGTTGGTGGAATGGAATATGCGTTCCCAAATAACCTATTTGCAAAACGCAGCATTATAAGCGGTTGAATCAACATCAGGGCCTGAGATTATTCGGCGATTAATCCCATCCGCGCCGCCGCATACTCAAGACCACTACAAGCAATACGGGCGCTGTCGAAATGACTTCCTTCGCCCGTCATCGCAATGAGAGCACCATAAAGTCTTGCCCTGCAACCAGACTCGAGTTGACGCCTCTGCAGTTAAACCGATCAACCATACCTTAGTTCTTTACAAGCCAAGGCTCTTCGACCTTCAGACCTTGATAGACTGCGTGCATGAAAAGATGGGCAATGACAGGGTCTGTTGAAAACGGGAAAAACTGCAGTTTGCCTTCTTCGACGCCTTCCTCAGCCTCGTAGACAATCTCGTCCCCCTTGACGGTTACAAGCACTTTGAGGCCCGCCAAAGTCTCTGGATTCACAGACGTGGGATCGTCGGACAAGATCACAAAATCCGCAACTTTTCCGACCTCAATTGAGCCCTTGCTGTCCTCTTCAAAGTGCTGCCACGCGGGCCAGATCGTCATCGCCTTCAAAGCGGTCATGACATCAACCCGCTGATGCGGCCCAAGAATATCACCCGATCTGGTGCGGCGGGTCACCGTTGCCGCAAGAACACGCATACTGTCTGGAAAGGCGACGGGCGCGTCGTGATGCGTGCCAAAAATCATATCCCGTTCGCGGAGCCATCCAGTGGGCGAGATATTGTCGGCGTTCACTGGTCCAACAGTATGATCACGGTGCCAGTCGCCCCAATAGAAAGTGTGCATCGGGAAAAGTGATGGAAAGACCCCGAGGCGCTTGAAGCTGGCCACTTGATCTTCCCGCAGAAACTGCCCGTGCACCAGAACCGGGCGGTTGCCCGGATCGCCATATTTGAGTTGCGCTTCTTCCAGTGCGGCAATCAGCATGTCCGACGCGCCTTCTCCGTTTGAATGCACGAGGATCTGGAACCCATTCTCATAACACCAGTTCACAGCGTCCTGCAGTTGATCCATTGTTATTGCAGCATATCCTGCGTAGCCGGCATCATAGGTGCCGACTGGATCATAGTAGGGACGATCCCGCAAAGCAGTAAAACCCTGCGGTGACCCGTCGATTGTAAGTTTGCAGCCGCCGACCCGAACCCGGTCGACGTAGTCCGCAGAGGTGTTATCGCGAATATAATCCCGGGCCTCCAATACGTCAGGAAACGCGACAACGTCGATGGGAAGTCCTTCCGTGGCACCGACCTTTCTTAGTACCTCTACGATCTCACCAGAAGATCGCCCCTCTTGTCCGGTCGTATATCCAAACTTGGCCCAAAGGTCGGCTCCGGCGCGGGCGAAGGCCACCAGACCTTCCTCACCCAGATTTCCCAGCATCGGCACAAGAACCGAGAAAAAAGCATATTCCTCCAGAACACCGTTAGGTTCGCCTTCTTCATCGCGCTGAATCACGCCACCCGGAGGAGCTTCTGAAGCGGCTGTAATGCCAGCCAACTCCAAAGCCCTTGTGTTCGCGACTCCCAGATGCCCGGACTGATGGATAATTATGACGGGCAAGTCCCTGGAAACTACATCAAGGTCTTCTCGAGTGGGATGACGCAGCTCTTGCAGTTGAGCGTTGTCGTATCCAAAACCAACGATCATTTTCACCTGTTCGACGACCTCTGAATTTTCTTCTGCCCAATTCGACAATGTAGCTTGCAGGCTGGCGATATCCGTGACTTCTCCGTCAGGCGGCGAAAGCAGGTTGGCCGACAATGCCTGCAGCCCGCCCATCACAACATGTCCATGACTGTCAACAAAGCCCGGAAGAAGTGCGCGCCCATTCAGATCGAAAGTTTGTGTGCCCTCACCTTCATGCACAGAGAGATCAGACAGAGATCCAACCGCCAGAATACGACCGTTCTTGACCGCGACCGCTTGGACGGAAGGGAGTGCATCATTCATCGTTATAATAGGGCCGCCTGAATAAATACGATCGGCAATTTGTTGTGTTAACGCACAAGTGGCTGAAAAAGAAATTGCAGCGGCAAAACAAAGCGAACGTATTGCTAAAGGCATCCTAAGGTTCCTTTTCAATCCAAATATTTCAATGTGATATATTTTAGCATCAATTTGAGCCTCGCCAAAAACGAAAAAGGCCGCCCCTTTTGGGACGGCCTTCATTCGTTCAACGATGTGCCGGGCTGAAGCCTG